>JAQWQJ010000055.1 GCA_029244725.1 Paracoccaceae bacterium
CTCCTAAGATGTATGCTTTGTTGCAAGACGGCCTTGAGCGCGCGGCAAGTGAAGGTGGTGACGTTGCTGAGATCATCGAGCGAATGACCCTGTTACACGGCGATGCCAAAGACCTGCTACCCACCTTGGACGGTGAGGCGATATTAATTGACCCGATGCATCCCCCCCGCAACAAGTCAGCACTTGTGAAACGCGAGTTACGCCAAGTGCGCGAGATTGTGGGGACGGATGATGATGCGGCGGATCTGGTGCGTGCAGCCCTTGATACGGCCAAGCAACGGGTGGTTTTGAAATGGCCAGCAAAGGCTGATCCGATCAATGGCGTGCGGGCCTGCTCGCATCAGATATTGGGTAAGTCCACGCGCTATGACGTTTTCATGATCGGCTAGTGGGCAAGGAAAAACCCCCGCCGATTGCTCGACGGGGGCTTAGTTGTCTCAAACGTTAAGGTGAATTAATTCACCCTTCCCGTTCTAGCTTCTTACGCGCCAATTTACGGGCACGGCGGATCGCTTCAGCTTTATTACGCGCTTTTTTCTCTGACGGTTTCTCGAAATGTTGCTTAAGCTTCATTTCACGAAAAACGCCTTCGCGTTGCAGTTTCTTTTTCAGGGCACGAAGCGCCTGATCGACATTGTTGTCACGAACACTAACCTGCATGTGGTTTTCACCACCTTTCTAGTTTGAAGTTGCAAGGATTTGCAGGAAGCCGCCATATAGCAACCCGCCTAGATTTTGTCTAGGGTATCGACATGCTGCTTTGGAGACTGCCATGACATCCCATCCCGACCCTCGTGCCGCCCTGTTAGAGGCTGCCATCGGTCATGTTGCCTTTGACGGTTGGTCGGAAGACACGCTGAAACTGGCAGCAACAGATTGCGATATTCCACTGGCCGAGGCGGCGGCACTGTTCCCGCGTGGGGCGCTTGATCTTGCGCTTGGTTATCATCGTTCTGGCGACCAAAAGATGATCGCGAAAATGGCGGAAACGGACCAATCCGAAATGCGTTATCGTGACCGCGTTGCATTGGCTATTCGCACCCGCTTAGAGCTTTCGGATAAAGAGGCCGTCCGGCGCGGTTCGACCCTTTTTTCGCTGCCGCAGAATGCGGGTGATGGCGCCAAAGCAATCTGGGAAACGGCCGACGGTATTTGGAAATCCCTTGGCGATTCGTCGCGAGATGTGAACTGGTACACCAAACGCATGACGCTATCTGCAGTCTATAGTTCGGTCGTGCTGTATTGGCTTGGGGATGCAAGCGATAATAACGAAGAAACTTGGGCCTTTCTGGATCGACGCATCGACAACGTCATGCAATTCGAAAAAACCAAGGCCCAACTCAGGGAAAACCCATTGGTAAAGTCATTCATGGCCGGTCCGGGGAAAATCCTTGATCAGATCACTGCGCCAAGCGGTGGCGGACACGAAAACTTTCCCGGCTATTGGTCCGGCGACAAAAACTAAAAGGCAGAGCCATGTCAAACACGATGCGCGCAGTTGAAATCACTCAATCCGGCGGACCAGAGGTTCTTGCCTTGTGTGAACGTCCAGTTCCAGTTGCAGGCCCCGGCGAAGTTTTGATTAAGGTAGCCTTTGCGGGCGTGAACCGCCCTGATGCATTGCAACGTGCCGGTGCATATGCCCCGCCTCCTACAGCCAGCGATCTTCCGGGTCTTGAGGCCTCGGGCGAGGTTGTTGCGGTCGGCGAAGGCGTCGGCTGGCCAGCCGTTGGCGATCAGGTCTGTGCCCTTTTACCTGGTGGTGGATACGCTGAATTCGTTACGACGCCGGCGGCGCATTGTTTGCCCGTGCCAACCGGTATGGACATGAAACAAGCCGCCTGCTTGCCCGAGACATTCTTTACCGTCTGGTCCAACGTCTTCTTGCGCGGCGGATTGAAAGCAGGCGAAAATTTCCTCGTGCACGGCGGTTCCAGCGGAATTGGCACGACGGCCATTCAGCTGGCGCATCACTTTGGCGCGCGCGTGTTCACCACGGCTGGGTCCGAGGACAAATGCGCTGTGTGTCGTGAACTTGGGGCGGATCAAGCAATCAACTATCGCGAAGAAGATTTCGTCGATGTCGCCAAATCGCAAGGTGGTATGGACCTAATTCTCGATATGGTCGGTGGCGACTATATCAACCGCAACATTCGTGCATTGGCGCTTGAAGGTCGCATGGTGCATATCGCGTTCCTGTCCGGCCCAAAAGCCGAGGTTAATTTTGCCCAGATTATGGCGCGCCGTCTGACGGTCACTGGTTCAACTTTGCGCCCCCAAAGTGATCTGGCAAAGGCCGAAATTGCCAACCAACTGCGAGATCAAGTTTGGCCGCTTTTAGACGCTGGACGCATCGGACCGGTGATGGATTCCGAGTTCTCGCTTTCAGAAGCCGCGGCCTCTCATGCGCGTATCGAAAGCAGTAGGCACATAGGTAAGATCGTTTTGAAGGTTGCCTAAACAACATAGAAAATGAACTCATGAGTTCAGGTTGTTGGAAAATTTTCATTGGGGCTGACCCAGATAACGCGAAAAAGGTGTTATCATGGGAAGCATGCGGAAGAGTCGCTTAAGTAAGTATAAACAGGGTCGCCTGGTCGAGCATTTTGTTGCCGGAACCACGGCTCGAACTGCGGCCAGTTTATGTG
>JAQWQJ010000056.1 GCA_029244725.1 Paracoccaceae bacterium
CGGTGTTCCAAAGGCCCAATTTGGACTATATTTGAAGGAATGTGAGTGGCGTTTTAACAACAGTGACCCGTCAGTGCAATTATCACAGCTAAGACAATGGGTTAAGAAGTATTTGAACTAGTTATCTGGGTCAGCCCCATATTTAATATATCAATTTGTTAAATTGCCAAATACGATGCCTTGGGCGTGGGCAATGTAGTTCTGGCAGCATTCAAAGACAGATTTTAATGACAAATGTTTCTTTGAGCCAGAGCAACACAACAGAGAATATACCAAATATCTCCTGCAATAGTTGGAAAAATTCGAAACTGGACAAGCATATTGCCTGTCGAAAAAAAACCTAGCGAAAAATAGAAGACGTCCAAAAAGCTGCACCTGCGGCGACAGCCCAAAGTCTCAAAGCACCGCTGTGGGCTAATGCCTGCTAGACTTGACTTAAGAAAAATGTCGCTGCTACTATTGGGGGTGTTTTGCTAACAGCCTGTAATTATTGGGTAAAATGGAGAATATGGTCGGCCTCGGGATGGTGTGACCGCTGGGAGGAAGTATGGAACAATCTGATGCACAAACAGGCAACCGCGGTGGAGTGATGGTCTGGATTTTTCGAGCTTTGCTTCTCGCTGCAGCTGCGTTCATGGTTTATACATGGTTCCAGCCATGGTGGATTGCCGACGTCGCTGTCATTAAAGGAGACAACGACCTTGTTTTGCGCCCATGGGGGGTTGAAGTGGTGCGGCAGGTAAGAGTTCAGGCCGATCCGGCGCTATATTCCATGCCAGCGTTCTTTACCCCCTTTGTATGGATATATTTTGCCGTTGCAATGGTGGCGCTGGCTGCCAGCCTGTTTATCAACAAGTCAATCTCTTTGGGACGAATTCGGCTCCCAATTGCAACTATTCTGATCTTGCTGGTCGGTCTGTCCTACCTAACAACAGTAGGTCTTGCGTATGGGATTGGCACTTTGCGAGCCGAGAGTGTTGATGTGGCGTTTATCGGAAAGTCCCAGTTCACTGACCCCACCTCTCATCGCAAGATGAAGATGGTTGCGGACCTAGAGATCGGATACTGGTACGCGCTTTACTCTGCGATAGCGTTGGTGGTCTTGGGTGTGCTTCGCAGATTGTTTGTCGGAAAATCCTGACCGATGAAGAATGTTCGCTATCCGACCAAGGTTTTGCGTCGGTTTTGGCTAAGCGACTGACAAAATAAAATTCCACTACAACTTGTGCGGTTCGCAATGTGCGAGCCGCATAAATTCTTTGGTTGAGACACGTCTCAAGCTTCGGACTGTCTGACGTCATTTTCTGACTAATCGTAAACACCCTCTAAAAATCAATCGCTGGGTCAGGCGGCTGGACTTGCCGCGCAATTCACATCCGTGCTGCTGTGGGGTTTTCGGCAGGACGGGCGGTTTAGGCGCGTACGTCTGAAATGAAAGGCCAATGTCATATATTGGATAAACCATTGGTCGTTGATGACAACATGTCCCCACTTCGGTTTTCAATTTAAATGTGTTGGGAGGCACCAAATGACAGTGAAGCTTAAAATCACCGGGCTTTCAGCTGTAATAGCTGCAAGCTTGGTAAGTGCAGGTAATGCTGCAGAAGTTACAGGGGAACGCATGTTGGCGGCTGGTACAGACGCTGAGATGGGAAACTGGTTATCGGTTCACAAGACATATGACTCCAATCGGTATTCCTCATTGAACCAGATCAATGCGGACAATGTATCGGGTCTGCGCCTGATCACAGCTGCAACGCTCGGCGGCACCGAGCCTGCTGGCTTTGGTGTCGGATCAATGGAGGCAACGCCGCTGGCCGACGATGGCTTCTTATATGTTTCGGATCCGTGGGGCACACCCTACAAATTCGACATGTCTGACGGTAAAAAACTGAAACCTGTTTGGATCTGTGACACAGGGATCGACAAGGACTCCAGCGCCGGTATTCTCTTGGCAAACCGCGGCCTCGCGCTTGCGGGCAACAATGTCGTAACAGTGCTAAATGACGGTCGGGTTGTCGCCTGTGACAACGATACCGGAGACGTTGTTTGGGACAAGCAAGTCGCCACTGATGTCGGCGAAGGCTTTACCAATTCACCGCAATTCATTGGCGACAAAATCATCGTCGGACAGTCCTATGGCGACTGGGCAACACGTGGCTGGATAGCCGCTCTTGACCCAGATAGTGGTGACGAACTCTGGCGGTTCTACACTATTCCTGCGCCGGGCGAGCCGGGTTCCGAAACGTGGCTATGCGACGAAACCGGCAACCCAGATTGCTGGAAAACCGGAGGGGGCGCTGCATGGGTGCAGGGTTCTTTCGATCCAGAATCGAACACACTCTATTGGGGCACAGGTAACCCGGTACCGATGTATGACCCTGAGTATCGTCCTGGTGACAACCTTTTCACCAACTCAACGGTGGCGCTCGACGCGGATACAGGCGAGCTGAAGTGGCACTTCCAGTACACTCCTGGCGATTATATGGACTATGACGAGGTCGGCATTCAGCTGTTAATGGACACCGAAATCGATGGCGATATGCGCAAGGTTCTAGCCCACTTCGGTCGGAACGGCATTTTCTATACACTCGACCGAAACAGCGGTGCCTATATCGATTCTGGCACATATGTCAGCAATCTGAACTGGACAGAGGGCATCGACCCGAAGACCGGTATGCCGCTGGAATATGATCCTTCAAAATCGCTGCAAACCTACGCGATCGGAGCGATCACCCGTGCTGGTGATACTGCTACTACCTGTCCGAACATTCAGGGTGGCACCAACTTCTTCCCAACGGCCTACAATCCTGAACTCGGCATAGCCTATGCCGTAGGGATCGAAGGTTGTTCGGATCTATCAGTGAGGGCTGTTGATCCGGCTGACGTGGTGGCCGGTGAAATCTTCATTGGTGGTGCGGGTGTTGCCAGCGGTGTACAAACCGGATCTATCAACGCAGTCAACGTTGCCACGAGCTCTGAAGTTGCGGAAGCTAACACGCCCTTCCCACTGTACAGCGGTGTACTTGCCACACCCGACCTGATGTTCACGACGCATTTGGACGGAACCGTTGCAGCGTATCACGCGGAAACACTGGAAGAAAAATGGTCGATTAACGTCGGCACGGCTTTCCAGGCTCCGCCCATCACCTTCTCGGCTAACGGTAAGCAGTACATTGCGGTTGCTGGTGGCGGCATCGGTATCGCAGGCTTCGGCCATGCCGAGCTTATGAATATCCAGCCGGCTAATATGCTGTGGGTCTTCGGGCTCGAGTAATGACAAAAAACAACGCCGGGCAGCTGATGCTGCCCGGCGTTTTCGTCTTTAATCCCCGTCGGAAATCAGGGACTCAGCATGACTATAAGGCGCGCAGTGGCCATGTCGTTATTTTTCCTGACCTCACTTACGTCGCATCAGCTCAATGCCCAACAAGCTAAAATAATGGATGCTGATCTAGAACGAGGAAAGAGGATATATCGCTCAGTGGGGTACTGCGGAAATTGCCACGGTTGGCCCGGAGATGGTCGAACGGGCAGATTACTGCAAGCACCCGAAGCGCCCAGCTTGCGTGAGAGCGAACTTGATACAGAGACGCTTATCGAGGTTGTCAAATGCGGCATTCCCGGAACAGCAATGCCTTATCATGGCCGAACGGCCTATCTTGACGGCAGTTGCTACGGTGGGATGGAACTTTCTGACTTTGAACAGGGCACAGCCCCGCCGCTTGGCAAGACGTTCGGTGACAGCGATGTCTTCAATGTCGTTGCTTATCTGGAAGCATACGTGATTGGCCGAAAAGAGCCAACAATCGAGGAATGTACCGAGTTTTTTGGCAACCCGAACGCCAGGGCGTGCAAAAGGCTAAAGTGAGAATGTGACGTGCGATATACTATTATAGCGATACTAGGTCTTTGCTTTGCACAAAGTGGTGCTTTAGCTCAAGCACAAGTCGAACCAGTTTATTCAATATGGGATGTTACCCTCGGCCAACCTGTTGGGCAGATGCCGGATGCTGCGGTAGGAGAAATCACCTGTGGAACGAATGGTGGCCCACCCGGTGCTGAACTCGAATTCTTTGGAGATTTTCTTACCTGCCGGCCCGAAGGCTCTGGTCTGCATGAGGTTTCATTCAGTTATGATGATGAGCAGGATTATATCGCTCGGGCACTAGAGAATGAATACCGGGTTTTAAGGGGCGGCACCTCGGTATTTGCGCATCCCGTGATTGTGTCGGTGCTGGTTGATGCGAACGGCATTGTTCAGGGCCGCCGGATCGTCACTGACGATAGAATTGGTGATTATGAACGCCGCACGGCCTACACATTGATGCGAAATTTCAAAGCACGTTACGGCAATTGGTCACTATCATGCGTCGATGTTGAGATGAAAGAGGGCGAAAAGCCAGTCGGCAACCAGTTTATCCATGAGTTTTGCACCGGGCAGTCTCCTGAGGGAAACAGTATGATAGCGGCCGAAGCAAGCTACCTACGTAAAAAGGGCCAGCTTGGCATCAATCGGGAAACCCAGAAGGTCAACACCGGCTATTTCGAAAGCCAGACCCGGTTTGAAGAGGTTTTATCCCCATTCACTGTAGGAATTACGCCGTGAATTCACTCCTGCAACCGACCATTCGCCATGATGTTATTTTTCATCGTGGCTTGCGAGAAATCCACGTCTCTGGTCGCTGCTCTGGTGAATCTGTTTCCGATCAAAGTGGCACCGGTAACACTGACGCGCCTAAGATCGGCCGCCAGGAAATCCGTAAGAGAGATCATGGCATTGTCAAAGCTCGCCCTGCTGATCTGAGCTTCGACAAAGCCAGCATTGACAATTGTTGCACCGTCGAAGCGGTTCCGCCCCAGACTGGTGCCGTTCAAATTCGTTTGCTGCAGCGAGGTATTTCTAAAATCGGCATTATTGGCCACTGCATCGCGCATCAAGGTCCGGTCGAGCACCGCGCCGGGCAATTTGGCCGAGGTAAGCCGCGCCGTCTGCATTCGCGCTTCGGTCAGGTTTGCGCCACTCAGGTTCGCGCCGGACATCTCGGCTGCGTAAAACATTGCGCGCGAAAAATCGCCATTCGACATTTCGGCAAGCGTCAGGTCGGCCACGTTGAAATTGGTGCCAACAGCCGTCACATCGCTCAGTACCGCTCTGCGCAGTTTCGCCCGGTGAAATGTGGCACCGGTTACATCCGCGCCGCTCAAGTCAACACCGCTCAGATCGGCCTTTTTGAAATTTGCACCCCGCAGGTCACAGCCTCTGCATTCTTTGATCGTCCCGGCGATCAGAGCGCTCACTTGATCTGCAAACACTGGCCCTGCCGCGAAAACCAAGATCATTGCCAGAACGATGCGCATTCTTTGTCTCTCCAAATCTCGAAAGGTCTTTCCCATGCTTCGTAATACAGGCCTTGCTGCGCTTTTGCACAAATTCTGGGTATTGACCTTTTCAATAGCCGTTGCTGTGCACGGAGTGCTGGCCTTACCTGCGCAAGGGCAAACGGCAGAACCGGATGTCACGGGGATACCAGAAGTCATCGACGCAGATATCATCCGGTTCGGACAGCAACGCGTGATCCTGTGGGGTGTGGACGCACCGGAACGACCGCAATTATGCCATGCGAACGGGGCAATCTGGGGCTGCTATGAAGCAGCGGTTCGCAAGCTTCAGCTTTTGGCCGGTCGTGGTGAGGTGAGCTGTTATTACAAGGGTGATCCCGACCCGTTCGGACGCCGCTATGCCGTATGCACCAGCGCCGGAGAGGATCTGAATGCAGAGTTGCTTAAATCTGGTCTGGCGCTTGCTTTTGAGGAGCAGTCTGATGAGTATTTCCCACAGATGGCCGAAGCTATCGCTGCAGGTATTGGGTTGTGGCAGGTTGGTGTAACTTTTGAAGAGCCATGGATTTTTCGCAAGCGAGAAACCCGGGGTGGATACAGGTAGGGGTTAATATGGCACAAATCACCGATGTCCTGACCGCATCGGGCCGCGATGGCGCCTATGACGCGGTTCTGAAGTGGATCCTCTTGATGGCACTCATAACGTTGGGCGCCGTCGTGTCCTATGACTACGGGCTGCTGACGTATCTATTTGCGGCGGATGAGTCACGGATAACAGTGCTGATTGCGGTGCTGTATATCGGCTTTTCTATGCATTGCCTTTGGATCCTCGTGGAATTGGGCCGCGAATACCGCCGCGCAATGCAAATCAAAGAGCAGCTCGATAGGGCAGTGGAAGTGCCAGACCTTTCGAATGGCGGCGGGATGATCGACCGCTACATCGCCGATGTAATCCGCTCGCGCGAACATCCCGGTGAGGTAGAAGGCAATGCGCATCTGTTGATGATGAGCCTTGGCGCCGAACTTCGTCGGCGGACCAAAATCGGCACATACTCGTCTGATCTACTTTATAAACTGGGCATGCTCGGCACGATGGTCGGCTTTGTTATGATGCTGAATTCCATGGGGGATTTGTCGAATTTCGATGTCGATACCCTGCGCGGCGCCCTGCAAAAAATGATTGCAGGTATGGCTGTTTCACTTCTAACGACGATCGCGGGGCTGATCGGCGGTATCCTTTTGAGGCTTGAATACAACATCGCTGACTCTCTTGTAACCGACATTAGTCAGACGACTGTCAGTTTTACCGAAGCCTCTCTCTTGCCCTTGCTGACGCGCACGGACCGCGCAGAGGGCAAAGATGTTTGAAGAAGAAGCCGAACCAGAATTCGAGATTTTTTCGGCATTGCTCTTCAATTCGCTGAAGGCAATTACTTTCATGTTCTTCATCAGTTTTGCGATGATCAACAAGCCCGCGGACGAAGGTAAAGTGGACCCTAAGGCCGAAATGCTGGTCACAGTGAGCTGGCCGGACAACAATCCTGACGATGTTGATACCTACGTGATGAACCCTGCCGGCAACATCGTCTGGTATACTCAACGAGAAGCCGGATTAATGCATTTGGATCGTGATGACCGGGGAATGTTCAAGGACGTCGTGCTGTTCAACGACAAGGAAATCACAAACCCGCTCAATCAGGAAATCATCAGCTTTCGTGGTCTGGAAGACGGAGAATATATCGTCAATATTGTGCACTATATCGCCAATAGCACCGCGCACCTTCCTGTTTCGGTAAAGGTTGAAAAGCTTAATCCTTCGGTCAGGGTCATCTTTTACCAAACGCTGAATTTGGCAGGCAAGGGCGATGAACAGACCGCGGTGAGATTCACATTGAAAGGCGAAGAGGTGATAAACGTAAACAATGTACCCAAAAGTTTGGTCGAACTTACGCGCGGTGGTAGCAAAGGTCGCAACACTCGTTCTGGGGGCGGCGGCATAATTGACGCCACGACTGGCCAGGTCATGGATAGGTGAACTGCCAATGAATATGACCTATGTCATCCTCAGCTTAACCGTTTCTTACGCACTGGTGGCGGCTCTTCTTGCGTATTTGTTGCTACTCACGCGTATTCACTGGGTGATGAAAGTTCTCGCCACGATAGCAACAGTGGCGACCATTCCTCTGGTGTTTTGGGGTGTGGGTGAATTGCGGGGCCTGCCGTCAGACTCTGACATACCTCGTAGTTTCCGCATGCTTTGGGCCCAGATGATCGAGCCCAATGCCCTTCAGGGCGAAGAGGGCCGAGTTTACCTTTGGATTCAGGCCTTGGACACTGAGAACTATCCAGTGGGTCCGCCAAGGGCCTATCAACTGCCCTATTCCGATGACCTCATAGTAAAAGTTAACTCTGCCTTGGGATTGATTTCAGAGGGTGAGCAGATTCAGGGCACAATCGACGTTGAAGAGAAGTTACCAGAAGACACTGCAGAGGCATTGGCCGAAGAAATTGAGGCGGAAATCGGCGAGCTTCGCCCCGGGGGGGAAGGCGTCGCAGGTGAGCGGGTTTCCATTTTTGATCCCTCGATGCTGACATTTGACACTGCGGCGGCCCCAATCACGCCAACCAAGCCGCAGTAGTTACCAAAGCAAGCAAACCGCCTGCGCGGCTACTTATCTGGCAAAGAGTCTACTGTATCCATCCGGGTACGCGTCTGTCGCCAAGTGAGTATTGGTAAGATCAGGCTGGTCAGTCCGAACAAAAAAGTTCCGCTCAGCAACATTCCGACCAGCCAACGCGACCAGCGCATTGCCTCAAGATCTGCGCCAAACCAGCCCTGTGTTCCCCACAACAGCACGCGACCGCGCATGCCTGCTTCGGCACCGACGCGTATGGTACGACCGAGATCACTGTTCAAAGAATCCTCGCCCAGCCAGATTGTGACGTTATGCACCTGACCTGGTTCCATATCGCCTAAGTTCAGTGCGACCATTCCAGTTGATGTGTTGGTTAGCTTCACCTTTTCACCATTTACTTCAGCCAGAAGTGCACCTGGAACTGTCAATGCAACGTCATTGGCCTGTTCGGTGGTGGTGATTTGCCCTTTTACTGTGCGGTGGAAATCACCGATGTTCAGGATCGCCGAAAGTTCAGGGATGTCGTTCATCATTGCCTGGACAACGACGACATTCATAAGTCTGGGCAGTACGAGATCCTTCACCTTTTGTCTGGTGCCGGCCTTGAGGGTCAGGCGTAGCGCCACGTCCTCATCCAGACGGCGGCTCAACTGTTCAGCCATGAAATTCCCCACGCGATCGGGGTCGATCCCAAAGCCTGTGGGTACTGGAAAGTCCCGTACAACAAGCCGAGCCTCTAGCGTTGGTGCATTCAGGCCACGTGCATTCCCCGACAGAACCAGCAGACCAAGCCCTGCCGCCAGAACAAGGCAAACTGACAAGAGTGAATTCCAAAGCCGCATGAGACCTCCTAACAATAGGTTGATACTAGAAGTAGCGTACATTGAAAAAATTAATGAGCAGAATTGTCTTTTTCGAATAGACTTCTTGCCATGGTAGTGGCGTTCTTTTGGACGGAGAGGCGACGTGCGCGCAAAACGGAAAGTGCTGATCTGGTTAGCTTGTGTGGTCACCTCAACTGTGCTCGCAGGGTTCAGCTTCGCAGAAATGATGCCGGTCTACCAAAAGACGCGCCTTGTTGGAGACTGGTTCCAGATTGCACGTTCTCCAAGCCTTTTCGAACATAACTGTCACGCGGTTAAGGTGAAAATCTCGACCAGAGAGGACAGTCGGATGACGATCAAAATGATTTGCCACAAAGGCAGCGTTTCTGGTCCTGTATTGGCTATAGACGGCATTTTGGTAGAACATGAGCCTAGCGTCTTTGGGATGCGGTTTGTTCGTCACAGGCAATTTGGCGATGTAACATTAATAGTGCTCTGGCAGGCCGAGGATGACAGTCTTGCGGTTCTGGGGTCACCCATAGGTCAAGTCGGTTGGGTTTTGTCGAAGTCGGCAAAGACTGATCCGGAAACACTGGCCTTGGGAATAAAGAAGCTTGTGGACGCAGGATATTCCGAGAGCGTGATCAGGATAGTTAAGCAAGCCCCGTGACTTGGATCGCGTGGTCTGCCGCGATCCTGTTCAGCCGTTTTCTGATGTTCCCGCTAGCGCTGCATAGGCGTCTGTTAGGTCTGCTGTGCCCGCCATATCCTTAAGCTCGTTTGGGGTGCTGTCAGCCACGACTTGTCCATCCCGTATTAGGATGACGCGATCCGCGTATTCGACCTCATCCACCAAATGCGTCGCCCAAAGTATCGCGACCTGCGACTCTGTCGCCAAATCCCGAATATCCTGAACCAGCGCCCGCCTTGATGGCGCATCCAGTCCCGCGGTGGGTTCGTCCATGATCAGAAGACCCGGCCGGTTCAACAGCGCACGTGCTATTTCGACCTTTCGCTGTTGACCGCCTGACAATTGCCTGACCCGGCGATCCTGCATGTCAGCGAAACCAAACCGGTCCGTCTGTTCCGCAATTCGATCCTTCAGTCTTTTGCCTGACAATCCGAAAAGGCGACCGTGAAAAGAAAGGTTTTCTTTGATCGTCATGTCCAGATCGACTGATCGCTCTTGAAAGACCACGCCTAGTCGTCTCAGGATTTCCGCTGGATCGTTTGCATAGTTTTGACCAAAAACAGTGACCGCGCCTTCATCCGGTGCAAACAGGCCGGAAATTATCTGGAACAGTGTAGACTTACCTGCTCCGTTTGGACCAAGCAGACCGACGAACTGTCCTGCGCTCAGGTCAAAACTGACGTCGTGAAGCGCGTTGATCTTGCCATAGGACTTTGACACCCCTGCAAGGGAAAGGATCTTTTCCGGTTCGTTCATTCGCGCATTCCTGCATCAAGATCACGGGTGATAGAGGCCACTATATCGGCATCGCGTTCGGAATGGGGGATATCCAGAACCGTATCACTGACCACTCTTGCCGGACGGTCCCGCAACGTGATCACCCGATCCGCAAGAACGGCAGCATCATAGGGATCGTGTGTCACCAGTATCACCGTTGGCCCAAACTGCTGCACCACCCCTGCAAGCAGCGAATGCAACTCTCCTGCCAGCTTGCGGTCAATCGAAACGAAAGGTTCGTCAAGCAACAGCAGGCGCGATGAAACGGCAAGGGCTCTTGCCAGAGCCACACGCCGCTGCATTCCGCCGGATAATTCCGCAGGTCGGAGATGTTCCGCCTCGTCAAGACCTACACCGGCCAGAAGCTTTCGACCGGTATCGGGTGGCAGGTCCGGCTTGACAGCAAGCAGATTGCCAAGCGCGGTTTCCCAGGGCAGCAGCCGTGGATCCTGAAAGACAAAGCCGGGCACCTGAGCTTGCGTGGGTGCTTTTCCATCTACCATGACTTTGCCGGCGTAGTCAGTATCTATGCCCGCGATCAATCGCAGAAGCGTTGATTTTCCGACCCCAGAGGGACCAATCAGGGCCACAATCTGCCCAGACGGCACCTCAAAATGAATGCCCTGAAAAAGAGTTTCGTTTCCAAATCTCTTTTGTTCGATTTCTACATTTAACCGCGCGCCGGACGCCATCCGAGTATCCTGTTTTCCAGCGGGCGCATCACGCCATATTCTATGAGAATGACCACCGCTATGAAGGCCAGAGTATAAGCTAAAATGCCTTTCATGTCGAAGTGCTGAAAGAAAATACCAATGCGAAAGCCTACGCCTCCGTCGCTGCCCAGCACTTCGAAGACCAGCACAATCTTCCAGATCAAGGACAGCCCGGTTCGCGCGGCGGTCAATACATAGGGCATCAGTTGCGGGACGATGAATTTCTGCACGCGACGCCAAAAGCTTACACGATAAACCACCGCCAATTCGGCCAGACCGTGATCCAGTGCCCGAACGCCTTCGCGCATGGTCACCGCGACCAGCGGCATTTTATTAATGACGACGGCCAGGATCAGAGCAAACTCGGTCAGTCCCAGCCAGATGTAACAGGTGATCGCAACAACGATGGCCGGAATATTCAGGCCAATCAGTATCCAATTGCCAAACAAGCTGTCCGCGCGCGAAAATCGGCCCAATGTCCCGCCGATAGCTATGCCCAACGCCATAGCAGCAAAAAATGCCATTATGGCGCGGCCGAGCGTCTTGGACATATCGGTCAGTAAGTCCTCTTGGGTGGCCAGCTCGTAAAGCTCGCCAAAGACGACCACCGGTGTAGGAAAAAGCCTGTGTGCGACCAACATCGCCATGATTTGCCAAATCAAAAGCAGCAGGGGCAGCGAAAACCATTCCAGCCGCCCCAAAACTGCCCCGGACTTGTGTCCGGTCTCAGACATGCCCTGCTACCCTAGTTGCGATAGCCTGCCCAGAAAGTACCAGGGTCCATCTCTGTGTTGTCACCGACAAGCTTGGGTCCTCCGTGCTCGGCCATGATGGCGAATGATGCAGCCGCAGCAGCTATGGTGTCGTCATTGAAGCTACGTAAGATACCTGCGCGATAGTCGTCACGCAGTGTTGTAAACAGCGCATCATTGTTGGTGGCGCGCATTTTCTCGCGAAGTCCTTCCCAAACCGCGTCGTCTTCCAGCAATATTGCTTTGGCCGCAAAGGATGCATTCAGGAAGGCCTCAATCTGGTCCTGTTTTTCGGCGGCTGTTTCATCGCGGAAAACCCATGCAAGCAGTGGCGGGCTATTGGTGATACCCATTTCCTGCATCATGTTATGAACCGAGATCAGCTCTTTGGCGCCCGCGGCTTTCGCCCGCGCATTGAAATGCCAAAAGTTCAGCGAGGCGTCGATTTGCCCCTCGGCCAGCAATTCATTGATAAGGGGCGGCGCACCAAAGCGCGCTGTGACCTGATCTGCAAGCGATTGACCGGTCTCGGCTTTATAGTAAGCCTGTAGAATGACCCAGCTTTTGTCGACGGGTCCGCCCGCTATACCGATGGTCTTGCCGGGCAAGTCCGCAAGTGAGGATATCTGCCCGTCAGCTGACACCATCAGCCCACCAACCGCATAAGAGTGCGGCACTGAGGTCAAACCTTCGCCCGAAGAGCGAAGCGAAGCCACCCAGACAAAATCCGAAAGCACGATATCCACATCGCCGGACATCAGCGCCACATGGCTTGCCTGTTTGCCGGAAACGTCCTTGAGCACCAGCTCAAAGCCATTTTCTGCATCAAGCCCCATGTCCTTGATGACCTTCATTTCCCAACTGGCAGTCCCATTGAGCAACACGCCTACTTCGACTTGCCCAAGATCTTTTTTGGGGGGTTGAAACGCATGTGATTGACCGGTCAGAACGGCCATTCCTAACAGTGCAGGACCAACAACGCGTAACAGATGACGCCTTTTCATTTTCAGTTCCTCCCCTTCTACGAAAAAAGACTAATCCACCGAAGAATAGCACCGATGTATGTTAGGCTACGCAATCTGCTATATTTGTAAATTCAATGGGAAATTGGGTTTACATGGATATGACAACATGAGTTTGTTTGTGTGGAGATTGGGGGAGACAACAGCTATGCGTATTCAGAATTTGGTCAGTGTTGCGGCGTTTCTGGCCGTCGCGATCCCTTGGTCGGGAATGGCGTGGGCAGAGGGCAATCTGGCATCACGCGCGACACGATTGCCCGATATGATGATCGACAGTGCAACACTCAATCTTTCGCAAACAGAATTTGAACTGGAAACCGGCAAGTACTACCGCTGGCGGATCGTGCATGATGGCGGCGAGGAATTTCAGATTGTCGCCCCGGACCTGTTTCGAAACAGCTGGATTGATCAGGTTGTGATTGAAGATCTCGAAGTGCAGCCAATGGGGCTTTATGCAATCGAGTTCGACGATGAAGGCACAATCGACGTGTGGTTCGTTCCGATAAGGCCAGGCAATTTTGACTTCTGGGTGGATGGCTACGAAAATCGCGGTCTGGCCGGCACGTTCGTGGTGCGCTGATGCGAAACCTTCTGTTTGCCCTATTGTTTTCATTGCTGCCGCTGTCTGCATCAGCGCTTGATACCGGGCGTATCTTCGTCAGCAACGAGAAAAGCCACGATATTTACGTCTTTGATCCGGATTACAACCTGATCAAGAAAATTGAGACCTCGCGCCGTCCGCGCGACATGAAATTTAATGCCGCGCGTACGCTGCTTTATGTGGCCTGCGGCGATGATGATATTATCGACGTGATCGATGTGGAAACATTGGAAATCGTCGATGGAATTCCAACTGGGCCCAGCCCAGAGGTGTTCGAATTCTCACCTGATGAATCGCAGATTTACGTGTCGAACGAAGAGGATTCGATGCTTGAGATCATCGACGTTGAGGTCCGTATCACCGTTCACGATGTTCCGACAGGGGCCGAACCAGAAGGCGTGATCGTCTCGCCAGATAGCGATACGCTATATGTGACATCCGAAGTGGCTGACATGGTGCATGTGGTTGATCGGGTGAATGGCGTTGTGACAAACAACATCATCGTGGGCACGCGACCCCGCCGTTTTATCATTACACCAGATACCAACGAATTGTGGGTCTCAGCCGAGCTGTCTAGTGAAATCTACGTGATAGATCGCACGACCGAGGAGATCACGGAAGTGCTGGAATTTCTCCCTCCAGGCTTCCGCCCCGAGGACGTTACACCGGTTGGTATGGCGCTTACACGTGATGGTAAAATCGGTTTGATCAGCCTCGGCCGCGCCAACCATGTCGCGGTGATTGACGCGCTGACAAAAGAAATTCTGGCCTATGTGCTTGTCGGAAATCGGGCCTGGTCGGTGGCGCTGACAAGTGATGAAAAGATTGCTGTCGTAGCAAACGGTCTTTCCGATGACATTACGCTTATCGACATGGAAACGTACCGTCCAATACGCTCGATCCCTGTGGGTCGGGTTCCGCATACCGTGGTGATAGACGATTGAAACGCCTGATTGCAGTACTGATTGCGCTTCTGATTTCAGGCACTGTCGGGGCCTCGGAACCGCGTTTGGGGTTGCTGCGGCTCGCAGATGACCCGCGCTTTGACGATGAGTTTGCCTATGCGCGTATCGCGCTACGTCCACATGGCGATGTGCGAACTGCCGTGCAACTGGGCATTTCCGACATGCAGATGTTAGCAAATGCACGTGGGCTAACACCGGTGCTGACGGAAGCTTCGGTTGATCAGGAAGGATTGATAGATGCCGCCCAACAGATGGTTGCCGACGGGGTGACCCATTTGATCGTCGATCTGCCAGCCGCACATGTCGACACGTTGGCCAATGCCTTGAGTGACACTCAGGCGACTATCCTGAATACTACAGCGCCCGATGACTGGTTGCGGCGCAAATGCCACGCCAATCTCTTGCATACAGCCGCAAGTGATCGGATGATTGCCGATGCCCTGATCCAGCACGCGGTCAGTCACAAATGGGATAGCGTTCTTGTGCTTCGCGGAAAGACAGAACGTGACGGAATACGCGCAGACGCTTTTTTACAGGCAGCAGCCCGTTTCCGGATACGCATTGTCGCCGACCGTGAGTTCGATCTGTCTACGAACCCGAGCATGCGCGAACAAAATAACATCGCACTGATAACCGGAGGAAGACGTGACTATGATGCCGTCTTCATCGCCGATGAAATAGGCGAATTCTCGCGCTACGTTCCCTATCAGACCGCTTTACCACGTCCGATCATCGGTGCGACAGGTTTGGTCGCACTAGAATGGCACTGGGCTTTCGAGCGTTACGGCGCACCTCAAGTGAATTCCCGCTTTGAAACGCTGGCGAATGATGGCCGCCGAATGGGGTGGCAGGATTGGTCGGCGTGGATCGCATCTCGTGCGGTGGTGACCGCATTCGCGAAAACCCGAAGCGACGAATTAGAGGACGTGAACGCATTTCTCAGATCACACAAGCTTCGGCTTGACGGTTCAAAGGGCGCGCAGATGAGCTTTCGGCCATGGAATGGGCAGTTGCGTATGCCCATCCTGATGTCTACGCATAACGCAATCTTAAGTGTTGCACCGCTCGAAGGCTTCCTGCACCAGACAAACACGCTTGACGCACTGGGTTTTGATGAAAGCGAGTTCTCCTGTGATTGACTCTGATCTGTCGACCCGTCGGAATTACCTGTTGGGCATTTATGCCGTTACAGAGCGCGAGATCGTAAAGTTTTTTCGACAGCGAGAGCGGCTTTTGTCTTCAATCGTCAGGCCATCGCTTTGGCTATTTATCTTTGCCTCGGGGCTGCAAAACCTGCTTGGGATTTCAATTATTGAGCCATATGTCACCTATACCCCATATCAGGAATATATCTTGCCCGGGTTAGCCGGCATCATAGTGTTGTTCCAATGTATGCAGTCAGCATTGTCACTGGTTTATGATCGAGAAGCAGGTGTCATGCGGGTTATGCTTGTCTCGCCACTGCCGCGCCATTTCCTGCTATTTGCAAGAATTTTAGGGGCCACTTTCCTGGCGACCCTCCAGATTTATGTCTTTCTCGGATTGGCGGCAGTCTTTGGCTATTACATGACGTTGCCGGGGATGATCTTCATTATTCCGGCAATCTTCGCGACAGGCATCATGTTGGGGTCGATTGGTCTGCTGATCACCGTTTATACAAGGCAGATCGAGAATTTCGCTGGCATGATGAACTTTGTCATCTTCCCGATGTTTTTTATGTCCTCGGCTCTTTACCCGTTATGGAGGCTTCGAGAATCGGGCGCCGACCTTCTTTATTGGCTAGCGCTGTTCAACCCATTTACCCACGCGGTAGAATTGATCCGGTTTGCTGCATACGGTCAATTCAATCCCTTATCCGCTTCCGTGGTCGCAATCAGCGCCTTGGTTTCGTTTATTCTTGCAGCTCGTGGGTACAACCCAAATACCGGAGCGATAACGCGTATTAAACGCTAAATTCAAACGATCAGACCGATTGCACGCTTTGCTACGTTCGAGTGTTTTCAGGAAAGTTTTACTCTGCCCGCAGCAAGACAATCTCGCCACTTCCGTGGCTCACTTTTGCATTGCCGTTCTCAGCTTTGAGTCATGACCATATCTTTAATCATGCTAGATTCTCTCAGAAAGCAGACTTTAACCAAGTGTCCTTTTTTGGCACAGATATCGACTGGTTCACAGAGATTGCTAACCGCGCTTACGTACTGGCCGATTTCAAGTGTAGAGGTACTGGTATGGGTGGTGGTCAGCGGTTAGCCTTTAGCCGTTTGGTTAACGCTATTGGGGCCTCTAAGCCTTGCTTTATGCTAACAGCAGAACACAGTACCGACCCCTCTGAAGCCATTCATGGGGACAACTCTTATGTGACTTCGGTGCTGTATAGACTCCCAGCTATGCATAAATATTCAGAGTACATCTTTGATGGTGACTGCCCAAGCCTGAATGAGTGGCTGTCTGATTTGTCGTTCTACTTCAGGCTACACAAGAAACTTAAAGCACGACCAACATACTGGGAGGAGTTGCCAGCCATTTCAGAGACGGAGTGGGAAGGCACTTACAAGCCTATATTGGAGGCAAGACGTACAGGTGACCCCAACTCTGAGGGTTTAGTCGGTGGCGTTGATGTTCCAGTGAATACTGGTTTCTTCAGTCATATAAAGTCATTGTTCGATGCTTGATTTCATTACTGAGACAGAACTGGGGGAGGTGCTTAAAGGTACCTTTTCCTGCAAGCACTGTGACAAGCCATATAAGCCCCTTAGAATGGGTCAAAAGTTTTGTAGTTCTAGCTGTCGTGTATATGGCAATTCTATCCTACTCAATAGGTTGGTTACGTTGCCCCTACCCACAATCTTAGCGTGCCAGCTCATTGCGCGTGTTGATCGAGATCAAACCGATCTCCTTGCTTTAACCGATATATCTGGGGGCAAATACGTGTGAGCAATGTTGTTATGATGACCCGCCAAAACACCCATCGCGTACGAACCCTTGTGACAGGGGGCGCAGGCTTTATCGGCTCGCATCTCTGCGACCGGCTGATCGCGACGGGCCATCATGTTGTTTGTGCCGACAATCTATTGACCGGCAGCTACGCAAATATCGACCATCTTATCGGCAATCCGCAGTTTGAATTTCTGCATCATGACGTGACCAACCCGCTATTCATCGAAGTTGACGAAATCTACAATTTGGCCTGCCCTGCGTCGCCGCAGCATTATCAACATGATCCTGTGAAAACGATCAAAACCTCGGTTCATGGAAGCATAAACCTGCTGGGTTTGGCGAAGCGGCTTAAGTGTCGAATACTTCAAGCCTCGACCAGTGAGGTGTACGGCGATCCGCTTATCCATCCCCAACCCGAAGGGTATTGGGGCAATGTTAACCCGGTCGGTCTACGGTCCTGCTACGACGAAGGTAAACGTTGCGCCGAGACGTTGTTTTTTGATTATCATCGGCAGCATGACGTCGACATAAAGATCGCCCGAATTTTCAACACATACGGGCCCCGAATGCAGCCCGACGATGGGCGCGTGGTTTCGAACTTTATCGTTCAAGCTCTGCAGGGCAAAGACATCACCATTCACGGAAGCGGGGCGCAAAGTAGAACGTTTTGCTATGTTATGGATTTGGTGTCGGGGTTGATTAACCTGATGCACACCCCAGCGACTTTCACGGGGCCGGTCAACCTTGGAAGCGAACAACAATCGTCAATGCTTGAACTGGCCCAAATGGTCCTATCCCTTACGAAATCGCGATCGAAGTTGGTTTTCATGAAGCGGCCAGCAGACGATCCATGCCGCAGACAACCCGACCTGCAACTCGCGCGGGCCGTATTGGGCTGGGATCAAACGATCCCATTGCCCGAGGGTCTGAGAGCTACGATTGAGTACTTTCGATCAAATTTGTCGGATCAAACCCAACTCGACGCGCAAACAGCCGTTTGCCAACCGTGCCAGTGATTGACGTTTAGTGAACAGCGACAGGCGAAAGCTGATTTTTGCGCGCTAACATAAAGGCCGCGCGGCGATCTTTAACCAACGCAATTCGTTCACCCTCGCCGTTGTGCACAGCGTATAGTTTATCGACATCGCCTATCTGAATACGAACATCTTCGGGCAAATCCTCTGACATAATAGTCCGGACATAGACGATCTTTTCGTCCTTATCTTGATCGAAATCGAATTTGGTATCCATGACTAACCTTTCTTGATGTTGATTGTTTGCACAATCGTATCGGGCTGGGATTTCGTCAGATCGACGTGCAGCAAACCGTTTTCGATGATAGCTTCCCCAACCTCGACGCCATCAGCCAGAACAAAACTGCGCTGAAACTGGCGCGCAGCAATACCACGATGCAAAAACACACGTCCGTCGCTATCGTCCTGTTGACGACCGCGAATGACCAACTGGCGATCCTCGAGAGTGATGGCCAGATCATTGTCACCAAAACCAGCCACAGCCAACGTGATCCGATAGGAAGTCGGCGATGTTTGTTCGATATTGTAGGGTGGATATCCGTCGTTGCCTGACTTTGCGGTACGCTCAACAAGGCGTTCCAGCTCATCAAATCCAAGCAGATAGGGGTGCGCCCCTAGCGTTAGTTTCGTCATAGACACGTCCTTTACGATCAAGCGACAGTCGATTTAGGCCCCGTTTCGGCGACCAGCCCTTAGAATATGGGACCTCTTTGTCATGAGTGCAAGAGGTTGGAAAGATTGCAGCTTTAGGTTTAAACTGATCACCAACGCATCAAACTGAACGGAATCACCTAAATGAACGCTGGCTTTGAAATTGCCATGAAACCCGACGACGTTCTGCAGGTCGAACTTGAGGTTTTTCGCGAGGAACACCGCGATCTGGACGAGGCAATAACAGCGCTGATCGAAAAGGGAACAGCCGATAGATTGACCGTTCAGCGGCTGAAGAAAAAGAAGCTTCGCCTTAAGGACATTATCGCCCGTATCGAAGATCGTTTGACCCCAGATATCATTGCGTGAACCAGTTGCATCACAGGTCGTTCTGGCTATAGTGCGCCGCTTCTGAAGGAGTAGGTAAATGAGCGCTGTGAAAGTTGGCATCATCATGGGCAGTCAGTCTGACTGGTCGACCATGAAGGAAGCCGCCGATGTTCTTGAAGAACTGAACGTACCCTTTGAGAAAAAAATTGTATCGGCCCATCGCACGCCCGATCGTCTTTGGGACTATGGGAAAACAGCAGTTGATCGTGGTCTCGATGTCATTATCGCTGGTGCTGGCGGCGCGGCGCATTTACCGGGCATGATGGCGTCAAAGACCCGCGTTCCTGTGATCGGTGTGCCAGTGCAAACAAAAGCGTTGGCTGGTGTCGACAGTCTCTATTCCATCCTGCAAATGCCGCGTGGTTTTCCCGTTGCGACTATGGCCATCGGCCCTGCTGGCGCCAAAAACGCAGGCCTGATGGCCGCTGGCATTCTTGCTTTGCACGACGATGCCCTTGCCCAACGCCTTGATCAATGGCGCAGCGACCTTTCAGCCTCTATCGCGGATGAACCAGTAGATGAATGACGCCCCCCTTTCACCCGGCGCAACAATCGGCATTATCGGAGGTGGCCAGCTTGGGCGGATGCTTTGTGTCGCGGCCTCACGACTTGGCTTTAAAAGCCATATCTTTGAGCCGGGTGCGAATCCACCTGCCGGCCAAGTCGCAGATACGGTCACAACCGCTAACTACGACGATCTTGATGCGCTTAAAGCGTTCGCGAATTCAGTCGATGTCATCACCTATGAATTTGAAAACATCCCAACCGAAACGCTGGATGTTGTCGAGGCTATCCGCCCAATCCACCCACGCCGCGAGGCATTGCGCGTTTCTCAGGACCGTTTGGTTGAAAAAGCGTTTCTCAGTGATCTTGGCTTGCAAATCGCTCCTTATGCCGCTGTCGACGACGACGTCGATCTGGCCGAGGCAATGGAAGAGGTCGGCCTACCTGCGATCCTGAAAACCCGTCGTTTTGGGTATGATGGCAAGGGTCAAGCGCGCCTCAAAACACCCGAGGATGCCCAGCAAGCGTTGGCAGATATGGCAGGCGCGCCGTCGGTTCTTGAAGGCTTTGTCAACTTTACACACGAAGTTTCGGTCATTGCTGCGCGTGGTCAGAGTGGCGATGTTTCCTGTTTCGACCCAGGCGAAAACGTCCACAAGGACGGTATCCTATCTTCGACAACCGTTCCTGCCCGCCTGTCCGCGTCGCAGAGAACCGATGCCGTTCTACTGGCTGCAAAAATCCTGAACCATCTGAAATACGTTGGCGTCATGGGGGTTGAGTTGTTCGTCACGCCAAAAGGCTTGATCGTGAACGAGATCGCCCCGCGTGTGCATAATTCTGGTCATTGGACCCAAAACGGCTGTGCCGTCGACCAGTTTGAGCAGCACATTCGCGCCGTAGCTGGTTGGCCGCTTGGTGACGGGCAACGCCACAGTGATGTGGTGATGGAGAACCTGATCGGCGATGACATGGACCGCGTACCCGAAATCGCCAAAGAACGGGATGCGGCGCTGCACCTGTACGGAAAAGCCGACACCAAGCCCGGCCGTAAAATGGGGCATGTGAACAGGATCAAACGACCTTAACGTCAGTTCATCGCTCAATTGTCAAACTTAATCGGCTGGGGCCAGCACATCGGAATCAAACACCGTCTTGCCCCAGTTCAGGTCACCGTCAAACGCGCCAAATTGCAGATAGTGCAACGTTTCTGAAATCACGCTTGGGTGCACCATCATGAACGTGTGGGTCACGGGCAATTCGATATGATCTGCCATACCCTCAAGCCTAGTCGACGCAACCGATACCTTGCCGTCGTCATCCCCCGGCAGTAGCGACGAGAAATACGGGTTAATGGATTGTGTGCCGGCAATCACGCCCAAGTCGAAATCAGCTGCGGGAAGCGATCTAGGCAGGCCATCCTCGCCTGTGCCAAGCTGAAGACCAGCAGGACCGTTGATCTTGCCAAACACCTCAAACGTGCCGAATTCGTCAACGATTTCCGACCCCTGATTTGGCGGCCCCATCATGACAACCCGCCCGAGACGCGTTGGCCTGTTGTCGACCAACCATTGGCGCAGCAAAATCCCGCCCATCGAATGGGTTACAAAATGAATTTCCTGCTCGCCACACTCGGCAACGGCTTCTGGCAAAGTTTGATCCACCAAGGCCTCAACGGGTTCTTCGGTAGACTCATAACGCGGTCGAACGACCTGATACCCTTTGTCTTCAAGTGCCAATTCCATAGCCAGCATGGACTTTTCGGTCCGCGCCAAGCCGTGCAATAGCACGACGCATTCCGCCCAAAGCGTTGAAGGTAATAACAATAAGATCAGTATCAGTGTTCGCATAGGCTTGAGATAGGTCCCATTTGGCAATTAGAAAAGAGCAGTTAAACTGTTCATTGATGATTTCGCGGAGCTTTCTAATGAAACATTCTCAGGTTCGCGTCGGTGCTCGGGCCATGATTGTCCAAGACGGCAAAATTCTGTTGGTAAACGCGTATCCCGATGGCAAAAGCGATCTATGGTGCGCGCCGGGCGGAGGAGTTGAACGTGGCACCTCGTTACCCGAGAACTTAATGCGCGAAATTCACGAAGAAACCGGCCTGTCGGTACATGTCGGCGCACCCTGCTTGATAAACGAATTCCACGATCCCAAATCCGGCTTTCATCAGATCGATGTATTTTTTCGCTGCAGCGTGACAAGCGGCAACCTTGATCCCGAGTGGAAAGACCCCGAAGGCATCGTCACTGAGCGGAGGTTTTTCACCCGTGAAGAAACCCAGTCGATCCGCTTTAAACCAGATAGCTTGGCCCGGGTCGCGTGGAATGAGACCCCCCTAAGCTACGATCCACTGGAAGAGATCGTAACCTAAAAGGGCCAAGCATTTCGCCTGGCCCTTGATCACTTATGAGTTCGCAAAGAACCGTGGACTGAACAGGTGATTGATCAACACGCCAATCCCGCCCAGCGTCAGCGCCATGACGAACAGCCAACCGATGAAGGGCGCCAGCGCAATAATGGCGACCGACAATGCACCGATTAAGGCTGAGACAGCTCTTGCAGCTAACGAGTCAGGCTCTGGCATTCCAACCAACAGTCTTAGACCGACACCAAGCGAGTACGCTCCGATGATGTAGCCAAAAAAGGCGCCTATACCTGCTATTAGCAATATGAACGGAAATGCGATCAAGCCGATCAACGTCATCGCCGACACAATCGCTGCGCCCAATGTTACCGACAACCCAAGGAAGCCGAACCACAACATGCCAAACGGACGTGCCAAAAGGGTCTGACGCATATTTGCTAACCGCTCTGGCGCGACTGCTGCGATCAAAGCGGCTATCACGGCAACAAACAGTACTCCGCTTAAAAAACTTGGGGCTGACCCAGATAACGCGAAAAAGGTGTTATCATGGGAAGCATGCGGAAGAGTCGCTTAAGTAAGTATAAACAGGGTCGCCTGGTCGAGCATTTTGTTGCCGGAACCACGGCTCGAACTGCGGCCAGTTTATGTG
>JAQWQJ010000057.1 GCA_029244725.1 Paracoccaceae bacterium
CACATAAACTGGCCGCAGTTCGAGCCGTGGTTCCGGCAACAAAATGCTCGACCAGGCGACCCTGTTTATACTTACTTAAGCGACTCTTCCGCATGCTTCCCATGATAACACCTTTTTCGCGTTATCTGGGTCAGCCCCAAGGTTAAATCGAAAATATATTCGGCAATTGACACAAATGGGTAGAATCATCTACAACTCATAGTCATCCAAAGCGCTTTGGAAAGAGCTTCGGAAAGAAAATCGCGCCTCGGCGCACTTGGGAGGAACTTCAATGAAACATTCACTCTATGCCGGCGCCGCTGCGCTGGCTCTTTCAGCTGGCATGGCAAGTGCTGGCGGCCACCTTGCTTTTGGCATGGACGGGGGTTCGTTTAGCTGGGACAGCTACAACGCGTACAAAGACAGCGCGCCTGATCTCTCGGGTCAGTCGATCACTGTTTCGGGTCCTTGGTTGTCCCCAGAGGATGGCTACTTCGACAATATGCTCGCTTACTTTGAAGACGCAACTGGCGCAGACGTCAGCTACGTTGGATCAGACAGCTTTGAACAGAACATCGTGATTGATGCCGAAGCTGGCGCCGCACCCAACATCGCAGTCTTCCCGCAGCCTGGTTTGGCCGCAGACCTGGCCTCGCGCGGTCTTCTCTCACCTCTGCCTGCAGGCATGGGCGACTGGATCACCAACAACTACGGTGCGGGCTCATCATGGGTCGATCTGGGTACATACGCAGATGCAGACGGCAACGATCAGCTTTACGGCTACTTCTATAACGTGAACGTAAAATCGCTGGTTTGGTACAACCCCGAGAACTTTGAAGACGCCGGCTACGAAGTCCCAGGATCGATGGAAGAGCTGAAGGCACTGACCGAGCAGATCGTGGCCGAAGGCGAAACGCCTTGGTGTATCGGTCTGGGTTCAGGCGCAGCGACCGGCTGGCCAGCAACCGACTGGGTTGAAGATCTGATGCTGCGCACTCAGCCAGCTGACGTTTATGATGCTTGGACAACGAACGAGATCCCGTTCAACGATCAACGCGTTATCGACGCAATCGAAGAGTTCGGTTGGTTTGCTCGTAACGACGCAAACGTTTCGGGTGGTGCTGGTGCCGTTGCAACAACAGACTTCCGCGACAGCCCACAGGGTCTCTTCAGTTCGCCTCCTCAGTGCTACATGCACCGTCAGGCGTCATTCGTTCCAGCATTCTTCCCAGAAGATGTTGAGTTCGGTGTAGATGCAGACTTTTTCTACTTCCCAAGCTACGCGTCTAAATCGCTCGGCAACCCTGTTTTGGGTGGCGGTACTTTGATGGCGATCACCGATCCTTCTGAAGGCGCAGATGCTCTGATGGAATTCCTTCAGCTGCCAATCGCACATGAGATCATGATGGCGCAGACAGGCTTCCTGACACCGCACAAAGGTGTAAACCTTGACGCGTATCTGAACGACACGCTGCGCGGCCAAGGCCAGATCCTAATCGACGCGACAACATTCCGCTTCGACGGCTCTGATCTGATGCCAGGTGGTGTTGGTGCAGGATCGTTCTGGACAGGTATGGTTGACTATGCTGGCGGCAAAGACGCCACAGACGTTGCCAACGAAATTCAGGCATCTTGGGACGCACTGAAGTAATCGCTTCAGCGAATTAAACCCCAACCGAGGGCGGGCCGTAGACACGCCGCCGCCCTCGGTTCACACTTTCCACTCAAATAATTCAGTCATCTTAAGGGGGACGCTATGCATCCGGCGCTATTGGGAGTTTTCACCATCGCGATCGGGGTTGTTGGTTGTGTCAGCTATTTCTACCTGTCCAACGTGTTCCTCGACAAAGTCCTCTTCCCGGCAAGCGGACCGAAAGCTGGCCGCAACATCAACATGGCCAACCAGATCCGTCCTTGGCTGTTCCTGTTTCCTGCCTTTTTCGCCCTGACACTTTATCTAGCCTATCCGGTGTTTGAGACCCTACGTCTGTCACTCACGGATCGTCTCCCGGGGAACCGATATGAATTTGTCGGGCTAGATAACTACCGCCAGATGTTTGCTGAAACCAAGTTTTGGGAATCTATGCGCAACAACATGCTTTGGCTTCTTGTGGTGCCTGCGGCATCAACCGGTTTTGGCCTATTGGCCGCTCAACTGACCGACCGCATCAAATGGGGCAACATCGCCAAGTCGCTGATCTTTATGCCTATGGCGATCTCGCTTGTTGGTGCAGCCGTCATCTGGAAGCTGGTCTACGACACCCGCCCAATCGAACAGGATCAAATTGGCGTCCTAAACGCGCTTTATATCTTCTTTGGCGGCGACGCCCCGATCACGTGGTTGACCCTTCCGTTCTGGAACAACTTCTTTCTGATGGCCGTTCTGATCTGGATTCAAACCGGATTTGCCATGGTTATCCTATCAGCCGCCCTACGTGGCATCCCTGAGGAAACGATTGAGGCCTCGATCATCGACGGCGCTGGCCCCTTTCAGGTCTTCTTTAAAATCAAGGTGCCGCAAATCAAAAACACAATCGTTGTGGTCTGGACGACCATCACCATTGCCGTGCTCAAGGTCTTTGACATCGTGTTCGCGATGACCAACGGCCAATGGGAGACACAGGTTCTAGCCAACTACATGTTCGACAAATTATTCCGCGCCAATGATTGGGGGATGGGATCGGCCTCGGCCATGATCATCATGCTGCTAGTGACCCCGATCCTTGTCTGGAACGTGCGCAATGCGCGCAATGAAATGCGCTGAGGAAGGACGAGATTATGGACAATATTGCAGGTCAAAAATCCACCCTCACATGGGCCGTGCATCTTTCGGTTCTTGCACTGGTCGCGCTGTGGCTGTTCCCAACAGTCGGGCTGTTTGTGTCGTCGTTTCGTACGACCGACCAGATCGTCACCGGCGGCTGGTGGAAATCACTATTCCCATCCGAGCAAAACCTAACCATTCGCGCAGACTCGCCCGAGAACCAAATTGAAGTCGGCGGTCTCTTCGTTATTGAGGGTGAATTGTTTGACGCTGATCAAGAATTTGAAGTTCTCGTTTGGGGTGTTTCGTCCCGCGCGATTGACGCCTACGTACCTGGCGAAACCGGCGAGCTTTCTAAGGGCGGCACGGTGACTGTCAGCACTGAGGGTCACTATCGTCTTGAAAACACAGAACCTTTCAAGGGAAGCCGTGGCCAACGCATTTTCGCGACGGCCGTTACACCGCCAGAGTTCACGTTCAACAACTACAAAACCGTACTGTTTACCGGTGCAACTTCCGAAAGTATGGGATCGGCGTTTCTGAACACTCTGACCGTGACAATTCCGGCAACGATCATCCCGATCCTTGTGGCAGCTTTTGCGGCCTACGCCCTTGCGTGGATGGATTTTCCCGGGCGGGCGTTGCTGATCGCAATCGTCGTCGGCCTGCTGGTCGTGCCGCTGCAATTAGCGCTGATACCGCTGCTGAAACTGCATCTCGCGATCGGAATTGGCAAAGGATACCTCGGGGTTTGGATGGCCCACACCGGCTTTGGATTGCCCTTAGCGATCTACTTACTCAGGAACTACATGGTCGGTTTGCCCAAGGACATCATCGAGAACGCCCGTGTAGACGGCGCCACCGATTTTCAAATATTCGTCAAACTGATCCTGCCACTTTCGTTCCCTGCACTGGCATCCTTTGCGATCTTTCAGTTCCTTTGGACGTGGAACGATCTGCTGGTCGCGAAAGTGTTCCTGATAGATGCCACGGGTCAAACGACCGTGATGACCAACCGCATTGTCGAAATGCTTGGCACGCGGGGCGGTAATTGGGAAATCCTTGCAACGGCGGCCTTCGTATCGATCTCGGTTCCGCTGATTGTTTTCTTCGCTCTACAAAAATATCTGGTTCGCGGGCTTCTCGCTGGATCGGTAAAATAGGACTACGACTATGAACGCGCAATTTTCTGCACAAACGGGTGCTGGCCTTGGCAACGACCCAGATTGGTGGCGCGGTGGCGTGATCTATCAGATCTATCCGCGCAGTTTTCAGGACAGCAACGATGACGGCATCGGAGACCTGAAAGGCATCACCCAACGCCTTCCCTACGTGGCCTCGCTTGGTGTGGACGCGATCTGGATATCGCCGTTCTTCAAATCGCCCATGGCTGACTTTGGGTATGACGTTAGTGACTATTGCGACATAGACCCGATGTTCGGCACGATGGCGGATTTTGACGAGATGCTCGCAGCCGCCCACCACCTTGGTGTGCGGGTTATTATCGACCTCGTGTTATCGCACAGTTCAGACCAGCATCCTTGGTTCAAAGAAAGTCGCACCAACAGAACCAACGCAAAGTCGGATTGGTATGTCTGGTCTGACCCGAAAGAGGACGGCACCCCGCCCAACAACTGGCTGTCGATCTTCGGTGGTTCAGCCTGGCAATGGAATTCGCGCCGCGAGCAGTATTACCTGCACAACTTTCTGACATCGCAACCGGACCTGAATTTCCACTGTCCCGATGTGCAAGACGCCCTGCTCGACGTCACCCGCTTTTGGTTGGACAAGGGCGTTGATGGCTTCCGTTTGGACACGATCAACTTTTACATTCACGACAAATTGCTGCGCTCAAACCCACCTTTGCCGGTAGACCAGCGCGACGAGTCTATTGCGCCGCGTGTGAACCCCTACAATCACCAACTGCACCTCTATTCAAAAAACCAGCCCGAGAATCTCGATTTCCTAAAGCGTTTTCGCGCTTTGCTGGACGAATACGAAGACCGCACAGCGGTTGGCGAGGTCGGTGACCCTCAGATGGGTCTCGATATAATGGGCCAATATACAGCGGGCGATGAGCGTGTGCACATGTGCTACAGCTTTGAGTTCCTTTCGGCACACCTGCCAACCGCAAATCGCTTTGCCGAGGTTATGGCGAATGTCGATGAAAAGGTAGCAGACGGCTGGCCATGTTGGGCTTTTTCAAACCACGACGTGATCCGCCATGCGTCTCGCTGGGACCTTCAGGATGCCGCTAAACGCTGCCTTGCCACGCTGCTTTTGACGCTGCGCGGAACGGTTTGCCTCTATCAAGGCGAAGAGCTTGGACTTGGGGAAGTCGACGTAACCTTTGACGAGTTACAAGACCCCTACGGCATCGAATTTTGGCCCGAATTCAAGGGCCGCGATGGGTGCCGCACCCCGATGGTGTGGCAGCAAGACAACTCAAACGCTGGTTTCTCTGCCGCCAAACCTTGGTTGCCAATCGGGTCGGATCACATGGGCATCGCCGTTGGCGCGCAAACGAATGACGCTGACTCACTGCTGAACCACTACCGCCGCTGCATTCAGTTTCGCAAAGCCCATCCTGAATTGGCCAAAGGAACGCACAGCACGTTGACCGACACAGACGGAGTGCTGCATTTCACCCGCGAATATGACGGCGAAACGATGCTGTGTGCCTTTAATCTAACCGATAACGTTAAAGATTTCGCCCTGCCCCCGGGGAAATGGGGCGCAATTGGCACCGATCTTGGCGCTGCTGATCTCGGCGCAACGACAACAAAACTCGGCGCTTGGCAACCGCTTCTGGCGAAGAAAATATAGGGAAGAGAACGACCATGGCTGATCTTAAACTCACCAATGTCGACAAAACCTACGCAGGTGCTGTCAACGTTCTAAACGACATCAACCTTGAGATTGAAACCGGCGAGTTAATCGTCTTTGTCGGCCCATCTGGTTGCGGAAAATCCACGTTGCTTCGCATGATTGCGGGGCTAGAGAAGATCACCGGCGGTACGCTAGAAATAGACGGTATGCCGATGAACGACATGCCCCCCGCCCAGCGCGGCATTGCGATGGTGTTTCAATCCTACGCGCTCTATCCGCATATGACGGTGCGCGAAAACATGCAGTTCGCGCTAAAGATCGCCAAAATGCCGAAGGCTGAAATTGAAGAGGCGGTGAACAAAGCCGCAAAGACCTTGCAGCTTGAGGAATACCTTGATCGCCTGCCCAAAGCGCTTTCCGGCGGGCAGCGCCAACGCGTCGCCATTGGCCGTTCAATTGTGCGTGACCCGAAGGTCTATCTTTTTGACGAACCGCTCTCAAATTTGGATGCCGCTTTGCGTGTCGCCACCCGGATTGAGATCGCTCGCCTAAAAGAGGCCATGCCCGAAAGCACGATGATCTACGTTACACATGATCAGGTCGAGGCAATGACGTTGGCCACCCGCATCGTTGTGCTGGCCAACAAAGGTATCGCCCAAGTCGGCACACCGCTTGAATTGTACCAAGCCCCGAAGAACGAATTCGTCGCTCAGTTCATCGGCTCGCCGTCCATGAACCTGTTGTCAGGCAAGATCACCGCGACTGGCGCATCGACGACCGTCGCACTTGATAGCGGCGGCACAGCCGTGACAACCATCGCAACAACCCAAGCCGATGAAGGTAAATCTGTAAACATCGGCGTACGCCCCGAAGACTTCGTTTCAACCGACGGCGAATGCATTTTATCGGCTGCGGTGGATTATGTTGAGGCATTGGGTGAGGTCACGCTGGCCTATTTCAACAATCCCAAGGGCGGCGACCAGTTGATCGCCAAGCTGCCCGGCGTTCACCACGAATTGCGTGGTAGCCCCCTTAACCTAACCGCAGACCCATCCAAGGTTCACATGTTCCATAACGGGCTAAGCATGCGCTAATACTTCGGCTTCACAAGCCGACAAGCCGGATCGTGCCTCCCGACGGTCCGGTTTTTTTTGACGCTTTTGAACCATGTGTCGGTTTCAGGCATGCCTGATCCGGCGCGCATCGCCCCAATGACCAAAATCAATCCGTCAAAAGTGGAGGATCACGGATGAAAGTTGGCTTTATCGGTCTTGGAAATGTCGGCGGTAAACTGTCGGGCTCTTTGCTGCGAAACGGAGTGGATCTAACAGTCCATGACCTCAACGAAGATCTCGTGAATGAGTATGTCGCAAAAGGTGCCAAAAAAACCAGTGGCCCTGCCCAGTTGATGCGCGATTGCGATGCAGTCATCACATGTCTGCCTTCTCCCACCGCTTCAGATGCGGTCATGCAGCAAATGCTGCCCGAGGTGACGAACGGCAAAATCTGGATGGAGATGTCGACCACCGACGAAGCCGAAGTCAAACGCCTTGGCGCAATGGTCATAGAACGTGGCGGCGCTGCGGTAGACTGCCCTGTGTCTGGCGGTTGTCACCGTGCCGCAACGGGCAACATTTCAATCTTCGCAGGCTGTGACCGCGACACGTTCGAACGGATCGCCCCTTTCCTGAAAACCATGGGCCGGCGCATTCTGCACACGGGCGAACTCGGTTCAGCCTCTGTTCTCAAAGTCATGACCAATTATCTTGCAACCGCCAACCTGATTACCTGCGCCGAGGCACTTGTGACGGCCAAGGCCGCTGGTATGGACCTCAACACAACCTACGAAGCGATCAAAATATCATCCGGCACCAGCTTTGTGCATGAAACGGAAAGCCAGGTTATCTTGAACGGATCACGCGACATCAGCTTCACGATGGACCTGGTCAAAAAGGATATCGGCCTATTTCAAGAGGTCGCCGATCGTGCAGGTGTCCCACTGGAAATGAACCCGCTGATGATCAAGATTTTCGACGACGCAATATCTCGCTACGGCGAGCGCGAATGGTCGCCCAATATCATCAAACGGCTAGAAGACGCCACGGGTCTGGACATCACCGCCTCAGGTTTTCCGGATGAAATCCTCGACGATGAACCAGAAGAGCCAGGCTATGAGGTCATTCCGACCGGGCGCACTTAAACTTCTTTTGTCCCAAAATATTCCTCGGGGGTTTCAAAGGGGGCAGACAGCCCCCTTTGCTTTGCCTAAGTCAATTCGTGACGCCAAGGCGGGTTCGCACCGGCGCGCGAAACTGTTACAGCGGCCACTTTCGCACCGAACGCCAACGCTGATTGAATGTCTTCTCCGCTTGCTGATCTCAACGCATTTTTTGTCAATAAACCGAGCTCGGACAACTTTGATAAGAAACCAGCATTAAACGTGTCCCCTGCGCCGACGGTATCAATAACCTCGACTTGTTCCACGTCGGCATGCACTTCTGATCCATCCGCCAAAAACGCGCTCGCGCCATCGCCACCTCGGGTCAAAATAACGATCTGCGGTCCCGCGGCGCGCATTTTTGCTAACTTTTCTGCCAAGCTTTCTGAGCCAGGATAAATCCAGTTCAAATCCTCGTCCGAAACCTTCAAAATATCCGACAGTGCAATCATCGCGTCTATTCGGGCGCGATAACTTACGACTTCACTCACGAAATTCGCGCGGATATTGGGGTCCATCATCACCACACGCGCCTCGGCTTCGCGTGTCATCAGCGCCTGATATGTGCTGGCTGCAGGCTCTGAGCAAAGGCTGATGCCGCCGAAATAAAGCGCGTTCACCTGCTCGGGAAGCTTTGGCAATTCGTTCGCCTCGATCATCCTACCCGCTGAGTTTTCGTCGTAAAAAGTGTAGGTCGCGTGACCATCCGTCAGACGGACAAATGCCAGTGTTGTTGGGCGGTCACTCCGGATAAGGCTGTCTGTATTTACGTGGCTTGTACGCAGGGAATCCGCGATTTGATGTCCAAACATGTCGTTGGACACACCTGAAAGCATACCAACCTGTACACCTAGACGGCCCAACCCAATCGCCGTGTTTAAGATCGCGCCGCCGGTATAGGGCACAAACCCATCTGCCTCGGCCGAGGTGGGCTTGGGGATCATATCAATAAGGGCTTCACCGCAGCAGAGGATCATTAACCGGTCCTTAAGTGTATAGAATTGTTAACGCTAACACATCACGTCATACAGTCTGCCCCAGCAGTTGCCAAGAACACTACCGCCCGAATTCTAACTGTTTTTAATCGATACTCACAGAGGTGTGCGCCACAACCTGATCAATGTGCCAACGATGATGCCTGCAAGAATGCCTGCAATGTCCGCATAGAGATCTTCGATCTCACGGCTCCTACCAAAATATGGTTGCGCAATCTCGATTGCGGCGCCGAAAACCGTTGCGGTAGGAATAAGCCAAAGAAACGCCCATCTGTGCACAAGGGCGCCCGGCACGACCAAAACGAAAAAAGCGATGGCATGATAGGCCTTGTCCGCCCATTCCGGTCCGCGAGATGGACCAGAAGGCGCATGAAGCAGCGTCAAAAACACAATCGCGATGGCGATCATCACCATCGAGACGTCTGCTGCCCATCTTAGCCTGGATTTCTGTTCTGTGCCTGCCACGTGACTTCCTGCGCGATTTCCAACGCTGTTTAAGCGCTCGTTGCGGTTGATACGAGATAAAAGTTTAAGTTACGCAAATCCCCGCGCATCTCGTGACTTGTCTTGACCGCGAACGACAGGCACAAAGTCTTTATGAACATGCCACGCCCCTTTTCTGTAATGACCAAACCAATTGGTCCTCGATGCAACATAGACTGCAAATATTGCTATTATCTTGAGAAAGAAAAGCTGTTCCCGTCGGAAAAGAAGTTCCGCATGTCGGACGATGTACTGGAAAGCTATATCCGGCAATTGATCGAAACCTCAGTCGAAACTGGTGTTCGTGAAGTCCCTTTCGCATGGCAGGGCGGAGAGCCAACCATGTTAGGCGTCGATTACTTTCGAAAAATCGTCAACCTTCAGAAAGAATACACACCCAACGGTGTAACGGTCTCAAACGCGTTTCAAACCAACGGGATATTGTTGGACGATGAGTGGGGCCAGTTCCTGCATGATAATCGTTTCCTTATTGGTCTTAGCATCGACGGGCCTAAGAAAATACATGACAAGTATCGCGTAGACCGCGCTGGCCGTCCTACTTTTGAAAAGGTGATGAAGGGGCTTGAGGTGTTGCAGCGCCACAATGTTGAGCATAATTCTCTGACAACCGTGCACCGTGCAAATGGTGGTAAAGGCAAAGAGATTTACAAATTCCTCAAGGGTCTAGGGATGGAGTTCTTGCAGTTCATTCCGATTGCCGAACGCAGTTCCCCCGAGGGTGGATTGGCCAGCGCTCCACAAGTTGATATGGACCCTGGTAACACTGTGACCGAGTGGAGCGTCAGCCCGAAAGTCTATGGCAAGTTTCTCTGCGATATCTTCGATACATGGTTCAAATCCGATATCGGTCAGACGTATGTGCAGTATTTTGATGTGCAACTTGGCCTTTGGTTGGGCGGCCCGTCGTCTTTGTGCGTTTTCGCCGAAACATGTGGCAACGCGTTGGCGGTTGAGCATGATGGCTCGCTCTATTCATGTGACCATTATGTGTATCCCAAATACCGACTGGGCAAAATTACTGAAACGCCGATGCGTGATATGGTTTGGACCGATCAGCAGCTTGCGTTTGGCGAAGATAAGCGCGGCGGCCTGACGTCTCAGTGTCAATCTTGTGAGTTCAAGTTTGCCTGTAATGGGGGCTGTCCCAAGCAGCGCTTTGCTGTGAACAAACAAGGTGAAAGCAATCACAATTATTTCTGCGAGAGCTACACAATGTTCTTTCAGCATTGCGGGCCGCGCATGCAGGCGATGGCGAATGCCGTTCGCTCAAATCAACAAGCTTGGACTGCTTCACCTATGATGGTGAAACGTGCGCAAAAAAACTGATCGCTACAGGGTCTTGTGACGCATGGGTCAAACGTCCATATAGGGCGCAACACACAATTCAAAGGGTTTGAACCATGCTGGAACTGGGCACAAATGGCGCAGGCGCACCTGCCGGTGATCTGATTAAAGACGTCTCGGAAGCTACGTTTATGGCTGAGGTCGTTGAAACGTCAAAAACGGTTCCTGTGATCGTTGATTTCTGGGCACCCTGGTGCGGCCCTTGCAAAACTCTCGGGCCAGCGCTTGAGGCTGCGGTCACTGCTGCACGCGGCGCTGTCAAAATGGCAAAGGTAAACGTTGACGAGAACCAAGGAATTGCGGGTCAGTTACAGGTTCAATCCATCCCAACCGTTTACGCCTTTTGGCAAGGTCAGCCGATAGACGGCTTTCAAGGCGCTGTTCCAGGGTCCGAGATTGAAGCGTTTGTTGAGCGCGTAGTGAAAGCCGCTGGCGGTGATGCAAGCGGCGGATTGGATGACGCGGTTGAAGCGGCCGAAGAAATGCTAACCGAGGGGGCTGCTTCGGACGCAGCACAGACATTTGCTGCCATTTTGGGCGAAGAGCCCAATCATGCGGTCGCATATGGCGGTTTGATCCGCGCAACAATCGCGCTTGAGGACATGATCCAAGCCGAAGCATTATTAGATGCGGTTCCCGAAGATATTGCAGAAAGCCCAGAAATTCTGGCGGCAAAAGCGCAATTCGATTTGGCCAAGCAAGCAGAAAACGCAGGTCCACTGGATGAGTTGCGCAATGCCGTAGAAGCTGACGAAAACGACCATCAGGCACGGTTTGATTATGCGGTTGCTTTGAACGCAGCCGAAAACGCGGAAGAAGCCGTAAATCAGTTGCTTGAATTGTTTCGCCGTGATCGTGAGTGGAATGACGGAGCTGCAAAGGCCCAACTTTTCACCGTGTTTGAGGCGCTTAAAGCCAATGATCCAGTTGTTCTGAATGGCCGTCGCAAACTTAGCTCGTTGATATTTGCCTGATCAGGTTTTGCGGTTTAGGATCGAGCGATGAAGTTCAACGCTGCTGACCTTCCAGACAACATTCCAGTATTCCCTTTGCCGGGGGCCGTTGTGCTGCCAAGGGCCCATCTACCGCTGCATATATTTGAGCCGCGCTATTTGGCGATGTTAGATGACACTCTGAAAACCTCTCATCGGTTGATCGGTATGGTGCAACCGTTGCCACTGTCTCCGGATAAGGGATTGCACAAGATCGGATGCGCCGGACGGTTAACGCAGTTCACTGAAACTGATGACGGACGTTACATGGTGACCCTGACAGGGATCAGCAGGTTTCGGATCACGCGTGAGGCCGCGGGCTTTGCGCCTTACATGCGCTGCGATGTGAATTGGCAGGAATATCAGCGTGATTTGGGTGGCACTGAAGAAGACGCGCTTGCCGACCGAGAGGCGTTTCTAAGCCTCGTCGGAAAATATTTCTACAAGGCTGAATTGTCGACTGATTGGGAAAACCTCAAAGACGCTGATGATGAGATTGTGATAAACGCACTGGCGATGATGTGCCCATTTGAGCCCGAAGACAAACAGGCGCTTTTAGAGTGCGAAACGTTGGCGCAACGACGCGAGACTCTGACAACTTTGATGAAAATCGCCCTGCACAGCGGCGGCGAGGAGATGATGCAATGAGCGACACCCAATTTGACCGACGTATGCTTGAAGCATTGGTCTGCCCGCAAACCCATTCGCGTCTGAGCTACGATGCGGAAAAGCAGGAATTGGTGTCGAAGTCCGCCAATCTGGCGTTTCCCATCCGCAACGGGATTCCGATTATGCTGATTGATGAGGCGCGTGAGCTGGAAGACTGAGTTTCGCCCGCTTTCGCGGTCGACAAAGAGGGGCTCTGCCCCCGCTTCGCTCCCCCGGGAATATTTGGGGACAAAAGAAAGCCGTTTTGGCCTGCGGCGGAGAAATTCCGGCAGGTAAACTGTTGTTCAGGGTTTGTAGCCAGTGAATTCTTAAGAAAAGTGGCGGGCCCGCCTATTGGCGAAGTGTCCTAGCCGAGCGCAGGATTCCCCTGCACCCTTGGGGTGATCTTTGGGGGTCTCGGCGGCCTTTTGGGGAATTCCCAGCCGGCGCGGAACCACTTTTGTCGACTAGGGGAATGTGCTGGTTAAATATTGAAAAGGTGTAATGGCTGCGAACTGTGCGCTGTGAATGCGCGCCTTAGAGGGATTGACCTTTAAGCAGCTTTGGGAGGTCGCCGGTAAGGCCAGCAGCCTCTCGGATGAAACTTCGGCGCAGGCCAGGCATGGCGTTTACGATGCCCATTCCAATATCACGGCCAACTCGCAAAATCGGATTATCGTTTGAGAACAGCTTGTTAACGCCGTCTGTCGCGACAGCGAGGGTCGCAGTGTCAAAGCGGCGCCATTGCTGATAGCGCTTCAAGACGAGTGCGTTGGCGAAATTTTCGCCTCGGTTGGCGGCGTCGGAAATAACCTCAGCTAAGGCGCCAACATCGCGTAGGCCCGCGTTCAAACCCTGCCCCGCGATCGGGTGCATGCCATGGGCCGCGTCACCAATTAAGGCCAGGCGGTCCCCGATGAACGAATTGGCCAGCGTCAGGTTTAAGGGATAGGTGAAACGTGCGCCCTGAAGGGAAATGTCGCCAAGGAAATCGCCGAAGCGAGGGCGGAGGACATCAAGATAGTCCTCTTCATTTAGGGCGTGGATTTCTTGGGCTCGGACGTCGGTTTCACTCCAAACGATTGAGGATCGATTGCCCGGGAGTGGCAATATTGCCAGTGGGCCCGGCGGCATGAAGAACTGGTGCGCGACGCCTTCATGGGGGTGTTCATGGGCGACACATGCGACCAGCGCCGTTTGGCCATAGCCCCAACCCGTGCGGCCAATGCCCGCGCGTTGTGCGGTGCTGCTTGAACGGCCATCAGCGCCAACCAGCATGCGACCAGTACGTACCGTGCCATCCGCCAATGAGACCAAGACGCCATTTGCCGAAATGGTCTGCGCTTCCACTCGGGCGTCAAAACACTGAGTGATACGTGGTTCGCGGTCCATCGCCTCGAGCAGGGCGCGGCGGAGGTAGCGATCCTCAAGCATATAGCCCATCGGGCCTTCTTCTATTTCGCGGTGGTCGAAATGCAAGAAAAACGGACCTGCGCCTTCGCCAGCGCGGCCATCTGATACTTTGATATCAAGCATCGGCTGAGATTGATCCTCGACGGCTTCCCAAACGCCAATCGCCTGAAGCAACCGTTTGGATGCAAGCGCCAAAGCGTAAGAGCGACCATCAAACGACGCGCCCTCTAGCGTTGGGCGCGACTGAGCATCCAGAATGGCGACGGTTCGGCCCGTTTGAGCCAATGCCAATGCAAGTGCGGGGCCGTTCAGTCCGCCTCCGACGATTATGATATCGCTGTTTAATTCCATACCAATTGATATGGGGGAAATCGCGGGATTGTCCATGCGCTTCGGTGCCGCTACCGTCGGTCGAAATGACACGGAGGTAATTATGAAGTGGCACGGCAACAGCTTGGCGGAACTGGGCGCGGAAATTGGCAATGGGCATCTAGACCCAGTGGATCTGACCGAGGCGTTTTTGGATGCGGCCGAAGGGCATGAGTTTGGCGAACGCATTTATGCGCGCCTGACCCGAGATCGTGCACTTGCCGAGGCTAAAGCGGCGCAAAAACGCGCGCGTTCGGGACATCGCTTGGGGTTGCTCGACGGGGTGCCAATTTCGTGGAAAGACCTGTTTGACACGGCTGGCGTTGCAACTGAGGCTGGCAGCAAACTGCTAAAGAATCGCGTGCCAACAACGGATGCGGAAGTTTTGCGGAATGCGACCCTTGCCGGATTGGTTTGTCTGGGGAAAACCCACATGAGTGAGCTGGCGTTCTCTGGGTTGGGTTATAATCCTGTGACCGAGACCACACCTTGCGTGAATGATCATGGGGCGGTCGCGGGCGGTTCGTCGTCGGGTGCTGCAGGGTCGGTTGCCTTTGGGTTGGCCCCCGCTGCGATTGGTTCTGACACCGGCGGTTCGGTGCGCGTTCCTGCGGCTTGGAACGATCTTGTCGGATTGAAAACCACTTCGGGTCGGTTGTCCCTCAAGGGCGTCGTGCCGCTTTGTGCGCGGTTCGATACCGTTGGTCCACTGACCCACACGGTCGAAGACGCCAGCCTGTTAATGTCGGCAATGGAGGGTGGCAAACCGGCTGACCTTCGCGGAGCCTCGCTTAAGGGTGTGCGATTTGCCAGTTTGCGGACCTCGGTTCGCGAGAATCTCAGCCATTCGATCATGGCCTCTTATCAATCCGCTTGTGAGAGGTTTCAGGCAGCAGGGGCCGAAATCGTCGCGATCGAAGTTCCACGCTTGGCCGAAGCCTTGGCGCTTGCCCCGATCGTCTTCCCGACCGAGGCCTACGCCACATGGCGCGATGTGATCGAGGCCCAGCCCGAGCTGATGTTTAGCGAAATTCTGGCGCGCTTCCGATCCGGTCGGGATATCTCGGCGGTGGACTTCATCAAGGCATGGCAAACGTTGGATGAAATACGCGCCGAATGGAGCGAAACAGTGGCCGGTTTTGATGCCGTCCTTTGCCCGACCTCTCCGACCTTACCCGCCAATCTTGAGCGCCTGACCGAACACGGCGACTATTACAAAGAGGCCAACCTTCGCGCGCTCAACAACACACGCGTCGGCAACATGATGGGACTTTGCGCCTTAACCTTGCCCACAGGCGTGCCGAGCTGCGGGATATCTCTTATGGGTCGCCCGTTTGGTGAGGAAGCCTTGCTGCGGATCGGCAAAGCGGCAGAAGACGCGTTGGGGTGAAAATATGATGCGCTAAGCACGTTCGGGACCTGGATAGACGCACATTAATCGACTAAAGAGTAACGAAAGTTCCGAACGTGGACTTTGTCAGTGGGCAGTGGATACTTTACGCTTCCGTGACGATAAAGTCCTGTTTTTGCGAAAACATTGCCGCGCTCTTGAACCAGAACATCTGTTTCCAAGACTTTTTCACCACCGAGATAAATGACTACGTTAGACTTGTCGGAAGTATCGATGTCGACTGCTACTTCGACCCACATGTCCACAAAATTTCGACGATGCCAGTTTTCGATCCGATACTTTTGGTGGCTATGGTCCGCCTTCAATACCCAAGCATAGACATCTCCCGAGTTCTGCAGAGTCATCATGACATAAGGTCCGCATTTACATGTTTCTTGGTTCCACTGATGCACTTGAAAAAATGTCGTTTTGTGTCCGCTTCTAAAATCTGGATCGAAATGAACTTCAGCTGAGAACAAATAACGACCACCTTGTTCCATGTTTTTGCCTGAAACTTCTACACGCTCCATATATGGTGTGCCGGTTCGCGAATTCGTTGCGTTTTTGTCCGTGCTGCATGTACCGATATCACCATTCTTCAAGGTAAAGGTCATCACGCTGTCACGCTCGTAATACGCTTCTCTATTTGGTGGAGGACACGAGTTAGATTTTAGTTCTATTGACTTGGCTTCATCAACTTGAACGCGTGCGGATACTGATTGCGGAAATTCTCCTGCCACCAATTCGATGGGCACGACAATTGCGGCAATACATAGAGAAATGCTTCTGAAAAATGACATCGTTTTCTCGTTTAGGTTATTTATCCGGAACGGTGCCTCAAACCCATCAAACTTTCAATACAACAATATTTCAGGGAATGGTTGGCCTAAAAACGTCAATCTGTTCATACAGTGCTCAATGAAGTGTGGATGATAAAACCACACACTAACAGTTTCCATGGTTACCCCATTGATTTTCTGGACGAACCGGCTGGCCTCGGTTATCTTTGTCTCAAACGGGGCGTTAATGATCCCGACCTTGAGGCAGATAGAATATGTTTCCCGAGCGGTTTTCGAACCTTCCGGCTTATGCGTTTCCGCGCTTGCGGGCGCTGTTGGACCATCACCAGCCCGGTGGCGAGGTGATACACATGACGATTGGCGAGCCTAAGCACGCCATGCCGGAATGGGTATCCGAAACAGTCGCCAAGCACGCTAACGAATTTGCCAAATATCCCCCAAATGACGGAACTCCTGAACTTCAAGCATCGATAGCGGCATGGGTTCAGCGACGATATGGCGTTGCGATTGATGGGGCAACTCAAGTGCTGCCTCTGAATGGCACACGAGAAGGGCTCTACAATGCGGCGATGGCGCTTTGTCCTGAGCTGAAGAATGGTCAACGACCTAACATATTGATTCCGAACCCGTTTTACCAAGTTTATATGATTGGCGCGATCTCGGTGAATGCCAATCCTGTCTTTGTTCCAGCGACGGCTGAGACCAATCACTTGCCTGATTTTGTCTCGCTTCCAGCGGATGTCCTGTCCCAAACCGCCATTGTCTACATGTGCTCGCCTGCGAACCCTCAAGGCGCGGTGGCGAGCAGGGATTATTGGGCGAAACTGTTACAACTGGCCGAGAAGCATGATTTCCGGGTCTTCGCAGATGAGTGCTATTCCGAGATTTACCGCGATGAACCGCCTGTTGGCGCTTTGACGGTCGCCCAAGAGCTTGGCATCGATCCTGAGCGTGTGACGATCTTTCAGTCGCTGTCAAAACGGTCAAACCTTCCTGGATTGCGGTCTGGTTTTGCTGCCGGTGGTCCTAAATCTATCGCCGCGATGAAGCAACTCAGAGCCTATTCAGGGGCGCCGCTGCCGTTGCCGCTGCAACGCGTGGCCGAAACCGTATGGGCGGACGAGGCGCATGCGGTCGCGTCGCGGAAGCTCTATCAACAGAAATACACCATCGCAGACGAGGTGTTCGCAGGGATTGACGGCTACATGTCGCCGGTCGCTGGGTTCATGCTTTGGCTGCAAGTGGATGATGGCGAAGAGGCCGCTTTGCGGCTTTGGAAAGAAACCGGAGTGAGGGTGTTGCCCGGCGCCTATTTGGCGCGGGATGTCGACGGCAAGAATCCGGGCAAGAATTATATTCGGGTCGCAATGGTGACCCCAAAAGACGAAATGCGGCGCGGGTTAGAAAAAATCCGCGACTGTATTTACGGATAAGAACTGAGGTAGGAAATGGCATATCAAACCAGACGCGACCCGCTATTGGATGCAAACATTCAAGAAGCGATTGAGAAGCGCGGGCGAGAATTGTTGGGATTATTGCTGATCGGATTTGGCGTCATGGCCGCCGTGATGCTTGGCAGCTATTCTGCTGAAGATCCGAGCTGGATGTCTGCGTCAAACGCCCCTGTCCACAATTGGATGGGATCTGTGGGCGCGTCCATTGCCGCACCAGTCATTATGATTATTGGCAAAGCCAGTTGGGGCGTTGCCGCCGGATTCATCGTGTGGGGCCTGCGTTACACACTGCATTACGGGGCTGATCGACTGCTAAGCCGGATCATCTTTTTTCCCATCGCGATTGCTGTATTTGCCATTTACGCAGCGACTTTGACGCCCGGCGCAAACTGGGAGCAGAACTACGGTATGGGTGGTTTGTTCGGCGATACGGTTGCCGGTATTTTGCTGAACATTCTACCGATGACTGATGCCCTCGGGATCAAGGTATTGTCGATGGTTTCAGGCATCGGACTTGTGGCTATTGGTGCATTTGTCCTCGGATTCACACGGATTGAAATCTATCGTTTTGGCTATTTTCTAGTTGTTGGTGTGATCCTGTCATACGCACAGATCAGAACATGGCTGGCGCGCGGTGCCACTGGTACGATTGCTGCAGCGAGTGCCGCCAAAGCGCATTCCGCTGAGCGACGTGAAGTGCGAATGCAGTCTGAAGAAACCTATCACGACCAAGAGCCGGCCGTCGCTGCGATCTTTCGGCATGATTACGTCGAAGAACCAGAGGTGATTGAACCTATCGGTGAACGTCAAAAATCGGGCGGGTTGCGCGGACTGATGTCCAGCCTAGCCGGACGAACGCAAGAAGACATGCCAGAGCCGGAGTTGATGAACGACACCTACGACGGACCAGTCGCTGAAACCGGTGGCAATGATCGCATTCGCGCCAAGATTGCTCAGGCAATCCAAACACGTGTTCGCAAGGATGGTCCGATGATCGCCGAGGGCGCAGATCATGCGCCGCTGATTGAAGAACCTGCTGGGTTCCTGCCCATCGAGCCTCCGTTGATGCGCGCAGCACTACCGATTGAGCCGGACGAATATCTAGAGCCTTTGGTTGAAGACGCCGCGCCCGTGCGCCGTATTGCGCCGCAACCTATCCCGATGCCTGAGGCTAAGAAGGTTGTTCAGCACGCGCCTGTGAAGAAGGCCCAACCGTCTCGCCGTGCACAGGCCGAGGTCCAGCCTAGCCTGAAGTTTGACGAGAAAGCGACCGAGTTTGATCTGCCGCCGTTAAGCCTGCTTCGTAGCGGCACAAGCATTGAGCGTCATCACTTGTCTGACGAGGCGTTGGAAGAAAACGCACGGATGTTGGAAAGCGTGTTGGATGACTATGGCGTCAAGGGTGAAATAGTCTCGGTCCGTCCTGGTCCTGTGGTCACGATGTATGAACTTGAGCCTGCAGCCGGTGTGAAAGCTAGTCGTGTGATCGGTCTATCTGATGACATCGCACGGTCAATGTCGGCACTGTCCGCCCGCGTCTCAACGGTTCCCGGCCGCAGCGTGATTGGTATCGAACTACCGAATGCCCATCGTGAGATGGTGGTTCTGCGCGAAATCCTTGCCAGCCGTGATTTTGGTGACAGCAATATGCGTCTGCCGTTAGCGCTTGGCAAAGACATCGGCGGCGCAGCGATTGTTGCGAACCTCGCTAAGATGCCTCACTTGCTGATCGCCGGTACAACCGGTTCTGGTAAGTCCGTTGCGATCAACACGATGATCTTGTCACTTCTTTACAAACTGACGCCGGATGAATGCCGGATGATCATGATTGACCCGAAAATGCTGGAACTCAGCGTTTACGATGGCATCCCGCATCTGTTGTCGCCTGTTGTGACCGACCCTAAGAAAGCGGTTGTCGCCCTGAAATGGACCGTGGGCGAGATGGAAGATCGCTATCGCAAGATGTCCAAAATGGGTGTGCGCAACATTGAGGGCTATAACGGCCGTGTGCGTGATGCATTGGCCAAGGGCGAGCTGTTCAGCCGCACCGTTCAGACCGGCTTTGCGGAAGAAACCGGCGACCCGATTTTCGAGACAGAAGAGTTCGCACCAGAGGTTCTGCCTTATATCGTCGTTGTCGTGGACGAGATGGCCGACCTGATGATGGTTGCCGGAAAAGAGATTGAAGCCTGTATCCAGCGCCTAGCGCAGATGGCGCGGGCTTCTGGTATCCACCTGATTATGGCGACACAACGCCCGTCAGTGGATGTGATTACCGGCACGATCAAGGCGAACTTCCCAACGCGAATTTCGTTCCAAGTGACGTCGAAAATCGACAGCCGCACGATCCTTGGTGAACAAGGTGCCGAGCAACTACTTGGTATGGGCGACATGCTTTATATGGCGGGCGGCGCGAAAATTACGCGTGTCCACGGACCGTTCTGTTCTGATGAAGAAGTCGAGGAAATCGTCAACCACCTCAAGGCCTACGGCCCGCCGGATTACATCGGTGGTGTTGTTGACGGACCCGAAGACGGCAAATCCAGCGATATTGATCTGGTCCTCGGATTGGGTGGCAACACCGATACCGAAGACGCGCTTTATGACACAGCCGTTGCGATCGTGGTAAAGGATCGCAAGTGTTCGACATCGTATATCCAACGCAAATTGGCTATCGGTTACAACAAGGCCGCACGTCTGGTTGAGCAAATGGAGGACCAAGGTTTGGTCAGTCCAGCAAACCACGTCGGTAAGCGCGAGATTTTGGTGCCTGAGCAATAAGGTGCCGTCTCACGTAGATGTTATGAAAATAGGGTGGCTTGCCATCCGGTTGGGACTTTAGATGGGTGCTATGAGAAAACTCGTTATTGCCGCTTTCGCCTTTTTCGCCATGACTGTTCAGGCGCTCGCTGCGCCTGCCAATTTGGATGACATTTCCGATTATCTAGAAACGTTGAAAAGCGTCTCGGCTGATTTTGTGCAGTACAATCCCGATGGATCGCAATCGACCGGCACGATGTTCCTGAAGCGCCCCGGTAAGTTGCGCTTCGAATACGTTGGTGAAAACAGCCCTTTGGTGATGATCGGTGGCGGTCAGGTTGCGGTGTTTGATCCGCTGTCAAACGAGCCTCCGTTCAGGTTTCCCGTTAGCCAGACACCATTCGCACCTGTGATTGGTCGCAATGTCGACATCGGCAATACGCGTTTTGAGACGCATTTGATGGAAAGCGGAGACTTCACAGTCTTGAACGTCCAAGATCCACGTTATGCTGAATATGGTTACGTCAGCCTAGTGTTTGATACAGCACCGCTACAATTGCGCCAATGGGTCGTAGTTGATGGTGCGGGTCAACAGACGGCAATCGCGCTGACACACATCAAAACCGGTGTGTCGATTAAGAATAGCATCTTCAACATTCGCCACGAAATGCGCGCGCGTGGATTTGAGATAAAATAGCGCAAATCGGCACTCCGAAAGCGACCTTTTCAGAAATCAGTGTCGCAATTTGGATGGATTCCTTTCGTTAGAATTTTCCAGCTTGGGACAATGAGTTTTGTCCATGGAAGCTTCGCATGTCAGAAGGCACTCCCCCTCGCCCCAAAAGGCAGCTTTGGAACTACACCCCCAATTTGCCTATTCAACTTGCCCCCTATTGGGCTTGGCCGCTCAAACCGCTCGCGTCACTTGGCTATCTGCTTCACAGCTGGAACCCGATTGGCATGCGGTTTCTGATCCTAGTTGCAGCAGCGGTGTCATGGGCATTCTTTACCCCCGATATATCACGCGCTGAGGCACTATCGTTTGATTGGATTGGTGAGGTTCTGCTGCGCAACTTCATCATCTTGACCAGTGTCGCCGGTGGCCTGCACGTGTTGCTTTGGGCCTTTCGCACGCAAAAAGATGACTATCGCTACGACATGCGCCCGATGATGAAGGGCGCCAAGGTCTTTTGGTTTAAGAACCAAGTCTGGGACAACATGCTTTGGTCCTATGTGGCAATGATCTTCTGGACGTTTTGGGAATGCTTGATGTGGTGGTCCTATGCCAACGGATGGGCGACCATGATCACGTGGGACAGCAATCCGGTTTGGTTCCTTGCACTTATCGTCTTGATCCCGATCTGGGCGGGGCTGCATTTTTACGGACTACACCGGCTGATCCATGTCGGCCCGCTTTATAAGTACGTGCATTCATGGCATCACCGAAACATCAACACGGGCCCATGGTCGGGTCTCTCGATGCATCCCGTTGAGAGCTTCTTACTGATGTTCGACACGATGATTTTCTTCCTGATCCCAGCGCATCCACTGCATGTGATCTTTCTATTATTCCACCACGGGATCGGCGCACCTACGTCCCACGCAGGGTTTGAGCGGCTTAAGGTCGCGAGCACCAAAGGCGTCGAGGTCGGGGATTTTTATCACCAACTTCATCACCGCTTCTTTGATTGCAACTACGGCACATTCGAAACCCCTTGGGACAAGTGGTTCAACACGTTTCATGATGGGTCCGATGAAGGCAATTAGCTTGTGAAGGAACGTCGACGCAAGCTTTGGCAATCGGGCTAGAAAAACCGCCCCCTTCCCTCATTGGCAACAATGGCTTATCTGCACGCTTTGAGGGTACCGACTCTCTGCGCTGTACCACTGCGCATCAACCCGACTTCAAAAAGGAGAACCCCAAATGGGTTACAAAGTCGTCATCGCGGGCGCCACAGGTAATGTGGGTCGCGAAATGCTGAACATCCTCGCTGAGCGCGAGTTTCCTGTTGATGAATTGGCCGTGCTTGCGTCACGCCGTTCGCTCGGCACCGAAGTCAGCTTTGGCGATAAAACCCTTACGACCCAAGACATCGAGCAATTCGATTTCACGGGCTGGGACATTGCGCTTTTTGCCATCGGGTCTGATGCGACTAAGAAATACGCACCTATTGCAGCCAAGACTGGCTGCGTAGTGATCGATAACTCATCGCTTTACCGCTATGATCCTGACGTTCCGTTGATCGTACCAGAGGTGAACCCTGACGCGATCCACGATTATTCGAAAAAGAACATCATCGCGAACCCCAACTGCTCGACCGCGCAGATGGTCGTGGCGTTGAAGCCTTTGCACGATCGCGCAACGATCAAGCGGGTCGTGGTCAGCACTTACCAATCCGTGTCTGGCGCAGGCAAAGACGGTATCGATGAGCTTTGGGATCAGACCAAGTCGATCTACAACCCAACTTCGGAAGTGCCGCCAAACAAGTTCCAAAAGCAGATCGCCTTCAACGTCATCCCTCAGATTGACGTGTTCATGGAAGACGGCACCACCAAAGAAGAATGGAAGATGGTCGCCGAAACCAAGAAGATCGTCGACACGTCGATCAAGGTCACTGCAACTTGCGTGCGCGTTCCGGTTTTTGTTGGGCACTCTGAGGCCGTGAACATCGAGTTCGAAGATTTCCTCGACGAAGACGAAGCGCGCGACATTCTGCGTGAAGCACCGGGCGTCATGGTTATCGATAAACGCGAAGATGGCGGTTACGTATCACCGATCGAATGCGTCGGTGACTATGCGACGTTCATCAGCCGTATCCGCCAAGACTCGACCATCGAAAACGGCCTGAACCTGTGGTGCGTGTCCGATAACCTTCGCAAGGGTGCTGCACTAAACGCTGTGCAAATTGCCGAGGTTTTGGGCCGCAAGGTGCTGAAAAAGGGCTAAGCCTTACATTAAATTGAATGGAGCGCTGTCCCTTTGGGGCGGCGCTCTATGCTTTTGCAAGTTTCGTCAATTTTGGATTCGGGGGTAAACTGTGATCGTTCATTATTGAGTGTGAGGTTTACCATGTACCATGAACCCGAATTTCGTGCTTCGACCGCTTCTCAGGCTGATAGCTTCGAAGAATCCCCTTGGTCTCAGACACGTGTTGTCCGTCAAATGGATGTCGAAACTGCAGCCCTTTTGCGTGTTCACCTAAGCGAAGACTTCAGCACGGCTGGAAGCTGGTTGGATTTATCTAAACGACTGAAAAACAAAGGTTTTTACCTTAAAACGAACGGCAGAAATGTACATCTACACGATTGCCATAGCCACGTGGATATTTGCACGTGCCGTTTCCTTGGCTACCCGTCCAGACAGTTAGAAACACGCTTCAACGAAATCAAACACTGACACCGATCCTTGGATCAATTTGCCAAGTGATTGAGGACAAAGGCGCAGTTTTCCCTGTCGACGATTCCTTTCACGCTTCACGCAATGGTCCCGCGATTGTCTCTGATAAGTCCCAATATCGGCAGATTTGCTGGGGATTGTTTCCATATCAGAGAAGGACTCGGATTATGAAACACATCGAGATTTTCAAGGCAGATGCACAGGTAGAACCTGTTCACTGGAAACGTGAAGGCGAAAGTTGCCCGGATTTCGAAACTGCCATTCTTTTGCGCAGTCTGGTGCTGCCGGCCTTTGACAACGCCACATCGTGGTGTGACTTGGCTGAGGCATTGGAAAGCGTCGGTTTCGGGCTTTCCATCATGGATGGGCATTTAACGTTGATCGACGCAGATCAAGGCGTTGGCATTTGCACGGGAAGATTCTTGGGCAAACCGTTGGTTGAATTATCCGCGAAATTTGGCAAACCCATTATACGCGCCACGTTGTTTGGCGATGCATGTGGGGAATTCGTCTACTAATCAGACGCGCTCAAACTCGTCATTGTCAGCGTTGTAGAATTCTACTGCGCCATCGCGAATATCGTACCACAGGCCATGCAACGTTAGACTACCGCGCTTTACCCGTTCATTCACAAATGGAAAATCCATTAGGTTTTCCAAGGAGACGAGAACGCCAACTTTCTCAAGCGCTCTGCTCTGTTCTGCGCCGCGCTCCATATGTTTTATGCGTTCATAACCAGGACGCAGAGCATCCATCCAACGACCAACAAAGCTGGTTTGCTCTTCCAATTGCGGGGCATGCCCTGAACACATATCGAGACATCCCTGAACGCCACCGCATTTTGAATGTCCCATGACGATCAAACGCTGCACCCTTAGTTCAGTCACCGCATATTCAATCGCCGCCGAAGTACCATGTGCCCCGCCGTCAGGTTCATAGGGTGGAACAAGGTTTGCAATATTGCGATGCAAAAAGAAGTCACCCTGATCCACACCGAATATCGAAGTCGCATGAACGCGACTGTCACAACACGCTACAACCATCGCCGGAGGATGCTGACCTTCGTCGGCCAACTTGTGCATCAGGTCCTTTTTCTCAAGATAAGTGGTCTCACTCCAACCGTGGTACCGTTCGATCAGATAAGCGGGCAAAGGCTTGGCGTGCTGCATTGGACGTCTTCCTCAATTACGTTTCAGAGCTCATTTTATGATGTTTGTGTCGGAAATTCGAGAGGTTTTTATCGTGACGGTACGGCCTAATATCGCCTTGCTCTTGGTCTTCGATCAGGTAGCTTGGTTTAAACCTATAAGGACCAGACATGAGCGTCACATTTGCCCCATCATCAGAAAATACAATTCCACTTTATGTTTTAGCGGCGGATGAGGTCGAGGCGTTTTTGGCAAGCCAGCCAGAACGGGTGAAAACTTGGGTAAACGCCGTGGGGTTTTCTGGTGCATTAGGGGCAGCGGTTGCTGTGCCGTCCGATGACGGCGGAATTGCAATGGCACTCGCTGGTTATGGCTCAAAGGATCAACGACGTCGGGGCCGTTTTCATTTGGCAGCTGCTGCCACGAAGCTGCCCGAAGGGACCTACCGAATTGTTAGTGGCGTTCCATCTGATGATATGGCCGAGGAGGCCTTGGGTTGGCTTTTGCAAAGTTACCGGTTTGATCGCTACAAAGCCTCTCCGGCGCTGAAGGCTTCACTGGTCGCGCCTGACAATGTCGATGCACAGCGCATTGAGATCATTGCTGCAGGTGAAAAGCTGGCGCGTGACCTGATTAACACGCCCGCCGGTGACATGGGTCCCGACGCGTTAGAGGCCGCCGCGCGTGACCTAGCCCAACAGCATGACGCGCAGTTTAATGTCGTATCCGGCGACGCGCTTTTGGCGCAAAACTTCCCGATGATCCACGCCGTTGGGCGCGCCTCAGACGAGGCCCCTCGCCTTTTGGGCATGACTTGGGGTGGCAAAGGCCTAAAACTGACTTTGGTTGGCAAAGGCGTATGCTTTGATACGGGTGGACTAAACATCAAACCTGGAAGCTCAATGGGGCTGATGAAGAAAGACATGGGTGGTTCGGCAAATGTGCTTGGACTGGCGCATATGATCATGTCGCTTGGGCTTGAGGTTCAGCTGCGCGTGTTGATCCCTGCGGTTGAAAATGCCATCGACGGGTCCGCATTTCGGCCCCAAGACGTGCTGACGGCGCGCAATGGGATGACGGTTGAGATTAACAATACGGATGCTGAGGGACGCTTGGTTTTGGCTGACGCTTTGGCGTTTGGGGCTGAAGGCGCACCTGATTTGATGATCTCAATGGCGACACTTACAGGTGCTGCACGTGTGGCCGTTGGCCCAGATTTGGCGCCGTTTTATGCGGATGATGCGTTTGCCGCTGGGCTTAGCAAAGCCGCAGCCAAGGTTGCTGATCCCGTCTGGCGCATGCCTTTTCACGCCCCCTACGAGCGTATGATCGAGCCTGAGATTGCTGATCTTGATAACGCTCCTGCTGGTGGATTTGCGGGCTCTATTACCGCGGCGCTTTTCTTGCGTCGATTTGCGGGAAACACTCGCTATGCGCATTTTGACATTTATGGCTGGCAACCGACGGCGTTACCCGGCCGTCCGAAAGGCGGTGTGGGGCAAGGGATCAGAGCGTTGCTAGAGGCCTTGCCCCAGCTTTTGGACGGGTAAAGGGGCGCCGCCCCTCTGCCTGCGGCATTCACCCCGAGTATTTGTACAAAGATAAAATCGGCTGCTTTATCTTTGTACAAATATTCATTTCCTAAGCTTTCGCCTTTACTCAACGGCGCGGATTAGTTTGCGCTCAAGCACACGAAGCACCGATTTCAAATCATGTCCGCGTTTAAGGATCTGGCCATCCATGCCCACAACGCAATATTGCCCTTGTTTGTTGCGCAATTTGGGGCGTTTTTCGATGCGATAGAGCGGGTGTTCGGCGGTGCGACGGAAGACGGAAAAGACAGCGGCATCGCGCAATGCGGATATTCCATAGTCTCGCCATTCTCCGGCGGCGACCATTTTGCCATAAAGCCCCATGATGACGCCAAGTTCTAAACGGTGGAAATGGACCGTTTCGGGCGCCGATGATTGCGGGGCGGGAAAGCTCTGCATGTTCATGGAATCAGCTTTGCGCTGTTTTGAGTTGAAATCAAGAGGTCAGGCAAATTGCCCCTGACAGAACCAGCCAGCGGACATCGTGCCTCCGTGGGCAAAATAGAGCCACAGCTTGTCGCCCCGACTTGTGATCACCTGCCAGTAGTCGCGCACGCCGCTGCGCCAGTTGGGATCATCCAACCACCATTCCGGCGCGATGCGTTCGGGGCCGGTGGCCAGTGCGAGCGACAAATCCTGCCGTCGCCAGCGAAATGCAGCGGGGGGCGACGGGCTTTCGGGGGCGGTGACAGGCTCGGGTTGCCACAATAGTAACGGTCGTGGCGTGGTGGGTTTGGGCCACTCCTTGGCGGGCTCAGACCATGCCGCAGCAAGGGTTTGGGCGGCTTTTTCGGGGATGTGGCTATTGCCAGGGTGGCGGCGGGTGATTTGGTCAAGCCCCACACGCCCGCCGATCCGACTGATCAGATCCTCTAGCTGGCGTTCAGCGCCCAGCTTTGCGCGGGCGGCAAGGGCGGCGTCTAAATGACCAGCGGGGCGACGGTCGGCGACGGGTTCGATCCGCACGGCCTCAAGCCGCAGCATGTCGATGCCAAAACCAGCATCAAGGTCGCCGAGCCTCATCGCCAGAAGCGGGCGAATGCGGTCAGGGGCGTGGGTTGGGCGGGCCAAGCCTGCCTCAATCCATTGCATCGTTTGGTCGGTGCGAAACGCTTGAAGCCGCACCAGCCGCGCGCCTTTGCCATCCTGTTCCAACCGATCCGCCAGTGCAGGCAGCAGTTTGTCGATACCGGCGAGGATATCGTCCTCAAGCCCAATGGGATCGGGCAGGGTCAACCGGACGGCATAGCGGGGCGGTGGCTTGGCGGGCGAGATCGGTTCGGACGCCGCGCCCAGTGCTTGATCAAGCCGCATCACCAGCCCCTTACCAAAACGCCGTGCCAGCGAAGCACGGGGTTGGCCGATCAGGTCGCCCACCCTGCGCAAGCCAAGCCGCGAGAGTTGTTGGACCGTTTCCCCCTCAAGCCGAAGTGCCGCCACGGGCAGGGGCGACAGCACCGTATGCGCCTTACCCGGCGGGGCGATGCGGCCCTGCCCGCCCACAGGTTGCGCCATCGAGGGCCGCGAACCGCCACGTTCCCAGTTGTGGCGTTTGGCGGCGCGGGACCTTGTGGCGCGGGCCTCTTGCTCGATCGCATCGCCGGAACGGTGGCTGCTGACATCCATACCGGCGAACCGCGCCAGCGCCCACGCCGCGCCTTGGGTATCGCCCAACCCCAGCCGGGAACTGAGACCAAGATCCAACGCCTCGGTCTCGATCTGTTGCAGCAGGTTTTCTTCGCCCCCGAAAAGATGTGTGCAGCCGGTGACGTCGATCACCAGCCCGTCGGGGCGCATAGCCGAGACCCAAGGCGAAAATTTGCCAGCCCAGCGGGTGAGCACATCAAGAAACGCGGCCTCGGCCTGTGGGTTTTGCAGGCGGGTCACCAGATCGGGGCACATCGCCAGCGCATCGCGCAGCGGTTGCCCGTGATGCAACCCCGCCGCTGACGCCACATCCGAGAGCGAGTTAAGCACCTGCATCTGGCCTGTGTCACGCAGCACGGCAAAAGGCATCTCGCGCAGGGCATCGGCCTGACGGAGAAGACGTTCAGCGCCAAGGCGTGGAAACCAAAGCGAGAGGATACGACGGTGGGGCATGGCAGCACAAATGTTCCTATTATGTTCTCATTGCCACAGGTCAGATACTGAGTCGAGTCTGGATACTGACGGAAACGGTTAGAAATTTGCCGCGCAAAAGGCTTGATCCCTAGCAGACGAAAGAGGCAGGGTGGCTGCGATACGATATTTCCAAGGGAGAAGAATTCATGAGAACACGCGCAGCTGTGGCATTGGAAGCCGGCAAACCGCTTGAGGTTATGGAAGTGAACCTAGAAGGCCCCAAAGCGGGCGAGGTTTTGATCGAAGTGAAAGCCACTGGCATTTGCCACACCGACGAGTTCACGCGCTCGGGTGCGGATCCTGAAGGGCTGTTTCCGTCGATCCTAGGTCATGAGGGTGCTGGCATCGTCATGGAAGTGGGCGAAGGCGTGACCACGTTGAAGCCAGGCGATCATGTGATCCCTCTCTACACGCCTGAATGCCGCGAGTGTCACTCTTGTCTGTCAGGTAAAACCAACCTCTGCACCGCGATCCGTGGCACACAGGGTCAGGGGCTTATGCCGGATGGCACCTCCCGTTTCAGCATGCTGGATGGCACGCCGATCTATCACTACATGGGTTGCTCAACCTTCGCGAACCACACGGTTCTGCCTGAAATCGCACTGGCGAAAGTGCGTGACGACGCACCGTTTGACAAGATTTGCTACATTGGTTGCGGCGTGACTACCGGCATTGGCGCAGTGATCAACACCGCTGGTGTAGAAATCGGATCGACTGCGGCGGTCTTTGGGCTGGGCGGCATTGGTCTGAACGTCATCCAAGGTCTGCGGATGGCTGGTGCGGATACGATCATTGGCGTCGATCTGAACGACGGCAAAGCCGAAATGGCAAAGAAGTTTGGCATGACGCATTTTGTGAACCCCTCGAAGATTGAAGGTTCAGTTGTTGATGAAATCGTCAACTTGACCAAAACCGAAAAGGATCCATTCGGCGGCGTTGATTACTCGTTCGATGCGACCGGCAATGTTCAGGTTATGCGTGACGCGCTAGAATGTTCGCACCGTGGTTGGGGCGTATCGGTCATTATCGGCGTGGCCCCAGCGGGTGCCGAAATTTCAACCCGCCCATTCCAGTTGGTCACAGGCCGTGTTTGGAAAGGCACCGCATTTGGCGGCGCAAAAGGCCGCACAGACGTGCCAAAAATGGTTGATTGGTACATGGACGGTAAGGTCGAAATCGACAGCATGATTACGCACAAGCTATCGCTAGACGATATCAACAAAGGCTTTGATCTAATGCATGCGGGTGAAAGCATTCGGGCTGTGGTTGAATTTTGATCCCAATGCCTAAACACTAATAAAAAGGGGCGTTTTGCGCCCCTTTCTTATATCGGAAGAATAAGCGCCATATGTCGACCACTCTCTTTTCCCCTTTGACGCTGCCCTGTGGAGTCGTTCTAAAAAATCGGATTATCAAGTCCGCGATGTCGGATTCACTTGGGGACGGCACCGGGCATCCAACTGACGGACAAAGCAAACTATATCGTAGATGGGCGAAGGGCGGTTTGGCAGCCTCAATCATCGGAGAAGTCCAGTGCACGCCAGACTTTGCCGAAAAGCCCGGTAATTTGGTGTTGGATGACAATGCTGACCTCAGTCGATTTAAAGCACTAGCTGCGGCGGGTCGCGAAAACGACGCGCAACTTTGGATACAGCTTGGACATGCTGGCGCGCTGGCCTATGCGCCAACGAGCAATCCCGTTGGTCCGAGCGCATTGAACATGGTCGGTTTAAGTTGCAGCGAAATATCCTTGGATGATCTGAAAGCTGTACCGACGGAATTTGCGAGAACTGCAACACTTGCAAAGCAGGTCGGCTTTAGCGGGGTTCAAATCCACGCAGCCCACGGTTTCTTGTTAAGTCAGTTTTTGTCGCCATTGTTTAATAAGCGAGACGACGATTATGGCGGTTCAATTGAAAACCGAATGCGGTTGTTATTGGAGAGTATTCGCAGTGTTCGCGCCGCTGTTGGGCCAGATTTCCCGATTGCAATAAAATTGAATTCGTCCGATCAGCTTGAGGGCGGCTTAGCCGAAGCGGACGCTTTAAAAATTGTTGAAACGCTCGACAAAACCTCTGTCGATCTCATCGACATTAGTGGCGGCACATACTTTCCAGGTGCAAAATCTGCTTCGGACGGGTCTGCCAAAGGGCCTTATTTTCTTGAATTCGCCACTGCAGCGCGGTCGTTGACGTCCAAGCCGCTGATGCTAACTGGTGGATTTAAAACTCGAGAGCAGGTTGAGGATGCGTTGACAAAAGGGGTCGACTTAATTGGATTAGCACGGGCTTTGATTATCGAACCTTCGTTGCCAGAAATTTGGCAATCAGACCAACAAAATGACCCTACATTTCCGCGATTTTCAGAAGCACCCGAGGGCGGTATTACAGCTTGGTACACGATGCAGATGACAGCCATAGCAGAGGGTAATGAAATTGCAGTTTCGGGCAATCTTTCTGAGGCCTTGGAAGACTACGAGAAACGCGACAAAGCCCGGACTGACGTTTGGCTGAGGCACTTCAGCCCCTAACTTAGCCTTATCGTTTCTTAAACTTCACAGCTGATTTTATGACTTTACCGAAGGCTTTAGCGTCTGCTTTGCGCTCTGCAAACGAGGCTGAGTTGAATTTGTCTTCTGCCGCAAGTTTCTGCCAGCGTACATAACGGGCTTGATCAACTCGCCCGTCTTCAACGGCTTTGCGGATCGCGCACCCTGGTTCGACTTCGTGACTGCAATCGTTGAATTTACACTGCAAAGCGAGGTCCGTCAGATCACCGAAGAGATTGGCTATTCCGGCCTCCGCGTCTGCCATTTGGATTTCGCGCATTCCCGGCGTATCGAGGATCCCGCAACCTTCGGCCGTGAAACGGAGGTGACGGCTGGTCGTCGTGTGTCGCCCACGAGCATCGTCTTCACGGATCCCTGCGGTATCCGCTGTGCCTTCACCAAACAGCGCATTTACAAGGGTCGACTTGCCAACACCTGACGAACCAAGGAACGCAACGGTTTTTCCAGTTTTGCACCAGTCCGCCAGCTTAGTAATCGGTTCAGAGCTGAGCGCATTTAACAACACGACCGTCGCTTGGTCCGAAATCGCTTGGGACTGTGTGACATAGGGTTCTGGGTCGTCGCATAGATCGGCTTTGGTCAAAATGATCACGGGTTCAACATCGGCTTCAAATGCTAAGGCGATGTAGCGCTCTAGGCGGGCGACGTTGAAATCCTGATTGCATGACGAAACGATGAACGCCGTATCTACATTTGAGGCAATCAACTGGAAACGGCGATCATGACCAGGCGCGCGGCGTTTAAAGACGCTTTTGCGCTCTAGCACACGGCTGTTCGTCGGAAGGACCTTATCCAACATCAACCAATCACCAACCGTTGCATCCGGCCCGGGTGGGATTTGCATTTCTATGTCATCGCCCAAAACAAAACTTCCGTTTCGATGCACGCGAGTAACCCGGACAGGCGGCGATTCCTCTAATTCCTCAATTGTCGTCTGTTGGGAAAAAAATGGTTGCCAACCATGCAACTGAAGAAATGTCTTTTCGGCCTTGTGGACCGGCTTAGATGCGCCTGACGGCAGAAATTGCGAATAATCTCGGCTCATTTGATCAAGACGTTACGCCGTAGCGCGCCATAAACGTTGAAATTGCGCCGTCAATGATGCGGTCAATATCCGCCATCGCAATCGTGTCAGAGAGGCCGAAAACCACACGCTGAAATAAGTCTGCACGGCAAAGTTCGGTAAACTGGTCAGCAGCAAGTTGGGCATCATCCACGTTCAAAAGACCTTGTTCCGTCACGAAAGCGAAATAGCTAGCAAGTCGTTCTGAACCCATTTTTGGTCCTGTTTCATAGAATGTTCGGCCCAATTCAGGGAAGCGGATGGATTCCGACACGCAAACGCGAAAAATGCTTTGCCCAAAGTCCGACAGATAAAAATCGATGACGGTTCGCGCTGAGAAACGCAGTACAATTTCGACAGGTGCATCGATGGCCGCAACGTTCTCCGCTTCCTGTGCGATGCGAGAGATTTCTGATTTCGCAGCCTCAAGAAACAGCAGGTTCTTGTCGGGAAAATAACTGTAGACTGTGGCCTTGGACACTTTCGCGGTCGCTGCGACTTCGTCCATGCTTGCGCCTTCAAATCCTTCGCGCATGAAAACAACACGCGCTGCATCCAAAACTTGATCGAATTTCCGACCCTTTTTTACGATGGGTTTGATTTTGGTCATAGATTCCTCGGTTAAACAGGGCCAAATATAGGCTGCCCATGTGGGTGCAAACAAGAGCGAATGCATCAATGTTCAAAGAGGTTGCAGCCAAAATGCATTTGCGTACTCTTCCGGCTGAAAGCGAGGCAATATGCGGTTCACGTTTCAACGACGTCGATTTTCAGATTTAAGCGAACAAGAAGTGCTGGCGCTGGCGATTTCGTCTGAAGAGGACGACGCTAGAATTTATCGCAGCTACGCCCAACATTTGCGGCAAGAGTATCCGGCGACCGCTGCCGTTTTTGACGAAATGGCGGTCGAAGAAGACGAGCATCGCAACCGTTTGATTGATCGCCACAAGGTGCGCTTTGGCGATGTCATCCCCCTTATTCGTCGTGAACATGTCGCAGGGTTTTATCAGCGTCGACCCGTTTGGTTGCTTGAAAACCTTACCCTTGAAACCATCCGCGATGAGGCTGGCGCGATGGAGCGTCGGGCCGAACAGTTTTATCACAAAGCTGCAGCACGATCGACCGATGCGGCAACGCGGTCTCTGCTTGGCGATTTGGCCGCTGCTGAAGCAGGTCATACAGACAAAGCCAGCGGTTATGGCCAGCAGCATTTGGATGAGGGCGCACTCAACAGCGAAGAAAAAACCAAACGGCGCCAGTTTATCCTGACTTGGGTTCAGCCGGGTCTGGCAGGATTGATGGACGGTTCGGTTTCCACGCTTGCGCCGATTTTCGCCGTTGCTTTCGCCACACAGAACACTTGGACGACGTTTCTTGTCGGTCTGGCTGCTTCTGTCGGAGCGGGGATCTCAATGGGCTTTACCGAGGCCGCATCGGATGACGGAGAGCTTTCTGGGCGGGGATCGCCAATAAAACGCGGGTTCGCTTCGGGCATCATGACCACGATCGGGGGCTTAGGCCACGCCCTTCCCTATTTGATCTCAGATTTTTACACCGCAACGATCACTGCCATCATCGTTGTCTTCATCGAGCTTTGGGCGATCGCGTGGATACAGAATCGTTATATGGACACACCAATGCTGCGCGCCGCATTTCAAGTCGTATTGGGAGGCGCGCTGGTCTTTGCCGCAGGCGTATTGATTGGTTCAGGATAGCCCTATTCGATCGCACCACTATCGCAGCGTCAGTTTTTTGCACCAAAGGCTTCACCCTAGGGCGGCAAAGGCTTAGATAGTGCGCAATGCGCTCGTTCTAAGGATATCTACATGACTGCCCCGAAACCCGTCGTACTTTGTATCCTTGATGGCTGGGGCAAGCGTGATGAAACTGGTGCAAATGCCCCTGCATTGGCGAATACGCCCAATTTCGACAGGATCATCGCAAACTGCCCGAATGCTCAGTTAATCACGCACGGGCCAGACGTCGGTTTACCTAGCGGTCAGATGGGCAATTCTGAGGTCGGTCATACCAACATCGGGGCCGGGCGCGTGGTCGCTATGGACCTTGGGGCGATTGATCTGTCCATAGAAGACGGCAGTTTCTTTAAAAACAGCTCAATTTTGGATTTCACCGCTAAGGTCCGCGAAAGCGAAGGCATCGCCCACTTGATGGGTTTGGTGTCGGATGGTGGTGTGCATGGCCATATCAACCATATTTTGGCGGCAGTTAAGGCCGTAACAGATCAAGGTGTCGCTGTAGCTTTGCACGCAATCACCGACGGGCGCGATGTCGCGCCTAAGTCAGCAGACCGCTTTATAAAAGAGCTTGATGAACGTCTGCCCGAGGGCGCCTATATCGCTACGGTCACCGGTCGATATTTTGCAATGGATCGGGACAATCGCTGGGAACGCGTGAAGACCGCCTATGATGTGATTACACATGGTCAGGCTGCGTTCTCAGTCGACAGCGCGAACGACGCAGTTGAACTGGCCTATTCTCGTGGCGAAACCGATGAGTTTGTTCAAGCTACCGAGATCGACGATTACAGTGGGATCAAAGACGGCGACGGTTTGTTTTGCCTGAATTTCCGCGCGGACCGAGCACGTGAAATTTTACGCGCCATTGCGGAACCCGAATTTGGCGATTTTGATGTCGGATCACGCCCCGTGCTGTCAGCGTTATTGGGAATGGTCGAATATTCCGACAATCACAGTACGTACATGGCAACGGCGTTTCCCAAGCGCAATATCGTCAATACGCTGGGGGCTTGGGTTGCCAAGCAGGGTTTGCGTCAATTCCGACTGGCAGAGACCGAAAAATACCCGCATGTAACGTTTTTCCTAAACGGTGGTGTCGAAGTACCCGAAGTTGGCGAAGACCGCTTCATGCCGTCCTCGCCTAAAGTTGCAACCTACGACCTACAGCCCGAAATGTCGGCGCCAGAGGTCACCGCGAAATTCGTCGAGGCAATCGAAAGTGGCTATGACTTGATCGTTACGAACTACGCAAATCCTGACATGGTTGGTCACACTGGCGATCTGCAGGCGGCCATGAAAGCCTGTGAAGCTGTGGACGAAGGGCTCGGTCAGGTATTGGCCGCTTTGGAAAAGGCTGGTGGGGCAATGATCGTCACGGCAGACCACGGCAATTGCGAAATGATGGTCGATCCTGAAACGGGTGGCCCGCACACGGCGCATACAATCAATCCGGTACCAGTTGCACTGATTGGCGGGCCTTTGGGGGCGTCGCTTGCTGATGGTCGACTGGCTGATCTAGCGCCGACATTGCTTGAACTTATGGGCCAACCGAAGCCCGACGAAATGACCGGCGAAAGCCTTTTGCGCACATGAGACGTGTCCTTGGATTGATCGCTTGCCTATGGTTGCCAGTTTCTGGTGCCCACGCGCAATCTGAGCAATCCTTGGCCGAAACCGCTGTGGCGCAGCTGCAGTCAGCCTCGTTCTTGCTGGACCGCGCAGGCAGCGCGAGAGATCGCGTTCGCGCCCTTACCGAAACGGTCGCCGCCTACGAGGCAGCACTGGACGCTATCAGAAATGGATTGCGTGCAGCCACCATCCGCGAGACGCAGCTAAACCTGCAATTGGATGCCAAACGTGACAAAATTGAACGGCTGATTGCGGTGCTGCAGGCGATTGGCAACGCCCCAGAGCCTTCGATGTTATTACACCCGATGGGACCAACCGGCACTGCCCGCGCAGGGATGATGCTTTCCGACGTGACCCCTGCGTTACAAGAAGAAGCCAACACTCTGCGGCAAGAACTGAACGATCTGGCCCAGGCACGACGGCTACGTGAGCAAACACTTGCTGCGCTGCAAGACGGATTGATTGGCGTTCAAACGGCCCGCGCACGCCTGTCGCAAGCGATCTCAAACCGGACTGACCTACCACGGAAATTCGCGGAAGATCCCGTGCAAACTGCCCTATTGCTCAGTTCAACTGTATCGCTTGAAGAGTTCGCCGCGGGGTTGAACCAGATCGCCACAGACGGAGACACAGGTGGCACAGCGGATATTTCGACGCTTAAGGGTACACTTGCGCTGCCCGTCTTGGGGGTCGTATTGCGAGGCTACAACGAAGCTGACGCGGCGGGCATCAAGCGCCCCGGCATCATCCTTGCCACGCGTGGTGGTGCCATTGTCTCGACGCCGGTTGCGGCGACAATCCGCTACCGAGGACCATTGTTTGACTACGGAAATGTGATGATCCTTGAACCCGGAACAGAAACCTTGTTTGTATTCGCCGGGCTGGAAACCGTGTATGGAGACACCGGCGAAGTCATTCCAGCGGGGCATCCGGTTGGTATGATGTCCAACACTAACGATATCGACGCTGGAAACGGCGTCAGCACCGAGACGCTTTATGTCGAAGTGCGAGAAAACAACAATCCGGTCGATCCGATCAACTGGTTCACCGTCGAGTAAGGATAAAGCGATGAAAAAGACGCTAATTGCAATTTCATCAGGCGTGGTTTCTGCCGCCCTTCTGACGACCCAGATCGCCGCCCCGCTGATGGCACAAGAAAGTGCCAGCCAGGATTCGGTGTATGAGCAGCTTGAACTGTTCGGTGACATCTTTGAGCGTGTGCGCAGCGAGTATGTTGAAGAGGTTGACGATAAAGCGCTGATCGAAGCAGCCATTGACGGCATGCTACGATCGCTTGACCCCCATTCTAGTTTCCTATCAGTCGATGACGCCGAAGACATGCGCGTTCGTACGCGTGGCGAATTCGGCGGGCTAGGCATCGAAGTCACCCAAGAAGATGGCTGGGTAAAGGTTGTGTCACCCATCGACGATACCCCCGCAGATGAAGCCGGTGTCGAAGCGGGTGACTTTATCACTCATGTCGACGGTGAAAGCTTGCTTGGCCTGACGTTGGACGAATCTGTAGACATCATGCGCGGGCCTGTTGGATCCGAGATCGTGATCACCATCGCGCGCGAAGGCGAGCCTGAGCCGTTTGACATCACAATCGTTCGCGACACTATTAAACTAACGGCCGTTCGTGTGCGCACCGAAGGCGACACCGTCGTTGTTCGCGTTACGACGTTTAACGAAAAGACCTATTCAAACCTGAAAGACGGCCTTGAGGATGCAATTGCGGAGCTTGGCGGCCTTGAGAACGTAAACGGCGTCGTTCTTGATTTGCGCAACAACCCTGGTGGTTTGCTTGATCAAAGTATCCGGGTGTCTGACGCATTCCTTGAGAAGGGTGAAATCGTTTCGACACGTGGTCGATATGCCGAAGACAGTGACCGTTTCAATGCGACGCCTGGCGATTTGATCAACGATAAGCCCTTGGTCGTTCTGATAAACGGCGGATCAGCCAGTGCCTCGGAAATCGTTGCTGGCGCATTGAAAGATCACCGTCGCGCGATCATTGTAGGTACCAAAAGTTTCGGCAAAGGATCTGTTCAATCTGTGATCCCGCTTCGTGGCGAAAGCGCAATGCGTTTGACGACTGCGCGCTACTATACGCCATCGGGTCGCTCAATTCAGGCGCTGGGCGTTAGCCCGGATATCATTGTCGAGCAGCCACGCGTTGCGCGCAACGAAGAGGCCGAAGACGAAGCACAGAACCTACGAAGCGAGGCTGACCTACGCGGTAGCCTGAACAATGACAGCCTGACCGAAGACGAAATTCAGCAAATCGAAGATGATGCGGACAACGCAAAAGCCGCTGCTGAATTGCGCAAGGAAGACTATCAACTGGCTTACGCAATCGACCTGCTGCGCGGTTTGTCGGCACTCAACAAATGACGCCAGAAGAGATCGCAAACCTGCCCTATCGCCCTTGCGTCGGTGTCATGCTGACCAATGGCAACGGGGGCATTTTCGTCGGCCAGCGGATCGATAATGACACGGCCGCTTGGCAGATGCCGCAAGGCGGGATCGAAGAGGGCGAAACCCCGCTCGAAGCAGCGTTACGCGAATTGGGCGAGGAAACAGGCCTGCCTGCGGATTCTGTTGTGATTGAGGCTGAGACCGAAGAATGGGTCACCTATGATCTGCCGCATGAGATTGTACCACGCATCTGGAAAGGCCGCTTCAAGGGGCAAAAACAGAAGTGGGTTTTGATGCGCTTTGTAGGGTCTGATGATCAGGTCAACATAGCGACTGAGCATCCCGAGTTTTCCGAGTGGTGTTGGCTGCCTTCATCGGACCTTGTGGCCAACATCGTGCCCTTCAAGCGCACCGTCTATGAACAGGTCTTGGCAGAATTCGAGACGCGACTTTAAGTGAAACTTTCATCACGCGCTTTGTCGCGCTTGATGACCTGCCTGAATTGATCTCGCTCTATGAACTTCTTTCATCCAACGACCTGCCAATCGATCTTGTGTCTGCGCAGCGTCGCCTTGCTCAGCTAACGGCAATCCCAAATTGCCATATCTTCGGGGCTGGGTCGACGGCACCCTTGTCTCTAGCTGTACCCAGTTCATTTTGCCCAACCTGACCCGCCAAGGCAGACCATACGCACTGATTGAAAATGTGGTCACAGACCAAGCTCACCGGCAGCGGGGATATGCGAGACGCTTGCTTAATGCTGCCACGGCTTATGCCTTTGATCATGACTGTTACAAAGTCATGCTTCTGACCGGCATGTCGGATGAAGGCACATTGGCTTTTTATAAATCAGCGGGTTTTGAACAGACTAAAACTGGTTTTCAAATCCGCAACATCCCCGCGCGTGATCAAGGCTAAATATCACTCAAGGTCAATACGAAAGAACACCATCAATGGCAGCAATTCTGGCGCCATATTGACGGTCGAGCTTTCAGGGTAAACGTCGATCTCTTGGAAGCCTAGCTTGTGATAAAGCCCCTGCATCTCGACATTACTTTTAAGGGTATCAACCAATAGTGTTTTTACGCCCATCTCGCGCGCCGCTGCAATCCTCCGCTCGACCAGATGTCGCCCTAGCCCTGTCCCGCGAGATTGTGGCCTAACATAAAGCCGCTTTAGCTCGGCCACGTCCGGACTGATTTTTTTCATCATACCGCAGCCAATCATTTCGCCGGCGTGATTCTGCGCTAGGAATAGCCGCCCTTGAGGGGGCATGTAGACGTCAACTTCGTCCCAAAATTCAGCGATCCCGTTGCTTCCATCACCCACAAATCCATTGCCGGCCTCAATACGCGCGATCATGAGGGCGTAATATTCTTTCAAAAGCTCTGTAAACGCCTTTCGGTTGGGCGGCACAAAACACGATATGACTTGATGTTCCATGTCCCCATTCTACCCATCCTTTATCTTTGTCAAAGTACTCATTTTCCCCACTTGCAGCATTGCGATCACTTCCAGACTCGCAATGAGAACAAAACGTGAATATACTGACGCTCACCATGTTCACCGAATTGTCTGCCACATCGAATTTCACCTTCCTCACCGGGGCATCCCACCCCGAGGAGTATATGGAGCGTGCCGCCCTCATCGGCCTGCCTGCTGTCGCGATTGCTGATGAAAACTCGGTCGCGGGAATCGTGCGTGCCCATACTGCTGCCCGCGACATCGCCCGCAAGGTCCGTGAACGGCAAGAGTCCGAAACCTTCGGCCCTCCTTGCCCCGATCACATCCCACAGCCTCCCCAAACGATCGACATCTTCAACACGCCCCGCCTAATCCCCGCCGCGCGGCTTCGTTTTACGGATGGGCCAGACATCACCGCCCTGCCTGAAACCCGCCAAGGCTGGGCCACGCTCTGTCGCCTGCTGTCCAAAGGACGCCTGCGCGCCCAAAAGGGCCAATGCCACATCACCCTTGCCGATCTCTTTGAGAATGCAGGCGGCCTAAGCCTTCTGCTCCACCCGCCACAGGCGCTACCGTCGCAGGGCGGCGCGCAAGACTGGTTGCCACAAGCGCGCCGGTTGACGCGCCGTTTGGCCAAGCAAATGCACCTGCTTTTGTCGCCCTACTACGATGGTCTCGACCAGCCACGCCTCAAAGAATATGCCCGTATCGCGGACGAACTTGCCCTACCGACCCTCGCCTCGGCCGCCCCGATGATGCACCACGGCAAGCGCCGCCGCCTTGCCGATGTGGTCACCGCCATCCGCACCAGCACGCGCGTCAGCGCCTTGGGCCGCGCGGCCCTTGCCAACGGCGAACAGCGCCTGCGCTCGGAGCCCGAGATACAACGTTTGTTTCGCCACCATCCCGAAGCCGTCAACAACGCTGGCAAGCTGGCCAGCCGTCTAACCTTCTCACTCGATGAACTCCGTTACGAATACCCGTCCGAGATCAGCGACGGCGAAACCCCAGCAGGTCGCCTGCGCCGCTTGTCCTATAGTGGCCTGAAATGGCGCTACCCGCATGGCGCGCCCGATAAGGTCAAAGGCATGCTCGAACATGAGTTGACGCTGATCGGTAAGCTGAAATACGAACCTTATTTCCTGACCGTCCGCGATATCGTCCACTTCGCCCGCTCACGCGACATCCTCTGCCAAGGGCGCGGGTCTGCGGCCAATTCAGTGGTGTGCTACTGCCTCGGTGTCACCAGTGTCTCGCCCGAAATCGGAACCATGGTCTTTGAGCGCTTCGTCTCTGAGGCCCGCGATGAGCCCCCCGATATCGACGTCGATTTCGAACACGAACGCCGAGAAGAGGTCATTCAGCACATCTATCAACGCTACGGCCGCCACCGTGCGGGGCTCTGCGCCACGGTCATCCACTATCGCGGCAAACGCGCCATGCGCGAGGTTGGCCGCGCCATGGGGCTGGCCGAAGACACGGTTGCCGCGCTCAGCTCACAGCTCTGGGGCTTTTCCAACCTCGGGACCGAAGAACGCACCCGCCTGCGCGAAATCGGCCTTGATCCTGACGACCCCCACCTGCAACAAACCTTGGGCTTAATCAGGGAAATCATCGGCTTTCCCAGCCACCTGTCCCAACACGTCGGTGGTTTCATCATCACCGAAGGCCGTCTGGATGAGCTCGTCCCCATCGAAAACGCCACGATGGAAGATCGCACCGTGATCTGCTGGGACAAAGACGATATCGACAGTCTTGGCATCCTCAAGGTCGATGTGCTGGCGCTTGGCATGCTGACCTGCATCCGCAAAGCCTTTGACCAGCTGCAATTGCACCACCGGATGGACTTCAACCTCGCCACCCTGCCGCCCGAAGATCCGGCGGTCTACGACATGCTCTGCAAGGCCGACAGCGTCGGGGTGTTTCAGGTGGAAAGCCGCGCGCAGATGAACTTTCTGCCCCGCATGCGCCCGCGCTGTTTCTATGATCTGGTGATCGAGGTCGCCATCATCCGCCCCGGCCCGATACAAGGCGACATGGTTCACCCCTTCATCCGTCGCCGCAATGGCGAGGAAGAAGTCAGCTTTCCCTCAGACGCCCTTGGCGATGTGCTGGGCAAAACCCTCGGCGTGCCGCTGTTCCAAGAACAGGCAATGCAAATCGCCATCATCGGCGCAGGTTTTACGCCGGACGAAGCCGACCGTCTGAGGCGCTCGCTCGCGACGTTCAAGAAGCACGGCTCGGTTAGCGAATTCCACGGGCGGTTCATGCATGGGATGCGTGCCAACGGCTATGACGACGATTTCGCCCAACGCTGCTTTTCCCAGATCGAAGGCTTCGGCAGCTACGGCTTTCCCGAAAGCCACGCCGCCAGTTTCGCGCTGCTGGTCTACGCCAGCGCGTGGATCAAACACCACCACCCCGGCATCTTCGCCTGCTCGCTGCTGAACTCGCAACCGATGGGGTTCTACGCGCCCTCGCAGATCGTCCGCGACGCCCGCGAACACGGGGTCGAGGTCCGCCCTGTCTGCATCAACGCCAGTTTCTGGGACAACACGATGGAACCAGACGGAGAAGGCGGATTGGCCCTGCGGCTCGGGCTCCGCCAGATCAAGAAGATGCGCGAAGACGACGCCACATGGCTGACGGCCGCCCGCGCCAACGGCTATCACACAATCGAAGACGTCTGGCGCCGCGCCGGCCTCGCCCCTGGTTTGATCACCGCGCTGGCCGAGGCAGACTGCTTCGCCGCCACCGGTCTGTCCCGCCGTGACGCGCTGTGGCACGCCAAAGCGATCACAGCGCCAGAACCGCTGCCCTTGTTTGCCAATGATATGGACGGCGAAGGCATCTATGAACCCGCCGCCAACCTGCCAAAAATGTCCGAAGGTGAGGAAGTCGTCGAAGATTACATCGCCCTGCGCCTGACACTGAGATCACACCCGCTGAAATTGTTGCGCCCGAAACTGACACCCGAGATGGAGCAAAGGGGGCTGTCTGCCCCCTTTGAAACCCCCGAGGAATATTTGAGGACAAAAGAAGCAACAGTTTCTTAACTACAAAATCGTAACAATAGTCTCGCGGTACAGGCGGGGACGCCGATGACCGTGACGGAAGAAGATCCCCCTGTCGAAAGGCAGGGGGTTACCGTTTCTTTTGTCTTAAAATATTCCTCAAGGGTGAATGGCCGTAGGCCAGAGGGGGCAGACAGCCCCCTTACTTCCGCCGCCGTTCAACCTTACGTTTGATTTTGTCTTGTTTTTTCTTGGCCGACCCCTGTCTGCGGCGCGAGGGTTTACCCTTACCAAAATTCCGTCGGCCAAGTGGGGGGGCTTTGCCATCCAGCTCAAGAAGTTCCAGCATCAATCCGCCGGTCACAGGAACGGCCTCGGTCAAGCGCACCAGTACCCTTTGGCCAATACCGATCCGCAAGCCACTATCTGAACCTTCGAGGATTTGTTCTTCTTGGTCGTAGTGGAAATACTCTGAACCGATTGAGCGGACGGGAATCAAACCGTCGGCGCCGGTCTCATCTAACCGCACAAAAGCACCGAAACGTTGAACGCCAGAGATACGGCCAGTCAAATCTGCACCAACGCGTTCCGACAGGAAGGCTGCCAAATATCGATCAGTCGTATCGCGTTCAGCAACCATGGAGCGACGCTCGGTTTCTGAGATATGCTTCGCCGTTTCCTCTAGCCGTTCAATTTCTTCATTGTTCAACCCGTCGTCACCCCAGCCATGCGCCGAGACAAGCGCCCGGTGAACAATCAAATCCGAGTAGCGGCGGATTGGTGACGTAAAATGTGCGTAGCTTTTCAGGGCCAGACCGAAGTGGCCGAAATTTTGCGGGCTGTAGTAGGCCTGCGTCATAGATCGCAAGGTCGACATATTGATGAGTTCGGCGAAATCGGTGTCCGAGGCATCGTTTAGCAAGCGGTTCAAGTGGCGTGTCTGCAAAACCTGCCCTTTGGCGAGGTTCAATCCCGAGGCTTGGGCGGTTTCGCGCAGCGATTCCAACTTCTCTGGTGCGGGTTCTTCGTGCACACGAAACAGCTGAGGTGTGCGCTTCTCAACTAAGATTTCAGCCGCGGCGACATTGGCCAGCACCATGAATTCCTCGATCAGTTTATGCGCATCAAATCGGTCGCGGAAATTGACCGAAGCGACTTTGCCATCATCCGAAAGAATGATCTTTCGTTCAGGCAAATCAAGTTCCAGCGGTTGCCTCAAAGCACGCGCTTTCTTCAGTGCATCGTATGCCGCGTAAAGAGGGCGGATAACGCTATCCATCAACGGAGAGCATTGATCGTCGGGCGTGCCGTCCATCGCGGCTTGCACTTGCTCATAAGACAGCGACGCCGCCGAGCGCATCAACCCACGTTCAAAGCTATGGGATATCTTTTCACCGTTTGCGTCGATCTGCATACGGACAGCCACACATCCACGCGGCACACCTTCGTGTAGCGAGCAGAGATCGCCAGACAGACGGTCAGGCAGCATCGGTACAACGCGGTCAGGGAAATAGGATGAGTTTCCGCGTTTACGAGCCTCTTTATCCAAGGCTGTTCCATTGCGGATGTAGTGAGCGACGTCAGCGATCGCGACCCAGATGATGTGGCCACCTTTGTTCTTAGGGTCTTCGTCTGCATGCGCCCAACACGCATCGTCATGATCGCGTGCATCTGCCGGGTCAATGGTGATCAACGGCATGTCGCGCATGTCTTTGCGACCCTTCAGTCCAACGGGCTTCATTCCATCGGCTTCGACGATCACGGGATCGGGAAAATCGTCTGGAATGCTGTGCTGGTGAATGGCGATCAGCGAAATTGCCTTGGGCTGGGACGGATCACCCAGACGGTCGGTTACTTTGGCCTTTGGCAAACCCATTCTACCTTTTGGTCCGGTCTGCTGACCTTCAACCAGTTCACCGTCTTTTGCACCGTTTTCGGCACCTGCAGGAACGATCCACTCTTTCTCGTTGCCTTTGTCGATGGGTACAATGCGTCCGCCCTCGGCGCGTTTGCGAAACACGCCAAGCACCTTATGTGGATTAGTCCCAATGCGCCGTATCAAGCGCGCCTCGTATTCGTGATCGAGATCTTTGACCACGGACAAGCGACCTAGAATACGGTCACCTACCTTCAACGCAGGATCACCAGTCTTGGCTACAAAAAATACTGTTGGCGCTTGTCCTTCGCCAGACCATTCCAATGGGCGAGCAAATAGGTCACCGTCTTCGGTTTGTTTGACGATCTGCAGCACCGAAACCGGTGGCAATTGATCAGGGTCGCGATAAGTCTTTTTGCGCTTTTGAAGGTGACCCTCTTCTTCAAGCTCTTTCAGAATGCGCTTCAGATCGATCCGCGCAGCCCCCTTGATCCCGAAAGCTTTCGAGATATCCCGTTTCGAGGTAAGGGTCGGGTTCGATGAGATCCAATCTAGGATCTGCTCTTTGGTAGGTAGCTGGCTCATATCTGCGCCCTATCACGCGGTTTTCGAAACGTCACCGTGAAAGCGATATGAGATCCGCCTTGGTATCGACGTCCTGCAAGTGGTCAGTTAACGCGATCCGCATGTCGGGAATGCTGGCGATACTGTCAGACAAAGCGTGTTTAGTAGACCATCGAACGTTTTGAAAAAGGGTTGGTGGTGGCCTCGAAATGCGCTTCAAGCCGACCAACCAAAACCCGCCGTCATAGGCAGGCCCAAAGACAGCCTCATGTTGTCCGAGAGATCTGAACGCGGCTTCTATATGGCTTGGCTGGATGCCGGGAACATCACCACCGATAATGCAAACCGGACCGACTGGCATGTGCTGCAGTATGCGCTCCATGCGTCCCCCAAGATTACCAGACCCTTGTGGAATACGTGGAAAATGCGCCGGATACTGGCGGGACTGCATACCTTTTTGGTCAGGCGAGACAGCCAGTGTGATTTGCCAGCGTGGGTCACTTAGTCGTCTCAACAGAGCCGTGGTTTGATGACGAAACCACCAAGCCGCGTTTGTCATACCAATCTCGCGACCTAGTCGAGTTTTGACCCGCCCAACCTCGGGCACTTTCAGCATGACAACGAGGTGGCGTGTCACAAGCTAAGGCTCATCATCCGGTGGGGGATGCCTGCGTCGTCAAACTCGGGGCCTTGTGCAACGAACCCAAGCTTTTCGTAAAACCCGAGCGCGTGCGTTTGCGACCCTAATTTTGCCTTTGTCACGTCGGACTGAGCGCGCAGTTCGGCCAAGCACGCGTGGATCAGCTTGGCGCCTAGGCCAGTTCCGCGATGCGACGCCAATACAGCGACACGCCCGATTTTTCCGATATCGTCAGCCACCACAATGCGCGCGGTCCCAACAGGTGTGCCCTGCTGTGTGGCCAAAATGTGGATGGCGTTTTGGTCGTAATGATCGCGTTCTTCCTCGATCGGGACGGATTGTTCCTCGACGAAGACTGTGAAGCGGATCGCAAGACATGCATCCAGATCATCTGAGCGTTCAATCAAAAGGTTCATGCGAAATAAGTCCGCAAAACGCGTGCGTATATTTTCTTGAGTTGGCCTATCTGTTCAACCACCACGCGTTCATCAACTTGGTGCATCGATTTTCCGACCAAGCCGAACTCAACAACCGGACAGTGATTTTTTACGAAGCGGGCATCAGAAGTGCCGCCAGTTGTTGAAAACTCAGGGGTGCGGCCTGTTTCAGCCTCAACACATTGCGCGACAAGGGCCGAAAGTTCGCCCGGAGGCGTTAAGAAGCTTTCGCCGGATATTTTAATAGTGGTCTCAACTTTGACACCAAACTCATCGGCAACTTTAGCGGCCTCATCCTTCAACCATTTGCTTAGTCCAAGGCCTGTATGGGTGTCGTTAAAGCGTACGTTCGCAACACCACGTGTTTGGGCAGGGATAACATTAGTCGCACTATTGCCCGTATCGATATTCACAACGGCCAAAGTAGAGGCGTCGAAATGCTCGGTCCCTTGATCAAGTTCATGGCTTGCAAGCCGATCCATCAACCGCGCCATCGCAGGCAATGGATTTTTTGCGCGATGGGGATAGGCTGAATGCCCCTGTTCACCCGTGATGGTGAACCACGCAGTCATTGAGCCACGCCGCCCGATCTTAATCATATCGCCCATATTATCCGGACAAGTCGGCTCTCCGACCAAGCAAAGTGACATGGTTTCGTTGTTTGCCTTCATCCAATCCAACAGTGCAGTAGTGCCGTCAGTTGCGTCGCCCTCTTCGTCGCCGGTAATCGTTAGGATCAAAGCACCGTCAGGGGGCGTTTCGCGGACCAGATCAATCGCCGCCGCGACGAAAGCGGCAACGCCCGATTTCATATCAACAGCACCGCGACCGTACATGAAGCCGTCTTTCACCTCGGCACCAAAAGGTGGCATTGTCCAAGCAGCTTCGTCCCCCAAAGGAACAACATCTGTGTGTCCATTAAACCCGAACGTCTTTGGATGTGCTTGATCCCCCCAACGCGCAAACAAATTGGACGTTCCGTTGCGATCTACACGCGTACAGACAAAACCGGCGTCTTCCAGCAGAGTTTGCAGCAGGACCAAAGCGCCACCCTCGATTGGTGTAACCGATGGGCATCGGATCAGTTTGGCGGTTAGGTCAACCGGATCAATCGAAGACATGTCTTTTCCTTTGAATTTGCCTACCCTGACTATACCGCATCCAAACAAGGCGCAATTCAACGCGCAACAGGTCTTGGCGGAGTCCAACCGATTCGTTACACTACAAGCGGTAGTATGAGACCCGATAAACGGGTTCGTGTGGGGATGTGTGTTTATGGGCTGGTTTGCGTACCAAACTAAAGTTGGGTCATGGTGTTCACCCGAACAAAGCCTGTCCAAAGAAAACTTGCTTCCTTCGGGTACTTTTCAAATTCAATTAGGGGCTGACCCAGATAACGCGAAAAAGGTGTTATCATGGGAAGCATGCGGAAGAGTCGCTTAAGTAAGTATAAACAGGGTCGCCTGGTCGAGCATTTTGTTGCCGGAACCACGGCTCGAACTGCGGCCAGTTTATGT
>JAQWQJ010000058.1 GCA_029244725.1 Paracoccaceae bacterium
CACATAAACTGGCCGCAGTTCGAGCCGTGGTTCCGGCAACAAAATGCTCGACCAGGCGACCCTGTTTATACTTACTTAAGCGACTCTTCCGCATGCTTCCCATGATAACACCTTTTTCGCGTTATCTGGGTCAGCCCCAAGCGTTAATCGAACGCCTATCCAAGTTGACCTACCCAAAGCCCCTCTTGGAAATCCTCCTCGTCGTTGAAGAAAACGACCACGCAACACGGGCAGCGGTTCGAGACACCCATTTACCAGCGTGGATGAAGCCGATTTACGTACCCGAAGGCCACCCCAAGACAAAGCCAAGGGCGTTAAATCACGCCTATAAGTTTTGTAGCGGGGACATCATAGGTATTTACGACGCCGAAGACATGCCTGCTCGGGATCAAATTGAACGTGTCATTGAGAAGTTCAAATCCTCGGGTCCAGACGTTGCTTGTGTCCAAGGTATTCTGCAGTTCTACAACCCACGCCAAAACTGGTTGGCGCGTTGTTTTACCATGGATTATGCGGGTTGGTTTCGGATCATCCTTCCAGGTTTGGCGAAGCTCGGTCTTCCTGTTCCATTGGGCGGCACGACGCTGTTTCTTAAGCGCGATGTCATCGATCTTATGCACGGTTGGGATGCCTACAACGTTACCGAAGACGCTGATCTGGGGCTTCGTATCGGTCGTGCCGGCTATCGAACGCTTTTGGTGGACAGCATCACTGGAGAAGAGGCCAATTGCCATGGTTGGCGCTGGATCAGGCAGCGCTCGCGTTGGATAAAGGGTTACATGGTCACTTATTGGTCCCATATGCGAACGCCACTACAGCTTCGAAGGGATCTCGGGAACTGTGGGTTCCTTGCGTTTCAAGTTCTATTCTTGGGGACAATTCTACACTTTATGACCGCGCCAATTCTTTGGTCATTCTGGTTGGTTTATTTCGGCGTGGATCATTCGTTTTTTAACGCTGTTCCAGACAGCCTAGTGGCCGTCACCGCGTATGCATTCCTCGCGGTTGAGATTTTGGGTATGGTCATACTCGGGCTGGCCTGCATCCGTGCAGATCGGCGTTTTCTAATCCCATGGTTACCAACTATGAGTATCTACTTTCTGCTTGCCGTCCCTGCAGGAATAAAGGCGCTGTGGGAGTTCTGTCGTGCGCCCGTGTTTTGGGACAAAACTGATCACGGGCATTCTTTAAAGTCAGACTAAAGCGAGTCTCGTTCAGCCTCGGCCTTTAAACGTGTGACAAAAGCCTTTGAAATGTGGGCTTTCAGAGCGGAATAAGCCGCGTCTCCGTCCGAGTTTTCAATCGCTGTGACGATTTGATTGTGTTCTTCCATCGCTGTTTCGCCCCGCCCTTCAGCAGCGAGCGTCGTCGTGGCCATAAGTGCCATGGTGCGATAAACCAAATCAAGTTGCTGCACGAGGTATCGGTTGTGGGACGCAAGGTGGATCATCTTGTGAAACCGTCGGTTTGTTCGTGCCAACGCAGCTGGGTTGCCAACATGCTTTTGATCTTCTTCAACCATTTCTCGTAGGATGTTTTTTTCCTCGATGGTTGCATGTGTTGCTGCCAACCTTGCTGCCAACGCCTCAAGTTCCGAGCGAACAACATATAACTCAGAAAGCTGATTGTGATCCAGCGCTGCCACAATCAAGCTGCGGCCATCACGTGTCAAAAGCGACTGTGTTTCCAGACGCTGTAAAGCCTCGCGGATAGGCGTGCGAGATACACCAAAGCGTTCAGCCAGATCGCTTTCAACCAACCTGTCGCCGGGCTTATAGGTCCCAACGTCAATTGCCTCAAGTATCAGCGTGTAGGCATCTTTTTGGTTAGGCCTATTTTCACCCATAATCGCGCTTCCCTGTTCGTTTGAGCGACACTAAGGCGTTGAACGCATGGCAATCAAGTCTTTGCCCTTGATAAAGAACACTTGATCGCAATAGCGTGCGCACATGCCACGCAACGCGTTTTCACATGTCGAGTATTGGGTCTTTGATCTCGACAATACCCTTTACCCGCCGTCGGTTCGTTTGTTCGATCAAATCGAAGTGCGTATGACGAAATACGTGGCAGAGTCGCTTGGCGTACCCCACGCTGAAGCAGACCGAATGCGCCTAAACTACTGGCAACAATATGGAACGACGCTGGCTGGTCTTATGCGCGAGCATGACGTTGATCCAACGCCGTATTTGACGACGGTTCATGACATCGACATGTCCGCGCTTCAGATCGACCGACACCTTGCTGATCAGATAAGTGCACTACCGGGACGTAAAATTGTTTACACGAATGGCACCGCGCCATACGCGCAGCGCGTGCTTGAAGGACGCGGTCTAGGATCGACATTTGACGCGGTATACGGCGTAGAAAATGCAAATTTTCTTCCAAAACCAGAACGACGAGCATTTGAGACTATTTTCGCAATAGATGGCCTAGCAACCCAAAAAGCCGCCATGTTTGAGGACGAACATCGAAACCTTCAGGCCCCTCACGCGATGGGCATGAAAACGGTGCATGTCGCAAAAGATTCGATTGATGCAGATCACATCCATCATCATACAGATGATCTATCAGCTTTTCTTGATCGCTTGCTGTAACTAAAAGATTTGGGACCAGCGGATTTCTGATGATTGGGACATACAATAAATGACACTATCCAATAGCAGCAAAGCGGACATTTTGGTCTCTGGCGGTGGTATCGCTGGCCTTACGGCCGCCGCCGCATTTGGGTCAAAGGGTTTTGATGTTGTATGTGTGGACCCAACTCCTCCGATCATTGAACGGGATGCTGCAGGGGCGGATCTACGAACAACCGCCTTTTTGCAACCCTCGCAGGCATTATTGGCCAACATCGGCCTTTGGGAGGTTTTTGCACCTTACGCCGCCGCCCTTAAAACGATGCGGATCGTTGATGCAGGCGGAACGGTTGCCGAGCCACGTCTAATCAAGGAATTCCACGCCAACGAAATTTCTGAGAACCCCTTTGGGTGGAACCTACCGAATTGGCTTTTACGCCGCGAACTGCTGGCGTTTATCAAGCATTTACCCAACGTTGATTTTCGTCAAGGCGTTGGATCAAAATCGCTGTTCACCCGCACAAACGAAGCGCGCGTTGCGCTGACTGACGGATCGCAGGTACGGTGCAAATTGGTCGTCGCTGCAGATGGGCGAAACTCTCTTATCCGCGAGGCTGCGGGGATCGATGTCAAAACCTTGCGATACGGGCAAAAGGCGCTAGCCTTTGCAGTGACCCACCCGAAACCACACGAAAATGTCTCAACCGAAATTCACCGCTCAGGGGGGCCGTTCACGCTGGTTCCACTTCCTGATTACAACGGTCTGAATTCCTCGGCGATCGTGTGGATGGAAACCGGTGCCGAGGTGGATCGCCTTGCGAACCTGCCGACCGAGGATTTCCAGTCTGAAATGAACACACGCTCATGCGAGCTGTTTGGCCCGTTGACCCTTGCGTCCCGCCGGACAGTTTGGCCGATCATCAGTCAAGTTGCACAGCGCATGACGGCCGAGCGTGTCGCACTTCTGGCCGAGGCCGCGCATGTCGTTCCGCCGATTGGCGCGCAGGGCCTGAACATGAGCCTTGGCGACCTGCGCACGCTTCTTGATCTTGCCGACAATGATCGCAACGGGCTTGGTAGCCAGCACATGTTGGACACCTATCACAAGTGTCGTCACACCGAGGTTCAGACCCGTGTGAAGGGCATCGACTTGTTGAACAGGGCGTCTATGGCGCAGAAGCAAGCGCTGCGCGACGTGCGCGCAACCGGATTGAACGCTCTTTATTCGTTGGCTCCGGTGCGCAAAACGCTGATGCAGATGGGATTAGGTGTGAAGGGTTAATGCCCTATAGCACCTTGTCGAGAATAGTCTTTAGGCGGCCAATTGCACCGTCGACGTCATAAAGCTTGTCTAGGCCAAACAATCCCAAACGGAATGTACAAAACCCTTCTGGTTCATCACATTGCAATGGAACGCCTGCAGCGATTTGCATACCTTCGGCAGCGAATTTGCTTCCGTTTTGGATCGCGGGATCGTCAGTGTAGCTGACCACCACACCGGGTGCGCCAAAACCGTCGGCAGCAACGGATTTTATACCTTTTTCAGCCAACAAAGCGCGTACGCCATTGCCCAAAGCCCATTGCGCTTCCTTAAGTTTATCAAAACCATAGTCGCGGGTTTCCAGCATCGTATCGCGGAATGCCTTTAGTGCGTCAGTCGGCATCGTCGCGTGGTATGCATGACCGCCACCCTCATAAGCTTCCATAATTGTGCGCCACTTTTTCAGGTCGACTGCAAAGCTGCTGCTGGTCGTTTCAGCCAAACGTGCTACCGCGCGTTCGCTCATCATAACCAGACCAGCGGAAGGCGATGCAGACCAGCCCTTTTGCGGGGCAGATATCAAAACGTCGACACCCGTCGCCTGCATATCAACCCAAACCGTACCCGAAGCGATGCAATCAAGAACCATGATCGCATCAACTTCGTGTGCCGCGTCTGCGAGGGCTTTGATGTAGTCATCTGGCAAAATCAAACCGGCAGCGGTTTCAACATGCGGGGCAAACACCACGTCAGGCTTTGACTCGCGAATTTTTGCGACCACGTCTTCAATCGTTGCAGGCGCGAAAGGGGTTTTCGGATCGTTACCGTTCTGACGCGCCTTACAGACCGTCACTTCAGAGGCGAACCCTCCGGCATCAAAAATCTGGCTCCAACGGAACGAAAAGAAACCGTTACGAACAACAAGCGCATGCGCACCGCTGGCAAATTGGCGGGCAACCGCCTCCATCGCATAGGTTCCGCCACCCGGTACAATGGCAACCGCATCTGCATTGTAGACGCCTTTTAGCATCTCATTGATATCAAGCATCACCTGACGGAACTGCATCGACATATGATTGAGAGAACGGTCAGTGAAAACAACCGAATATTCCAGCATTCCGTCTGGATCTACATTGTCTAATAGTGCGGTCATCGGGATCTCCTGAGAATACATGTTTTGGACTGCCTAACGAAAGGGCAAGCGAAACGCAAAGTCTACCTTGGTATGCGGTTTAGCCTATTGGACCTGGGCGTCGCTCTTCGCTCAAAAGCACATTGGCCTCGACGTCCCCTGCCCCGGGCAACGTCATGATCCGTCGTCGCAAAACCCGCTCAAAGTCTGATATATCGCGTGCCACGACACGCAGACGATAATCATAAAGACCCAGCACGTGCTCAATCGATTGAACCTCAGGGATGGCCCCAACAGCGCGTTCAAAATCTTCGATACTGATGTGACCCTTGCGCGCTAGTTTCACACCCAAAAATACCGTCACCCCAAAACCAAGCTTTTCGGCATTCAATTTTAGACGGCGCCCTTTAATGACACCAGCATCTTGCAGGCGCTTAATCCGACGCCATGTGGCTGGCTGGGACATTCCCAACTTCCGGCCAACGGCGCTGGCACTTTGGGTGGCATCAGCAACCAGAATGCGTAAAATTTGACGGTCGACGTCATCTAGATCGATCATAGCGGCAATCCATCATCCGACTTAATACGCGAAATGTGCATCAAGGCTTCGATATCGGCGATATGGGGAAGCGTCAGAATTCGCGCGCGGTAAAGTTCTTGATAGTGCGACATGTCGCGCGCAATCACCGAAAGGCGCACGTCTACGCGACCAAGGAACGTTTGGATCTCGATAACTTCGGGCACTTCGCGACTGGCAGCCTGAAACTCATCGAACGCCCTTGGCTGGGTTTTATCCAGTGTTACACGCAACGAAACTTCAACTGCATAACCCAAGTCCTGCCAGTCGATAAGCGCTTCTTGGCCTTGGATCACATCCGCTTCCTGCATTTTTTCAATCCGCCGCCAGCATTTTGCGGACGTCATACGACAACGCTCAGCCAGTTCCGCAGAACTAAGCGAGGGATCGGCTTGCAAGTGACGCAAAATGCGTCTGTCTAATTCATCAAGCATGAATAATTCGCGTTATTGATAAAGTACGAATAATAATTTATACATTTCGTCTAAATGTATGCAAGATGCAATCGTATTTGCGGATCCACAACTGTAAAACAGCCTCAGTTCAACATGGAAAGGGATTCCCTATGCGCGTATATTATGACCGCGATTGCGACATTAACCTCATCAAAGACCTAAACGTAGCTATTTTGGGCTACGGCTCACAGGGTCACGCACACGCGCTGAACCTGCGCGACAGCGGCGCGAAAAACGTTGTTGTAGCTCTTCGCGAAGGCTCGGCGTCAGCTAAGAAAGCCGAAGGCGAAGGCCTTAAGGTTATGGGCATCGCCGAAGCTGCTGCTTGGTGTGACGTCATCATGTTCACAATGCCCGACGAGCTTCAGGCAGAGACATACAAAAAATACGTCCACGACAACATCAAGCCAGGTGCAGCAATTGCATTCGCGCACGGCCTGAACGTCCACTTCGGCCTGATCGAGCCTAAAGAAGGTATCGACGTGATCATGATGGCGCCAAAAGGCCCAGGTCACACCGTACGCGGCGAATACACCAAAGGCGGCGGCGTTCCTTGCCTGGTCGCAATCGACAACGATGCATCTGGCCGCGCGCTGGAAATTGGTCTGTCATATTGCTCAGCCATTGGTGGTGGTCGCTCGGGTATCATCGAAACCAACTTCCGCGAAGAGTGTGAAACCGACCTGTTCGGCGAGCAAGCTGTTCTTTGTGGTGGCCTGGTTGAGCTTATCCGTTGTGGTTTTGAAACACTGGTTGAAGCTGGTTACGCACCAGAGATGGCCTATTTCGAGTGTCTGCACGAAGTGAAACTGATCGTTGACCTGATCTATGAAGGCGGCATCGCGAACATGGACTACTCGATCTCGAACACTGCTGAATTCGGTCAGTACGTCACTGGTCCTCGTATCCTCAAGTACGACGAAACCAAAGCTCGCATGAAGGCCGTCCTGGAAGACATCCAGCAGGGTAAATTCGTACGTGACTTTATGCTTGAAAATGCCGTTGGTCAGCCAACAATCAAAGCCTCACGTCGCGCAAACGACGAGCACATGATCGAAGAAACCGGTGCGAAACTTCGCGGTATGATGCCATGGATTTCGGCAGGTAAAATGGTCGACAAAGAAAAGAACTAAGCTAGTTCGATTCATCCATATCACCCCATTTCGGGGTGAGCATAAACGGCTCTGACATTTGTCAGGGCCGTTTTACATTGGGAAGTCAAAATACTTTGGCACATTGGGCAAACCTGTTACCGTCACGGGCAGAAATAGGAGATTACAATGTCATTTGAAAAGAAATCTCTACCCGCTCAATCCTACATTTACGTTGAGCGCGAAGTCCCCTACGGCCCAGAAATTGGCGCTGCAATGGGGTCAGCCTTTGCAGAGATATTTGGGTTTGTTGGGCAAAATGGCCTGACACCGCTTGCGATGCCGATGTCGGTCTATACTGGCATGGATCCTGAGATTTTGCGCTTTCAAGGCGGCGTTATCGTTTCGGCTGAAGACGCGGCAAAGGCCAACGGCAACATCAAAGCAGGTGAACTACCCCAAGGCGACGCGATAACGATCACCCACGTTGGTCCTTACGAAAATCTCGGCGACACGCATAAAGCGATGTGGGCTCATATAGCGGAAAATGGAATGGAGGCCGGCATGCCGATCTGGGAAATCTATGTAGATGATCCAGAAAAAGTCGCGCCGGAAAGCGTGCGAACTGAGATTTATTGCGCACTCAAATAAAAGTTAGGCCCCGATGATTTCGGGGCCATGCTATAACTGGAAACGGCTCTAGGCCGCCTCGCAGGCTGCTGCATAAAGCTCATCCAGCATCATACCCCAGCCAGAGGTATAACCGGCAATCTTGTCAGCACTTTCGTCGCCCCAGATTTCCCAGCCAGTGTGGGTCAGTGTGACATTGGTCTTGCCGTCAATGACTTCGAACTCAACATCCACGCGGGTTGGCTTTTCGATATTGGTACCGGGATGCCAACTCATCGCGAATTTCGAAAACTGATCGTACTCAAGAACTGTTCCCCATTTGGTGCGTGATCCGTCATGCTTGGTCTCATAGACCTCACCGCCCACTTTCGGCTCTATCGTCGCGTCCAAGGCTGCTTTGCCATCAGCGACCGAAACCGCATGAGAGGCCAGCGGCCACCATCCACCAATGCGGTTCACAAATACGTTGAAAGCATGCTCAACCGAGCAATTCACTGTGACCGATTTCACAATAGACTCTGCCATAGCTAGTGATCCTCTTTGTTAGCTTCTTGTGCAAAATTCGAAAGAACATCCGTCCAGAATTGATCAAAATAAGCGCGCAATTCTTGAAGCCCGTCTTTTCTTATCGCGTAAATTCGCATGTTGCCGGCGGGCTCAGCGCTTACCAAACCGGCATCTGTTAGCACCTTTAGATGTTGCGAGACGGCAGACCTACTAACGGGCAACCCGTCAGCAATCTGTCCCACCGGCCCACTGCGTGCGGCAATAGTCTCAAAGATCTTACGTCGAGTTGGGTCCGCTAGAGCTGTTAGAGAATCTATATTAGCCATGACTAACGGTAAGTGAGTACTGTTATAGAGTCAACGCACAAAAAAAGGGGCCGGATAAACCGGCCCCTTCTCGAATTCGTTTTCAACAATCACTCAGCAGCGACGCCGGTCTCTGTTTCGCTTTCGGCAAGTTGCATGTGCCAAAGGGCAGCATACCGGCCATCTTGCGCCAGTAATTCGTCATGGTGACCACGCTCAACGATCCGGCCGTCTTCAAGAACAACGATTTCATCCGCCTCGACGATTGTGGACAAACGGTGCGCAATCGTCAGAACAGTACGCCCCTCGCCAGCCCGCCCAAGAGCCTCTTTAATCTCATGTTCGGTTTCCGTATCGAGAGCTGAGGTTGCCTCATCCAGCAACAATATTGGCGGATTTTTTAGCAATGTCCGGGCAATTCCAACGCGCTGCTTTTCACCGCCGGAAAGCTTTAAGCCGCGCTCACCAACGGTCGTTTCGTAGCCATCGGGTAAACTACTGATGAAGTCATGAATTTGGGCCGCTTTTGCAGCGGCGATCACGTCTTCATGTGTCGCGCCAGCTTTGCCGTAGGCAATGTTGTAACCTACAGTATCGTTAAACAGCACAGTGTCTTGAGGAACCACGCCGATCGAGTCATGCAGGCTGGTTTGGGTCACGTCGCGCACATCCTGACCGTCGATCCTAAGCGCACCATCCGTGACATCGTAAAAGCGGAACAACAATCGCCCGATCGTCGACTTTCCGGACCCCGAGGGACCAACAATGGCGACCGTTTTACCGTGCTCAACCTCAAGTGACACACCCTTTAAAATGGGACGATCTTCTGAGTATCCGAAATGAAGATTATCCAAAGTCACCTTACCTGAGGAAACATTAATCGCGGGCGCATTCGGTTTGTCAGTGATCTCGGCTGGTTGCTCAAGAAGATCAAACATTTCACCCATATCAACAAGCGCTTGGCGAATTTCGCGGTAAACAGTCCCGAGGAAACCCAAAGGCAAAGTAATCTGGATCATATAGGCATTGACCATGACGAACTCGCCAACGCTCAAAACGCCTTGCTGGACGCCAAGCGCGGCCATAACCATCACACTAACCAAACCAGCGGTGATGATAACTGTCTGACCGCCATTTAAGAACGCCAGCGACTGAGCCGTGATAATGGCGTTCTTTTCATAGCCTCGCATGGATTGATCGTAGCGTTCGGCCTCACGCTCTTCGGCGCCGAAGTATTTGACGGTCTCGAAATTCAGCAGGCTATCAATCGCCTTTTGGTTGGCGTCTGTGTCCTGCTCATTCATGCGCCGTCGAATTTGCACGCGCCATTCAGTTATTCGGAATGTGAACCAAATATAGATGCCGATCGTAGAAGTGATTACGCCAAGGTAAGGCAATCCCAGCTGGTACCCCAGATAAGCGGTGACCATTACAAGTTCGAGGATCAGCGGGCCCAAATTGAACAGCATAAAGCGCAGCAGGAATTCTACGCCTTTAACGCCACGCTCAATAATACGGCTAAGGCCACCTGTTTTACGGTTGATGTGATACCGCATCGAAAGATTGTGGATATGCGTAAAGGTTTCCAGCGCGACGCGACGCAGCGCCCTCTGGGCGACCCTTGCAAAGACACTGTCGCGCAATTGCTGGAAAACAACAGCAAGCAGTCGAACCGCGCCATATGCGAACGTCAAACCTACCGCGCCGAGCACAAGATCTGATGCACCGCTGTCTGACAGGGCGTCAACCGATTTGCCCAATAGAAGTGGTGTCCCAAAAGCGACTATCTTTGCCAACAGCAAAAGCACCATCGCGACCACAACACGCCACTTCACCCAGAACTGACCCTCGGGCCACAAATAGGGAAGCACTTTGCGAATGGTCCGAGTGCCGGATCCTTTTTGGCGCGAGATTTCATCTTCGCTGGCCGTTGCCCAACCTGCCATGTAGCCGTCCCCCAATAAAAAAAGCGAACCCTAAGGTTCGCCTTTATCTATGTGTTGGACTGCTTATTGACCAGAGGTGCGCTTCTTTTTCTTAGCACCCGGCGGGGCCGGCAATTCGAATATCTGCCCTGGGTAGATAAGATGCGGACTGCGTATCTGATCTTTGTTGGCCTCAAAGATATTCACGTAAAGAACGCCGCTACCGTATGTTTCACGCGAAATTGCCCAAAGGGTGGACCCGGGCTGAACAACCTCAACCGAAACCAGAGGCTTGCGGGACTGAGCGGCCTCAACAACTTTTGCGGGTTCCTCACGCTTAAACGGTGTTTCCACACGTTGAACAACCTCACCCTGTTCATCGACTTGATCGACGCGAAGCGTGTAGACACCGGGTTCGACGTCGACCAACTCGGCCTGCCACTCACCGGGCTCGGGTACCTCAAGTACAGCGATCTGCACGTTATTCAGATAAACACGCAAAAACCCTGCCGGACTAAAGCCCGAGATTTGAACTTCGCCGGCGTCAGAATAAGAAATCGCTGCAATAGACAACTGGTCTAACACCTGAGGCGTGCTGGCCGCGGGTTGAAGAACCGTCACGTTATCGTTTTCAACTAAGATTACCGCTGGCGATGAGTCTTCGACCACCTCAACTTTAATCGGCGCAGTCTCTGCTACTGGCTCACTAGCAGTTTCCGCCTCGACAATTGTCGACTCTTCAGACGTTGCAGGCTCTTCAACCATTGGCGTTTCTTCAACCGCAGGCTCTTGCGAGGACGGTTCAGCGGTATCTATTTCAGCACTTTCAGTCGATACTTCAGCAATTTCGACGGTACCTTCTTCGAGGGCCGGTTCCGTGTCCGACGTGGCTTGTACAACTTCAGTGGTTTCAGCTGAAGCATCCGTTGCCAAATCGGCGCTCTCGGTTTCAACAGCTGGCGTAACTTGAGCGACTTCTGTTTCCTCTGTCGCAACTTCAGTATCACCATTTTGAACAGAAACCGTTCCTTCGGTTTCGTCACTTAGCTCAGCAACAGGTTCTGCAACCTCAGCCATCTCAACTGTTGCGTCGCCTTCCGAATTAGAAGCACTGTCCGTCATCTCGACAGCATCGGTATCAACTTCGACTGCCGCAACGCCTACGCTCTCTGAGGTATCTTCGGCTACAGGATCATCCTCAACCGAAGCTTCATCAGTTGCCTCAACGACTACTACATCAGGTTCCACTTCGGCCACTTGTCGTACAACCGGCGCAATAATCACCTGCGCGTCGGACATAAGAATTCTGTCAGCGTTCTTCGCACTTAGTGTAATAACCCGCGCATGTTCGGACTCGCCGAGTTCCAAGAACGCAACGAATTGACCAGACCCGTCTGCTTCAACCGTTTCCGCGACTTCGCCGTCAACCAATATTGATATCATCCAGCCCGCAGGACCAGTGCCCGCTACAACGGTCATACCGTCGCTTTCAACTCGCACCACATCAAAGGTCGGCACTGCAAATTCAATCTCGGCGACCGGCTCTTGATCCTGTTGGTCTTCTTCTACGACTTCTTCGACCTCGGTTGTGTCCGGCACATCAGCAACGCTATCCTCAACGGTTTCTTCAACCTCGTCAGCATCCCTTTCGACTTCGGAATGTACCTCAGTAGGTTCGGTCGATTGCTCAGGTGCAACTTCAGTAACAGCCACTTCCGTTTCGTCGGCAACTGAAGCAACCGCCAAAGGCGCATCCGACGCTTCAATAACAGGCGCTGGTTTAAACCAATTCGTTTGAGAATATATCGCCCATCCGGCGACCCCTACCACGACGGCACCAATGGCAACCGTTTGATACAATCCAAGCTTTGAGAACATTCTTTTGTCTATCTTTCATTGCGCCACTGACTTGGCGGTTGAGGGACAGTATCAACGCGGGTATCAGAGGTCAAAAGCCCCCTGAACTTTTCAGTAGGAAAAAAGATGAAACAAGCCTCTATTTGCGTTTTTTGCGGCTCTCGCACCGGTGATCACGCTGACTACATGTTGGCTGCCACCAGATTCGGCGCATCGTTTGCCGAAAACAATTGGCGGTTGGTCTATGGCGCAGGGGACATTGGATTGATGGGCGCAGTCGCCCGCGCCGCACAAGACAGCGGAGCAGAGACGTTCGGCGTCATTCCTACGCACTTGCTAAAAAAGGAAGTCGGTAAACGAGATTTGACGAATTTTATCGTCACCGAAAACATGCATGAGCGCAAGAAAGTGATGTTCATGAACTCAGATGCCGTCGTTATATTGCCGGGCGGTGCAGGCACAATGGACGAATTTTTTGAGGTACTAACTTGGCGCCAGTTGGGTCTGCACGACAAACCTATTTTCGTGCTAAACACGCAAGGCTATTGGGACGGATTGCTTGATCTTCTTGATAATGTGACCAAAGGCGGCTTTGCCGATCAATCGCTTCTTACTTATTTCAAGGTTGAAAAAGACGCGGAAGCATTAGAAGCTTCGCTGAAAGAAGCATTGGCAAAATAGGTCCACACGCATGACCAACACTCTCGCCCTGTATTTTGGCGCCTTTCTGGTGGTCATCGTCGGCGTGGATTTGCTCTATTTTGATTGGTATTACACCGTTTTCTGGACCAGAAAATTGGTCGAGCTGATTGAATACATCGCAATCTGGCGCTGAATCCCTTTCCATTGACCGAATTACCTTGACCTGTAGCCTAAAATGCTTTTGTAACCGCATTCATAAGTGTTAGCGCTAACGGACTTCGAGAGGATTGCACAATGACCGTAAAAGTTGGGATCAATGGGTTTGGCCGTATTGGAAGAAACATTCTCCGAGCGATCATCGAATCCGGACGCACCGATATTGAGGTTGTCGCTATCAATGACCTCGGCCCAGTTGAGACAAACGCTCACTTGCTGCAATTTGACAGCGTCCACGGACGGTTTCCGGTCGAAGTGAAATCAACGGAAACAACAATCGATGTTGGACGTGGCCCCATCCAAGTTACAGCTATTCGCAATCCAGCAGAACTTCCGTGGGCCGACGTAGACATCGCCTTTGAATGTACGGGTATCTTTTCTAGCCGCGAGAAGGCAGCACTACATTTGCAGAATGGTTCATCACGCGTGTTGGTATCTGCACCTTCGCAAGGCGCTGACAAAACAATCGTTTTTGGCGTAAATGACGACACTTTGACTGCCGATGATTTGGTCGTTTCAAACGCGTCTTGTACCACCAACTGTCTTGCGCCAGTGGCCGATATTCTGAACAAGACCGTGGGCATAAAGCGCGGGTTTATGACCACCATCCATAGCTATACTGGCGATCAACCAACGCTGGATACAATGCATTCTGATCTCTATCGTGCGCGCGCTGCAGCGATGTCGATGATCCCAACATCCACCGGTGCTGCCAAAGCTGTAGGCTTGGTTTTGCCCGAATTGGACGGAAAACTGGACGGCACTGCCATTCGCGTACCAACGCCAAATGTATCGGTCGTTGATCTGACGTTCGAGGCTGAGCGCGACACGACTGTTGAAGAGATTAACGCCGCGATCCACGAGGCCGCATCTGGTGCATTAAACGGAGTGTTGGATGCAACTGATCGCAAATTGGTTTCGATGGATTTCAACCACGACGCCCATAGTTCGATCTTTGCAACGGATCAAACCAAAGTCATGGATGGCAACATGGTCCGCATTCTGACTTGGTACGACAATGAATGGGGCTTCTCGAACCGCATGGCTGATACGGCTGTTGCGATGGGAAAGTTTCTTAAATCTGATTCCGCGGGTGCAGGCAAAAGTAATTCGACAGAGCGCGCTCTGTCATTTGCCTAAGCGACTTACCAATGCATCTTTGACGGCGGGCGTGACAAATTTTGTAACGTCCCCGCCAAGGCGCGCAATTTCTTTCACAAGTTTAGAAGCAATCGCTTGATGTCTGGCTTCGGCCATTAGGAAGACCGTTTCGACGGAACTGTCGAGCGCGCGATTCATACCAACCATTTGAAATTCATACTCAAAATCTGAAACGGCGCGAAGTCCACGCACGATGACTTGGGCGCCCACATCCCGTGCGCAGTCGATAAGCAAATTCTCAAACGGGTGCGCGACGATCTCGGCTCCGGTCTCTTTTGACAACAAAGCACATTCGCTTTCAATCATCGAAACGCGCTCTTCCAGAGAAAAAAGTGGCCCCTTATCGCGATTGATCGCTACGCCAATCACCAAACGATCGACCAATAACGACGCACGCTTGATGATATCCAAATGTCCCAATGTCACCGGATCGAATGTGCCGGGGTAGAGGCCAATGCGCATAGGATTCTCCTATCAAAACTTTCTGGCACGCAACTATATCGCGCGTACAAATGCAAGATGCACCTGCAGAAACTTAGTTTTAGTGACCCATTATCATGCCTTGAAGGGCATCTTTTTCCATCGACAACTCAGACAAACGCGCGGCAACCAGATCGCCAATAGTCACAATCCCAACCATCTTTCCGTTATCCTCAACTGGCATATGGCGAAAACGGCCATCGGTCATGCGCTGCATAATAGCATCCGCAGTTTCATCAAGGCCGCACGTTTTGACGTTCTTTGTCATAACCGTGCCAACTTCAAAATCGAGACATTTGGCACCGTTTTGCGCAACCACTCGAACGATGTCTCGTTCAGAAATGATGCCATCCGCCGTATCACCGTCGGCAGAAACGATCAGTCCACCAATATGTTTTTCCGCAAGGATTGCCGAGACCTCTGATATTTTCGCGCTTGGCATCACTGAAATAACGCCGGTTGAACCTTTGGATTTAAGGATTTGTTGCACGAGCATCGAATTGCCTCCGTAAGAAATTTACATTGTCTCTAGGATCGCCGCAATCTTGTGGGGGTGTCAAGTTTCAGACTGCAATCGCGACACTTCGTTACGGATCCCACTGACCAGCGCCTCGGTGAAGCGGTTCATTCGTTCTAACCGTCGATCATCTTGGTGACGAATTAGGTAAAATGACCGAGTAAGAGAGAATTGATCCGGCAAAACACGCACCAGTCGCCGCATAAACGGAGCGGCGGCAAAGTCATGGACGATCCCTATCCCATTGCCCTGACGGATCCACGCCATTTGAACAGAAACGGAATTTGAGGCAAGCGCGACACGCTCAATCCCCATCGCCGAAAGGTAATCCAGCTCTTTATCAAAGATCATATCGGGGATGTATCCCACGATTTTATGCGCGGCCAGGTCATCCAGGGACTCAATTGTTTCGTGGTTTCTCAGATAGTTTCGCGCTCCGACGAGGCTAAGTGAGTAATCGGTAATTTTTTGAACACTCAACCGCCCTGCTGTTGGTTGGCTAACACCGATTGCCAAATCCGCTTCACGTTTGGTTAGATTGAACACACGCGGAAGCGAGACGATCTGAATATCCAAGTCAGGATTGGTTTCTGAAATCTGCGCACATACCTGCGGTAAAATGAAAGTCGCACACCCATCAGGGGCACCAATCCGAATTTGCCCAGACAGCTGGCCTGACGTTCCCGCCAATTCTTCCACCGCGCCTTCCATCGCCTGCTCGGCTCGCTCTGCATGCGCAAACAAGCGCTGACCTGCATCCGTCGGTGCGTAGCCTTGCGGTGATTTAGCAAACAACGGTGTTCCAAGCGCTTCTTCAAGTCGCGCAATCCGCCGACCAACAGTAGCCGGATCGACTTTCAATTCTCGCCCAGCACCAGACAGACTTTCCGTCCGCGCAACCGCAAGAAAAATCCGCATATCATCCCACTGAGGATCCATTTCAATACCCCTCTGCAAAAATGCAAAACCCTTTTGGTATATTGCCTCTTTTTCATCAATTTTCGCAAGATTAAACTTCGCGCAGATATTGGAGACTAAAAAATGACCGAACTAACTCACTTTGTGAATGGCGAACACGTCACCGGAACTACCGGCCGTTTTGCTGATGTAATGAACCCAGCAACAGGCGAAGTTCAGGCGCAAGTTCCCTTGGCTTCAACAGCTGAAGTTGACGCGATCGTCGCAAAAGCTGCCGAGGCACAAATTGCATGGGGCGCAACAAACCCTCAACGTCGTGCACGTGTGATGATGAAGTTCGGCGCTTTGATCAATGAGCACATGAACGAATTGGCCGAGCTAATCAGTCGCGAGCACGGCAAAACCCTGCCTGATGCATGCGGTGACGTTCAGCGCGGCCTTGAAGTAGTTGAGGTTTGTATGGGCGCGCCTAGCCACCTGAAAGGTGACTTTATGGGTGATGGTGGACCAGGCATCGACCTTTATTCAGTCCGTCAACCATTGGGCGTTGTTGCAGGCATTACACCGTTCAACTTTCCTGCGATGATCCCACTTTGGAAAATGGCGCCCGCGATTTCAGCTGGTAACGCGATGGTTCTAAAACCGTCTGAGCGTTGCCCGTCGACGGCACTTCGCCTTGCTGAACTGCTAAAAGAGGCCGGCCTTCCTGACGGTGTTTTGCAGGTCGTGAACGGTGATAAAGAAGCCGTAGATGCCCTTCTCGATAACGAAACCATTCAGGCTGTGGGCTTTGTTGGTTCGACCCCAATTGCGCAATACATCTATAGCCGCGCGACGGCGAACGGTAAGCGGGCACAGTGTTTTGGTGGCGCGAAAAACCATATGATCATCATGCCGGACGCGGACATGGATAAAGCAGCAGACGCACTTGTTGGCGCCGGATTTGGCGCGGCAGGCGAACGCTGCATGGCGATTTCGGTCGCAGTTCCTGTCGGTCAAGAGGCGGCTGATGCATTGGTTGAACGATTAATCCCGCGCATTGATAAGCTAAAGGTCGGCCCTTACACATCGGGCGACGATGTAGACTATGGTCCTGTCATCACCAAAGCCTCACAAGAACGCGTTAAGGGTCTTATCACTTCTGGCGCTGAGCAAGGTGCGACCTTGGTACGCGATGGTCGTGACTTCTCGATCCAAGGATATGAAGAAGGCTATTTCGTCGGTCCAACGTTGTTCGACAATGTCACTGAAGACATGGACATCTACAAAGAAGAGATCTTTGGCCCAGTTCTTTCAATGGTTCGCAAAGACAACTACGAAGACGCCCTTAAGCTGACCATGGATAACCAATATGGCAACGGCACCGCGATCTATACAGCGGATGGCGACACTGCCCGTGATTTTGCGCACCGCGTAAACGTCGGCATGGTGGGCATCAACTTCCCGATCCCAGTGCCTTTGTCGTATTTCTCATTCGGTGGTTGGAAAAAGTCTGCGTTTGGTGACCTAAACCAGTACGGTCCAGACGCGTTCCGCTTCTACACACGCACGAAAACCGTCACTGCTCGTTGGTTCTCGGGCATCAAAGAAGGTGGCGAGTTTAACTTCAAAGCTATGGACTAAGTCCTTTTTCGCCAAAATTTAAGACTGAGTAACAGCCCCGTGAAAGCGGGGCTTTTTCTTTGCATAATCCCGTTAATCATGCATTTCTGGCGTAGCTTACAACGAAAAGGATATAGTAATGAGTTCATTTACACGCCGTTCAATTCTTGGTCTTGGCGCCGCCCTCCCGTTTATCTCAACTGCGCTTTACGCTGATGGTCATGCCACAGTTCACGAGGTCAGCATCGAAGGCTTCGCATTTTCACCTGCCGTTCTTGAGGTTGCAGTTGGCGATGTCGTCGTGTTCACCAATCTAGACGGCGCACCCCATACCGCGACCGCAAACAATGGTGCCTTTGACTCTGGCCGTCTTAAGCGTGGTGAATCCTTTGAACTGAAAGTGACCGACGCGGGTGAGCACGCATACTTCTGCAATTTCCACCGGTCTATGACAGCTTCAATCATCGCTAGTTAGAACGCTAAAAAATTGCCCTTGGACATCGCAGTCAAACGCGCTGATCCGAGGGATGAAATGGCCGCAACGTATCGCGGTCATCGATTTAATTCGCGGCCATAACCCGCTTTTCTTATAGTTTATTTGATCTGAATTATTGCGTCTGCGGCGCGCGAATGCGACCATTCCAACATTGAGGGAGGCGAACGTGTCCGCATTTGAACCCAGCTTTACCATTGGTATCGAAGAAGAATATCTTCTCGTTGATCTTGAAACGCTTGATTTGGTCGAAGCCCCAGATGCGCTGATGGCCGACTGCAAAGCCGAGCTTGAAGGACAGGTCAGCCCCGAGTTTCTACAATGTCAGATCGAGATTGGCACAAAGGTTTGCGCCAACATATCTGAAGCGCACGATGATCTTCGCCGCCTGCGCACCTGCGTGCGTGACGTGGCACAAAAATACGGGATGGCGCCCATCGCAGCTTCTTGCCATCCATCTGCCGATTATCAACGTCAGCACCATACGGACAATCCCCGCTATCACGACCTTTCGCGTGATCTAGCAGGTGTCGCGCGGCGGATGTTGATTTGCGGGCAGCATGTGCATGTTGGCATCGAAAACGATGAAGCACGCATCGATTTGCTTTCGCAGTTCCCTTATTTCCTTCCACATCTTTTGGCACTTTCTGGTTCTTCCCCTTATTGGAAAGGCGAAGATACGGGCCTTGCTAGTTATCGACTGACGGTCTTTGACAACTTACCGCGCACGGGTCTTCCTCCGGTGTTCTCTAGCTGGTCCGAATACGAACGCTCAATCCAGATGATTATCGATTCTGGCGCCATTAAAGACACCACAAAAATCTGGTGGGATTTGCGACCTTCGGCGCGATTCCAAACCCTCGAAAACCGAATTTGCGATGTGTCTCCACGAATGGAGGACGCGTTGACCATGGCCGCGATCACCCAGTGCTTGATGCGAATGCTCTGGCGTCTGCGCAAAAACAATCAACGCTGGCGGGTCTATGATCGCTTCTTGGTCGGAGAAAACCGCTGGCGCGCACAGAGATACGGTGTCACCGAAGGGCTGATAGATTTCGGAGCCGCCGAGGTGAAATCAATTTCAGACCTTGTAGATGAAATGCTCGATCTAGTTGGAGAGGATGCCGAAGCCCTGGGTTGCTTGACCGAATTATCGCGCGCCAAAGACATCGCCCGCGACGGATCGTCCGCACAGCGACAACGTCAAGTCTATCAGCGCGCACGTGATGCCGGCGAAGACGATCAGGCGGCCTTACGTGCAGTTGTAGACTCACTTATTGGCGAATTTTCCGAAGGTTTGTGACGCCACGCTGCGCTTGCAAAACTCTCGCAACATTTGAGAAATAAACGAGCGTTCAATTCAGCCAGAAGACCGGAGACATTGCGATGGATTTTGCCCCCACGGAAGAACAAGAAGCCATTTTTGATATGGCTTATGCCTTTGGCCAAGACCGCATCGCGCCCAACGCCCAAAAATGGGAGGCCGAAGGCACCATCCCAAAAGAGCTTTGGCCAGAAGTCGGCGAACTTGGTTTTGGCGGTCTTTATGTGTCCGAAGAATACGGCGGTTCAGGCCTGTCTCGTTTGGATGCAACACTTGTGTTTGAAGCACTGGCAATGGCCTGCCCGTCTGTCGGATCGTTCCTGTCGATCCACAATATGTGTGGCGGCATGATCGACAAATTCGCCAGCGACGATTTCAAGGCCGAATGGCTGCCCAAGATGTGTACACTTGAGAAGGTTGTTAGCTATTGCCTGACCGAACCCGGTTCGGGATCAGATGCAGCTGCGTTGAAAACACGTGCCGAAAAAACCAACAACGGCTACCGCCTGACCGGTTCCAAAGCCTTTATTTCGGGCGGCGGGTATTCTGACGCCTATGTCGTTATGTGCCGGACGGGTGAGGACGGTCCAAAAGGCATCTCGACTGTGATTGTTGAAGACGGCGCAGCAGGTCTTTCATTCGGCGCAAAAGAAAAGAAAATGGGATGGCACAGCCAAGAAACCGCCCAAGTCCAGTTTGACGATTGCTTTGTGTCAGCCGCCAATCTGATTGGTGACGAAGGCCGTGGGTTCAGCTACGCGATGGCAGGTCTTGATGGTGGTCGTCTGAACATCTCAGCCGGCGCACTTGGCGGCGCCCAACAAGCGCTGAACCAGACCCTAACGTATATGGGCGAGCGTAAAGCCTTTGGCAAAACCATCGACCAGTTCCAAGCATTGCAGTTCCGCCTAGCCGATATGGAAATCGAACTTCAGGCCGCACGCACCTTCCTGCGTCAGGCAGCTTGGAAGCTAGACAGCAAAGCACCAGACGCGACCAAATTCTGTGCGATGGCCAAACGGTTCGTCACTGATACCGCGTTTGATGTAGCAAACGGATGTCTGCAACTGCACGGCGGTTACGGTTACTTGGCTGACTACGGGATCGAAAAAATCGTCCGCGATCTGCGTGTGCATCAAATTCTAGAAGGCACAAATGAGATCATGCGTGTAATTGTAGCCCGCCAATTGCTAGCGGAGCGGGGATAATGACTGACATCCACATCCGAAAATCCGGCCACGCGGGCCGCATTACTTTACAACGCCCCAAAGCCCTAAACGCGCTGACCTATAAGATGTGTCTGCAAATCGATGACGCATTAAAAGCGTGGCGCGATGACGATGAGGTCGCTTTGGTCATCCTCGACGCCGTAGGCGATAAGGCGTTCTGTGCTGGCGGCGACATCGCCGAGATGTACGAAACCGGCACCAAGGGCGACTATGAATACGGTCGCAAGTTCTGGTTCGACGAATACCGGATGAACAACCGCATCCACGAATATCCCAAGCCCGTCGTCAGCTTTCTACAAGGCTTTACCATGGGTGGCGGAGTCGGGGCGGGCTGTCATGGTTCTCACCGAATTGTTGGCGAAACCAGTCAGATTGCGATGCCCGAATGCGGCATCGGCCTTGTACCTGATGTTGGCGGCAGTTTCGTTCTAGCAAATGCACCGGGACGATTGGGCGAATATCTTGGCACCACCGCCGCGCGTATGAACGCCGGAGACGCCATTCTTGTTGGGTTCGCAGACAGCTTTATCCCTCAGTCCGAGTGGCCAGCGCTTATCGAAGCGCTCGAAACCACCGGCGATATATCTGTCCTTGAACAAGCGGCTCATGACCCGCCCGAGGCCCCACTCTTGGCGATCACAGATGAAGTGGACAGGCATTTTGCAGGTGAAAGCCTCGGCGATATCCTGAACAGTCTCGAAAACGACGGCGGAGAGTTTGCTCAAGATGCGATCAAGCGGCTTTCACGCAACGCCCCTCTTTCAATGGCGTGCACAATTGAAATGATCCACCGCCTACGCGGCCGTAATCTTACGATGCGCAAGGCACTCGATATGGAATATCGGTTTACCTACCGCGCAATGGAGCATGGTGATTTTATCGAAGGCATCCGCGCCCAAATAATCGACAAAGATCGCAATCCCAAATGGCAGCACCCGCTAAACGGGGTCCCGCCTGTAGCTGTCAGTAAAATGCTGATCCCATTGGGAAAAAACGCAGTTCATTTCGATGAAGAGGAAGACTCCATGAAGATAGGGTTTATTGGTTTGGGTAATATGGGTGGGCCTATGGCGGCAAACCTAGCGAAAGCTGGTTATAAGGTTGCCGGTTTTGATACTCAGAATGTTGAGATTGAGGGCGTCGAGAATGCTTCGAGCGCTGTTGACGTCGCCAAAGAAGCGGACGTTGTCATAACCATGCTGCCAAACGGCGCAATCCTTCGCGCCGTCGCAGATCAGATCATTCCTGTAATGAAAAAAGGCTCAGTAGTTCTCGATTGCTCAACTGTTGATGTGGAAAGTGCACGTGATGTGGCCGCGCAAGCCAACGAAGCAGAGCTTTTGTCGCTTGACGCGCCTGTTTCTGGCGGTGTCGGCGGTGCCTCTGGCGGCACCCTAACATTCATGGTCGGTGGCGATCAAAATGGGTTCGATGTCGCTCTTCCCCTGTTCGAAGTGATGGGTCAAAAGGCCGTTCATTGCGGGCCATCTGGCAACGGTCAAGCCGCTAAGATTTGCAATAATATGATACTCGGCATCACCATGATCGGCACTTGTGAAGCTTTCGCCCTAGCGGATAAACTTGGTCTGGACCGTCAGGCAATGTTCGATGTGGTCAGCACGTCGTCAGGGTATAGCTGGACAATGAACGCGTATTGCCCTGCCCCAGGCGTTGGGCCCCAATCACCTGCGGACAACGGCTATTTGCCAGGGTTTGCTGCTGAATTAATGCTCAAGGATCTTCGCCTGTCCCAACAAGCGGCCAAGGCAGCAGACGCCGATACGCCAATGGGTCAGGCTGCGACGGAACTCTACGAACAGTTTGTTGAAAACGAAGACGGTTTGGGTAAGGATTTCAGCGCCATGCTGCCTAGATTGGAAAAGCGCGGTCGATCGTAATTTTGGATTTTCCACAAATATTCTAGGGGCTGACCCAGATAACGCGAAAAAGGTGTTATCTGGGTCAGCCCCCAAATTATTTCAAACCAGAGACGGGTGCGAGAAACCGTATTAGAAATTTAGCGTTCTTTTCCCATCCAACAAACGGAAATTATTGAATTCAAACCTACCATAGCCTGACAAGCGTTTCGCGCAGTTCCTCAGATCACAAAGGCACAAGACTGAAAGGCAACAGGAGCCTTGGTGAGCCACAAAAAACTCCGGATATTTGCACTTTTTGATTTGGAAAGTGAGACTTGGACGAGGATAAGCATCATCCGTCAAATGAGCTTTCCTAGAAATGTATCTGCCCATTAGCCCATGATCATCCGTCAAAGTTGCCGCAACGTCACCCAAATGTGGCGACCCAATCCTTTGTTTTAGCTCACTATTTCGGTCAAATGAGGCGCCCTTGCCCCATTTTCGCCACATTTTCCGAGCACTCAGAATGAGAGCTAAGGGAACGAAGATTTCTAGTTAATTGAGTACAGGTAGCAGCGAATGCCCAGAGCGGTAGAACTTGACCTGGATATGGGTGCGTCGGCCGTTGAGATGGCCAATGAAATCTTCGGTGACGGAGTCACTGTGGATTCTGCCACCTATTACGGCGACAATGATTCATCCGGCATTTATTCTGGTGCTGATACGACAAGCGCGGGTGTCGCGCCGTCTGACTCTGGTGTTATCCTTTCGACCGGTCACGCCGATGATTTCACCAACGGAAACAACCGCTTCAACACCAACCGTAGTACGTCCAAAACGACGAACACATCCGGTGAAGACAACAACGCTGACTTTAATGCTTTGGCCGGGGGCTCTACTTATGACGCGTCCTATCTAGAGGTTAATTTCTACGCCACTGGCGACACTCTGACGATCGACTTTGTTTTGGCATCCGAGGAATATCCTGAATTTCTTAGCTATAACGACACAATCGGCGTCTGGGTTAACGGTGAAGCGGCGGAAATTTCGATCGGTGATGGCACTGCAACGATTGGCAACATTAACGACGCCAATGAAAACATCTACATCGACAACACAAATGACCAGTACAACACGGAAATGGATGGGTTTACGATTACCCTGACATTTGTTGCGCCGGTCAGCACAACCGGTTTGAACACGCTCGTTGTTGGCGTTGCTGACGCTGGCGACAGTAGCTACGATACCAACCTCTTGATTGCAGGCGGCTCGGTACAGACGGCCATCGTCGCCTTAGATGACGCAGTCAACTTGACGCAAAACGGCAGTGAGACGATTGATGTTGTCGACAATGACACAACCAGCGCTCCCGGCGGCACGCTTACAATTACGCATATTAACGAAATAGCGGTTTCAGCCGGCAGTACAGTGGTATTGCTAACGGGGCAGGGAATTACGTTAAACATTGACGGTACGCTGACCATTGATGCCGACAATGACACTGAAACTGTCTATTTTAATTACACTATAGAAGACTCCAGCGGTGCAACCGACTCTGCGCTTGTTGAAATCGTCCAGAGTCCCCCTTGTTTTACGCCGGATACATTGATCCTAACTGAATTCGGAGAGTTGCCTGTTCAGGATCTAAGGCCAGGAATGTTGGTGAAAACAAAGGACCGCGGTCTGCAACCCTTGATTTGGGTGGGCAAAAGCGTGCTGCCTGCACGATCAGATACTTATCCAATCAAAATAGACGCAGGATTTCTTGAGAATGATCGCGCGCTGATCGTCTCACCGCAGCACCGTATTTTGCTCAGAGGCGTTTTTGCCGAGCTTTTGTTTGGTGTCGACGAAGTGCTGGTCAAAGCCAAAGACTTGGTGAACGATCAAACCGTAACACGGTGCTTTGGCAATGATCAGATTGTCTATTTCCACCTGCTTTTAGAAGAGCATGAATTGTTGCTTTCAAACGGCCAATGGAGCGAGAGTTTCTTACCCGGCCCCAATACAATTCACAGCTTTGATCCTGACGCAGCTGCCTGCTTGCACGCCACTCTGGGTAAGCATCACCACATCAACATCGAGCAATCGGTTCGCCCAAGTTTACGTTCCTACGAGGCACGGGCACTCGCTGCAGCTTAATTATTCCGCGGCCAAGGTTTTTCCAGCAAGCATTGGCTTTAGATAACGTCCAGTATGGCTTTGCGGCACCTCCGCAATTTGTTCCGGCGTGCCTTTTGCGACGATCACACCACCGCCATCACCACCTTCGGGTCCGATGTCGATGATCCAATCAGCCGTTTTCACCACATCCAAATTGTGTTCGATGACGATCACGGTATTGCCCTGCTCAACCAATTGATGCAGCACTTCCAAAAGCTTACGGACGTCTTCGAAGTGAAGGCCTGTCGTTGGTTCATCCAGAATATAAAGCGTTCGACCGGTTGACCGCTTGGCAAGTTCCTTCGACAGCTTCACCCTCTGGGCCTCGCCACCTGAAAGAGTTGTCGCCTGTTGGCCGACCTTGATATAGCCCAGACCTACCCGCGCCAACGCGTCCATTTTGTCACGAATGGAAGGTACAGCCTTAAAGAAAACCTGTGCGTCTTCGACCGTCATATCTAGAACATCGGCAATGGATTTGCCTTTGAACTTGATCTCCAAAGTCTCACGATTGTAGCGCTGGCCACTGCAAGTTTCACAGGTCACATAGACGTCCGGTAGGAAATGCATTTCGATCTTGATAACGCCGTCGCCATGGCATGCCTCGCAACGCCCGCCCTTAACGTTAAAGCTGAAACGACCAGGCTTATAACCGCGCGCTTTGGCTTCTGGCAGGCCGGCGAACCAATCGCGAATGGGCGTGAATGCACCAGTATAGGTCGCGGGGTTTGATCGCGGAGTCCGCCCGATGGCGCGTTGATCAATGTCTATTACCTTGTCGAGGTGTTCTAACCCCCGGATCGTTTCACAAGGCGCAGGCGTCTGGCGTGCGCCGTTCAAACGCATCGACGCGGTCTTGAACAAAGTCTCAATCGTTAACGTCGATTTACCGCCGCCAGAAACGCCGGTCACACAAACAAACTTACCAAGCGGGAACTCTGCCGTGACTTTCTTAAGATTGTTACCCGTTGCTTTTACGACTGATACCTTTTTCTTGTTCCCCTTTCGGCGAACCGCAGGGATCGGGATTTCGCGTAGACCTGACAGATATTGACCCGTCATCGAGTTTGGATCGGCGGCGATCTCTTCTGGACGGCCTTTGCTGACAACTTGGCCGCCGTGGATACCAGCCCCGGGACCGATATCGAATACATAGTCGGCCTCGCGGATGGCTTCTTCATCATGTTCAACAACAATGACAGTGTTGCCCTGATCCCGAAGGTTTTTCAGCGTGGTCAATAACCGGTCGTTGTCGCGTTGGTGAAGGCCAATCGAAGGCTCATCCAATACATATAAAACACCGGTCAAACCCGACCCGATTTGCGAAGCCAGCCTGATCCTTTGACTTTCGCCACCGGACAATGTGCCCGAATTGCGCGAAAGAGTCAGATACTCAAGCCCAACGTTGTTAAGGAATCCAAGGCGTTCGCGGATTTCCTTTAGAATGGCTTTTGCAATTTCATTCTTCTGGGCCGTCAAATTCTCGGGCACAGTCTCGCACCAAGCAAAGGCCTCTCGTATCGACATTTGGACGACCTGGCCCACGTGGATATGTGCGATCTTTACCGCCAAGGCCTCTTCCCGCAGACGGAAACCACCGCAAGAACCGCAGGGTCGATTGTTCTGGTAGTTCTCAAACTCTTCGCGAATCCAATTGCTGTCGGTTTCACGATATCGACGCTCCATATTCGGAATGACGCCTTCAAACACGCGTGTGACCTGATAAACGCGGCCACCTTCATCATATCGAAACGGGATTTCTTCTTCGCCAGAACCATAAAGGAAAACCTGCTGAACATGCGCCGGCAGATCCTTCCACTTCATGTTTTGATCGAACTCATAATGGCGTGCAATCGCTTCGATCGTCTGAAGAAAATAAGGCGACTTTCCTTTTCGCCAAGGTGCTAAGGCACCGTCGGAAATTTTCAAGGTCTGATCAGGCACCACAAGACGTTCATCAAAGAACAGCTCTTTGCCCAAACCGTCACATTCAGGACAGGCCCCAAACGGCGCGTTAAACGAAAACAGACGCGGCTCAATCTCAGGGATTGTAAATCCACTTACAGGGCAGGCAAAATTCTCGGAAAACGTAATGCGTTCAGGTTCATCGTCTTTCGGGGCAGTCTCGAGAATCGCAATCCCATCTGCCAAATCAAGCGAGGTGCGGAAACTATCGGCAAGACGGGTCTCCATACCCTCACGCACAACGATCCGGTCAACAACTACATCGATGTCGTGGCGGAATTTCTTATCCAAAGTCGGCGGCTCATCTAGGTCGTAGAACTGTCCGTCAACCTTTACCCGCTGGAAACCCTGTTTGCGCAGTTCAAGGAACTCTTTGCGATATTCGCCCTTACGATCCCGCACAATCGGCGCCAGAAGATAAGCGCGCAGGCCATCCTCCATTCCCATCACACGGTCGACCATATCCTGAACTTGCTGCGCCTCAATCGGCAGACCGGTAGCAGGCGAATACGGCGTGCCGACCCGCGCATACAGAAGGCGCATATAGTCATAAATTTCGGTCACCGTGCCAACGGTCGAACGCGGGTTCTTTGACGTGGTCTTCTGCTCAATCGAAATGGCCGGGGAAAGACCCGAGATATGATCCACATCCGGCTTTTCCATCATATCGAGGAACTGGCGCGCATAGGCCGACAAGCTTTCGACGTAGCGGCGTTGCCCCTCGGCATAGACCGTATCAAATGCAAGTGAAGACTTGCCCGAGCCTGAAAGACCCGTCACCACCACCAGTTCATCGCGCGGAATATCCACGTCGATGTTCTTTAGATTGTGTTCCCGCGCACCGCGGACTTCGATGAATTTCTGCTCGGCCATATCGCACCCATTAACCAACCCCTCTTCAACTAGCTCAATCCCGCTGAGTCTCCAATCAAAAAATGAGAACATACTGTGAACAAATGCGCGATACGGCAAATATTATCATATTCCAAAAATTATATATTCCAATTTTCGAATTCTAATGATACATGAGTCTTGAAGGTTTCAATTGATGCCCCACCTAAAGGGCATCACGCGAACGGATAAGGACAAGACTATGGCTGCGACAGCACAACAGAACACCAACACTCTGACATATCAGGATGTCATCGCTCAGGTTAATGCAGGCGAGATGACACTTCTCGACGTGCGCGATCACAATGAGGTGACAAAATCTGGCAAGGCAAAAGATGCCATTCACATCCCCTTAACCCAGCTCGCATATAAAGCTGATCCGAACCATCCAGAGTTTCACAACAATCTTTACACCAACAAACCAGTTGCCGTGTATTGCGCAGCTGGCGGACGTGCTGGCATGGCCGTGAACACGCTGAACCAGTTGGGCTATGAAATGACGGTTAACATTGGCGGCCTTAGCCATTGGGTTCAGGCTGGCGGCCCAGTCGAAAAATAATTCCTCCCACCACTCACAATGTGGAAAAGCCCCGAAGTTTAACCTTCGGGGCTTTTTTATTTCCAAGTTGGGAAGTGATCACATGTGGATCGCTTTGCCGTACGCGTCCAAAACGCTCTCGTGCATCATCTCTGAGAGTGTTGGGTGCGGGAAAACGGTTTCCATCAGGTCTTCTTCGGTGGTTTCTAGCTTGCGTCCAACCACGTAGCCTTGAATCAGTTCCGTCACTTCAGCACCCACCATGTGTGCTCCCAGCAACTCACCTGTTTTCGCGTCAAAGATTGTCTTTACCAGACCCTCTGATTCACCCAACGCAATCGCTTTGCCATTGCCGATAAATGGAAAGCGACCGACCTTGATGTCGTAGCCCAGTTCCTTGGCTTTCGCTTCGGTATAGCCGACTGATGCCACTTGTGGGTGGCAATACGTGCATCCAGCAATTGTTTCGGGCTTCACTGGATGCGCATTCTGACCTGCGATCAATTCGGCGACCATTACGCCCTCGTGCGAGGCTTTATGGGCCAACCACGGTGCACCGGCCACGTCACCAATGGCAAACAGGCCATCAACGCCAGTCCTGCAATATTCGTCTGTCACTACATGGGTGCGATCAATCTTCACGCCCAACGCTTCAAGCCCAAGGTTTTCAACGTTACCGACAATACCAACAGCCGAGATCACAGTGTCGAACTCTTGCGTTGTCACTTTACCGTTCGCTTCGATATGGGCGGTGACTTTGCCCTTCGCCCTATCGAGCTTTTTGACCATGGTCTTTTCCATGATCTTCATGCCTTGTTTAACGAATTGCTTCTTCGCAAAGGCAGAAATCTCAGCATCCTCAACAGGTAGAACGCGATCCATAACCTCAACCACGGTCGTGTCAGCACCAAGTGTGTTGTAAAAACTCGCAAACTCAATTCCGATCGCGCCAGAGCCGATGACCAACAACTTCTTAGGCATACGGGGAGGCGTCAGCGCAGTTTTATACGTCCAAACTAAATCACCATCAGCCTCAAGACCCGGCAACTCGCGTGCACGTGCGCCTGTAGCTAGGATGATGTTCTTGGCCGAAAGTTCTTCTGTGCCTTTGGCAGTCTTAACCGAAATCTTACCTTTGCCAGTAATCGTCGCCTCGCCCATAATTGAAGTGACTTTGTTCTTCTTCAACAGATGACCAACACCGCCGTTCAGCTGCTTCGATACGGCACGTGAGCGCGCAACAACCGCATCAAGATCATAGCCAATACCCTCGGCTTTAAGGCCAAATTCCTTAGCACGGTGCATCAAATGGAAAACTTCGGACGAACGCAGCAAAGCTTTCGTTGGAATGCATCCCCAGTTCAGGCAGATACCGCCCATGTGCTCACGTTCAACGATCGCCACGTTCAGCCCAAGTTGCGCGCCGCGTATCGCAGCCACGTAACCACCGGGTCCTGCCCCGATAACGACCATGTCAAAGCTTGTTCCAGCCATGCTAATTTCTCCGATTCCAGAATTAGTTTGACGTTAAACTATTTTTCAATCCCGAGCAATTCACCCAGTGCATACCCGATAACCTCTACGGAATTCCCAAATAAAAAAGGCCTTTGAATGATCAAAGACCCTCTAAATAGCGCTGTGGAATTAGCTTAGACAACGACAGCTTGTAAATCTTGCACTGTATGACTGTATCCACCAGCTTCGATATAACCCCGTTCAGCCGAGGTGAATTTCCGCTCCAATGCATCATTGCGATACGGGAAACGTCCAAATTGGCGAATGACTTCTCGGTGTGCTTGGGCATGAAGCAAACTAGACGGTCCGCCCTCGGGCAATCGCTTCATCATCAAACGCACACAACGATCCTGATCACACAGGCTTTCTGAATGCATCAGCGGCATGTAAAAGAATTGCCGCGCAGGCTCATCTATCCGCAAATCCCATTTCTTGTGAATTGCTGCTTTGGCTGCTGTTAGCGCCATACGATCTGTTTTGAACGATCTGCCATCATTTCGAAACATGTTTCGCGGAAATTGATCTGTAAGAATTATATAGGCCAGCGTGCCAGTTGGGTAGGTCAGCCAGAGGCCAAAATTGCCCTTTTGAACCTCTTCCCACGTTCCCATAAAACGATCGCGGATTTCTTGGTCAAATGCCTCAGAACCCATATACCAGTCGGATTGCTTAGCCTCATCCAACCAGAAACTCAAAACCTCTTCAGGTCGTCCCATTGCTGCCACTCCCTATCAGCAACACATTCCCTTAGGTGAAAGCGTTACACGATAGATTCGTTTTGGGAAGTCACGAAATGCGTCAAAATCGCTTTTATTTTCACGAAAATTACTCGGACGCCTGTTCTTCTTCGTTTTGAGCTTCCTCAATCGCATATTCCTGAGCGAATTCAACGGCTACCGGTGTCGATCCAGGTGCGATGATTGCATAGGCTGCGGTGTCGTCTACCGAAGGCGCAGAGCGCTGCGTCATACGGTACGCCGCATAGAGCGCCAGTGCGATCATGAGTGCCGCAATGAACACAAAAAAGCCCGGAGGACCAAAGGCCGTCATGATCCAACCCGTGATGATCGGCCCCGAAATTGCGCCCAGTCCACTGATGAATACCATTCCGCCCGAGGCCGCAGCCATGTCATCATATTCGAGAAAATCGTTCGTGTACGCGATCAATAATGAATAGAGCGGATTGGACATGCCGCCGACAAGGAATGCGGCAGCCAACAAAACGATAAAATGCCCGCCCGCTATCACTGCAACGATCGCTGCAGCCCCACCGATTACTGAAACAATCATTATCAACAAACGCCGGTCCATTCGGTCAGACATCCACCCAAGCGGATATTGAATTACCAATGCACCGATATAAAACGAAGCTACGAAACCCGATATTTGCCCGATAGATAAACCTGCTTCGGCGCCATAAACTGGCGCCATGCCAAACTGCGCTGAAAACACGCCGCCCAACAGAAACATGCCGATCACGCCCAAAGGCGAGATATGTAGAAGCTCTTTCAAAGACATCGGTTTTGTTGTGTCAAACGCCGGCGTCGGGCTGATCGATAGTAAAATTGGCGCGAATGAGATCGAAACCAAAACAGATGAGATCACGAATAAGATGTAGCCAGACGGGTCAGCCAGAACCAACAAGCCCTGTGCGCTGACGATTCCGACCATCTGCACAATCATATACAATGAAAGCGCCTGACCCCGATTTTCATTGCTGGCCGAGTTGTTCAACCAACTTTCGGCCGTCACATACACGCCCGAAAAGCAAAACCCGATGACGAAGCGCCCCAATATCCAAGCCACAGAATTGGGCATTGCTGGATAAAGGATCAAAACGGCCGAGATAAATGACGCCAACGCCGCAAACACCCGCACATGGCCAACGCGCCGGATCATATCAGGTGCAAGGCGCGAACCACCCAAAAACCCGAGGAAATACGCCGACATCACAACTGACATCTCAAACGTGCCAAAGCCCTCGATGGCTCCACGCACACCTAGCAACGTTCCTTGTAGACCATTGCCAACCATCAAAAGCATCATGCCCAAAAGCAAAGCCCAAGAAGATGAGAGAACCGAAATCATAAGGCGCGTCCTTCGCTGTTTCGTCCCATATCGCGCCACTTGAATCTGCAGGCTATATTGAGGACGACAAAACGGATGTCGTTTTCAGATAATGCTGAAATTAACTCGGGATCAAGAGCGACGCATCACCGTACGAAAAGAAGCGATATTCATTCTGAACTGCGTGTTTATAAATTTCCGCGACCCGCTTTTGCCCCATCAAAGCAGACACCAACATCAGAAGCGTTGACTGTGGTAGGTGGAAGTTCGTCATCAATGCGTCTGTCACATTGAAGGTAAAGCCTGGATAGATGAAGATGTCCGTCTTGCCAGTCCAAGCCTGAATGGAACCGCCACCGTCCCGCGCTGCTGTCTCGATTAATCGCAAAGCCGTGGTGCCTACTGGAATGATGCGGCCGCCTTTTGCTTTTGTTGCCGCGATATTTTCCGCGGCCACTTGGGTTATCTGCCCCCATTCCGAATGCATCTTGTGGGTGGTCACGTCTTCGACCTTTACGGGCAGAAACGTCCCTGCCCCAACATGAAGCGTCACGTGGGTCATCTCAACACCCCGCTGCCGAAGCAGTTCAAGAAGCGCGTCATCAAAATGAAGGCTGGCCGTCGGCGCGGCAACAGCCCCGGAATTTTCAGCCCAAACGGTTTGATAATCTTGGTGATCCTGCTGGTCCGCAGGCCGTTTTGCAGCGATATACGGAGGCAAAGGCATATTGCCGACCTCAGCAAGTGCCGCATCAAAGGCATCGCCTTCGCAATTAAACGCAAGCATCGCTTGACCATCGCATTTGGCCGTCAATGTCGCGGTCAAATCGGACGAGAACACAATATCCTCGCCTTCCCTTATCTTCCTCAATGGCTTGATTAACGCCTGCCAAGTGCCGTCGGCCTTGGGTTCAAGCAACGTTACTTCCATCTTTGAGGCCGTGCGACCTGTTTCGCCATCGCGAAACCGCTCTCCGAACAAGCGCGCCGGAATAACTTTAGTGTCGTTAAGCACCAACCGATCACCGGGGCGTAACAAATCGACCAAATCCGTTACGACTGCGTCCGTGAAACCAGCCGCATCGGCAACAAGTAATTTGGCCGAGCTTCTAGGCTTAACTGGACGCGTTGCAATCAATTCATCCGGCAGGGCAAAGTCAAAGTCTGACAATTTCATTCAGGGGTTTCCGGCGCTGGTTTGCGGAACAAATCTCGAAATAGCGAAGGCGCTAAGGCCGAGAAAGGATTCACGCCTATTTGAGGGGCTTCCGCCGGTCCTTTGACATTGAATGTAAATCCAATCAATCCCTCACCTTTGCGATTGAAAATGCCGCCGATGCTGTTGACCAAGAATACAGGCGTCAACGTGCCCTGCAAATCCAACTGGTCGTTCACGAAATCATAAGTGCCGTCCAAAGAAAGCCCAATAGACGGACCAGTTGCACTCGCCCGCGTCAGAATGAACTTGTCTTCGGAAAAGTAAAACTCGCCCTCTACTTCGCCAAAGGCAATCCCATCAAAGTTTAGCTGATCGAGCAGCCCAACAACGGAAACAGCATTCAGCAAGTCCGCGAACAACGGCATATCGAGAAGCCGCAAATCACGCGCAACAAAGCTACCTGCATACCCCTCTGACTTTTCAGTCAACTCGACAAGAATGTTCCCCTGAGACGCCCGGTCTAGCAATCCCAACGCCGAGAACACTTTGCCAGCATCATCCGCTGAGATTGAGATGCGACGCCGCCCCTCGGCGTCACCGGATATTGCGCCGGCTATTTCAACGGTTTCATTCAATGTTCCGGAAAAGCCACCTTGCATGTTGTTGCCCAGATCAAACTCACCCGACAAGTTTTGAAGTGACAGGAACTCGGACACGAAAAGATCGTCGATGTTTGCAAGCAACCTGCCTTGGACCTGACCTTCGCCTTCAGCTCCGATCCCACCAGTAGCCTCGGTCAACGCCTGTAGATCAACTCGACCCGAGGTGATGTGAATGTCGGGTGCAACCCCATTGCCGTTCCCTTGGATGCGTACACTGCCGTCTAGCCAGTCGGAAACCTTAATCGTATCGAATTGAACAGCATCAAGACTTCCGTCTTCAAGCAGATCAATTCGCCCACTTGCGGAAAATCCGTTGGCTTCTATCGTTAGCTCGTCAATCGCAAGTGGGTCACCCATCGTGCCCTTTGCAGTCAACTTCCCTTTGGTTGATTGCGGCTTTTTCCAACCTACAAATCCAAGATCCAACCCAACACCTTCAAGGTCCGAGGTTAACTCAAACAGCGGTGACTCGCCCTTTGGCAGGTCGACCAGCAAATATCCGGTCCCTTCACCGTTCACCATGCCATCTGGCAAGCCCAACCCGAATTCCTCAACAAAGTCCTGAGAAATTTCAATCTGGCCCGTAAGAGCACTTCCAGTTTGGTTACCAGGATCACTGCTATTCCAAGTGCCTGAAATCTCAACACCACCGATTTCAGCCAAACCTTGCACAAGAATTTGTTTGTCACTGGCGCTAACGTTCAAAACGTCTGCAGTTACAGTTTGTCTGGCAACCAGCGTATCGCTGGTTACGTTCTGAACAGTACCTTCAATGGAATAACGGTACTCATCACTTTTAGGTTTGCGCCCTATTGGGAACGCAAGACCACCAGAAAATTCAGCTTGTCCTTGGGCGAGGCTAACGAGATCCGTGTCGTCCTCTGCAAGGCCGGGGATCTGCTCAAGCAACGTCAAAACAGAACTGAGCGATCCCTTGCCATTCAACCGCACGACGGCGTTACCGGTTTTATCGGTTACGTCCCCCACGCTAAACACCGTGCCGGCCGCGTCAATTACATCGCCTGTGCCGGTCGCGATAGTCCCTTCATGAACCGAGGCGACCAGGCGCTTTTCGCTCAAACTGACTTGGCCGAATACATTTTGACCAGGGCTCATCCCGGGCGCGTATTGGATCGTTGCGTCGCTAATGTCTGCATCAAAACCAAACACAGCCTTTTGGCCCGGTTCAGCAATTAGACGCATGGACGCGTCTGTATATATTGCTTCGCTGATATTACGCTCAAGCCAAACGCGCGTCTTTTCCGATCGTCCGTGCGGCCAAAGATCAACAAGCTGTTCGTGCGACAGGCGTGGTAAACTACCATCAAGCAGATAACTCCAACCTTGCACATCGCCGATCAGATGCCCCGCAACTTCAAATTTTGCATCTTGATAGCCAATCTCTGCCGAATGCAATTTCAACTCAAACGGTTGCAAGCTAAGCCCGAACGAAACGGCAGGAGTGTCAAAGCTAATCTCCTCACCCCAAAGCCCGCCTGTGTTGGATTGCAGTTTGCTAAAGTCAAAGGACGCTTCAAACCCTTCGGGCAACCCGTCAGGGCGCATCAAAAGCGCCACGGCACCGGTCGATTGACCAGAAAGCCAGTCGCTATCCACCGAAATTTCATCGAACTGCATAATCTGCGTGTCAGGATCGAACGTGAAATAACTGCCTGCCGACCTGAATGGAACGCCGGTGGTTGCGTCATTTGGTTTCACAAAACCCGCTCCGATTTTTAGGGCGGTGGACACGGGTAACAAGCTGCCGTCCGCCGTGTAGCCTCCTCGAATTGATCCGCCGATTGGAGCGTCAATAACGGACAACCAAGCCAATGACGCTTGCTGCGTCGCTAGGTCCGCTGCAGGCATATCCGAAACCGAAACCCCAAACGTAGCCCCACCGTCTAGCCGATCAAAACGTGAATTGGCCTCAAGCGTTGCAACACTGGCACGCCCGCTGAGCAGCGCAAAGTCACCCGACACTTCAACAGCTTCTTCAGTGATTGCCATACGTAACCGACCGCCATCCACTGTCCAAGACCGCTTCACCCGTTGATCTTCATAGCGAAGCGTAATGGCATCAATTTCAACAGACGAAAGCTGAGATAAGTTAGGATAATCCAACGCGCCTAATAGAGACGCCGTAATTCCTTTGCCGCCGAACGAGCTGACCTGATCGCCACGTTCGATGTTTAGTTCAATCTCACCGGTTTCGGCGCGCGTAATGTCAAGAAACGCGCCAGACAAAATCAACTTTTGTGGCGAAAACTGTCCGCTTAATATCCCACGGCGTGATAGAATCGCTTGCAGATCGGCGAGTTCAAAGATCGTCTCACCGTCAGCCCCACGCAGAATGGCGTTACGCATCTGAACAATGGGTTGTGCGTCGCCTTCAAGACGGAACTGCAGGTCATCAAAGCTGAGACTACCCTCTGGAACCGAGTTCGCGATTCCAATCTCAACCCGTTCGCGCACCCAATCGGGCGCATCCATATCACCACGCAAAAGCAGATACCCAAACGCGACGACAACGGACAATGCAATGAGGCATAATCCGAATGCCACCCGCCCAAGCGTGCGCATCATGATCCTGTTTTTGTTTGGCTGCTGACCGGCCGACATATCTTTCACTTGCTCATCCGAGCTTCCGGGATAGCCCGCTATTGTCTATTTTTTACTAAAAGACAACATCTTGGGCATAAACCAAAGCACTAATCGGCGAGTATTTTCCGATTGCACAATTTCTTGCTGATGACATTTGACTTGCACCTACGTCCAAGTTCTTTCAATTCAGGCGTATACACCCATAATTTGCCGGTTTGATATGATCACTGAAAACGCCCCTGCACCGAACTTCACCTTGCCTCGCGACGGCGGGGGCGAAGTTAGTCTGTCAAGTTTTAGCGGCGCGCCCGTTGTCTTGTTCTTTTACCCAAAGGACAACACGCCCGGATGCACGACCGAGGCGATTGATTTCACCGCTCGCGTGACAGAATTCACCGATCTTGGTTGCAAGGTTCTGGGGATTTCAAAGGACAGCGTTAAAAAACACGACAACTTTCGCGACAAACACAATCTGGGGATCGCCCTACTTTCAGATGCCGACGGACAGGTGTGCGAAGATTATGGCGTTTGGCAGGAAAAGAAGATGTACGGCAAGGTCTTTATGGGCATTGTGCGGACGACCGTGTTGATCGACGCTGATGGCAAGATTAAACACATTTGGAACAAGGTGAAGGTCAAGGACCACGCAGAACAGGTTCTGCAAGCCGTGCGCGATCTATGAGCCCTCAAACCCTAACGCAAATGGCGACCGAAGTTTTATTGACCGCCGATGGTCGCGAAAAAACTGCGCTGTCGCACAAACACGCCGCGACTTGGTTTAAGGCGCGCGAAGATGGTCAACCACTCGCGATTGGCACCTCAAAACCACCGTTGCGCCCTGCTAGGCCTGAAAAACCCGCATTGCTAAACCCGCGCGACGTGCCCAAGCGCAAACCTGGTACGCCAGCTGGTCGGATCGCCATGTTGCACGCCGTCGCGCATATAGAACTGAATGCTGTTGATCTTCATTGGGACCTGATCGCGCGGTTTGGCGATATTCCAATGCCGCTTGGATATTTTGACGACTGGGTCAAAGCCGCTGACGAGGAATCAAAACACTTCAATCTTGTCAGCGATTGTCTCGAAGCTGCAGGTAGCCACTACGGGGCTTTGCCTGCCCACGCCGGAATGTGGGCCGCCGCTGAAGACACGGCTGACGATTTCATGGGCCGTCTCGCGGTTGTGCCAATGGTGCTTGAGGCGCGCGGTTTGGATGTCACCCCCAGTATGATCAAACTTTTCAAACAGGCAAAAGAAATCCAAGCCATCAAAGCACTAGAAATCATCTACGCCGAGGAAGTCGGGCATGTGGCCTATGGCTCAAAGTGGTTTCACTTTCTATGTGGTCGCCACAACCACGATCCCAAAGATTTGTTTCATGAATTGGTGCGTAAATATTTCCACAGCACTCTAAAACCGCCTTTCAACGAAGAAAAACGTGCCGAGGCCGGCATTCCTCCTGACTTTTATTGGCCGCTGGCTGATCAAACTCCCCAAAAAAAGCGCCAAACTTAAGCAATGTATTGCGCAGTATTGCCAAACATCTTGCCTCGTTGCGCACCAACAGTTATCCAATTCCGAAGCCCTTTCGTTAGGTGCTGCCACGGGGATGAACAAAGGGAGAGGACGTGAAGACCGGCCTCTTGCATTTACTGGATGTCAGGCTAGAGCCTGTCCTGCCGGATCGAAGATTATTCCTTCGATCGGACGAAGAAACCCGTTTTGTGCGCCTGCGCCCGACAACCCAGTTATTTGGCATATTCGGGGTGTGTTTACTGGTTGCGTGGGCAACTATCGCGACCGCCATCTCGTTAATGGACAGCATTGGGTCAGGTAATTTCCGCGCACAAGCAGAGCGTGATCAACGCACTTACGAAACGCGCCTCAATGCCATGGCAGAAGACCGAGAATCGCATGCCGTCGCCGCTCTGGCAGCACAAGAACGATTCAATTCAGCCCTAAAACAAGTTTCGATCATGCAATCTCAGCTTTTAGCGTCTGAGGATCGTCTGCGTGAATTAGAAAAGGGCATCGACGTTATTCAGTCTACCCTTCGAACAACTGTGCAGGAACGCGATAACGCACGCACTTTGGCCATTGAACTACAAGCCTCGCTTCAAGGGGATAGCACTGCCATGCGGCCCGCAGCAGCGCGTGCAGCAGAGGCGGAAGCCACGCTTGAAAAAGTGACTTCAGCGCTAGAAATGACGGCGGCCGAGCGTGATCTGGTAATCGCAGAAAGCGCAGAAGCCGTCGCCCATGCCGAAAACGTCATTATGGAAATGCGGCTTCTGGATGAACAAAACGACCGCATATTCCGCCAATTGGAAGAAGCTATGACAATCTCGGTTTCGCCTCTTGATCGCATGTTCGAAAACGCGGGCATGGATACGGATCGTCTTATCCGACAAGTCCAACGTGGTTATGGCGGACAAGGTGGACCAATGGAACCTATAAGCTTCTCAACAAAAGAATCGGTTCAAGAGACCACGAACTTGGATCGCGCAAACCGCCTGCTTGAACAGATGGAAGCTCTCAACATTTATCGAATTGCCGCCGAAGGCGTGCCGTTCGCCAACCCGGTCAAATCGTCCTATCGATTCACTTCGGGTTTTGGCCATCGCCGCGATCCCAAGACAGGTGGTCGTCGCATGCACAATGGTGTTGATTTTGCTGCCCCAAGTGGCACTGACATATTCTCGCCCGCTGACGGAACAGTCACCTTTGCAGGATGGCAATCCGGCTACGGAAACTTCATCAAAATCCAACACGAGTTCGGAATTGAAACCCGATACGGCCACCTCTCGCGCATCCGCGTGAAGAAAGGCCAAAGAGTCTCGCGTGGGCAACAAATTGGTGATATGGGAAGTACTGGACGATCAACAGGCTCGCATCTTCACTACGAAGTTCGTGTCGACGACAAACCCGTAAATCCGATGAACTATATCGAGGCCGCATACAATGTTTTCTAAAAGCAAAATCAACGAACCCGGAGCAACCACGACCGAAGGCGCAACCGCCAGCAGTGCACCGGCCCCTAAAACAGACTCTAAACCGGCGGCTCCGGCCCCATCTCCTGCTAAGCCAAAGCCGGCTCCATCGACGCTTTCGTCGGACTTGCACGTTACGGGCAATATGAAGACAACCGGCGACATTCAGGTTGAGGGCACCGTCGAAGGCGACATCCGCGCCCACCTACTGACCATCGGCGAAAGCGCGACGATCAAAGGTGAAGTCGTTGCTGATGACGTTATCGTCAATGGCCGCATCGTTGGCCGCGTTCGTGGCTTGAAAGTTCGCCTGACGTCGACAGCGCGCGTCGAAGGCGACATCATCCACAAAACGATCGCAATCGAATCTGGTGCGCATTTTGAGGGTTCAGTTCAGCGTGCCGACGATCCACTTTCGACCGCATCGAGCGCCTCAAAAAAGGCCACTGATAAGTAAGCTTGTCACATCTGAATTTATTGAAGGCGCCCCCAAAACGGGCGCCTTTTTTATTGCTCTTTCACAATGGATTGATCGTAGAAATGCCAACTGGCGTGTCCAAGTAATGGCATTGTAAGAAACAACCCAAAAAACAGCGGGGCCATCCCAAGGGTCAAAAACGCGACGATAAATCCTGCCCAGAATATTGTGACCACAGGGTTATCGATGACTGTTTTAAAGCTAACGATCATCGCCGTCACAAAATCAATTTCGCGATCAAGCAACATAGGAATGCCGAACACCGAAATTGCAAATACTATGAACGCAAAGACCATGCCTATGCCGGTGCCGAAAATCAGCATGCTGATGCCCTCGTTCGTCTGAAACACTGATAAGGACGAGGATATATTGGTCATCGCCGATAGACCCAAAAACAGCGCGAAAATCATGTGACCAAGGAAAAACCAAAACATAACGATCATAATGATGACCGCGCTTAGCCACGGCAGTTGGCCGGACCGCTGTCGCGAGACGACGCCGAATATTTCTTTGCCATCAAGCGGGATGTCGTGTTCACGTTTGCGGCTGACATCGTAAAGCCCAACCGATGCAAATGGTCCTAAAAGCGGAAAACCCACAGCGGCGAAGATCAACCAGTAGCTCTCGGACGTGGCCCAGGTGATGTATGAGAATATTAGCCCGCCGATCACATACGGTAGGGTGAAAATAATCCCGTACCATTTTGCGGCCCTCACATCCGCCAGCCCTAGTTTTACGGCCCGCCCTGCGGTGGCAAACGTGATCTTTTCAAACTCTGGCGCGCCTGCAAGCTTGGTCAATGGCATAAATTTATCTCCCTGATAGCAATGGTCCAAGGAAACGGCGCGGAGTTCAAATGTATTACATATAAATCTTTGGTGGCTGGGCGTTTGGCCAATCCGTGGCTTCGTGCCATGCCTGTCCAAGCTCTAGAACCGCGCGGTCAGCGCCGAAGCGCCCAATGATCTGCATCCCCATAGGAAGCCCATTATCCCCAAAGCCGATAGGCACACTAAGGCTCGGCAGACCGATAAGACTAGCTGGTAGCATGACCTCCATCCAACGATGGTAGGTATCCATTTGAACGCCTGCTATCTCTTTAGGGTACGGTAAATGCTGGGCGAACGGCCACACTTGGGTTGTCGGCAATATCAGCGCGTCGAATTTCTCAAACAATTGGGCTGCGCGCTGGAACCAGTTCGACCTTATGACTGACGCCCGCTGAACATCCATTGCGGACATGGATTGACCCAATTCGATCTCCCACAAGGCATCTTCTTTGATCAAGTCGCGCGTGTTGGGATCGTCAACAAGCGAACCATTGTTTGCCGCCAAAGCAAAGCCACGCAATTGGGTCCAAGACTCCCACATAGCTTCGCGTGAAAACGGCGGGTCAAGAGATGTGACATTGGCCCCAAGAGAAACTAGCTCGCCAAGAGCTGCTTCGCAAAGCTCTAGGATTCCTGTCTCTGTTGCATATGCCCCGCCCCAATCCCCGAGCCAGCCAATCCGCTTTCCGCGCATGTCGGCAGCCATAAGATTGTTCAGGTTAGGCTTGGCTAGCGAATGTGGGAAACGTGGATCGGTCCCAGCTTGGACGTTTAACAGCATACCAAGGTCGCGTACATTACGGGCCAATGGTCCAAGCGTCGAAATCTTGTGCAAGAACACATCTTTGCGCGGGTCGCTCGGGATCAAGCCGATGGAAGGGCGGAAACCGTATAGATTATTCCACGCCGCCGGATTGCGCAGGCTGCCCATCATGTCAGAACCGTCGGCAATCGTTTGCATGCGAGTAGCCAATGCAACGGCTGCGCCTCCGGATGAGCCTCCAGAAGAGACGTCGAGATTGTAGGGATTGCGTGTGGTGCCATAAACCAGATTGAACGTATGCGATCCTAATCCCAACTCAGGCACATTCGTTTTGCCCATAAAAATCGCACCAGCCTTGCGCATCCGTGACACCATCAAGCTGTCGGTTTTTACTGGCGCCTCGGGCCATGCGCGACACCCGCCGCGCGTAGGCAAACCTGCAACGTCGTCAAAATCTTTTATCGAAGTCGGCAATCCATGCAACGCTCCCCGCTCTGAGACCGGCACTAAGTCTGCCAAGGCGGCCTCACGCAGAAGCTCATCGCGGTCCCTTAATGCAACGATTGCTGTAACGAGGGGATTCACTGCGTCAATTCGATCAAGAGAAGCGGTCATTAGCTCGACGGCCGTTAACCGACCCTCTGCCATGTCCATGACAAGCTCATGCGCTGGTTTCAGAAGACGTTCATCCATACCAGTGCATCCCTTGTTTAATCGCTTGCTTGCGCCTCGGCGCGGGATTTTCCAGCAACGTCCATAGCCAAAGTCGCGGCCATAAATCCGTCTAGATCCCCGTCCAAGACACCCTTGGTATCAGACGTCTCAAAATTCGTTCGCAAGTCTTTGACCATTTGGTAGGGTTGAAGAACATATGAGCGGATTTGGTTGCCCCAACCCGCATCGCCCTTGTTTTCATGGGCCTCGTTGATCGCTGCGTTCCGTCGATCCAGCTCCATCTGATAGAGACGGGATTTCAGCGCTTTCATAGCGATATCACGGTTTTGATGCTGTGATTTCACCGAACTGGTTGTCACGATACCTGTCGGCATGTGGGTGATACGCACAGCCGAGTCTGTCGTATTGACGTGCTGACCGCCAGCGCCCGAGGACCGGTAAGTATCAATACGAATGTCCGAAGGGTTCACGTCAATCTCGATATTGTCGTCGACAACTGGATAAACCCAGACGGACGAAAACGACGTGTGGCGTTTCGCGGCCGAGTCAAACGGAGAAATGCGCACCAAACGATGCACGCCGCTTTCCGACTTCAGCCAGCCATAAGCATTGTGCCCACTAATTTTATAAGCCGCCGACTTTAGGCCCGCTTCTTCGCCAGCGGTTTCGGACTGAAGCTCGACCTTGTAGCCCTTTTTTTCAGCCCAGCGGACATACATTCGCGCCAGCATGCTCGCCCAGTCACAGCTTTCTGTGCCACCCGCGCCCGAGTTGATCTCAAGGAAGGTATCATTGCTGTCAGCTTCGCCATCCAGCAACGCTTCAAGCTCTTTCTCAGCAGCCTTATCAACCAGCTTCAAAATCATGTTTTCGGCGTCTTCGACGACTTCCGCGTCGTCTTCCATTTCACCAAGCTCGATCATCTCGATATTGTCCGAAAGATCCTGCGCCATCGTGTCGTGAGTTGCTTTGGCATCCACAAGGTTCTGCCGCTCGCGCATAAGCTTCTGCGCGTTATCAGGATCCTCCCAAAGCGTCGGATCTTCGACACGCGCGTTGAATTCCTCAAGCCTATGCGGAACGGTTTCCCAGTCCATACGCTGCTTTAACAACTCAAGTGATTTTTCAATCTGTGTAACCGCGTTCTGAACGTCTGCGCGCATTGTTGGTCCTGCCTTTTGGTACGTCTTGGCTAGATAAACCAGCGAACAAATGGGGGCAAGCTGCGCTTAGGTGAGCGCACTAATAAAGCCCACCCGAGCTGAGTGTACCAAAGTCGGCTTTGTTGTCGTCGGTCGGGATGACGATGGTGCCTTCTTCTGCGGCGTCCGAGGCAGCTTCGGCGGCTTCGAGTGCTTCGTTGAGTAGGTCTTCTTCCGATTTTAGGTTCGATCCGAGTGCAAAGCCATCATTTAGGCTGATGCCAAACACAGGCTCATCTCCTTCGCGGAAGAATTCGGCCACTACATTTTCGCCCTCAGCGTCATCGGCTAAACGTGCGCCGGTGTAGCGGTCCATGTTGATGAATTCGCCACCTGTCGGAACAACGAACTGACCGCCGCCGAATTTTTCCACGGCTTTGGCCATAAAGTCTTGGAACACCGGTCCACAGGTCGAACCGCCATACCAACCCTTGCCGAGCGGCTTGGGAACGTCATAGCCTATGTAGCAGCCGGCAACGATGTTGCTGGTAAAACCGACGAACCAAACGTCGCGGCTTTCGTTGGTTGTGCCTGTTTTTCCGGCTGAAGGCACTGGCAAGTCCACGTAACGCGCCGCCGTGCCGCGTTGCACCACGCCTTCAAGCATCGACACCAGCTGATAGGCCGTGATCTCATCCATTACGCGCTCGCGGTAGCTAACGATCTCAGGACGTGTGCCCTGGGGCAGGTTTGGCACGGTACAATCCACACACTCGCGCCGGTCGTGGCGATAAACGGTTTGGCCGTATCGATCCTGAACGCGGTCCACCAACGTTGGTTCAACACGCTCGCCACCGTTGGCGAACATCGCGTAGGCCGCAACGATGCGGTAAAGCGTGGTTTCCTCGGACCCCAGAGAGTTCGCAAGGTACGGGTTCATCGCATCGTAGACACCAAACCGTTCAGCGTATTCAGCGATCGTTTCCATACCCGCATCTTGGGCAAGGCGTATGGTCATAAGGTTTTTCGATTGTTCGATACCAATGCGAACGGGCGTTGGACCGTAGTATTTGTCAGACGAGTTTTTGGGACGCCAAAAACCTTCGGGTGTTTCGATTTCAATTGGTGCGTCGATCACGATTGTGGCGGGGGAATAGCCGCTGTCCAAGGCCGCCGCATAGACGAACGGTTTAAAGGCCGAGCCCGGCTGACGTTTCGCTTGTGTAGTCCGGTTAAAGACCGAGTTTGAATAGTTGAACCCGCCTTGCATCGCCAAAACTCGCCCGTTGTTGACGTCCATCGCCATGAAACCACCTTGGATTTCAGGCACTTGGCGCAATGTCCAGTTCGAGAATTTGCCCTCGTCGTCCATTTGGGCGCGGACATAAACGACTTCACCAAGCTTAAGCAAATCTTTGGCGACACTTGCCTTGGGTCCAGGCTTCAGTCCGGTTTCGGTTTCTTCTTGGGTCAGGCTGGCCCACTGAACGTCTTCGCGCAAAATCCAGTGGCCGTCATCATCGTCAGCAATGTTTTCGATACCTATCTGCGCAGCGAAATCACCCAGACGGCGCACAACAGCTAGATGCCATTGGCCCTCAAGCTCAATATCGCGGGGCAACGTGACTTCGGCCAAAGCCTCTTGCCAAAGCCCATCCGCAAGATTGGGTCGTTCAATAATGATGCCAGTACCACGCCAATGGCCTTGCGCACGGTCGTAATTCTCAAGCGCGGACTTAAGCGCGAGGGCGGCGACGTCCTGCATTTCAGGATCAATCGTCGCGCGGACGGTCAAACCGCCCGAGAAAAACTCACCCTCGCCAAAGTCGCGTGACAGCTGCCGGCGAATTTCGTCGGTGAAGTAATCGCGCGGAGGTAACTCAACGCGGTAGCTTGGGAAATCGCCGTTCTGTACTGACAGCAGAGGCAACAGCCGCTCGGATTCATAAACCTCGGACGTGATATAGCCGTTCTCCATCATCTCTCGAAGAATGAAGTCTCGGCGTTGGGTTACACGTTCTTTGCGGCGCACAGGGTGGAATGAGCCGGGGGCCTTGGGCATTGCGGCAAGAACAGCGGCCTCGTGTGGGGCCAATGCAGACAAAGGTTTGTTGAAATAGGTTTGGGCAGCCGCAGCAACACCGTATGAGTTTTGCCCCAAGAATATCTCGTTCATGTAGAGTTCGAGAATTTTGTCTTTGGTCAGCGTCTCTTCGATCCGTGTCGCTAGGATGATTTCCTTGATCTTACGCTCAATCTTGCGATCACCCGACAGCAGGAAATACTTCATAACTTGCTGGGTGATAGTAGAAGCACCGCGCAGAGTTTGGCCACCAGACAGCACACCTTCGACCGCGGCGGCAGCAATACCACGTAGGTCATAGCCCGCGTGCTGGTAGAAATTCTTATCCTCAGCCGAGATAAACGCGTATTTCACAATGTCCGGCACTTCTGCGATCGGCACGAACAAGCGGCGTTCTTTGGCGAATTCGTCGATGATCAGGCCTTCGCCTGAGAAGATGCGGCTGATCGTCGGTGGCGTATATTTTGCCAGCGCTGCGTGGCTGGGCAAGTCTTTTCCATACACCCAAAAGACCGCGCCAATGCTCAGCGCGACCATAAAGGTCGATAGGACGAAAAAGCTAAAAATCGCCCCGAAAAATGAAAAGATTGCGCGGATCAAATCACGTGCCCTTTGAAGGTATCAGCGTCTCTATAGCTAGCGGTTGTTGCCGGGTCAAAACAGAAGGCTGTGTATGTGGTCAGTTTATCGCCTATTGCCGCACCAGATCACCGATCGCGGCATCTGTTTGGGACCACGACAGAATGGCGCTGGTGATCGCCGCGGCCGTGTTGGCGCGCCATTCAGGGTCCAGCAAACGTTCGCGATCCTTGGTGGAAGACAGAAAGCCGACTTCAAGCAACACGGATGGGATGTCTGGTGCCTTTAAGACCGAAAACCCAGCCGAACGACGCGGCACCTTGTGTAATGGCGTGCCGGCCTGATCAAGTGCAAGCACAATGGCATTTGCGACCGCTTGAGAACGTGGTTGGTTTTCAAGCCACGCAAGATCCATCAAGACGTTGGCAATCGTGTCATCCTGCCCTCGGAGGTCCACCCCCGCTAACAGATCATCACGATCATGGCGTTCAGCCAACGCAGCGCTGGCTTTGTCAGATGCCGTATCAGAGAGCGTATAAACCGTCGCCCCATGTGCTTGTCCCTGCCCCAGCGCATCAGCATGAAGCGAAATGAATAGATCTGCTTCGGCATGGCGGGCAATTGCCACGCGCATTTCCAGTGGCACAAAGCTGTCATCATCGCGGGTCAGAACCACTCGCATTCGGTTTGTGCGCACCAGATGGTCTTTCAACTCGCGTGCCATGGCCAGCATCAAGACTTTCTCGGTCTGATCACCGTGTTCGGCACCCGGATCAATGCCGCCATGTCCAGGGTCAATGACGACCGTCAGTTCTTCTTGCCCTGATTGACGCATGCGCGCCTTGGCAACCTCAGCAGCGGGCGGCAACCACCACCCCGGGGTTTCAGGCTGCCCTGAGGTTTCGCTAAATTCCGCACTGCTTACCAGCGCAAGGTCGACCTGTAGTTCAGCAAGACCTGTATCCTCGTCAATCCGCATTTCAGCCGCGTCTAGTTTTAGCGGTGCTTTCAGATCGACAACCATCCGCGACCACCCGGGCTGGAATTGGCCGAAACGAACGTCGCCTGCACGATCCGTCTGATCGAGTGAAAGCCCCGTCGCGTCGCCCCAATCCACTTCGCGAAAGTCGGCAACCAACCTACGAGGTTCATCCAACGTAAACACCCGCCAAGGCACTCCTTGCGACAATCCGAGTGTCAGCATCACGCCGCGCCACTTGTTTTCAATGCTGCTTTTGCTGACATCAAATCGCGCCAACCCCGAAAGATCCTGAGCGAGCGACGCAGTTGCGCCGATCAGCATAGCAGCAATTATCAGAACGATCTTTTTCATGCGTCCAAAACGATCCCAACATCGTTAGCCATTAGTGCCAAGAAACTTCCGGTTTCGACTTGCTCAAGCCATCCGTTCTTGCGCACATTTGTTGACCACAAATGCATTCCCCGTGTGTCGGGTTTGATCATGACATTCAATATCTCATCGGTAAACTTGGCTTTGGCGATGAACCGATGCTGTGTCGAAGGCAATGGCAGGTAAACGTGCGGCGGTTTAGCATGCTCCAATTCTCCGCTTTGTTTTAGCGCGTATTTCAGCAGGCTCGGCCCGTAGGTCGTAAACTTTTGCTCGGTGATGTGAATAGGTTTCCCTTCACGCTTTGCACTGTTCAGAGCAATACGCACGCTGCGTTTAACCCAAGGGGGAACCGGATAACGATCTTCAACAAACTCGAGCATATACGCGAGTGCGGCGCTGTCCTTGGGCAACCGCATAACTGAATTTGCCAAATTACTGTCGTCGAAATATGAAATAATATGGCGTTCGGCGGGATCAAACTGTTTTAGGCACAGCTGATCCGTATCAACCCAGATCATGTCTGCTTTTTTCATCAAGTTCAGGCGGAAAATGTCCGCGTGCATAGCCGGTGAACCATTGCGATGAATGAGGATGTCGTCGTCTTCGTAAATCTCTCTTGCGTCGGCGGTTTTGATCCCATCCGGCACGTTCTCAAGCGGGAAATAGTGAAACAACGTCACCTCATAACCGTGCTTAACATAGGACAGCAGACACACCTGATCGAGAAGTGATAGTGCCCCGCCGATCCAAAGGCTTGCGACACTGCGGTTATCCATTTTGAAACTCCTCCATGAATACCTCTAAGCGCTTTAACCCTTCGCGGATGTCCTCGGTGCTTTGGGCGTAGCTGAAACGTAATGTTCCCCCACCGCGCTCTTTGTCGAAGTCCAAGCCAGGCGTCACCGCGATCCCCGCTTCATCAAGGATGCGCTTGCAGAACGCCAGCGAGTCATTGGTGATGTGGCTGATGTCCGCATAAACGTAAAATGCCCCATCCGGAGGGGCGATACGATCAAACCCGGCTTTGGGCAAACCCTCAAGCATTAGGCGACGGTTCTCAGTATACACTTCCAAATTGGCCTGCAGATCGTCGCTGCAATCGAGGGCAGCCAAAGCCGCGACCTGACTGGCGTGGGGTGGGCAAATAAACATGTTTTGCGCTAGCCGCTCAATACGGCGCACATGATCTTGCGGGACGACCATCCAGCCGATCCGCCAACCTGTCATCGAGAAATACTTTGAGAACGAATTAATCACATAGACGTCGTCAGAAATCTCTAATGCAGTGACTGCCTTGGCTTCGTATTCGATGCCGTGGTAAATCTCGTCCGAGATGAACGAGGTACCGGCCGCTTGGCAGGCATCGATCAACGCTTTCAACTCATCGAAACCCAACATGGTGCCTGATGGGTTAGCTGGTGATGCTACCATTAGCCCGTCCAGCGCCAGCGTTTGCAAATCGCTTGGGGTTGGTTGAAATCTCGCTTCTTCGCTGGTCTGAATGCCAACAGTTTCCATCCCCAAAGCGTGCAAAATCTGGCGATAGCTCGGATAACCCGGCTCACCAATACCAACGCGAGCGCCACTGTCAAAGAGGGCGGAAAACGCCAGTATGAACGCGCCAGAGGATCCCGAGGTTACCACAATCCGCTCAGGCGAGATCTCGACCCCGTACCAATCTTGATAGAGTTGCGCGATACGAGTGCGTAATTCAGGGATACCCAAGGCCACCGTATACCCCAGCGCGTTGGTCTCCATTGCGTCAACCAAAGCAGTTCGCGCAGCGACAGGCGCAGCGGTGCTGGGTTGGCCAACTTCCATGTGAATAATGTGACGGCCCTCAGCCTCGGCGGCGCGCGCCGCTTCCATGACGTCCATCACGATGAAGGCATCCACGTCACTTCTGCTTGAGTTCCTCATACTGCCCTCTTATTCATTCTCTAATTGCTTTTTCCACTCTGTGTTCTGCGGGTCAATGCCCGTCTTTGCCAGCCACGAAATCAAGCGGAAAACCTTTTGAATCACGGCCTTGCCAATTCGCGACGCCAAAAACCGGAGCTACCATGAAGCGCCTATTGAAATTCTTCACTGTGCTGGCATTGCTCGCCTCGCCTGTTCACGCATTTGACATTGATAATATGACCGACGAAGAATCTTCTGCTTTCGGCGATGCGGTCCGCAATTATCTTCTTGAGAACCCTGAATTGATTATCGAAGTCATTCAGGTCCTTGAGCAACAGCGCCAAGTTGACGAAGTGCAATCGGATCGTGATTTGGTTAACGCATTCGCGGACGATCTATTTGACGATGGGTTTTCACACATTGCGGGCAATCCGGACGGATCAGTCGATATTGTCGAGTTCGTAGATTACCGCTGCGGCTACTGCCGCAAAGCGCATCCTGAAGTTAAGGAAATCATTGCAGAAAATGACGAAGTTAGGATGGTCTACAAAGAGTACCCGATCTTAGGTGAAGAATCTGTAATCGCTTCCCGTTTCGCAATTGCCACACGCATGTTGTTTGGGGGTGAAAGCTACGAGGCTATGCAAGATGCGTTAATGGCATTTGGTGGTAGCCTTAACGAGGTCAATTTGCGCCGTTTGGCCAATGCTCTGGATCTTGATGACGATGCAATCCTTGCAGAAATGACCTCGGTCGCAGTTTCAGAAGAGATTAACGCCAATCGCGCATTGGGGAATCAAATGTCGATTACAGGAACACCAACCTTCATTTTGGAGACCGAAATGTTGCGTGGCTATGTGCCAAAGGCGCAATTCGTTCAATTGATTTCTGAATTGAGTGGCGAGTAACGGATTGTGTCTGGCGAAACTGATTTAGGCGTATTGCTTGGTTCTATGACGGCGAGTTTGGTCGAAGGCGTATTCGTCTTTGCCACACTGAAAGACCGCCAAGTGCCAGATGGCTTGACCGCCCGAATGATCTTTCAAGAAGATGAGGGCACCACGCTTATCCTGATGCAGACCGAAGCTGACAGGTTTGACCTTGGCTACGATTTCCCGTGTCGGATGATCACATTGAACATTCACTCTGCGCTAGAGGCCGTGGGCTTTATCGCCCGTATCGCGACTGAGCTTGCGAAAGAGGGCATGGGCGTGAACCCCGTTGCCGGTTTTTATCACGACCATCTGTTTGTGCCCTTAGGCCGTGAACAGGATGCGCTGAATGTCATCTCAGACCTCGCTGTAACGTGCGCACAGGATTGAGTACTGAAATTCTGAGATATTAGTGAATTTCAGGTTAAGCTGTCTCCAAACCAGCGGGAGACAAATATGACCGATGCCTTTGAACTCTGCGAAGGTGGCTGCACCTGTGGCCACGTTCGCTTCCGCGTAACCTCTGACCCTTTGATTGTTCATGCCTGCCACTGCCGATGGTGCCAACGTCAATCTGGAACAGCTTTCGCCACCAATGCGTTGATCGAAACTGAACGCGTCGAACTTATCCAAGGCGATGTTGAGGAACTGATGATTGACTCGCCCAGCGGGAAAGGTCAGCTCATGGCGCGCTGTCCGAAATGTCGCGTAACACTGTGGACGCATTACTATTTTGGCGGCCTTCGTGACTATATCCGCTTTTTCAAAGTGGGCACTCTGGATGATCCAGATCGTTACCCACCGAACGTTCATATCTTCACGTCGACTATGCAGCCTTGGGTGATTATCCCTAAACATCACAAGAGAGTAGATAACTACTATGACAACAAAGATACGTGGTCCAAGGACAGTTTGACGCGCTTAGATGCCATCGTAGAAGCCGCCAAAGCCAATAAGGACAACGATTAAGCCCTATACAATCGGGAAAAACCAGCTTACACGGCCCCCTTTCCTGCATTTTACACCGCAGTCACAGGGCGCTTGTGAGCGTCCCCTATCCGGATTGACCCCGAGCCATGATTAAAACAATCGCAGACGCGCTATCCGAGCGCGGATATGAAACCCTGACCGACGTTCAAAACGCGGTGTCAGAGCCAGAGCTGAACAACTCAGACCTTCTGGTCTCGGCGCAAACTGGATCGGGTAAGACGGTTGGTTTTGGCTTGGCAATCGCCCCAACGCTTTTAGAAGACGAAGAGCGTTTTGGTCGTGCCGCAGAGCCCCTCGCATTGGTGATTGCACCGACCCGCGAATTGGCGATGCAGGTTAAAAGCGAACTTGGTTGGCTGTTTGCCAAAGCTGGTGCACGCATGGCGTCTTGTGTCGGTGGCATGGACGCTCGCGACGAACGCCGCGCGCTTGAGCGTGGGGCACATATTGTTGTTGGCACGCCGGGTCGTTTGCGTGACCACATAACAAAGGGTGCGCTTGTTCTGGATTCCATCCGTGCCGTCGTTCTGGACGAAGCCGACGAAATGCTCGACATGGGTTTTCGCGAAGACCTTGAGTTCATGCTGGGCGAAGCACCGGATGAGCGCCGCACGCTAATGTTCTCGGCCACTGTGCCCGCACAAATCGCCAAAATGGCCAAGCAGTTTCAAAACGACGCTGTGCGCGTTTCGACTGTTTCAGCTGGCAACCAACACGCTGACATTTCCTATCAAGCGATGACTGTTCACCACAACGAAGTTGAGAACGCGATCATCAACTTGCTGCGGTTCCATGACGCAAACACCTCGATCGTTTTCGCCAACACACGTGCCTCGGTCGCGCGCCTTATGTCACGCTTTTCAAACCGTGGTTTCCGAGTCGTTAGCCTGTCGGGTGAGCTAAGCCAGTCTGAGCGTACCCACGCCCTGCAAGCGATGCGCGATGGTCGTGCGAATGTATGTGTCGCAACCGATGTCGCGGCGCGCGGTATCGACCTGCCGAACCTTGATCTGGTGATCCACGCTGAACTGCCTCAGGGCAGCGAGGCACTTTTGCACCGTTCTGGTCGGACTGGTCGCGCGGGTCGCAAAGGTATTTCAGCGCTTATTGCCACGCCGAAAACTGTTAAGAAAGCTCAGCGTTTATTGAGCTGGGCCAAGCTGAAAGCGGATTGGGTTTCACCTCCCTCTGCCGAAGCTATTCGCCAAAAAGACCAAGAACGTCTTTTGGAAGATCCTGTGTGGCAGGCAGAATTGACCGCCGAGCAAACTACCTTTGCTGAAACGCTGCTTGCCCAGCACAGCGCCGAAAAAATCGCCGCAGCTTATCTGACGCTATATCAATCGCGCCAGTCAGCGCCTGAGGATCTGTCAGAGCCAGACGCCAAGCCAGAGCGCAAAAACCACGACGACTTTGGATCAAGCACTTGGTTCTCGGTTTCTGTTGGCCGCGATAAGCAGGCTGAACCGCGTTGGTTGCTGCCCATGATTTTGCGTGCTGGTAACCTCGATAAAAACGCGATTGGCGCGATCCGCGTTCAACAGTCGGAATCGTTCATTGAGATCGCCGACAAGTCTGTTGATCGGATGATGACCTTCCTTGATCAAGGTGGTGAGCTTGAAGAAGGCATCGCCATGGTCAAGCTAGACTCTGCGCCGAATATTTCGTCGGGTCCGCGATCATCATCGCCACGCCCACCGCGCCGCGACGATGATAAACCACGTGGCAAGCGCGTTTGGGATGACAACAAACCAAGCCGTCCTCGTCGTGAAGACGACGGACACAAAGCCAAGAAATGGCAGGACAGCGGCAAAGTTAAACCGCGCCCTGAGGATTCATCTGACGGCGAGCGCCCGAAGAAACCACGCCACAGCAAGAGCGAAGGTGGATACGGCGACAAACCTTTCCGTAAACCCGACGGAGATAAGCCGTTCCGTAAGCGGGATGGTGAAAAGCCGTTCCGTAAGAACGATGGCGACAAGCCATTCCGCAAAAGCGATGGCGATAAGCCGTTCCGTAAGAGCGATGGCGATAAGCCGTTCCGTAAGAGCGATGGCGATAAGCCTTTCCGCAAAAGCGATGGCGATAAGCCTTTCCGCAAAAGCGGTGGCGACAAGCCTTATCGCAAGAAAGAGGGTGGCCCGTCGGATCGCCCAAAGCGCGATGGTGATAAACCACGCGGCGATAAGCCTTTCCGCAAGTCAGATGGACCGGCAGCCGGCAAGCCTAAGGGCAAACCAGGCGCAGCTTCTGCCAGCAAGTCTTTCCGTAAACCCGGTAAGAAAAGCTTTGGTGGAAATGACGTTCCACGCCGTCGGAAATAATATCGCGGGGTGCGCATCAATTGCGCACCTTGCCCCCGCTCGCCGAGTGAATTACTCGGCGGCAGCGTTATCCAATTCAGCCGCTTTAGTCTCGACCTGCTCAACGATGTGTTCAACCATTTGGTCGTTCGACATCTTATGGCTTTGCTTGCCACCCAGATAGACCATGCCAGCCCCTGCCCCGCCACCGGTCCAACCGACATCGGTCATCAAAGCCTCGCCCGGTCCATTTACGACGCAGCCGATAATCGACAGGCTCATCGGTGTTTTGATATGCTCTAAACGCTTTTCCAAAGCCTCGACCGTTTTAATAACGTCAAATCCTTGTCGCGCGCAGCTTGGGCATGAGATGATGTTGACGCCCCGGTGACGCAAGCCAAGCGATTTTAGGATTTCATAGCCAACTTTGACTTCCTCAACCGGATCAGCCGAAAGCGAAACGCGGATGGTGTCGCCGATGCCCATCCAAAGCAAGTTACCCAGTCCAATTGATGACTTGATAGTGCCTGAGGTCAGACCGCCCGCCTCGGTTATTCCAAGATGAATTGGGGCATCTGTAGCATCGGCCAATGACTGATAAGCTGCAGCAGACAGAAAGACATCTGAGGCCTTCACACTGATCTTATATTCTTGAAAATCATTATCCTCGAGAATGCGGATGTGCGCTAATCCGCTTTCAACCATCGCTTCGGGGCAAGGCTCTCTGTATTTCTCAAGCAGGTGCTTTTCCAACGACCCAGCGTTTACACCGATGCGGATTGAGCAGTCGTTGTCTTTGGCTGACTTGATCACCTCTTTCACGCGGGCCTCATTGCCGATGTTGCCGGGGTTGATACGCAAACAAGCTGCCCCGGCTTCGGCGCTTTCGATGCCGCGTTTGTAGTGAAAATGGATGTCAGCAACGATCGGAACCGGACTTTCGCGCACGATCTCTTTTAGAGCCTTCGAACTGGCCTCATCTGGCACCGAGACACGCACGATGTCTGCGCCTGCCTCTGCAGCCGCTTGAACTTGTGCCACGGTCGCGGCCACATCGGTGGTAAGCGTGTTGGTCATCGTTTGCACGCTGATCGGGCTGTCGCCGCCCACAGGAACGTTGCCCACATGGATCACACGGGATTTACGGCGTTCAATATTGCGCCACGGACGAATGGAATTCAGGGACATGGGACCTCAAAGGGCAAACGAAATTTCTGCGCTCTACATAGTGGCTGCGACGTAGCGCGGCAATTCCCTGTCAGAATTAATTCGCGTCCGCGACCGAGAGGTACTTGGCCAGATCACCGCTAGAGGCTGGATCAGCTTCAGCATAGGAACCCGACAAATTGTCCGCCGACAACGCAACGTTTTTGGCAACACCACCAGCGCCACCAGCTGGACCGTAAACCTCACCATTTACTTTAAAGTAAACAGAGCCGGAATTACCTGCGCGCAGAGTTGGAGCGTCTTCAAGTTGCGGAAGCAGATATTCTTCGCCCGCGTCCAGAATCTTTTCGAAAATCACATTACCGTCTGCCCCACGGACACGAACCCACGCCGGCTGAACGGCCAAAATCGCAATCTGGGGCGCGGCTTCTTCAACCACGATGGGATCAGCAACTGGTTCCTCGGCCACTTCGGCGATGACATCTTCAATGATCGGAACAACAAGATCATCGATTCCCGCCAGCGTGTCTTCAATCTCGGGTGGGGCAAAGAAACCCAGCTCGGCTGGATCAAGCGTCGAGATTGGCGCGTCGCGAACGACGATAATTGGAACATCAAGCGCCTGTGGGCGATAAAGACGATCAAAGGCATCCGCCGTCGGAATTGCCGCAGTTGTAGTGTCAGTTTGGGCAAAGTCGTAGCCGCTGCCCAAAGTCGAAGTAATTTCGGGAGCTTGCTCAACCGGTGTCACGCTAACTTTTTGAATTTCGTTGAGAACAGTCCACGCGCCATAGGCGATCAATGCAATCACTGCCAACAAGATCGCCGACGAGCCAATTGCGTTGGGCGAGATGCCAGCGAGTGCAGACCCCTCCATCGGGATGAAAGGCGTTTTTGCACGCTCGAACAGATCGTCGGATTTCTGCTTCTTTGGGCGCGACATGCGCGATTTGCGTTCTTTGACTTTGGTCGTGTGTTCGCTGGTTAGACCACGAGAGACGGCAAATCCACTTTCCGCACAGAATCTTTCGTACGATTCTTCGGCATCCATTTTTAAGTAGCGCGCATAGGATCGCACATAGCCAGCGACAAAACCCGGCGTTTCAAAAACCGAAGCGTCGCAATTCTCTATCGCAGAAATATAAGAGGCTTTTATCCGCAACTCGCGTTGAACGTCCAAAAGAGACTTGCCCATGGTCGCACGTTCACCACGCATCGCATCCCCCAGCTTTACCTCGAAGTCGTCGAACCCTTTAGGTTCAACTTCAGCCTGCGCTTCGTTACGCTTTGGCTTGCGTCGCACCATCACGACTGCCCTTTCAACCTGTCCCCAGAAAGGTGCCTCAGCGAAACGAGGCCGTCCCATGGCCGTGATTCGCGATTCTGCACCTTCATTGCGGACTTTTATCACATTGAAACGAATGTTTCAGGTGGCAATTGATCAGGCAGTTAATTCGGCGCGATTTAGCGCACAATGCGACCACAAATCGTCCATTGCACGCACCACAGCATCGACCTCTTTTGGACCGTGCACAGGCGACGGAGTAAATCGCAAACGCTCGGTGCCACGAGGAACCGTCGGAAAGTTGATCGGTTGGACGTAGATGCCGTACTGATCCAGTAACATATCTGACAATTCTTTGGTGTGCACTGGATCGCCCACAATCACTGGCAAGATGTGGCTACCATGATCGATGATCGGCAACCCAAGACCCTTTAGGCGTGCCTTGAGGATTTTTGCTTGTGTCTGGTGCTTGTCACGCAACGCCTGGTCTTTTTTCAGATGCGCAACCGAGGCTGCGGCACCAGCGGCAACCGCAGGTGCAAGCGACGTCGTAAAGATGAAGCCCGGTGCGTAAGATCTTATTGCGTCACACATTTTCTCGGAAGCAGCGATGTAACCACCCATCACTCCGTAGGCTTTCGCCAAGGTTCCGTTGATGATGTCGAGACGGTGCATCAGTCGGTCACGTTCAGCAACGCCCGCGCCGCGTGGGCCATACATTCCGACCGCGTGAACTTCGTCGATATAGGTCAAAGCGTTAAATTCATCTGCCAAGTCACAGAGCGCTTCAATCGGCCCAAAATCTCCGTCCATCGAATAAATGGATTCAAAGGCAATCAATTTCGGGGCGGCTGGATCATCGGCCTCTAGCAAAGAACGCAGGTGGTCCAGATCATTGTGCTTAAAGATCCGCTTGGCACCACCATTGCGGCGAACGCCTTCGATCATCGAAGCGTGGTTTAATTCGTCTGAATAGATAATCAAACCAGGGAATAATTTTGGCAGCGTTGAAAGCGTGGCATCATTTGCGATGTAAGCGCTGGTGAACAACAAGGCAGCTTCTTTACCGTGTAGGTCAGAAATTTCCGCTTCCAGACGTTTGTGGTAAACTGTGGTGCCTGAGATATTGCGCGTACCGCCCGAACCTGCCCCAGTGGCATCAATCGCTTCATGCATGGCTTCCAGAACAACCGGATGCTGGCCCATTCCAAGATAGTCATTTCCACACCAAACAGTGATTTCCTGTTTGGTTCCGTCAGGACGGGTCCATTCAGCGTGGGGGAACTGACCTTTGCGACGCTCGATATCGATAAACGTCCGGTAGCGACCTTCGTCGTGAAGGGCAGTCAGAGCGTTATCGAGTTTAGCCGTATAGTCCACGGGCGTCTCCTTTGGTCTTATTCATTGGGCATTCGCATGCCCTAGATCAGAACATATTAGGTTTTGTGAAGATATATGTCACGCATTGCTTCTGTTCGAGGCTACAAATTGACGCGATCTATAGGCGTTGATTTCGATCAATCCAACTCTGGACAGTTCAAAAAGGAGTGATACTTTCGACGAATTCCCAGAATTGGAGCACCACATGTCCATCGAACCCGTCCTCGCCCGTATTGACGCCGATCTTCCCAACGCAATCGAGCGCTTAAAAGAGCTTTTGCGAATCCCTTCAGTTTCGACTGATCCGGCATTTGCGGACCATTGCCAAGTTGCAGCGGATTGGTTGGTCGCTGATTTGCAGAGCATCGGGATCGAGGCAACTAAGCGCCAAACTCCGGGTCACCCGATGGTCGTCGGCCATGTTGAGGGCGATGGACCACACGTGCTTTTTTATGGCCACTACGATGTTCAACCCGTTGATCCGCTAGAGCTTTGGGATAACGACCCGTTTGATCCGCAATTGGAAGATACGCCAAAAGGCCAAGTCCTCCGCGGCCGTGGAACGTCGGATGACAAAGGTCAGCTGATGACCTTCGTTGAGGCTTGCCGCATGTGGAAGGCCGAGCACGGCAAACTGCCGTGCAAAATCACCTTCTTTTTTGAGGGTGAAGAAGAATCCGGCTCCCCAAGCCTTATTCCCTTCATGAAGGAAAACGCCAAGGAGCTGAAATCTGACGTGGCTCTGATCTGCGACACCGGCCTGTTTGAAAGTAAGACCCCGGCGATCATCACCCAACTGCGCGGAATGCTGTGCGAGGACTTTACAATCACCGGCCCCGACAAAGACCTCCATTCTGGCATGTTCGGCGGGTTGGCAATGAACCCGATCCGGGTGTTGAACAAGGTTTTGGCTGGTCTGCACGATGACAACGGCGCCATCACCCTGCCCGGCTTTTATGACGATGTTCCCGAGCTTAGCGACGAAATTCGCAGCCAGTGGCAGTCACTTGCCTTTGATCACGAAACCTTCTTGGGCGACGTGGGTCTAAAAGCCCCAGCAGGAGAAGTTGACCGCACCCCCATCGAACAAGTCTGGTCGCGCCCGACGTGTGATGTGAACGGCATCTGGGGAGGCTATACTGGCGACGGATTCAAAACCGTGTTGCCAAGTCAGGCTTCGGCGAAATTGTCTTTCCGTTTGGTCGGCCAACAGGACCCCGATAAAATCCGCGAAGTTTTCCGCGCGTATATGGCAAACCACTTGCCGGATGGTTTCACCGTTGAGTATCGCACCGAAAAAGGCGCGCCAGCGTCTCAGATGTCGACCGAACACTCAGCGTTTGAGGCCGCACGCGTTGCGCTCTCAGACGAATGGGGCCGGCCCGCAGCCTTTGCAGGATGCGGCGGATCAATTCCGATCGCTGGGTTCTTCAAGGACATACTCAATATGGACGCCATGTTGGTCGGGTTCGGCAAAGACGACGACCAGATCCACTCGCCCAATGAGAAATATGATGTGGAGAGTTTCCACAAAGGCATCAGAAGCTGGGCGCGGATATTGGATGCAATGACGGGCTAAGGCACAGCGGGAAGATTTTCCGAAATTTTCCCAACAGACCCTCTTGCACCCGATGGCAACCTTAGCTAAACGAACGCTCACGGCGGGTCGTTAGCTCAGTTGGTAGAGCGCTTCGTTTACACCGAAGATGTCGGGAGTTCGAGCCTCTCACGACCCACCATTTTCCCCCCCTATTTATATGATTATTCATATTTTATTGACCAAAATGGCTCAAAACTGTAACTACTATTGTAACTATTTATGTAACTATTAGTAGGCTTCACGTTATGTCCAAGTCAGTGAGTGAATCAGCTTATAGCTATCCTGTCTCACGCTTGAAGATGATGCGAGGCAAACACACTGTCGTAATTAACGTCCCAGCGCACCTCAGACATCTGTCAACGGCAGAGTAAAATTGGACCAAAGGGCAGCGCAAAATGTTGCCACATTGAAGGTGGCGTGATGAGGGTGCAGCCGTAGGCCAGCATCCGGGCGGCCGCGCTTGTCATATAGCTGGCGGTTGCCCGGATGCTGTG
>JAQWQJ010000059.1 GCA_029244725.1 Paracoccaceae bacterium
CACATAAACTGGCCGCAGTTCGAGCCGTGGTTCCGGCAACAAAATGCTCGACCAGGCGACCCTGTTTATACTTACTTAAGCGACTCTTCCGCATGCTTCCCATGATAACACCTTTTTCGCGTTATCTGGGTCAGCCCCAAACCGAATTACAAAATGGACGACAATGTTGCATAGACGCAAAATTCAGTTACTCAAACGAGGTGGCGCATTGGTAAAACCTGCGTGGGTCCGCAATGATCCGCGTTGCAGTCTTCGATAGGCTTAAAAGGTTCCGACTGCCATTCATTGCTAATTTCGACGGGTCGCTGCAATCCTCAATCCGCCAACCAATCCGCGTGCGAAGTAGCTAGCCATTTTGGAATAAAACGTCTCGATAATGTCATACCCCTGAATTCCGTGAATGGAGATGTAAAGTTTCCGAGAGTCCCGAAAACTCTTCAAGCGGTCACTCGTGAATTCTGTCCAATCAACCGTCATGTCGTCCACAATCGAAACATCAAACCCAGCCATTTCTAACGATGAGAAATAGTCTTTCTCACCGACAAGCGAGTTAGGAAACAAATGCTGTTTGATATCCTCCAATTCGTCATCGTCGGGCTCTTTGATCATGTATAGATCTTCTACGAAAAGCGTCCCGTTTGGTGTTAGCGACCTGTGCAATTTTTCTAGATACTCAGACCTACGAGGGATGTGGAACAGCGCCAGCCAACTGACCGCATGATCAAATGTGCCCGGCTCTATATCAAGTTCGAGGAAATCGGCATTTACATGCTCGACACGGCCGTTAAGGTCTGTGCGTGCCGTTAGATCTCGTGCAACGCGATCATAGTCGGCCTGGAGTTCCACGGCCGTGATCGTTGCACCTGTAGCATGCGCGATATGACGAGCACATCCACCCCAACCTGAGCCAACTTCCAGAATTCGATCTTGAGCTTCAATCTTACAGGCGGAAATTGCGACATTTAGCGCATCGATGCCGTGATAGTGAAGCTGGTCAAATCGCGCGAGAACATCGACCGGAAGGGGAACTTCTGGCCCATATCCGAGAGCTTCGAGATCAGAAAATATGCGTTCTGGCCGCGGGTAGAGCTGCATCGACTTAATATCGTTGTTCAACACCAAGATCCTCATATGAACTCGGGGTAGTATGAAGGAATCCCACTGTGGATCAAAATTATCTTTGCTTAAGGATCGTTTGCGTTAGAAACGCGTTTTGCCTAACGCTCAAATCGCATCGAGAGTCCCATGGATCGCCGGTCCAAAGGGCGAAAAGCACGGGCTAATGTGCTCGCAATTTGTCAGCCACGTGTTCAACACCTGTAAGGATGACCGATACCACATCACTTACAAAGATCGTCCAATGCTTTCCGAAGTACCGTTTGACGCTCGCTCAAAGGTCGATACGACCGCGCTCGTGGATGCTATCGCTTCAGCCAGCAACACCCTGTTCAATGAAGCACAAGAGCTAGTGGGGGATGAGATTGATATCCTCGAAAAGGTGCTTGTGGACGCCTTCACCCCTGGAGACATCAAAGCCTCGGTGAATACAACTTTAGAAGGCCGGCTTAGAAAAGGTCTCGGATAGCACGAAAATCAGAGTAAGAAGTTCTAGGGGCACACGTCAGGAGTGGCTTGCGATTACAACTGACCATTCCTTTATCGGACAATCGTGCGCCGCCAGAAACTCTAAGTCTCGCATACGCGGATAACGAACCTAATATGAGCATTGGGTTTTGTTATCGCAGCGATTGGCAGGCTTGGTGAAACTTCACCGCTGCATGATTTTTCGGTAGCGGTAAGCCGCTATTGCTCGCAACAACTGCTAGTCGCTAACTCGACAGCAGAAACGCAAAACGCGGCCCTTTTTCAAGAGCCGCGTTTTTATTCGTCAAGTCGTTGGCTTATGCCAAAGCGATGTTCGAAGCCGACTCGCGGCCATCACGACCTGGTTCGATGTCGAAAGTAACTTTCTGATCGTCAGCAAGACCTGTCAGTCCTGCGCGCTCAACGGCAGAAATGTGAACGAAAACGTCCTTGCCGCCATTGTCAGGTGCGATGAAGCCGAAGCCTTTAGTTGAGTTGAACCATTTTACGGTGCCATTGGCCATATCCGTAGTCTCCATAGATTAGTCTGTCCGCGGGATGCGACAGTTAGGCGTTGTCGGTCTGTATCGAGTGACTGAACGCCGTGTTAGGGAGATAGTGGTCGAAATAGAAAAACGTCTGCCAGAGCCATTTAAAGACTTTGGCAGAAGGTTTCAAGCCTTTGCATTTTTGCTTCGCATCAAAAAGTTTGACGCATTAGATCAGGCACCGCTGCCCAGCCTGCGCGTTAATAAAAACGGAAAGCTGTAGCGCAACACGATTATTTGTTTCCTTAAGCGCGTCCGAACTTTCCATATCAACAATCCGTAGGAGCAAACAAAACCGGCTTAAAACTCATCTTTCAAAGAATCACTCGAAATATCGAACCAGTGGTCTGGCTTTACTAAAGATGTTGATCAATTGGTCGATCACGTCGTCTTCCAATAGAAGCTCTGTTGATTTGCGTTGAGAACTGACCCAGTATTTCCACCGAGAATTGACCCACCCGTGTTTATGTATCAGCGATTATTTTGCGGTCAATGTTTGCGTCTCCTTTCGCTTTGTTTTTGCAGCCTCTGAGCTAGCTTTGAAGCG
>JAQWQJ010000060.1 GCA_029244725.1 Paracoccaceae bacterium
CACATAAACTGGCCGCAGTTCGAGCCGTGGTTCCGGCAACAAAATGCTCGACCAGGCGACCCTGTTTATACTTACTTAAGCGACTCTTCCGCATGCTTCCCATGATAACACCTTTTTCGCGTTATCTGGGTCAGCCCCAAAACAATATAGCTCTAGCGATGACTATCCGTTCGACCACTCTACGTTTACCTACCTGACGTTACCAAATTTTGGAGTTGTCGAAATATTTAGGCGCAACCTAACGGCTGCGGAACTAGCAAATGAAATAGAATGTTACCTGCGTAAATCAATGCCAATCGCTGAAAAGGATAACTTACGCAAATCGATCTCCGCTTGCTGGAATACTGGTAGTTTGTCCTCTGATGCTCTGAGAACATCTGTCGAAGTGGAATTTGAAATATCGAGGGAAGGCAAACTAAAACCTTCTTCAATCAAACTTGCTTCTAGCTCAAGCAGTTCTGAAAACGCCACCAAACAAGCTTTTGAGGCTGCGAGGCGGGCCATTCTACGATGTGGCGCGCGCGGTTTCGATCTGCCCGTCGAAAATTATGCTCATTGGAAATCCATAATAATGACATTTGATCCGGTCGAAATGCGCCTGGATTAATTAACTTCCAACATAAAGATAAGCGGCCACTTTTAATGAAACGACTTTTAATGTGAATACTTGTTTCATATAAATGAGCAGCCCCACTTGAGTGGTCCAAATTGATGCAGCTGCTCACAAGGTCATTTTAGAACCCAATCATATCAGATAGGCTGCTTTTAAACGTTGAATTCAGCGGTGAACCGAGTTTAAATGTCTGATGGCGTGTTCAGAATTGTTAAGGCTTTCAAAGTCCCTTCTTTCATTTCTAGCCCTTGTCTTGTGGTCTGCAGACGCAATTGCAGAGCAATATGACATGCGCTTCCTGCCTTTTTTAATTGATTTAGATGAGCCCACCGTGGCGCTCCTTGCGGACGATATTACCTCTAGAGCAGCACTAAACCTAGAGAGGATGACAGAGGCCTATCCCGAGGTCGAATTGTTAATGCTTGTGAGCAATGGTGGCGATGCACATGCCGCACTTATGTCTGCAAAAATTATTGATGAGATGGGATGGCAAACGTACATTCCAATTGAGAGTGGTTGCTACTCTGCTTGTGCTTTTTTGTACTTTGCTGGTTCAATCAGATATGCGGACGGTGAACTTGGTGTGCACCAAACTAGTAGTGAAATTGAGAGTAATTACGCTTCACAGCTTACAGTAGCTGACATTTTAGAAGTGCTATCCAATTTTCAGGTGGACCAGCGAGTTTATCAAAAAATGTTCTCGACACACCCGGAAGACATGTATGTCTTTTCAGAAAGAGAACTTCGAGAATTCGGGCTTTTGGGAGAGAGAAAATCGGTCTCTGGAAAATCTATAGTTCAACCTGTGGCACCGATGGCGGATGAGGTAACGTTTGAAGAGGCGCCCGTGGAAACTACAGAACAACCGTCAATTGCGATCGCCGAGGAATTGCCTGCAGAGGCAACGCCGACACCGCAAATGTCGGCACCCTTGATAGATGATCTGCCAACTTTGACAGGAACGGGCTCGGCTGCATCTGATGGGCCGTTGGTGCAAAACTCCCAAACGTTCGAAAATCCCGACAACCTACCGGTTATGTCGATCGTTCTGATCGAAACGGGCGAGTACAACATTGGCAGTGACGCTTTGGCATCGTTTCCCTATCCGATTACCTTCGCAATAGATCCGTTAAGTGAAGATACACTTGAAAGGGCTGCCGCTTATCGCGAACGCGGGTTCGAGTTGTTGGCCGTAGCAAACCTACCAAGCAGCGGCGGCGAAGAACTGGCAGATCTGGCGCTACTACCGACGCTGGACAGCGTTCCCGGGCTTGTCGGAATTCTGGAAGGCGCGGGAGAGGGGTTGCAAGGGAATATGGAACTATCCGAAGGCGTTCTGCGTATGCTCGAAGCCACTGGATACGGGCTATTGCTGCGCTCGAACGGATTGAACGCGGCCCAGCAAATGGCCGAGGGGCGCGGGCTCCCGGTTGAGACGATTTTCCGTGACTTTGACGCCAATGGCCAGAATGCGACCGTTATCAGAAGTTTGCTGGATCAGGCAGCCTTTAAGGCCCGCCAAGAAGGATCAATCGTGATGGTTGGCCGCTTGAGGCCAGCGACAATCTCTGCGCTGTTGCTTTGGGGCTTGCAGGATCGGGCCAGCAGCGTTGCGCTGGCACCTGTATCGGCTGTGTTGACGCAGTAACAACGGTTAAGCGATTGCCAAATGTATCAAAGCGCGCGGCGGACTTCGGAAAGCAATGTTGCATTGGACCAGAGGCCTTTCATGCAATAACAATCAATTTGGACCAGTCAGATGGGGTTGCTCAATAGCATAGTGGTATGAGCGATGCTGCAAAAGGAATTACCGTGGAACCCAATCGATACCTTCTTTTTGCCTTTATAACATTTCTGATTTGGCCGGGTTTTGCTTTGTCTGATAGCTCTTCGATTTTCAGGTTTCCCACGCGAGAAACACCAATGCTTCACGAGGCACTTCCAGAAATCATGGCTCGTGACATCGAGAAGTTGAAGTACGTTGGAGCATTGCTCGACAACCAAGATTTACGAGGGGAGAATTTTGAGAGTTTCGATCTTTCAAGCGCAGTATTCGACAATTCTGACCTCCATTCAGCCAATTTTCGCTATGCAAAAATACTCTCGGCGAGCTTCGCCGGAGCAAATTGTTCTGGTTGTGATTTTAGTGGAGCTTTGCTCCAAGGAGTGAATTTCGAGGAAGCGAACATGTCGGAAGCAATATTCGTACGAGCCGACTTTCAACGTGTGAATATGAATTCGATTACGCTATCTGGGGCAAACTTCAGTTTTGCCAAACTTGCTAATGCAAATCTGCAAAGTTTAAATTTGAGCGGCTTGTCGTTTTGGGGAGCAGACTTAACGGCCGCAAATTTGGAAAATTCGAACTTAACCGGCGCGGATATGACAGGAGCCGACCTTACTGGTGCAAACCTAAGTGGCGCAAAATTAGATTTCGTGAAGTTGCGCGGGGCGATTTTATGCAATACTGCGCTAACCGACGGCTCGAAGATATATACAGGGTGTTAAGTGTCAACGGCGGCGTAAAAGCCTGCCAGTCGGCAGAGCAAAAGTAGGCCATTTTGGTGCAAGTGACTTGGAGCGTGTGGCCCTCAAATAGCAAGCACGTTTCAAGGCGCATTGGCCATGATGCCAATTATTTGATCGCTATTTTTGTTTGGGTGCGAGGCGTGCCCGGCTTTGACTGAGACGATAGCTCTTGCGGTTCATTTCCAAGATGTTGATGTGGTGGGTCAGCCGATCCAGCGGGGCACCGGTCAGGCGTTCCGTGCCGAAAGTTTCAGTCCATTCCTCGAAGGGCAGGTTGCTGGTGATCAGAATTGAGCCTAGCTTGCGCGTTCGCGAAAGCCTGTGAGCCTTGCCGTGCCTGGAGCATATCGGCCAGGTACTGGCCTTGGGCATTTTCTAATCTGGCAATCTCCGCTTCCGCGTTGGCCGTATTCTCTAGCGCGACGTCAATATGGGTCGATAGGTCAGTCATTTAGTTATTCCTTTGGATACTTTATGATGTTTGACGGCTTGGTGCGTGAACCCACGAATGTAGGCTTGGATGACCGCGTCCTGATAACGAACACAGGCCGCGAACTCCGGACCAAGGGAACCGTCGTAATCGTCATCGACAATCATCTCCGCTTCCGAAATCCAGTTTAGCAGTTGAGCCACTCTTTCCATTTGTCTAATGGTGTCTCCTCGGTTTGTGTTTTCGGTAACTCGCGTACCCTCACTGCGAAAATGAAGTGGGGGGGAATTTCTCCCCACGGTTTGTTTCCGTAGAAACATCGATGGGCCTCCCCCCCCTCACCCCCGCACCCCCTAGTAAGTGGGGGTGCGGAGGTAGGTCTTTGGGGTACAGCCCATCACCCGCACCTTGGGGCGCAAGGTGGGGGTAAAGTGGGGGAAGGTGGGGGTAATTCAGATTTTGCGACATCATACGAAGTCCTCGAAATTGTAGGTTTCAAGCGTCTCTTGCGGACTGCATGGAGCGATTAAGATCGGGGGTGTTTTGCCCTTGTCATTCTTGTCAGAAGTCGCTCTTTGGAGGGTCCCATCCTGAACCATTTTTTCGAGTAAGCGTTTGATCTTGGCTTTGCCGGTTTTGTCGGGCGTGATGCCAAGTTCCTTGGCAATTCGATAACCGCCCCATTGCTGAGCCTGCGCACTCTGTCTAAGCGGCGATCCTGACATCTCAGCGTCTGTGGCAATTCCGATCACTTTGCGCACCGCATCGAAAGGTAGACCCGCCATTGGTCCCGGCCATGACCAACGCATGATCGCTGGTTGGAAATGACCGTCTGCGATTTCAACGGTCGCCTTCTTAAACCACTTGTTCGAGTTCGCTGTGGGTGGCGCAAGGTTGCTTTCTGCATCCCCTACACGAAAATAGCGCCAGTGCTCATCAACACCGGCCTCAACACCCTCTGCTTCCGTCATCGGCACAAGGACACGGTTAAAGCGGCTCGTTCCGCGCAGCGCACCGCCACCCCTTGCGTCATCAATGCCCGGTGTCGATCCCGCCATCATCTTGCGAGTGTGGTGAACAAGGTGGACCGCACAACTGGTAGCGTTGGCGAAGGCACGCAAGCGTTGCCCGATCTTCCTAAAGACTTCGTTTGTTTCGGGGCAAGTCGTTAAGTCCTGCAATGGATCGAGAATAACGATTTCGATCTCGTTTTCGGTGACGAAGTCTTGCAGCCATTCAAATAGCTTTTCGTTGATCGTTGCGTCGTCACCTGACGCCAGGAAGAAGTTGTCGCGGTTAATGCCCGATACGGCCCAGAGTTGGCCCTCAAGATCGCTCTGCTCGATGCTGTGTGCCTCACAGATCGCGCAGACACGGGCGTTAATGGTATTTTGATCATCCTCTGCACAGTAATAGAGAACCCGCCGCCTTTGGGCCAATTCGTCAAGCAGGATCGAGCCACCAACGGCGGCATCAACGGCCTCAGTTGCGGCTAACAAAGACTTCCCAACTTTCGGCGCTGCAACGGTCAAACTTGTGTACCCGGCGGCATAAAAGTCGCTGAAAAGGAATTTGGTTTTCGGAATACTTGCGGGATCAGTGAACGACCACCCGTGGAAGTCGTTTGGGGTAGTAAACCCTTCCTCGACAGATGATTGTTTTGGCGGGTGTCGCGGTTCTTTTAAACCTGCCTCAATTCCACTTTTGATCGTCTTGGAAATCTCATCGACATGCAGCCCAGTTTCCTCAGCCGCAGAACGCAACTCAGTCTCAACGGTCGCCCGTTCAAGGCCACCGCCAGCGATGATCTGGCCCAAGGAAAACGCGGCTGCATTTAGCGCATGATTTCTCTGCCCCTTCGGTGTGGCCCAGAGCTTTGTTGTTTCGTCGGTTAGCGCTGCTTCGGCCCATCGGTTGCTAGGTTCGCTTACTTCCGCTGGGGGAGCTTCCTGTGGTCTCTGTTGTGCCATCAGATCGATCAGCCATTCGGGCGCGTCAGCTATCTCGCAGTCCTCAGGGGATCGTGCCCACGAGTATTCTCCGTCCTGGCGTATGGTTGGTGCTGCGACGACATAACCACCGTCGCCGCGATGATCCAACCCAGGTCCGACTTTACCAGCGTCGATGCCAACCTTGCGATGCGGGTATTTGAAGTAGAGATGCCGCCCACCGCTAGGGGTGCAGACTTCCACCGTGTTAGGTAAGGGATCGTGCTCGGCTTCCAGAGTGCGCAGCGAGGCGGGACCGTTCTTGCCGTGACCAGCTTCAGTGTCAATATCGAGCACGAGTAGTTCGCTTTCCGGTCCGGTCGCAATACCGATGCCCAAAGTAGGGTTATTCTCCCAGCGTCGGCAAATTTCGTCTCGGTCAGTCGTAGCACCCCATCGTTTTCCGTTGGTCTTTTGACTTGTTGTCGGATGAGGTTTCCATTTACCGCTATGATCTTTTTTGAAATCCAGGGCAAAGACCGGCCAGCCGCGCCGAGCGAATGATAGGGCCGCGTCGAGGTTAGAATGATCAATCATCCCACGCACCTCGCGAATTGAGGAGGAGATACTGAAAATGGCGCAGATATGAGAGGCAGGTTTGCAGACTGAAAACCAAGTCGTGTTTTCGACGTGCCCCGGGGTCTATAGTTATTTAGGAAAACTTTTGTTGCAGGTGGCTTTTTTTCGTCAATTAGCGCAAAAGTTATCGTCATCCGCACGGGTTCTTCACTGAGTAGATATTGCCATCGCATCCCTCCATCAATTTCGATTGGCTTAAGCCAATTGACAAGCGGCGAGGATAGTTTCCGGACAGTTCGTTCAACGGCTTTGAGCATGATCGCAATGTGTCCGATTTCCATCAGTTGTTCGGACACATCAAATACTCCCAAGCGCTCTGTGGAATTCGTACGGCAGTTCCAATTTTGACGGATTTGAGTTTTCCTGACTTGATCAGCCTATTGATCGTTGCGCGCGAAAGGTTTCCCAACCTCCCACACTCCGCAATCGTCAGATATTTTTCTTTATGTTCTTGCATAAGGCACCTCGTTTCTTGGGGTGCCTGGATGTTCGCATAGCGATGCCAATATTATTATGAACAAACTTCTACAGAAAAAGGTAGATATCGTTCAGGTCAGTCTACTATTCCACGCTCTGCTTGCTTTAATTCGAAACGCCTCTTCAGACGCAATATTTTCCAGTAGCTCAGGAAATTGGATTGAAATTTTGGTCAGTGCCAGCACGAAAGTTGAACTAGTACTAATCGTAACTCCTTTACCGAATTTCTCGAATACTTCACCTACTTCGCAGATTAGGGTTTCTTGAACTGATGCAGGCCTGCCGCGTCTAAATCCGTTTCGTATGTCTTCATCAAGCTTGTCTATGTCGAAGTTCGGCAGATAATCGGGGCCCAGTTCATCTAAGCTCTTTAGAAATTTCTTTGCGCTCTTTTGAACGTTAGCAATTTTTTTACCCTCTTCTGTGCGGTTAGAAAAATAGTCGACTGAACCGCGCGCACGGGCGCCTGCAATTACATCTTCAAGGCCATCTAGGATATCTTTTGACAGCTCTGGGAACGCAGTTCGGTCTAAATTTTTGCGCTCCGCTGTTGTGACCTTCTGAACCAAAAATCCGCTTTTACGCCCCCTTGTGGATTTCATTTCGACACCAGCTTCAAAATGTTCCCTTGTTCTGTAATGTGCCGCGCCCAGCGTTCCATTAAGACTTTACGTTGCTCAAGAAAGTCCGAACGTAAGTAGGCTTGTGTAACTTTGGAGCCGATGCTGTGCTGTAGAATAGTCTCGGCCACCTCAAATGGAGCGTCTGTCGCCTCAGCCAACCAATTGCGCAAAGAGGACCTAAACCCATGAGGACGCTCACTCATCTTGCGGCGCTCCATGTAGCGGCTCATTGTAGCATCTGAAATTACGCCTTTACGCGTATTTGGAAATAAAAACCCTTCTCGCTCAAAAGGTGTAGCGAGTTCGATTACCTGTAGAGCCTCATCTGATAGAGGCACTCTAAAATCGCCATTTGTCGCCTTTAGATTTACCTCCGGCACAGTCCACACATCGCCGCTTATCTGGTCTAACCGCGCAAAGCGGATGGGAGTAGAGCGTTGCCCTGTAAGTATCAAGAAGCGAAGAGCGAGATGTGTAATCGTTGGTTCCTCAAGCGAGGCATAAAAGGCGGGAACTCTCTGCCAAGCGAGACTAGGCGTATGCGCAACGACGTGGCGGGTTTTGCCCAACAACGCTTTTGCCTTTGTGGTGGCCTGAACATCTACATTGAGACCCATTGCGGCGGCGTGGTTAATAACTAAGCCAAGCCTGTTCATGGCTTTTCGTGCTGTGTCTGCTTTCTCATGCCAGAGCGGGGCAAGAACATTGCGTATGTCATTTTGGTCTATGTCCTCGATAGGGGTTCGCCCAAGTTTTGGCAGAACGTGAAGCGTCAATGGGGAGAGCCAACGGGCGGCTTTCCCATCGCCTTTCAATTGAGCTTTGCGAGCCTCGAAAGCTGCGTGCGTAACTGAAGCAAGAGTGTGCAACTCACGAACGGCTTCGCGCGCACGAACTTTGATCGGGTCTTTTCCGTCGGCTAAAACCCTTCGGCAGTGCGCTGCCTTCTCTCGCGCCTTTTTCAACGTGACTGCACCCAGGCCCATCTCGTGTCTGCGTCCATGGAGCATGTATCGGAAATACCATTGAGCGCTTCCTCCGCGCTTATGCAGATATAGTCCACCCCCATCACCGTACTTGCCCGGGCCGAATGCTTTTATTTGTGCCGCGGTGAGTTTGTGCTGTGCCATTGTGTCCACCAATATGTCCACCACTATATGTGGTATACGTGGGTGCAAATAGCAACATCTAGAAGCAGTCAAACTTAAAAAACACCTATTTATATGAGTAAATGAAACAACCTGCGTCAAGTGGAGACAAAAGTTCAATGCAGCCCCCGGGCACCATTTTTACCAGATAGTTTAGCGACTTGCTGCGTGATCTATTTCTTAGTTCGCGTATCGCGTTGGTCCACGTCGACGGACGTCGACGGGTTCGCTTAGGATCATTGCATTATGAGCCCTTTGATCGCAGTTGGCGCGCGGGCATATGCGACAGTTGATGCCGACTTCGCTAATTTGTGGGTTTGATGGGCGGATGTCGTCGGCATATCCGATCGCTTCCATGTGCTCAATGCTGCAACCCATGGCGATCGCAAGCCTGTTGTCGCGGGTGTGGCGGGAAAATCGTGGGCGATCCACCGTGCGAGCGAACACGAAGAATCGGCCTCCGTCGGGCATTTCAACCAGTTGCGGTACGATATTGTCGGGGCTTCTAAAGGATGTGTGAACATCAAGTCGCGGACAGGCGCCACCGTATTCTGCCAAATGGAACCCAGTTGAGTTGAATCGCTTCGTTACGTTTCCGGCTTTGTCGATTCTCAGAAAGAAAAACGGAACGCCTTCCGAACCCTCTTTTTGTAGGGTGGTGGCGCGGTGACAGGCCTGTTCGAAACTAACTCCAAAACGGAGGGAAAGATGCGTGAAGTCGTATTTACAGGCTAGCGCTTCTTTCAGAAAAGCGTCGTAGGGCATAAGAACCGAAGCGGCGAAGTAGTTTGCAAGTTCGACACGACACCGGTTCAAACCGGCAGGTTCGTCTATGTTTAAGCGCGTCAGAAGGTGATCAATCAGGTCTTTTTGTTCAATTAGTCCGATTGTATGCGCCAATTGAAAAGCACGGTTTGGGTAGTCCAACGCCTCAGACAGTCGTACCTCGTTTGAGGTTTCGTCAAAATCGCGCAAAGTGTCGGGCATTTCTGAAACCGAGACGACGCGTGTGTTTAGATTTAGGGTTTCTTTGAGATGACGCTTTAACGAGGCATATTTGTCGTCACTTTCCATCTTCCCTGACTTCCAAATCAAAGCGGCAGCTTTTTCAAGTTCAGGGAAGTGATTGTCGTTATCACGAAAAAAGTCATGGACCACCGCTTCTGGCGATGCGCGCAGGATGGTCAAATCCGCTTCTCCAGCGTTAGACAATATCAACAACTGATCCGTCGACGTGCGATAGGCCTTGTGAAGCTGAACGAAGTTTTGGGCGACATCTGGGGCATGAGTCATCAATGCACGCAGTTGGGGCAGGTCTGGAGTGCGCGTTTCAAAGAGTGGGTCTTGAAAGGCGGAGCGGAGATTGGACAGCATTGCTGCATCATCTTCATCTGCAATTTCACGCCAATCTACGCCGTAAGACTGAAATAACTTCAAAAGCACGGGCACCGAAACGGAGCGCTCGTTTTTCTCGAGCATGTTGACATAGGAATGGCTGATGCCAAGCATTTTGGCCATTTCGGCCTGAGTTTGCTTTGCTTCGTTGCGCAGTCGACGAAGGCGGGGTCCGATGAATATTTTCATGGATTCAGAATAGTGTAAAATTCACAACTTCACAATTACAAATAATTGTGAAGTTTCGCCTTCACAGCGCAACCCGTTTGCTTTTGCAGCATGGAGTTTCTTTGGGATAGCCCTGTTTTCAACACGGAGGTTCTTTTATGCGTACTGGTCAATCACATCTCTTTATCCCTGGCCCAACCAATATTCCTGAGGCTGTGCGTCAGGCTATGAATGTGCCTATGCAAGACATGCGGGCGCCGGATTTTGGCGAACTAACGCTTGACCTTTTTATAGGGCTAAAGCGGGTGCTGCGCACCGAGAAAGGTCAAGCGATGATCTTTCCTGGCTCTGGCACCGGCGCTTGGGAAGCTGCTATTACGAATACATTAAATCCGGGCGATAAAGTTTTGATGTCGCGCTACGGACAATTCTCAACCTTGTGGGTCGAGATGGCCAAGCGTCTTGGTCTTGACGTTGAAGTTATCGACGTCGCTTGGGGGGCAGGGGTGCCTGTTAAGGAAATATCCCGCCGTTTGGGCCGTGACACCAATGATGAAATCAAAGCAGTGTTCGTTACACATAACGAAACAGCGACCGGCGTAACGTCTAACATTAAGGCCGTTCGCAATGCGCTTGATGAAAATTTCCATGATGCTTTGTTGTTCGTCGATGGAGTGTCCTCAATCGGATCTCTGGAATTCCGTATGGACGAGTGGGAAGTCGACCTTATCGTTGCAGGAAGCCAAAAGGGTTTGATGCTTCCAGCGGGATTTGGTGTTCTTGGTGTTAGCGAAAAGGCATTAGAAGCGTCGAAAACATCGACAATGCGCCGCGCCTTTTTTGAATTCACGGACATGATGAATATGAATGCTGATGGGTATTTTCCTTACACGCCTCCAACTCAGCTTTTGCATGGTTTGAAAAAGTCGCTTGAGCGGATTGAGGAAGAAGGATTGGATCAAGTTGTTGCCCGCCACTTCCGTTTAGCTGAGGGCGTTCGTCGTGGCATCGCTGCTTGGGACATGAATTTGGTTGCCGAGCATCATACCCTGTACTCGGACACAGTTTCTGCCGTCCGAGTACCTGCAAATGTTGATGCAAGAGACGTGATCCGTATCGCCTATGAGGACTTCAACACCTCGTTTGGCAGTGGACTAGGCCCACTTGGTGGCAAAGTTTTCCGCATCGGTCACATCGGTGACCTCAATGAGGCGATGTGCCTGACGGCCCTCTCGGTTGCAGAAATTGTCCTAAACCGCGCAGGCGCGCAGATTCAATTCGGGTCAGGGGTGGCTGCTGCCCAGACTTGGTTTTCAACGGAGACGCGATCCCGCCCGCGCGTGAAACTAGCGGCTGAATAAGCTTTCAAACAGATTTTCCCTTAACGGAGACAGAGATGTCACACACACTTTACCCTCTGCGCCAACAACGGTTGCAGCGTTCCGAATTGGCTGTCCCAGCCTCAAATACCACAATGATCGACAGAGCTGCGAACAGCACAGCGGATTTCGTCTTTCTTGATCTAGAAGATGCGGTTGCTCCACCCGAGAAAACTCAGGCACGCAAAAATGCGATTGAAGCTTTGAATGACATTGATTGGGCGGAAAAAGGTAAGACCGTTTCGGTGAGGATCAACGGATTGGATACACAATACATGTATCGCGACGTTGTTGACGTGATGGAGCAGGCGGGCGACCGTGTTCACACGCTTTTGGTTCCCAAAGTTGGCGTAACGGCCGATCTCTATATGGTCGAAGCGATGATAAATCAGATTGAGCAAGCGGGTGGCCGAAAAACGCGCGTTGGGCTAGAGGCGCTGATCGAAACAGCGCTGGGCATGGCGAATGTTGAAGCCATTGCGCAATTTGGTGGACGCCTTGAAGCTCTGCACTTTGGCGTAGCAGATTATGCTGCCAGCATGCGCGCCCGTACGGTCAACATCGGTGGTCTAAACCCAGATTATCCGGGCGACCAGTGGCACGCGTCGATCTCGCGGATGGTTATTGCTTGTCGCGCATTCGGTCTTCGGGCGATTGACGGACCTTTCGGCGATTTCAGCGATCCAGAAGGGTATATGGACGGTGCACGCCGTGCGGCGGCCTTGGGATGTGAGGGCAAGTGGGCCATTCACCCAAGCCAAATTGACATGGCGAACGAAGTCTTCAGTCCCCCTGAAACTGAGGTCACCAAAGCCGAGCGTATTATCCAAGAGCTGAGAACAGCCGAAGCTGCGGGCAAAGGCGCTGCAAGTCTCGACGGTAAAATGATTGACGCTGCAAGCGAAAAAATGGCGCGCAATGTGATCGATACAGCAAATGCGATCGCCGCTAAATCAATCGCTGCCGAATAGACGCAAATCAGAGGATACGTCATGGATATTCATGAACATCAAGCCAAAGACATTCTAGCGACATTTGGCGTTCCGGTGCCAAAAGGTGGCGTCGCATTTTCACCAGAACAAGCGGCATTTCGGTGCCGCGAACTGGGTGGTGGCCGGTGTGTGGTCAAAGCCCAAGTTCACTCTGGTGGGCGCGGCGAAGCTGGCGGAGTGAAGCTTTGCGAGAGTGATTCAGAGGTTCGAACTTTCGCATCCGAACTTCTTGGCAAAACGTTAGTCACCAAGCAAACCGACGCCAACGGCAAACGTGTCGATCGGCTGTGGATTGAGGAAGCCTCAGAGATTGCGCGTGAGCTATATCTTGGATTTGTCCTGGACCGTAAGTCCGAACGCATTATGATCGTTGCCTCTGGAAACGGCGGCATGGAGATCGAGGACTTAGCTGAAGAAGATCCCGATAGTCTGGTTCGCATGGAAATCGACCCAGCCGTTGGCTTGGCACAGTATCAAGCCCGTAAGCTGGCGTTTAATCTGGGCTTAGAGGGCGCACAGATCGGCCAAATGGTAACAGTGCTAAAGGCCTGTTACCGGGCCTATCGTGACCTTGATGCGATGATGGTCGAGATCAACCCTCTGGTCGTATGCAAAGACGATACACTTGTCGCGCTTGATGCTAAAATGTCGTTTGATACCAATGCATTGTTCCGCAGAGCTGAAGTTGCTGCATTGCGTGACCCCGGCCAAGAGGATCCGCGCGAAAGCTTCGCGGCCGATCATGGATTGGCCTATGTCGGGCTTGACGGTGATATTGGCTGCATCATCAATGGTGCTGGGCTTGCAATGGCGTCTATGGATATGATCCAACTTGCAGGCGGCGAGCCGGCAAACTTTCTAGATATCGGCGGCGGGGCAAGTGCCAAACGCGTTTGTCAGGCGTTCAGAACGGTGCTTTCAGACGGCAATGTTAGCGTGATCCTTGTCAATATCTTCGCAGGTATCAACCGGTGTGATTGGATCGCGAATGGAGTGATACAGGCCTACAAAGAAATTGGCATTGAAATTCCAGTCGTCGTTCGTCTGGCTGGCACAAATGTCGAAGCCGGTCGAAAACTGATCAAAGAAAGCGGTCTGCCGATTGTCAGTGCAGATACATTGGCCGAGGCAGCAGAAGCTGCTGTGGCCGCACGTCCTCAATCTATTGCAGCTGAATAAGGGAACGGCGTTATGGCAATTCTTATCAATGAAAACACTCGCGTTGTTGTTCAGGGTCTTTCTGGTCGGATCGGACAATTTCATGCGCAGGAAATGATCGAATACGGCACCAAAGTCGTTGCAGGCGTGACACCGGGAAAGGGCGGCACCACCGTTCTAAACCGCCCAGTCTTTAACACAATGCAAGAGGCTGTAGACGCGACTGGCGCTGAGGCAAGCTTGCTTTTTGTACCACCGGCAGGGGCCGCAGATGCAATGATGGAGGCCGCTGACGCTGGCATTAAGACTGCAGTGTGTGTGACAGACGGCATTCCAGCTCAGGACATGATGCGCGTTAAGCGTTTCCTACGCCGGTTCCCACGTGAACGCAAAATGCGATTGATTGGTCCAAACTGTGCGGGGATTATCAGCCCGGGCAAGGGTTTCATGGGCATCATGCCACCGAATATCTATGCGCAGGGACGCGTTGGTATCGTGGGGCGCTCAGGCACCTTGGGATACGAAGCCGCCTCGCAAATGCAGGCGCTCGGCATTGGGATATCGTCGTCAATTGGTATCGGAGGGGATCCTGTGAACGGGTCTTCGTTCAAGGACATACTTGAGTTGTTCGAAAACGATCCGGACACCGACGCCGTCATCATGATTGGTGAAATCGGTGGCCCGCAGGAAGCAGATGCCGCCGCTTATGTGCGCGACCATATGCAAAAACCCGTGGCCGCGTATATTGCCGGTCTGGCCGCGCCGAAAGGTCGTCAGATGGGCCATGCTGGAGCGATTATCTCGGCTTTCGGCGAAAGCGCTCAAGAGAAGGTCGCGCTTTTAAGTGCAAGCGGTATAGAAGTTGCGCCGAACCCGTCCGCGATGGGTGAAACGGTTGCGCGTATCCTCTCACCTAACCGGAATGCGGCTTAAACCTTCTGTGGATGAAGCCCTAGCAATAGGTAAGAATATAGCGCCTGACCCGATCGATTTACAGGATTGGGTCAGGCGACAGAATTTGGATGTTTTACTTTGAACGGTGCCTGAGCGTTCCACGCGACGCTCGCAAGGCGCGAACCGAAGTGCCCCGAAGACGGTGAGCCGGTGCCAGCACTATGGCCTGGTATGCGTTCCCACCTGCCGTTGACATGGATGAACGGGCTGAAGTCGGGCATCTGGCGCTTGGTGGGTCTTGCCTCCTGTTCCTTTTGATCGGGGTATGTGGGCTAGCGCGCGCTAATATTTTTTGCGAATTTGCATGTCGATGACTCATGGTGATCGATATTACAGCGCGTAAGCGGTCGAGCTTGTTTAAAGTGTCGGAATCCGGGGAAGCGATGACTGCTTTGGCCCAATTTTCATGGCGAGAGTCGATGGACGAAGGCGTGCGCTGGGAGATGCCTGCGAACATCACAGAAATCCCCACGCCTTGGTTTTTATTGCGGCCCTCAAAAGTCGGTGCCGACATGTTTGATCAAGTCAAAAAGACGTGGTCTAATTCTCGAACCGTAAAAGAGGCGGTTTCTTGTGATCCGGACTTAAGTGCAGACAATCCGATGTTTGAAGACCTAACTCAGACTGGATGGGACGCGTGGTATTTGAAACATGTCACGCCTTAGGTTTCGATGATGGAAGCTGGCCTGAATAGACATTTGGCAACAAGCAAGGGCTCTTGGTTGTTCAAGCGCAATAGTAAAGTTCGGTTCCGTTGGTTCTTAGCCGCATTTCGCACGACTTTTCTGACGCCTCGACTTCCAAAATATAGTCGTCTACTTCGAAGCCGACGATGATCGGAAAAATCAGCCATAAAGGCTCCCGATTTACCGCGGCTTTGCCAATTGAATGAATGTAGTCTCGTCGCAGGATTGTGCCGTCGTCTGATCTTAGAAAGCCTCTTTCCTCCCAAGATATATCTGTTGAATGGTTGTCCAGAATACCTAGTAAATCGAAACTCTCGGGCGCGACTATCAGCGACATTGGTTGGACGGACGGGTAAAGCCAGATACGCGCCGTTTCATCTGACTTCGTGATTTCCGCTAGTACTGGCAGAATCTCAGGAGATCGGTTGGTCAAGGTTTTTTGAGCGCCAATCGTGCTTAAGAATGCCAAGATGAGAAGGCCCAGTAAGTTTATTGGTCTGCGGAAACGAGTGTTCATATGCGATGAGAGAAGCGAGTATAACCGTTGCCCGGCGAATGCTGAACAGACCAGAATGAGCGGTGACAGGAAGAAAAAGTGCCTGTGTGAGGAAATGGGTAGCATCCCTGCGATATTTAGAAATGCAGCCAAAATCAAGATCATGATAGCCGTGACAACGATAAATGGTTGGATATTGAAAGCAAGAAACAAGATTGACGAAAGGATAAGAAAACTAACAACAGCAATGGATGCGTAAAGCGCGAAGGAATCGGCGACTTGCCCACTCAACCAATGCTTGATGCTGCTTTGTCCCAGTGATTGGAGGGCGTATTCGGGTAGCAAGGACAAGATTTTAATGTTTTCAACCGCTGACCCTTTGAAATTTACCAGACCATGGTCATAATGTTCGTGGTAGGCCATGAACTGAAAATGAGCCAGCTCCCGGTTAACCAAAAAGTGAATAACAATAACGGTTAGAATGGAGATTACTGCCGTCGCGCCGACGAATTTTTTTTGATGGTGACTTTTTGGCGAGTCAATTTGGCATTTTTTAGAAAAGATCGCCAAAAATAATACACTCATTGTTGTTGCGACGACAACTAGAGGCGTATGGCCAAGCAATGTTTGAGGCCGCATAGATCATTTTGACGCTCTTTGCGCAGCCATGAATGCAGACACACGCTCCAGAATCCGATCTGCGTTTTCTAAGTACGGGCCAGCGGCTCCCCATAATGTAGCGTGGCGCGAGTGCATATCTTCAAGGTGTAAGCGTGCACTCGTGTGTGGCATAGGTTCGGCTTTTACTAATTGGTGAATTCGGGATGCTAAAACGGGTTCTGTAGCAAGGTGTAACACGCTTAGATCGTTGTCAAATGCGGCCTCAATGTCAGACCATAGACGATCCAATCCGTAATATTGAAACTGTGTATTGGGATTGGTGAATTGCACTGCAGTTAAGTCGGAGTGTGCGAGTGCATCCTCGATTTCGGACTTAGCATCGTTGGAATTCAAAGCATTACGGTCGAGTTTATAGAGGCCGATCGAAGCATCCAACTCATATATTTGAGAAATGACGTCCGCGTACATTCCCTTGGCCATGTCTGACGCAAGAGTAATTTTTTCTGCATTCAGCATTGTGGGAACGGGATTCAACAAATCGAACAGAAAGTTCTTTTTGAGGCCTTGGCCAAACAAGGCAGGCAATCGCAAGATCAAAGAACGCTCGAATGTATTTTCGCAAAACTCTTCCAAAGCTCTTCGGTTTCGCCCGTAAGCGACTTCGAATTGAAAGGTCTCTGCGCCTTCGACATCTTGGCCATCAAACCTGTCCAACACCGCGATCGACGATATTAACACAAAGCGTTTGCACTTAAGGCCTCCAAGCGATCGGCAAAGAGCATCAATTTGGGATTTATCTACCTCTGGTGATCTATTTGCTGCAATCATCGAACCGGGGGCAGCAGCGCAGACCAAAGTATCAAAGGTGTGCCCATTAGCGTCTTTAATATTTTGCGAATTAAACTGATTGGGGAAATAGTGTTGTTGCGTCAGGTTACTGCCGACAAATCCGGTATGACCGATCAAGGCGTCGCCATTATTTGTTGCGCTCATTCTATTCGAGCTGCTCATCTGCAAACGCCTTTCTTAAACTTGGCTACCGTTCGAAATTCACGCAACTCACCCGTTAATAGTAGGCTAGATGAACAACAACATTGTGACAACGCTCAATAATTGCGATTTTGAAGCGAAGTTGCGTTCAGTTGCACCTTCTAAGGTGTTGTTATTAAACGATGTATCAGGTGAAATTCAATTCACACAGAATGTCGTTCAATGCGGTAAGTATCATGTCCACATCATCGGCTTCGATTGTCAGCGGCGGTCTGATTTTCAGAATGTTATCCTTCGGGCCCTCGCTGCCGATTAGAATACGATGATCGCGCATCCTATTCTTTACGTATGAGCAGGTTTCGGTTGCCTCTGATCCGTCGACGTTGATGAGTTCAACACCTATAAACAGACCCATTCCGCGGACGTCGCCGATCTGGGGGTGCTTTTCTTGAAGAATTGCGAGACCTGATAGTAGGCGCTCACCCATGCGTTTGGCATTGCCCTGAAGGTCTTCGTCGTCAACGATGTCTAAGACTTCCTTGCCCATTCTGCATGACAGGTTTGAGCCACCAAAGGTCGAGAAATATTCGATACCATTGTCGAAACTCTCAGCGATTTCTTTTGTCGTCACGACGACGCCAAGCGGATGACCGTTTCCTATTGGTTTGCCGAGAACGACGATATCCGGTGTTGCATCTTGATGCTCAAACGCAAAGTAATGGTCCCCAAGGCGACCTAATCCAGTTTGTACTTCATCAGCGATACAGACCCCACCCGCCGTGCGAATTTTAGTATAGACCGATGCAAGATAGCCTTTCGGCGGGATAATTTGCCCACCTACTGAGGGGAATGTTTCGGCTATGAAACCCGCAATCCCGTGGCCTTTGGACTGGAGGGCCTCAATGGCTGGATCGACAAGATCGGCGTATTTTTGCGCCCTGTTGGCATCGTCGCGCCGATATGTCCCGCGATAGTCATTCGCTACTTCGACAAGTTCTACCCAGTCCACTTGGCCAGAGCCGCTGGGTTTGTTGAATTTATAGGCCGAGATGTCGATCGCCCCAGTGGTGTTGCCGTGATACCCGTGATCGGGTGTTACGATCCCTTTCGCGCTGGTATCTGCGCGGGCCAACCGAAGTGCCAATTCGTTTGCCTCGGTGCCGGAATTGACGAAAAAGCAGACTTGAAGTTGCTCTGGCATTTTTGACAGCAGTTTGTCGGCAAATTCGGTTTGCGCCGGGTGCAAATAGCGTGTGTTGGAGTTCATCCGTTTTAGTTGATCGGCTGCAACCGCTTGAATGCGCGGGTGCGCGTGTCCAACGTGCGGGACGTTGTTATAGGCGTCCAGATAGGGTCGACCCCATTCGTCAAACAGATGGTGCTTCCAGCCACGTACAAGCATCACGGGTTCATCGTATGTTAGGCTAAGGTTGCCGCCGAAGTTGGCTTGCCTTTGCTCAAGGACGCTGGCTTTGTCGATTTGCTGAAAGCGCACTTTGTCTTCGGGCAGGTTGAGTAGCGCCGCAGGGTTTGGACAGATCGCACGCCACATCTCCATTTCATCGGGATCACCAACGCCTGGCCAATCGGCCTCGATACCTTCAGTGGTAAGAGCCAGTTGGAAATGCACATGTGGCGCCCAACCGCCGTTTTGCGCGGCATCGCCCAAACGACAAAATTCAGCGCCTTTTTCAATCACGTAGCCGGGTTTTAAGTGTGAAAGGAACTCTGGGTTTAGATGCCCATAGAGCGTGTAGAACGGATCGCCTTGTGGTGTTTCGTGGCGAAGGATGATGACACCGCCGTAGTCTAGATGTCCTTCGCGATACTCAGCCACAATCACTTCACCGCGTAGGGGAGCATAAAGAGGGGTGCCGGCTGGGGCAAACGCGTCGACTGCTAGATGAACAGTTCTGCGATCACTTGCTTTCCAAGGGCCCTTTCGAAATGCCTCTTCGGCGTAGATCAGGCGGGGTTCATGATAATAGCCGAGCCATATGCGGCCATTGTCTTCGAATTCCTCACCAACACGGGCGGCTTCTTCCAATGGCATGTGAAATGGGTTTTGCGGCCAAGTGCTGTTTTCGACGGCCAATGAGCCCATGATTGCATCGTCTAAGGGCTCGCCCATTAACTGAGCAAAGTTTCCATTTTCAGACGCGAGCCAATTTAGAACTCGATCCGCACTGTCGACGACAGGCAGTTGGCAGGCCGCACGCAACCGAGCAGCGACCAAGCCTGCGTGTAGGTCATGTGTTTCAAGAAAACGCCATGCTGGGGCTTGCGATACCAAGACATAGGGGTCGTCGGGGTTGTCCCATGCCATCAAAGTTGAGTTGACGACGCTAACGGCCAATCGCGTGCGAACGAGCGGCCAAATAATGTCAATCTCCGCAGTTGTCAGGGGGAAGGTCGCATGAAAGCCCGAAACCAGCGAGGCTAGTGCTTTCTCGGGCTTGGGGTGATCGAGCAGGATGTAAGCCGCTGCGATGGCAAGATCACAGATCGCGGGGGCCATGCACATGTCGCCAAAATCTATAAGGCCCGAAACTTGGGGTTTGCCGAGAGGGCCGTCGACAAGGATATTGTAATCATTGGCATCGTTGTGGATCGCTTGAGTCTCAAGCCCGTCAAGAAAGGGTTTTGTGAGCGTGAATTTTGAGTGGACGTCAGCAAGAAGAGAGCGCCTAGCGGGATCGGTGATGCAGTCCAGCTTGGGTCCAATCCAGTCGGCTTGCGTGAGGTTCCACTTAAAGTCCCGTGCTAGATTTGGATGGTTGAATGTCTTTAGAGCTGCGTTCGTGCGACCCAATATTCGACCAAACTCATGGATTAGCGCATCTGTTTTGGGGGCGGAACGGGCGTAACACTTTCCTGGAAGACGTTCGATAACCCAAACTATGCGTTTCACGCCGTTTTTATCACTCACCGCGAGGTGCGGTTGCCCAGAAAGAGATGGAATAACCTTGGGGCACGGCAAGTTGGGATCGATCTTTTCTATATGATCCATCGCTTGTACTTGCATGTCGACCAGCCAATCTTCGCAATCGGGCCGCATGACTTTGACGATATAGCCAGAGTCGTTTTCAGTTTCGGCAAGAAAGTTGAGGTCATACTCCCCATCCAATTGGAGAAGGTTTGCCAAAATGCCCCAATGAGCACGCAGTTGCTGCGTCCAATGATCCATAAGGGCCTCCTCAAATTCGCCTGCTACAAACAAAACCTGCACGAGACTTGTTTCGCATCATAAGAGTGGTTTCAAGTGGCCCCTACCGTTCTTGAAGAAAAGAAGGGACGAAGACCAAGCGCGTCAGATCAAGGGATCGTAAGCCCATTGAAGCAAAGCCTGCCGCTGCCTTGGGCGGCAAAATGGGTCACCTGCCGAGCAATTGGCTCTGATTTGGCCGGCGTGTCGATTGAAAGACCGCCAACGCTTCTTCTGGATGCCGTCTATTTCTTCGATCCTACGTCCCATGAAATATCGACAATACCATTGAAACCACCCCCGAGGATCAGGCCCATAAATCCACCCTTTGTTCCGCCAGACGGATAGGGGTTGGCGGCTTTTGATGCCGAAATAGTTTAAGTTTGGATCGGGCGTGTCCGAGAGCTTGGCATTTAAAAACCAGTCTTCAGGGAATTCAGCACGGCAGTCGTTGATGTATTTGCCTTCGAAGACGCCCATGGCCAACATCTGAGCAGGCGTAAGATGAGGATTGAATGCGTCTGATTTTACGGCGTCGTATGGCGCTGTGATCAAATAGGAATAGTGCGACTGCATACTGTCGTTGACATAGATTTCGTCGCCGATTTTGGGCGAGCTCATGTAATCAGATCGAACGTCTTGATCAACGGAAGCTCTCTTGCACGAATTCCTGTGAGGTCGAAAAGAGCGTTTGCAAGGGCAGGGGCCGCAGGTGGTGTGCCAGGCTCACCTATGCCGCCAATGAATTTGTTGTTTTCCAATATGCGCACGTCAAACTCGGGCGCCGTATGCATACGCAAGGCGTCATAGTCGGGAAAATTGTATTGCTCGACCTCGCCGTCGGCAAAGGTGATTTCGCCCATGATGGCGGCGGACAGGCCGTATATGGCGCCCCCGAACAGTTGAGCTTCTACAATTGATGGATCAAGCGCAAAGCCAGGGTCTGCTGCGATCCAGCACTTGGCGATTTTGATCCCGTTCCCAGTGTCCTGAACTTCTATAGCCTCGGCTACAGGCGTGCCAAATGAATAGGTGAAGGCAACCCCACGACCTATGCCGTCGGGCGTTTGGCCAGTCCAGTTTGTCATGTTCTTCAGTGTCTCGAGAACCGTGGCCGAGGGCGCGTGTTCGCGCCGAACCAGTTCGAGACGAAACTCAAGCGGATCGCGACCAGCCGCATGCGCCATTTCATCGATAAAACTATCAAATACGAAACCGTTGATTGAAGCGCCGACAGAGCGCCAAAAACCTGTTGGAACGCCAAGTTCTGCGAGATAGCCGCGAATGCGATAATTGGGGATGCCGTAGGGTTGATCAAAGCTGCCCGTGACGTTTTCGCGGTTGGCGCCGTCTAGATCGAGAACTGACTGGCTGATGATCTGGCCGTCAAGCATCACGGCTTCGCCTTCGGTCACAACACCTTTGAAGCGGGCGATCGCTGGGGGTCTGTAAGTGTCGTGGCGCATATCCTCTTCGCGGCTCCACGTTGTTTTGATCGGAACGCCAGGCATTGCCTTGGCCACGCGCGCCGCTAGGTCGGAAAAGTCTGTTTCGCCGCGTCGCCCGAAAGCGCCACCAAGGTAAGGGACGATTAAGTCGACGCTTTCTGGCGCAAGACCCACGGCCTCAGCCGCGGAGTCGCGGGCACTGAGAGGTGCTTGACTGCCCGACCAGATCGTCATTGCTTCGGCCGTGTAAAGGGCCGTCGCATTCATCGGCTCCATTGTGGAATGGGCGAGGAAGGGCATTTTGTATTCTGCATAAACTTCGGTTCCCGCAAAACCCTGTTCTACATCGCCCTCTTCACGCGGTGTGGCGTTTACTTCGCCGTCAAACCCTTGGGCTAGTTGGTCAAAGAAACCTTCAGTTGTCTCGACATAGTTCGCGTCTTGCCAAGTGATCTCGATTGCGTCGGCAGCCTGCATTGCCAACCAGGTGTTTGATGCAATGACTGCAATCCCATCGCCCAAGTCTACGATGCGCTCGACACCCGCCATTTTTTCAGTTTCAGATGCATCAAAGCGCAGCATGCTACTTCGCTTTGGGTTCATGCGCACCGTTGCGAATTTCATACCAGGGACGCGGATATCCGCCCCGAACTCTGCCGTGCCCGTCACTTTTGCCAGCATATCGACGCGCGGCTGGGACTGGCCCAGAAGGCGCCATTCGTTTGGGCTTCGAAGGTCGACCTTCGGAGGTTTAAGCGCGGCCGCTTCCGCAGCCAACTCGACGTAAGTCGCCGTTCGCCCATCGGAAGAAGAAACCATCCCAGCAGAAGTTGAGAGATCGGCGCGATCCAAACCCCAACGATTGGCGGCGGCCAATTTGAACGTTTCACGCGTCGAGGCCCCGACAAGGCGCATACGCTCAAATCCGTCTTTCATAGAGGTAGAACCGCCGGTAAGCTGAATGCCCAATAGCTTGCCCGCCTCACCAACATATCCGCGCAGATTGTCCTGAAATTTGCCAACCTCATAATCGAGAAATGGCAGCGCGAGGCCCATAAGAGCAGAGTTGTAATAAGCAACGGCAGGCGGTCCGTGAAGGACGTTTATCTGAGACAGCTCCACATCAAGCTCCTCAGCAATCAATGCAGCCCAAGTTGTATGAACCCCTTGGCCCATTTCCGCTTTTGGTGTGATCAGTGTAATGCCATTTTCGTCAACGAACACAAACGGGTTAAGTACCGCTTTGTCACCCTCGGATGTGAGTGGGTTTTCTGGATCCTCATTGTACTTATAGACGCCAAAGGCGACGCCCCCTGCAATTGCCGCAGAGCCAATTAAAAAAGTGCGTCGGGCGATTTTTCCTATACGAGACATCGTTTACGCCCCCATACTTTTAGCGGCATCGTGAATTGCGGCCCTGATACGGGGGTAAGTGCCGCATCGACAGAGATTTCCCTGCATCGCGTCGTCGATGTCTTCGTCCGTCGGGTTTGAATTGTCCGCGAGTAACTTAGCAGCTTGCATAATCTGGCCAGACTGACAGTAGCCACATTGCGCAACTTGGTTTTCCAGCCATGCATTCTGCAAAATCGAAAGAGTATCGGGCTGCCCAAGACCTTCGATGGTTGTCACGTCGCCCCAAACATCGGCGACTTGTACCTGGCACGATCGCACGGCTTCGCCGTCAATGTGAACTGTGCACGCGCCACAGGCGGCCACGCCACAGCCAAATTTTGTGCCTGTCATACCTATTTCATCGCGCAGGACCCAAAGAAGGGGAACCTCTGCCGGTAAATCCACTGTGTGCGACACGCCGTTCACGGTAAGTTTAAATGACACAGAGCCCTCTTTCTTTAGTTTTATCTTTATACTGTTGAAAGAGGCGATCGGATCAATCAATACGTCGGGGAACGCTCGGATGATGTGCGTTGAGAGAGGCTGCATAAAGTTCCGCCAAGTAAGGGAATCCAGACTTTCCAGGAATCTCCTAATTCTTCATCAGATAAATCATTGCTTTCCCGTAAAAAAACCCTTAACGCTCAAAGTTGAGCGACATGTATTTTGTGCCCTTCACATTTGAGTTTTCCTTTTCCCAGACCGCATTTACGCGAGCACTGGTGCGGTAGCCGTTCATCCATGGCCAGTAACAGATCAGAACGCCAAGAGGAGATCCGTTTTAGGATGCTCCGTTTGCTTGAGGAAAATCCCGAAATGAGCACCCGCGATTTGGCGACTGACATGGGGATATCCAACGGCGCTGCGTATTACTGCTTAAACGCTTTGGTTGAGAAAGGCTGTGTAAAGCTCGGCAATTTCAAGCGCTCAGAGCATAAGGGTCGCTACGCCTACGTCCTGACACCCTCAGGGATCGCCGAGCGGGTAGGGCTGACGAAGCGTTTTCTTGCTCGCAAAATGGCGGAATACGACGTGTTAAAGGCCGAGATCGAAGAGCTTCAAGCGGACGTCGATGGGGTGGACGCGTGATGGGTTTTTTTGGCTTTGAGGGTTTAAGTTATCGGGCGTTTGGATCGCAGGTTTTGCGTTATCGGGGGTTGGAGTCGGATTGACGACCTAGTATATGAAATCTAGCGAACAAAAACCAAGTTATTAAACGGGAAAATACATGACCACGGACTATATTGTTAAAGACATTTCACTGGCGGAATTTGGCCGTAAGGAACTGGACATTGCGGAAACGGAAATGCCAGGTCTGATGTCACTGCGTAAGGAATTTGGCGAAAGCCAGCCTTTGAAAGGGTCGCGCATTGTTGGCTCGTTGCACATGACTATTCAAACCGCGGTTTTGATCGAAACGCTGACGGCCCTTGGGGCGGATGTGCGCTGGGCGTCCTGCAATATCTTTTCAACGCAGGATCATGCGGCGGCGGCGATTGCAGCCACAGGCGTTCCGGTTTTTGCCATCAAGGGTCAGACTTTGGTTGAGCATTGGGATTACCTTGATCGCTCGTTCAAGTTTCCAGAGGGTGCGAACCTTATTCTGGATGATGGTGGCGATGCCACTTTGTACGTTCTGCTGGGCGCTCGGGTTGAAGCCGGTGAAACTGGTTTGATCGAGGTGCCAACGTCTGAAGAAGAAGAAGCGATATTTGCCCAGATCAAAAAGCGTATGGCGGCAAGCCCGGGTTGGTTCACCAAAACCCGCGACGCTATCCAAGGCGTTTCCGAGGAAACAACAACCGGCGTTCACCGCTTGTATGAATTGATGCGCGACGGCCAACTTCCATTCCCTGCGATCAATGTGAATGACTCTGTGACCAAGTCGAAGTTCGATAACAAATACGGTTGTAAGGAATCACTTGTTGACGGTATTCGCCGCGCCACTGACACAATGATGGCCGGTAAAACCGCCGTTGTTTGTGGCTATGGCGATGTTGGCAAAGGCTCGGCCGCCTCCCTGCGCGGCGCCGGAGCACGGGTGAAAGTCACCGAGATTGATCCGATTTGTGCCCTGCAAGCCGCCATGGACGGCTTTGAGGTTCTGCCACTGGAAGACGCCGTTGCCACTGCCGACATCTTTGTCACGACGACTGGCAACAAAGACGTCATTCGCATCGAGCATATGCGCGAAATGAAGGATATGGCGATCGTTGGCAATATCGGTCACTTTGATAATGAAATTCAGGTCGCAGCCCTTAAGAACCACAAATGGACCAACATCAAAGATCAGGTCGATATGATCGAGATGCCAAGCGGCAACCGGATGATCCTGCTGTCGCAAGGGCGTTTGCTAAACCTTGGTAACGCCACGGGCCACCCATCGTTTGTGATGTCCGCCAGCTTTACCAATCAGGTGCTGGCGCAGATCGAGCTGTGGACCAAGGGTGATGAGTACAAGAACGAGGTTTACATCCTGCCCAAGCATCTGGACGAAAAAGTCGCGCGTCTGCATCTGGAAAAGATCGGCGTGAAGTTGTCCAAACTTTCAACCGAACAGGCCGACTATATCGGCGTGTCGTCCGACGGGCCCTATAAGCCGGAACATTATCGGTATTAGAAATATCATTTAGGAATAACTTTCATGACCCTTCAAAATTACCTATTCACCTCGGAATCCGTTTCCGAGGGGCATCCCGATAAAGTTTGTGATCGTATTTCCGACAGCATTCTTGACGCCTTTTTGGCGGCAGACCCTTATTCCCGAGTGGCCTGTGAAACTTTTGCCACGACCCAACGTGTTGTTGTTGGCGGCGAAATTCGTGGTCCGCAACAAGTGATTGACAGTGTTGAACAAATCGTGCGCGATTGTGTGAAGGATATTGGTTATGCGCAGGACGGGTTCCACTGGGAAACTATGAATGTTCACAATTACTTGCATGAACAATCCGCCGATATTGCCCAAGGGGTGGATGCGGCCAATAACAAGGATGAAGGTGCAGGCGATCAGGGTATCATGTTTGGTTATGCGGTGCGTGAAACGCCGGAATTGATGCCAGCCCCGATCCATTATTCGCACGCCATTTTGAAACGGCTGGCCGAAGTTCGCAAGAACGGCACCGAGCCAACACTGGGACCAGACGCTAAATCGCAGTTATCCCTGCGTTACGAAAACGGCAAGCCGGTTGAGGCGACCTCGATCGTGTTATCCACCCAGCATATGGACGAAAACATGACATCGGAAGATGTGCGCAGCGTTGTTGAACCTTACATTCGCGAGGTGATGCCCGAGGGCTGGATTACCGACACGACCGAGTGGCACGTGAACCCGACCGGCAAGTTTGTCATTGGCGGTCCTGATGGCGATGCGGGCCTTACGGGGCGCAAAATTATTGTTGATACTTATGGTGGCGCGGCCCCTCATGGTGGCGGGGCGTTCTCTGGCAAGGATCCGACCAAGGTTGATCGTTCAGCCGCTTATGCAGCGCGCTATCTGGCGAAGAACGTCGTGGCGGCTGGTTTGGCAGAGCGCTGTACGTTGCAATTGGCCTATGCGATTGGCGTGGCTAAACCCTTGTCGATTTATGTGGATACCCATGGTTCGGGCGAAGTGCCGGAAACTGAGATTGAGCGGGCCGTGGCCGAGATCATGGACCTGACGCCACGCGGTATCCGCGAGCATCTGGGTATGAACAATCCGATCTACCAGCGCACGGCGGCCTATGGTCATTTTGGTCGGGCACCCGAGGCCGATGGCGGGTTTAGCTGGGAAAAAACCGATCTTGTCGAGGCGCTTAAGGGCGCGGTGTAGAGAGGGGTCGATGGATAATCAAACCCTTCCAACTTTACTCGTTCTTGCAGGTGGCTTTGGCACCAGATTACAAACAGTTGTCGCAGATGTTCCAAAGCCTCTGGCCCCGGTCAGTGGTAAGCCATTCCTATATTATCAACTGAATAATTGGTATGATCAGGGCGCACGCGATATTGTCTTATCGCTGCATTTCAAATCAGGGCTCATTAAGGGATTTATTTCGGATGAAAAGCAAAGTGGTAGCTGGCCGGATTGCAATATCACTTGCCTGACTGAACAAAATCCTCTTGGAACAGGCGGTGCCATTGCATTTGCGGTGAAGGAATTGAGGCTGACGAATCCATTCATTACAATAAATGCCGATACTTGGGTTGGAACCGGTCTAAGCGAAGTCTGTTCAGGTGACTCACCTGCGATTTCGGTAGTGAAAGTGAATGATGCTGGGCGGTATGGTCTGGTTAAAGTGCACAGAAACACTGTGCAATCATTTGAGGAAAAAACGTCCGATAGGTCGGCAGGTAGCATTAATGCCGGTATCTATTTTTTAAGCCCCGAATTGTTCGGCGGATGGCAAGGTGAAGCGTATTCACTTGAGACAGATGTATTCCCGGAACTTGCATCACAGGGCATACTTAGCTTTGTTCAATTAGATACTGAATTTCTGGATATAGGCGTTCCGGACGACTATATACATTTTTGTAATTGGATCGAAAAAGAAAAAGGGTTTGCGCTTTGATATTGGCCGATTTCCTTGTCTTTGAGAATGAGTTGATCCGGGATGCGCTTGCCAAAATTGATGCGAACCAGTCGGGTTTTGTATTGTTAATGGATTCGTCAAATGCTGTTGTTGCACTGGCGACAGATGGCGATATCAGACGGCAGCTTATTGACGGCGGTTCTATGGACGATGTTATCCTGCACTGCGCAAATTCGGATTTTATCTGGTACGATGCCGAAACGCCCAGAGAATTGCTCCTCAAGAAGCTTGATGAGAAAATAAAGTTCATCCCTTTGCTGGATGAGAGCAGAAAACTAAAAGGAATTGTCGGCAAACAGCATTTTCCGGCACAAATAGAAGAGCAGGTTTATGTCCGCTCTAGGGCTCCAGTACGAGTGAGTTTCGGTGGCGGGGGTTCTGATCTTAACCACTATTTTTCGGGCGACAGTGGCGCAGTAATCAATGCAACACTTGCAATTTATAGCCATGCAACCCTTAGGCTGCGTGACGACAAAAAAATTGTTGTCAATTCAACTGATTTGAACGGGACTATTAGTGCCGACAATCTGGATGATATTTTGAAACTTGATGGCGAGTTCGGCCTCATTCAGGCGTTGCTTAAGACAGTCCAACCCAGTTTCGGATTCGATCTTTATCTAAATTCGGATTTTCCCATGAAATCCGGTTTAGGGGGGTCTGCTGTTGTTTCCGCAGCAGTTTTGGGGTGCTTTAACCAGCTACGCCGGGACAAATGGGATCGGTATGAGTTGGCTGAATTGGCCTTTCAGGCCGAGCGGGTATTTCTGGGCGTGGAAGGCGGTTGGCAGGATCAATACGCTACAGTTTTTGGTGGCGTAAATTTTATGGAATTCCGAACAAAGCAAAATGTCGTACACCCTTTGCGTGTCCCAAATGAAATAATGCTGGAATTAGAGGAAAACCTAGTTCTGTGTGACACAGGGATCATGCATGAAAGCGGAAACATCCATGAAGACCAGAAAAAAAACATGTTAGCAGATAAGGTTCGTGATCAGATTAGGGAAAACGTCAAGGTTACCTACCAAATTCGCGATCAACTGCTTCGTGGTAAGCTGACGGATTTTGGCCGGTCGCTTGATAAAGCTTGGCGCCTAAAAAGGTCATTTAGTGACAAGATTTCATCATCGCATCTTGACGATATCTATGATGGCGCGCTTGCTCACGGAGCTGTAGGGGGCAAGTTGCTTGGGGCCGGCGGCGGCGGCTTTTTCCTATTCTATGTTGACCCTTTCAGAAAGCAGGAGTTGATCAATTTTCTGCAATCAATTGATCTAGGCATACGGCCTTTCAAATTTGAAGATCAGGGCCTTTGCAGTTGGTCCTTCAGAGTTAAGAACGAAAACTAGGATTACTTTACTATTATGACAATTGAGATCGCAAACCAAACTGTTGGAAATGGCCGTGCATATATTATCGCCGAAATAGGTAACAATCATAATGGTAGCTTGAAGCGTGCGTTTGAAATGATTGATCTAGCGAAAGACATGGGCGCGGATTGTGCGAAATTCCAGATGCGTCACCTGGGGTCAGTCTATCGGAAAAAGGCCCTGAATAAGAACAGCGAAGATCTGGGCACCGAGTATATTGTCGATCTTCTCAGGCGATTTGAGCTTCCAATAGAAGACCATGTGAAGTTGGCCGAATACTGTATTGAAAAGGGGATACAGTATCTCTGCACACCTTGGGATGAAAAAAGCATCGCTGTATTGGAAGAGATCAAAGTTCCTGCCTACAAAGTCGCTTCTGCCGATTTGACGAATATGCCCTTATTGGATCAACTTGCTTCGACGAAAAAACCTCTCATATTATCGACGGGGATGAGCCATCTGCATGAAGTTGAGGCAACCGTAAAATTTTTGAACAAACGCAAAGCCGCATTTGTTCTTTTGCACTGCAATAGCACTTATCCGGCTCCGGTTCAGGACATCAATCTTAGATGGATGTCTTCGATGCTAAAATTGCATGGCTATATTGGCTATTCTGGACATGAACGGGGAATAAATATATCGATGGCGGCCGCGGCGTTGGGTGCTTGTGTTATTGAGAGACATTTTACCCTAGATAGGAATATGGAAGGGCCCGATCACGCCGCGAGCCTTGAATTCGATGAATTCAAAGCAATGATCGAAGGTATCAGAGAGATCGAACTGGCATTGGGATCCGGCGACGAACGTCAGGTCAGCCAGGGAGAAATGATAAACCGCGAGAACCTGTCCAAAAGTCTTGTTTCAGCTAAGCCGCTCAAGGCTGGAAAAGTTCTTGAACCAGCGGACATTATCGTCAGAAGTCCTGGGCAGGGCTTGTCTCCACAGCGATATGACGAATTGGTTGGCAAAACCCTTTCACACGATATGGAACACGAAGATTTCTTTTTTGAATCCGACTTGAAAGAAGAAATGGTGACACCCCGTGATTATCAGTTTAATCGGGATTGGGGTGTGCCGGTTCGCTATCATGACTTCCAATCATACTATTCATGTACGAAGCCGGATTTTTTTGAATTTCACTTGTCATTTTCAGACATGGAGCTTGATCCTGCCGACTATCTGGAAGGCCCATATGATTGCGGTTTTGTCGTTCATGCCCCAGAGCTATTTGCTGGCAGCCACCTTATGGACTTGGCTACATCCGATGATGAATACCGAAACTTTTCACTGCAAGAAACGCAAAGAGTCATCGATTTAACGAGAGGCCTTAAAAAATATTTCCCATCAACCGAACGCCCCATGATTGTAGCTAACATCGGCGGTTTTTCGATGGATGCACCGTTGCCGGTTGAAGATAAACAACCTCTCTATGAAAGGTTTGGTAGAAGTCTTGAGGAGCTCGATATCGAGGGTGTCGAGCTCATTCCTCAGACTATGGCACCGTTTCCCTGGCATTTTGGCGGCCAACGCTATCAGAATCTTTTTGTCAATATCGATGAAATTCTTAAATGGTGTAAACGGTTTGATCTTCGGATGTGCTACGATGTTTCTCACAGTATGTTGATGTGTAACCATTTCGGTTTGGATTTTTATGAGTTTTCCAGAATGATTGGTCCAATCACAGCCTATCTACATCTCGGCGATGCAAGAGGTGTAAATGGTGAAGGTCTTCAAGTGGGTGAAGGTGAAATGGACTTTGACCGGCTGGGAAAAATACTGAATGAGACATGCCCGAAAGCGGCCTTTATTCCTGAAATTTGGCAGGGGCACAAAAACCATGGTGAAGGCTTCTGGATCGCTCTTGAAAGACTTGAAGGGAAGCTTTGAGTTGGTCGACAATTTGGCCGCAAACTCCTTCTGAGCAGCATAAATGTCCAAAAACAAAGCAGCCTTTATTGACCGGGACGGCGTTATCAATGTCGAGCGCGACTATGTTGGCAGTCTTGAGGAGTTTGAGTTCATTGATGGCGCGATCTCTGGACTCCGCCTATTACAGAATTCGGGCTTCCTGTTGATTGTCATTACCAATCAGGCCGGTATCGCTCGCGGATTTTATTCAGAAAAAAATTTCCACGATTTGACCAGATCAATGAACCAGATGCTGGCACAGAACGGAGTAGATATCACCGAAGTTTTTTTCTGCCCTCACCACCCAGTCGCTGGCGTAGGCCAATACAAGCAGGACTGCAAATGTCGGAAGCCCAAGCCAGGCATGATATTCGAAGCTGCTTCAAAACATAATATCGATCTGACGCAATCGGTTTTAGTGGGTGACAAGATTACGGATATTCAAGCTGGCTTGGCCTCGGGAATAGAGAACAACCTACTGGTTGAGTCAGGGCATGACCTAAGTGAATCTGGTCGCGTAATGGCTATGGCCACCTGTGCTGACTTATTTCAGGCGGCGAGTTTGATCGTTTCTGAAAGCAGATACTCTAGTAATATTTAGGATGGAACAATGACGACAGCGGCAATCATTCTTGCCCGAGGTGGATCAAAATCAATCCCCGGAAAGAATATAATGGATTTCTGCGGCAAACCGCTGTTGGCTTGGTCGATCCTTCAGGTAAAGCATGCACAACTAGTCGATTTGGTTGTTGTGTCATCAGACGATAAAGATATTCTTTCTGTCGCGCGCGCATATGGGGCGAAGCCTATCAGGCGTCCCGACGAATTTGCTACGGATATCGCGACTTCAGAAGGTGCTTTGCTGCATGCGCTTGATGTGTTGGAAGCAGAACTTGACGAAGACTTGGAACGGGTTGTGTTTCTTCAACCAACGTCCCCACTCAGACACTCCAGCGATTTAGACGGCGCCGTTCAAGCATTTGATAAGGCTGGGGCGGATTCGTTGTTTAGCGATGCAATTCTCGATGATTTCTGTGTTTGGACCAACGAAACCGGAGAGCTGACCGGAAAGACGTTTGATCCTTGGAATAGAGGTCGACGGCAAGATAGGGAGGTTCTTTATCTTGAAACCGGCTCGATATATGTATTCAAGCCTGATCTCCTACGGAAAACCGGAAATCGTCTTGGGGGACATATAGCCCGATTCACGATGCCGTTTTGGAAATCCTATGAGATTGACACATTGGAAGATATTGCGGTTTGCGAATTTTTCTTCAAGAAACATAAACTTGATACTCAGTTCGACCAAAATTAGAAAAAATTCCGTAAGAAAGGGAATGCTTGTGCCTCAGAATATGAACCAGGTCGCACATCTCATTCAAGAAAGCATCTCTGTCAAAGAGAGGTTGCTAAGTGATGAGAGCCTGCAAAAACAGATTGTCGAAATCGCAATGGAATCCATTTCTGCTCTCAAAAATGGCAACAAAATTATTTTTTGTGGAAATGGCGGCAGTTTCGCGGATTCAATCCATTTGGCGGCAGAATTTGTTTCCAAATTCCAGAGGGAAAGAGGCGCGCTTGCCAGTATTGCGCTTGGGGCCAACAACTCTATTCTGACGGCTGTCGGAAACGATTACTCCTATAATGAGGTATTTGCGCGCGAACTTGGCGCCTTGGGGGCTAAAGGAGATGTTCTGATAGGGATTTCAACAAGTGGTAATTCGAAAAACATCATAAGGGCTGTGGAGGTCGCTGATGAAATTGGCGTTACGTCGTTCGGGTTTACGGGATCGAATGACAGCCCGCTTTCGGAAAAAACCAAATGCTTAAAAATACCGTCCTCAAAAACGGCGAGAATTCAGGAAGCCCATATTCTGGCCGGACATATCATTTGTGAGTTATGTGAAGAAGCTATGTTTAACTTCGAGTGAAATTAACAATTAGGGGTTTCGCAGTTTTAAAACAGAGCGTGAGACCAAAGCCAAAATGGATGAATCAAAAGGTTTACGAAATGCACGATAGACGAAAAATCTGGATGAATGGCTCATTGGTTGATGAAACCGAAGCAAAGATATCTGTCTATGATTCTGCTCTGATGTTCGGGGACATGGTCTTTGAGATGACCCGATCTTTCAAAAAGGAACAATTCAAGCTTCGAGAACATCTAGAGCGTCTCTACACCGGCTTGAAAATTCTGCGGGTTGATCCGGAAATGACAATCGAGCAAATGGAAAAATACTGCTTTGAGACAATCGAAGCGAACGAGCCTTTGTTCGCTGAAGACGATGAACACCGACTGATGATCGATGTTACAAGAGGAACGCTTGGGATTTATCAGGGTGTTGAAGGGCTTCATAAGGGTCCAAATATTGTAATCGCAGACTTTCCACTTCGCTGGACTGTGGCCGGGATGGGTCACCTTTTTGATAGTGGGATTAATGCGACGATTGTTTCACAGCGGGCAATCCCAAGTAATTTGCTCGACCCAAAAATCAAAAACCGTAGCCGAATTCACTATCTCATGGCAAATATTGAAGCGTCAGCCGTTTCCGGAGACGACAACTGGGCTTTAATGCTTGATCCGGACGGTTTTATTGCTGAAGGTACCGGTGACAATTTTTTCATCATCAAAGATGGCATAATAATTTCACCCGAAGGCCGCAACATTCTTCGCGGAGTTTCACGGGATTACGTCATGCGTGACCTTGCGACAGAACTTGGGATGCCGGTTGTTGAGAAAAACATTGAACCATATGACGTTCATGTAGCGGACGAGGCATTTATGACGGGAACGCCATTTTGTATGCTACCGGTTACAAGCTTGAATGGCTTGCCAATTGGTGACGGTCAAGTCGGGCGCGCGTTCAAGTCTATTCTTGACCAATGGTCAAAAAATGTCGGTGTCGACATAGAACAACAGATAAAGAACTGGAATAAAGGGGACTCCTCTAAAGGAATATCGGGTCCCACACCTTACAGCTTCAAAAGCAAATGAGTGACATTGGTTTCATGCAAGGCCGTCTTTCAGATATGGTTGACGGCATGATCCAGGCCTTTCCTTGGAGTGAATGGCAGGAGGAATTTCCAAGGGCGCAGGGTATTGGACTCACAGCCATGGAATGGACGCTGGACCATGATAGGCTGTATGAAAACCCGCTGATGACTGCAATGGGCCAAACCGAGATCGGCAATCTTTGTCAAAATCACAGCATTTCCATTCCTTCCCTGACTGGTGATTGCTTTATGCAAGCACCATTTTGGAAAGAAAGCGGCGCCGAACGAGATAGCCTTAAAGAGGATTTTATATCCATAGTTGATGCCTGTGAGGCTGTAGGGATCAAACATATTGTGGTCCCGCTCGTGGATAACGGATCAATTGTAAACCCGGAGCAGGAAGACGTTCTTGTCGAATTTTTGCGGAATTTGAGCGATGATCTAGCAAGCCGGAAGATGTGCGTTGTTTTTGAATCCGATTTTGAACCGGAGAACCTCTTGAGGTTTATGGACAGGTTGGATGCAAGTGTTTTTGGTATTAATTATGATATCGGCAACAGCGCTGCGATGGGGTTCGATGCCAAACAGGAGCTTTCTGTTTACGGTCATCGCATACTTAATGTTCACGTGAAAGATCGCTTACTTGGCGGCACAACTGTTCCTTTGAAAACAGGGGCAGCCGATTTCACGAATGCTTTCAAAGCGCTTGAAAGATGCGGGTACAGCGGCAACTTTATCTTACAAACGGCGCGTGCGAAGGACGGTGAGCACGCGAAGGCATTAGAATATTACAAGGATTTAGTAGTGAACTGGCTGGGTGAGAACTAGTGGAACTGGGGCTTAGGGGCAGCAGAATTCTGGTGACAGGATCATCGCGAGGTATCGGACTTGGACTAGCAAGGTCGTTCTTGCATGAGGGTGCAAATGTCGTTCTAACGGGGCGATCCGGTCAAGATATGTCAGTGGCTGAGGAGATGCTGGCGACCGAATTTTCGGCTGACCGTGTTTGTGCTTTTGTCGGTGACATTGGCGTTTCTTCGATACGAGATGAGCTTGCAGAGTTTCTTTCAGATGATGGACTTGATCATCTGGTTTGCAACATTGGGTCAGGAAAATCGGTTCCTGTTCTTGAGGAAGATGACGATGAATGGCGTCGAATGCTTGAAATAAACCTAGTTTTGGCAACCCAAACTGTTTCAAGTTTGCTACCAATCCTCGCAAAACCAAGCGGAGGTCGCGGAAACAAGAGTTTGACGTTCATTGGTTCGATTTGCGGACAAGAGGCTATCGGTTGCCCGCTTGCCTATAGTTCAGCTAAGGCTGCGCTAAGAGCCTATGCACGTAATCTGGTGCGCCCACTTTCTGACAAGGGCATTCGGGTGAACACGGTAACACCTGGAAATGTGATGTTCGAGGGGTCGACTTGGGAAACAAAGCTTGCGGAAGATGCCTTGGGGGTTCGGGAAATGCTTAGGCGTGAAGTTGCACTAAATCGGTTGGGAACCATTGAAGAAATCGCTGCCTCTGTTGTGTTTCTTGCTTCGGAAAAAGCAAGTTTCATCACAGGCACAAATTTGATCGTTGACGGTGGACAAACAAGGGGAATTTGATTTGTCTGAATCTGCAAAACTCAAAGAGATGTTTGATTTAACCGGCAAAGTGGCGGTAATAACTGGCGGAGCTGGGTTGTTGGGCTCCAAACACGCAGAGGCTCTTGCAGAATTGGGCGCAACAACGGTGTTATTAGATATAGATCAAGTGCGATGCGACGCGGTTGCTAAGCAGGTCTCAAAAATGTTTGGCGTGGAAAGCATTGGCGTCTGCGCAGATATTACGGACCTCGGTCAAATCGAAGACTTGAATAAGATGTTGATAGAGAAATATGGCCGGATTGATATTTTGATAAATAACGCTGCGAACAATCCAGCGGTAGGTGCCAAAGGACTTGATGGTCTACACAGTTCGAGACTCGAAGCGTTTTCAATGCAGACTTGGCATGATGATATTGCGGTTGGCCTGACGGGAGCATTTTTATGTGCGCGGGTCTTTGGTGGGCAAATGGCACAAAGTGGTGGGGGAGTTATTCTGAATATCGCGTCAGATTTGGCAGTGATTGCACCGGATCAGCGGCTTTATCGGAAAGATGATGTCGAAGAGCAGTCTCAACCGGTCAAACCGGTAACTTATTCTGTGGTCAAATCCGGTTTGGTTGGCCTTACTAAATACTTAGCCACATATTGGGCAGAACAAGGTGTTCGATGCAACGCGCTTTCACCGGGAGGCGTTTATGTGGATCAAGACGATGTTTTCCTCAGTCGAATCAGTAAGCTCATTCCCATGGGGCGTATGGCAAATAAGGACGAATACAAAGGTGTCATTGCGTTTCTAGCATCTGATGCCTCAAGTTACATGAACGGTACAAATCTTGTTGTTGACGGAGGGCGGTCTGTTTGGTGAACGTCGATAAACGCTCTGACAAGCTACTTTTGAACGCAAAAGTTGTCTTTTGGGATTTTGACGGTGTGATCAAAGAATCCGTTGAAGTTAAGGCGCAGGCCTATCTGGACTTATTCACTGAATTTGGATCAGAAATTGTCGATTGTGTGCGTGATCGCCATGCCAAAGATGGAGGGGCGTCGCGGTATAAGAGAATTCCGTTGCTCTTTGAAAAGTGTGCCGGTATTTCACTGAACGAAGCTGAAATCGCGGATAAATGCGAGCTCTACGCATCCATTGTTATGCAAAATGTGATCGATTGTTCATTTATTCCTGGCGCTGAAACTTATTTGGCGGAGAATTCAAACCGCCAGACATTTGTTCTGACGACAAACACACCGAAAACAGAAATTGATGTTATCCTTGATCGCCTGAGCCTACGAAGTCATTTTTCCGAAGTTTACGGCGCACCCATTGAGAAATGCACGGTCGTAGAGGAATGGTTGAAAACTAACATGATACCACCCGAAGAATGCATTTTCATTGGAGACTCACCCATTGACCAAAACGCTGCAAAAGCAAATGGTGTTCCTTTTATTCTTCGGCGAACCAGTGAGAATGTTGATATGAGTATTGATGCAGCGGACATGGAAATCAAAGATTTCACAGCTTTTTCAAATTCGACCTAGTCAGGCAATCGGCTGCTGCGTATGATTTCTTCTGCACCAAACTGAACAAAATCTGCAACCTTTAACAGTTTTGAGGAAATCATTTGTTTGAAAAATCCCTAAATAAGCGCCTGAAAAACCGCGAGGCCGTTGTTGGATCCTGGATAACATTAGCGCATCCCACCATCGCAGAAATTATGGCCAACAGCGGGTTTGATTGGCTGGCAGTTGATCTTGAACACAGCGTCATAACAATTCGCGAGGCCGAGGAGTTGATGCGGATTATTGAACTTTCCGGCGTCGCTCCAATGGTTCGATTAACTTCCAATGACCCCGACCAGATCAAAAGGGTCATGGATGCAGGGTCTCATGGTGTTATTGTTCCTATGATCAACACTCGAGAAGACGCAGAAAAAGCTGTGGCGGCTGTCAAATATCCTTCGGTTGGCAAACGTGGTTTCGGGTTGGCGCGGGCTCAGCGCTGGGGGAACCGATTTGCCGAATACTTAGAGTGGCAAAAAGAAAACACGACAGTTATCGTTCAGATCGAGCATATAGACGCAGTAACAAATATCGAAGAAATTTTGTCGGTTGACGGTGTAGACGGATTTTTTGTGGGGCCCTATGATTTGTCAGGGTCAATGGGAATTCCGGGTCAATTTGATGATGCAGATTTTCTTGAGGCGATTGAAACGGTCAAGAAGGCTGGGGCCGCACGTGATATACCTAGTGGTATTCACATCATAGAACCAGATGATCAACAATTGGTGGATCGCATCCAAGACGGTTATCAATTTGTCGCATACAGTTTAGATGTTCGAATGCTGGATGTATCTTGCCGAACAGGACTAAAAGCAATTCAGAGGGAAAAGACATGAAATCAATCGCAATCATTCCCGCACGCATGGGGTCATCCAGATTTCCTGGCAAGCCTTTGGCGAAAATCAGCGGCATTCCGATGATCGGCCATTGCTATTTCAGAACGCAAATGTGCGACGAGCTATACAAAACGTATGTTGCGACCTGTGATCAGGAAATTGCGGACTATGTAACCTCGATAGGTGGTAACGTCATTATGACTTCGGACAAGCACGAACGGGCCTCTGACAGGACTGCCGAAGCCATGCTGAAAGCAGAAGAAGAGATAGGCGAAAAAGTCGACATCGTTGTCATGGTGCAAGGCGACGAACCGATGGTGACGCCTGGTATGATCAGCCAATCTCTGCAGCCATTTTCGGGCGAAGAAGATATTAATGTGGTCAATTTGATGGCTACAATGAAAACAGTTGAAGAATTTGAAGATCCAAATGAAGTTAAAGTAGTCGTGGATCGCAACAACAACGCTCTTTATTTTTCTCGTGAACCAATTCCGTCGCGCCGAAAAGGAGTAACCTCGGGTCCGATGCTAAAACAGGTGTGCATCATCCCCTTCAAACGGGATTACCTGTTACATTTCAACGAACTGGCCGAAACTGAGTTGGAGATTGTCGAGTCAGTCGACATGATGCGGTGCCTTGAAAATGGCGAAGGCGTCAAAATGATTATGACAGACGTAGATTCTTTTAGTGTCGATACACCTGAGGACCTTGCGAATGTTCAGAAACATATGTTGAGCGATAGCTTGATGGCGGAGTATTCCTAGAAAGGTTCGCGCCGATGTGTATTTTGGAGAAAACGTTTTGAGCATGAAAGCACTGATTACAACCGTTCCCTTTGGTGAGCGAGACAGAACGGCTCTGGATCGATTGGAAGATGCGGGCATTGAATATCTAATTAATCCGACTGGTCGCAAGTTGACTGAGCCGGAATTGGCAGAAATGGCGGCCGACTTTGATGTTTTGATTGCGGGGACTGAACCGATTGGCCGTTTGGTTATGGACAACGCGCCGCGGTTGAAAATGATTTCGCGCGTTGGCATCGGTCTGGATTCTGTTGATTTGCTAGCGGCCAAAGATCGTGGAATTGTTGTGTCGTACACACCAGATGCCCCAGCACCGGCGGTTGCTGAACTGACGGTTGGTTTGATGATCACCCTGCTCCGGTCTGTGCAAACGTCGAATTTGCAAATGCACGATGGCAAGTGGCACCGGTATTTTGGAATGCGGCTTTCAAACGCCACGATCGGTATCATTGGCGCGGGAAGAATTGGCTCAAAGGTTATTCATCACCTGGCGGGCTTTGATGTGTCCCGAGTGTTGATCAACGATCGCAATCCTAAAATCAATCTGGATCCTTCGGTTCCGGTCACTTGGGCTGACAAAGAAACGATTTACCGTGAGGCGGATATAATTTCTTTCCATTTGCCACTGACTTCTGAAACCAAAGACTTGGTCCGGAAAGAACAATTGGCGATGATGAAAGACGATGCCTTGATTTTGAACACGGCGCGTGGCGGCATCATAAATGAGCAAGATCTGTTTGAATCTCTGAATTCCGGACATCTGGGTGGTGCAGCCATAGATGTGTTCAAACACGAACCGTATGGCGGGCCTTTGACCCAAATCGACCGGTGCGTGTTAACGGCTCATATGGGATCAATGTCGGTTGATTGCCGTATTCAAATGGAAGTTGAAGCCACTGAAGAAGCGATTAGGTTTATGCGAAAAGAAACATTGCTGAGCGAAGTTCCGCAAGATGAATACGATGTGCAGAGCCAAGGGATTTAGCGAAGAATGGGTTCTAAAGTTATAGTTTTTGGAGGTGGTGGTTTTTTAGGGAGCCATACAGCGGACGAGCTTAGTCGTCAGGGGTATGACGTCACCATTTTTGACAATGCGCCCTCCCGTTGGCTGAGAGACGGCCAAGAGATGATTGTTGGCGACGTAACTGACCGGGATGCAGTGATAGAGTCGGTAAAAGGCATGGACTATATATATCATTTTGCTGGGGTTTCCGATATCGGAGCCGCCGACCAAAGCCCGTTCGCGACGATTGAAGCCAACGTGATGGGCACGACAACTATATTGCAGGCAGCTGTTGATGCTAACGTCAGACGTCTGATTTTTGCCTCTACTATGTATGTCTACAGTGATCGAGGTTCTTTCTATCGGGCAAGCAAACAAGCCACCGAAATTATTATTGAAGCTTATCAGGAAAAGTTTGATCTTGATTATACGCTTCTGCGTTATGGGTCTTTGTATGGACCTCGCGCGCAAGATTGGAATGGCCTTAAACGGTTTGTGCGTCAAGTCGTACAAGAGGGCGTTCTGGACTACAACGGGACTGGCAAAGAACGGCGCGAATATATTCATGTCAACGATGCGGCGCGCCTAAGTGTTGAAATCCTGGATGAAGCACACAAAAATCAAGCGATTACCGTCACCGGACATCAGGTTCTAAATTCAACAGAATTGTTGAGAATGATTTTTGAAATCGCTGGAAAACCTGAAAATATCCGTATGTCAAATAGGGAAACTAATGGGGATCACTATGTGATGACACCTTATAGATACAAGCCTATCACTGCCAGGAAGATTATCCCGGGCGAGTATATTGATCTTGGCCAAGGCATACTGGATGTTGTTGCGGAAATTCATCAGGAGCTTGCCGGGGACCGAGACTAGTCGGCTCTGGGTTTTTGATTGGGGATTAAATAATTGAGCTATTTCAACTCTGTATACGCAGGAAAAACCGTTCTTATAACAGGTCATACCGGCTTCAAGGGAAGTTGGCTTTCACTCTGGCTGAGCAAATTGGGCGCCAAAGTATATGGTCTCGCACTAGATCCCTATAGTGATCTATCAAATTACAACGCTTCGAAACTTTCCGAATGCCTAAATGAAGATCTGCGGGTAGATGTAACAGATAGTGAAGCTGTTTGTGAGATCATAGAACGCATCAAACCTGATTTTGTGTTTCATCTGGCTGCTCAAGCATTGGTGAAACTTTCTTATGCAGAACCTGTTCCCACAATGTTGACCAACGCTATTGGCTCGGCAAATGTTCTTGAAGCTCTCAGGAGATCAAATGCTAACGCGACGGTGATGATGATCACAAGTGACAAGTGTTATGATAACGTAGAATGGGTTTGGGGGTATCGGGAAACAGATCGTTTAGGTGGAAAAGACCCCTACAGCGCTTCTAAAGCAATGGCTGAACTGGCAATCCGAAGCTTCGTTGATTCATTTTTCAGAGGACGCGATTGTAATACACGCGTCGGAATTGCCCGTGCTGGAAATGTAATCGGTGGCGGAGATTGGGCGCTTGATCGGATTGTTCCAGATTGCATGAATGCTTGGTCTAAAGGCAAAATTGTTGCAATTCGCAGTCCCGAGGCGACTCGGCCGTGGCAACATGTTTTGGAGCCACTTAGCGGTTACCTTCATCAGGCTGCGAGACTCCATGAAGCCGATGAATTGCATGGGGAAGCGTACAATTTCGGGCCTCCTGCCGGACAGGATTACACTGTTCGCCAATTGATTGACCAGATGGGCAAATATTGGGAAAAGATTAGATGGGAAGACGTCTCGGAATCTGGAAAACATCAGCCTGAGGCAGGATTGCTGCGGCTGAATTGCGATAAAGCACAAAATGACTTGCGCTGGGAACCAACGATGAATTTCTCTGAGACAGTCGAGATGACTGTAGATTGGTACAGAACGTTTTATCAGAATTCCGGCCAAAATATGAGAGCGAAATCTGATTCCCAGATCGAACATTATATGCAGATTGCTGACACTCGCGGTCGAATTTGGCTCGGCCAATGATTGCGGACATTATTTTCACACCGTTGAAAATAATCCCGACGCCGGGTGGTTCGGTTCAGCACGCAATGAAGAAAAGTGATGAAGGATTTTCCGGCTATGGAGAGGCGTACTTCTCGGTTTGCGAGACAGGTGTCGTCAAGGCATGGAAACTGCATAAAGAAATGACCTTGAATTTGATCGTGCCAGTTGGATCAATACGCTTCGTTGTTTTTGATCCGTGTGAGAGTTTTGAATCACAGGGCACCTTTAACGAGTTTGTTTTATCTCCGTCGAATTATGGAAGACTGACGATTCCACCTAAGCTGTGGATGGGATTTCAGGGCTTGTCCAATGGCGGAAACATTTTGTTAAACATTGCCAATTTGGAGCATGATCCAGATGAAGTGGAACGAAAACCATTGGACCAAATTGAATTTGACTGGAGTATAAAGCGATGAAAGTCATTATCTTGGCAGGCGGGTTTGGAACGCGTTTGTCCGAATACACTGACGTCATTCCAAAGCCGATGGTCACGATTGGCGGCCGCCCGATACTTTGGCACATCATGAACAGTTTTGCCAATCATGGTCACAAGGATTTTCATGTAGCCCTTGGATATAAGGCTTCGTTGATTAAAGAATATTTCTTGAACTATCGTAGTTTGAACGCAGATTTTACCGTAGATCTAGGAAATGGCAAAATAGAGCCTCACCAGATCAACGAGGTGGACTGGAATGTTACGCTCGTGGACACAGGTTTGGCATCGATGACCGGTGGACGTGTAAAACGTATGGAGCCCTTTATAGGTAACGAACCGTTTCTTCTCACTTATGGCGATGGTGTATCTGATGTAGATATTTCTGCCTTAGTGAAATTCCACAAGTCCCATGGCAAAATGGTTACTGTGACCGCTGTTCATCCCAACGCCCGTTTTGGCGAATTGGATATCCAAGAAGGACTGGTCAAGGCATTCAAGGAAAAACCGCAGACCGAGCAAGGCTGGATAAATGGCGGTTATTTTGTGGTTGAGCCCAGCTTTTTTGATTTTATCGCCGGCGACGATACAATTCTGGAAAGAGAGCCGCTTGAAAAAGTGGCTGAAGCCGGCGAATTGATGGCTTTCCAGCATGAAGGTTTTTGGCAGTGCATGGATACAAAACGCGATCGTGATCACTTGGAAGAATTGTGGGCTTCCGGTAATGCAAGTTGGCGTTGCTAACCGCCATGGAGGTAAAGCGCATCAGACTTTCCAAATCCTGTATTGGAGAAGCTGAGAAACAGGCGGTAATGGCTGTTCTTGACGCGGAGTACCTTGGCATGGGCACCGAGGTTCAGAAGTTCGAAGCGGCTCTTGAAGCCTTTTTCGGCCGGCCGGTAATTTGCACCGTCAACGGAACTGCTGGGTTACAATTGGCCTTACAGGCCTGCGGTGTTGGCTATGGCGACGAAGTCCTTGTACCGTCGCTCACATATCTAGCTTCTTACCAGGCAATTTCTGCGACTGGTGCCAGGCCGGTTTCCTGCGATGTCGACAGTCATACACTCTGCCTCGATCCGGTTGACGCTGAAAAGAGAATTACCCCAAAAACAAAGGCAATCATGCCGGTATATTACGCCAGTGCGCCGGGTTTGATTACTCAATGCTACGAATTAGCAGCGCGTCACAACTTGCGGATCGTCGAAGATGCAGCCCATGCTCTGGGCAGCTATGTGGGTGACAAAATGGTCGGTACATTTGGAGATGTATCCTGTTTCAGTTTTGACGGAATTAAAAACATAACCGCTGGAGAAGGAGGCTGTGTTGTGTCGGACAATCCCGAAACATTGCAACTGATCCGCGACGCAAGAATGTTGGGCATTCATAAAGACACAGAAGCTCGGTACCGCGGGGAACGTTCATGGGAATTTGACGTTTCCAATCAAGGTTGGCGATATCACATGAGCAATATTATGGCCGCTATTGGTCTTGCCCAACTTGATAGGTTTGACGAGTTTTCATCGCGCCGAAAAAGTCTTGGGGCTCGTTACAATGCGCATTTTGCCAAAAGTAACGTAGTTCAGCCTTTGGTTGCTGATTTTAGTGGGGTGGTCCCGCATATCTACGTCGTTAGAATTGTCGGGCTTTTAGACCGGGATGGGTTACGCGCACGTATGTTGGAAAATGGCATCGAAACCGGTGTGCATTATCTGCCGAACCACAACTTAAGTTTCTATTCGGGCGAGGGTACGGAAGAATTGGCTGTGACCGACCGGGAATTCCCTTTGATGCTCACTTTGCCTTTACATCCGGATTTGACTGATGTGGATGTTGATAAAGTGGTCTCAGTATTGCTTGCGAACATTGACGCTTTTTGTAGTGCGCAAAACTAAGATGGAATTAGATGCAAAATGTTGCCCCGCCTGTGGAAGTCGGAAGAATACATTTACTGACTATAGAGGTATTCTAGATAATTCAACTTTGGAAAAGGAAATTTTCGGTGAACTGCGGATGGTTCGCTGTTCGGATTGTGGCTTGGGTTTTCCGGACCAGATGATAGATGCGGGTGCTCTCGTTCAGTTTTATGAAAGCGAATATGGCAGCACTCGGCAATTCATGAATTTGGGTGAGAAAAAGTTTTTCCAACAGGCCATAAATCGCTTTTTTGTGTTGGCGGACGCAGTTGTTGGCAGAGCAATAACTCTGTTCGATCCAAGGGGAAATGGGGCGGATGCCAAAAGGTTTCCAAGCCATCTAAAATTGATCTCTGAGTACATAAATTTCCGTTCTGACAATTTTAAAATGCTGGAATATGGCGCCGGCGACGCTCGGTTTTCAAAACTTGCTAAAGCCAAGTATGGTGATGATCTCGACATAGATATTATTGAGCCATCTAAAGAATGGGAGAAAGAATACGAAGATGCCAGAATAGTCAAAGTCGGGGTGGATTCAGGTGATTTACCCACAGGATTTTATGATTTTATCCATGCCTCCAACGTATTGCAGCATGTAAGCGACGTAAATGCCGACATGCAAGGGCTAGCTAGATCGTTGAAACCGGGGGGAATTATTTTTGTTGAGCTTCCTTGTGCATCCAACAATTACTGGAATATTCGCATGCACCCCAACCCGCCTTACCTGAATTTTTTTGCGACGAAATCTCTTTCTCAATTAGCAAGGAAACACGGGCTATCAGAGGTTATTGTTTCGACATTCGGAGAATCTGACAGGACAGCAAATTGTGCGTCCATGAAATCAAATGGTGAGTTTAAAAAGTTCTTTTCCCAAACCGATTTCCAAGCTTGGAAAACAAAAGAGCAGCTTTGCCGGGCGTTTAGTCCATTAATCCAATGGGTCTTATCCGTGGAGATCGTGTTGCAAAATACGCACCATCAGGGCGAACATTTATCAGAGCCCTTTATCGGAAATCGGATTAGCTTTTGTTCCTAAAATATGCACTTGGACAGCAGTCAGCGGTGTTAGTGCGCGCGCTGCAGGAATTGTTCATTCGCATTCTATTCACGCCAAACCAATTGGCTTTGTGGAATCTTATTACGGTTATTGCCAACGCGATGGCGCTGTTCCAAGCTAATCTTGTAGGCGCGAGCAACCGGTTGTTGGCGCAGCGTGTTGGGGCCAAGGCAAGTCAAGAAGAACTTAAAAGTTTACGTGGTAATTCCCTTTACCTAGAATTTGCACAGCAAACACTTCTGTCAATTGTGCTCCTCATTATTGCACCTTTGATATGGGAAGCGCCCGAGGATTACGGTTTTCTTATCTACCTTTGCGCCGCCGCGCTAATGGTAAGCACTGCTTTGGTCAATCTGCTTGTCGGCCTCCATGAGAGTTCGTTTTTCTTTGCGCGCCTTGGTATCTTGTTGCCGCTTAATGCTCTACTACAGGCTGTGTTCGTGTATGTTGGGGCAACCCTTGCTGGGATTTTGGGCCTCGTCGTTGGTGCAATTCTCGGTGTGGCCGCAGGTGTCATATGCCTTTTGATTTCACTCCACCTTTCCACTTTGTATTGGAGATCACAAGTTGATGTTAAGGTGTCTAGGGATATTGCCTATACGGCCTATTCCTTCAGACTAGCTGATATTCCAACTTCGGTATTCTACATGCTTGACGCGATTGTTGCCTCGATTTGGTTGCCGCCGGTCGAATTAGCAATATACATGACCGCCAAGTTTGCTGCCAATTTCTCGTCTCAAGCCGTGTTTGCTGCGAACCGCGTCAATCTAATCTCCCTGGGAAACACCATTGGCGCGGAGCATTCAAAAGAAAGCATTTCTTACAATTTGTCGAAACAGTTTTCCTTTATCTATTTGCTCTTGTTGCCGGGCTCTATTGCAATAGCCGGGCCCTTTTTTCGATTTGGGATCCCGGAGTTTCTGCCGAACTATACTGATAGCCTTTCCGTGCTACCCTTCTTGCTGATTGGTACTTTGTTTTCTGCCCGATCGCTGTTTCTTAGGAACCTGTGGATTCAATCGAAGCACTGGTCAGGAATCGCTCTCTCGGGGGTCGGTGGTCTAGTGGTTAGTTTCGCCGCGATCATCATCGGCCGGGATTTTTTCACGGTGCTGGATTCCCGTAGTTTGGCAATTCTGGTTCTTGTGGGTCAACTCCCCTATGCAATTGGTTTGATTATTGCGGTTTCAAAAACGCAATGTGCGACGAAACATATGCTGTTCAGACTTGCGGCATTTTTTGTCAGCATGTGTGGAGTCACGGCCTGTCTTTGGATGAACGGGTCAATCGAAGGGACACCACTTCATTCGGTTCTCGACATGACCCGTGCCGTTGGCGCTGGCGCGATGACCTTAATTCCTTTTGTTCTGGCTGGCTATTTGTTGAGGCGCCTCGTATTTATGAGCTTTGCACACTGAAATGACAATCTCATCTATGAATGAAAACAAACCGATCACAGAAGGCGCCCACGAAGTAGAATTTTCGGAAGAACAAGATTCCTGGTCAATCCTGCTGTCCTGCGTGGACGCTGGCGCTGCAAATTACTTCATACCTCTGGTTTTGGAAGGGCCGTCAAAATTTGAAATTTTTGCGTCAGGGATCGCCGCTGATAAGTTACTAGAAAGTTCAATTCAGTTTGAAAATGTTTCCGAGAAAGAGTGGCCACAACTCAGATCTCTTGCACGAGAAATCATTGAACGCATTAGCCCAGATTTGCTGTTATGCGGCACCTCCTGGGGAATGACTCTAGATAAGGCGCTTACCCTTGCTGCCACAGAACGGGGTATCAAAACGGTGTCAATTGTCGATCATTGGACACATTTTCGCGTGCGTTACGGGGATGTAACAGATTGGCCGGAAAAGGATGATCTAAGGTTTCTGACAGACTATTGCATTGTGATAGATCCTGCGGCTTCTCATCTGGCCAAAAAAGCCGGAATTGAGCCCAGTAGATTGCGCGTGGGTGGGAGCCCGCATTTGGAGAAGATGGAACGAGAAAGCCTATCAGCAATTCTCTCAACTGAACCGATTGTTTCGGCAAAAAATGGGATTCTCTTTATTTCCGAACGGATTCGAGAAGATTCAGGTGCTTTGGAGCATTCGCCTTTTGATGAATATACTGTATTGGAAGATCTGGTAAGAATGGCCGAACGCAAATCAATCCCGCTAGATATCAAATTGCACCCTCAGGAAGACGATTCAAAATTCGCCGAGTTCAGATCGCTGAATACTCGCGTTTACAAGCAACTCGATTTCGCGAAAATGGTTAACCGGTATCGTTTTGTTGTGGGAATGAACTCCATGTTGTTGATTGAACTTGGAATGTGGCGGAATGATATAATTAGCTATCGCCCTGATCCAGATCATCAAAGTGACTTTATGGACATATTGCCCTACGTCACCAATGCACGTAACATTCCTGAATTGGAAAGCCTGTTGGATAAGCCGCAAGGTAAGGGTTTTAGTCGAAGCCTTCGGTTTCAGAATTCTTGTGACAGAGTTAGAAGTATTCTTAAAGAAGTCAGGATGATAAATTGAAATTTGTAGCAACAATTCAGGCTCGAATGGGTTCGAGCCGCCTGCCTGGTAAAGTTCTTATGCAGGCTGGTGGAAAGCCGTTTCTGCAACGGCATGTGGAACGGGTGATGATGTCGCGACTGGTCGACAAAATCATTATTGCCACAACCGTAGAACCTGCGGATGACGCTATTGCCGAACTCGGACGTTTGCATGGCATCGAAGTTTTTCGTGGGTCGGAAGACGATGTACTTGGGCGGGTGGCAACTTGCCTTCAACCTTATTCTGGTTGGGGTCATGTCGAGTTGGTCGGAGATTCACCGTTTGTCGACCCTCAGATAATTGACGAATTCGTTGGGTTCTTTCTGAAGAACAAAGAAACAGTTGACTATGTCTCAAATGGAATCGAAATTTCGTATCCGAATGGCGCGGAAGTGAATGTGTACTCGGTTGACAGTCTTTTGGAATGTGACAAGCGCGTCGGCAAGCATAATCCCATGCGCGAACATGTGGACGTTCATTTATATCAATCTGGACTGTACAAGTGCGAAAATTTGTTGGCCCCCCCTTGGTTTAACCGACCTGATCTGTACCTCGAAGTAGATACACCGAAAGACTATCAGGTGATGAAGGCTATTGGTGATCATTTTGAGGCCAAGGATAAGAAAATTTTCACACTTTCAGACATAATAGATTTCCTTTCGGATAATCCGGATATCGCGGCAATCAACCAGAGAGAGCACAGGAAATACTGGGAAATAAAGGGAATTTCAGGTGCCTAGTTCCAATAGAGTTGGGATCATTGGTTGCGGAATGATTGCGGGTCAGTTCCAAAAATTGACGGATACAAAAACCTACTCGCACGCCAAGGCAATTAGTGAAAACGAGTATTTCGGGGAAATCGGATTTTACGATCGAAACCCTGAACGGGCGCACAAAATAGCACACTCGTTTAACGGCAGGAGGTTTGGTTCAATTGAAGAATTATTGACGTCTCATAAGCCGTTGCTGGTTTCAATTTGTTCACCGGATAATTGTCACTTCGAACAAATATCTATTCTACTGGATCACCCGAATTGTCCTGAAATCATTTTTGTGGAGAAGCCAGTTTGCAAAACAGTTTCTGAGCTGGACCGCTTGAAGGAGAAATTGGTCAGGAACCCACAAGTCAGCCTATTTGTTAACCATTCCCGACGTTTTGATGAGCGACATGTCGAGACTGCACGGGCCATCAGGAGTAACGCGTTGGGGCAGTTTACTTCCTGCCGAATGGATTACTATGGTGGCTGGGAGCACAATGGAATTCACCTAGTTGATTTCATATTGATGTGTTTTGACAATGAACTGGATGTTGTCAACGCAAGCTATGGCTGTTTTTCAAAATATCCGGGAGACGAGACGATTCATCTGTCTGGAAATCTGGGTACTGGAAAATTCAATTTTCGCGCCCATGACGAGAAATACTATCAAATAACTGAAACCGATCTGTTTTTTGAAAATGGTCGCGTCCTAATTTCGGATTTCGGCCAGCGTTTTGACTATTTTGAGAAAATAGTCAATGACGAGGTAGAGAACGTTCTTATGCATATACCCGAAAAAAGTGGCGTTGCGATGCAATGTCAAATGAGCACAGCCTATGCAGAATTGAGACGGTTTTTGCAGACAGGTGAACTAAAAAGTTTGGAAAATGTGTCTATCGGAACCGTCGAAAAGGTTATGCGGCACGTTTGGAAAGTGAAGGATACATATGCGCAACTCAACAGTTGATTTGCTCCGTCCTGAATTGGCGGTAAACGGCGGAACTCCAGTTAGAAATAAGCCGTGGATAGACAATTATACACTAGGCAAAGAAGAAATTTCATCGGCCACCAAGGCGATCGCAAGCGGTTACCTTTCAAAGTTCGAGGGCTCGTTTACGCCTGATCCACCGTTTAGCTTTTTGGGTGGCCCTTACGTGGACAAAATGGAAAGAGCCTGGGAAAAATACTACGGCATAGCGCATGCGGTTTCTGTGAACAGTGCAACTTCTGGCTTGTATGCAGCCTGGGGCGCACTGGATATAGGATTTGGCGATGAAGTGATTGTTCCGGCAATTACAATGACTGCCTGTGCCGTTGGCCCGATGATTTATGGTGCCATTCCTGTGTTTGCGGATGTTGACCCAAACACAGGCTGTATTGACCCTGATTCCATAGAAGCCCTTATAAATGATCGGGTGAAAGCTGTTCTTGTTGTCCATCTCTATGGATTTGTCGCTGATATGGATCGTATCCGTGATATTTGCAAAAAACGGGGTATCGCGATTGTTGAGGATTGTGCGCAATCTCACGGCGCAAAATACAAAGGTGAGTATGTAGGCACACTGGGTGATATCGGAATATTCAGCTTGAACGTAAACAAAACCATCCAGGTAGGTGAAGCCGGCGTTTGTGTCACGAACAATGCGGACCTCGCTTATAGACTGCAATTGATCCGAAACCATGGCGAAGCAGTTGTCGGGCCCGCCGGATACAGCAATATCAGTAATATCCTAGGATTCAACTACCGCCTCAGTGAAGTTCATGCGGCCATGGCTATTGACCAACTAGATAAGCTGGATGCGCTTACTGAAACCCGATTGGAAATGGTGAGCTATCTGAACACCAATCTTTCCAGCATTGAATGTCTTGATATATTCACACCCTCGTTGGAAGATACCTGCGTTTATTACCAATACAAACTAAATTTTGATGAAGGGATGGCGAATATCTCGGGCCCTGACTTGATAAGGGCACTGAACGCAGAGGGGTTGCAATTTTTCGGCGGTTATACCCCTCTATATTTCCAGCCAACTTACCAGCAACGAAAAATGTTTAAACACGGATATCCGTGGTCTGCCCCGGAAAACGCGGGCTCAAACGTATCCTATGAAAAGGGGATTTGCCCGATCGCGGAATCATTAACATCTCGAACGATAACCAGCGAGCATGTGCGTCCACCAAACACGATGCAGGACATGGCCGACATTGTTGATGTGTTTGCAAAAGTGCTTGGTTGAATCTGGTTTTGAAGGGCTCGGTTCAGTTAATGACTTGCGGTTTTTATAGGTCCAATAATTATGGATAGAAATAATGAAGTCCTTGGCAATGATATACCCCGGCTATATTTGACCCGGTTGGATTTTCCGCAATCTGATGAGGTGGAAATAAAGGCAGGTGATGTAGCGCTGGGTGCGTGGTGTTTTCCTCAATTCAAACTCCATCGGCTAAACGACTATTCAAATGAACTCGTCGGACAGTATGTTCAGGGCGACAGCAACGAGATGGACAGTGCCAACCTTGCCGTGGCCAATGCTTTCGAACTTTTGATGCCAATGCTGGCGAAATCCTTGAATGACTATCACTCCTCGGACTGGAGCGAACGGTTTTGGAAAATTACAGTTGGGTATTGGTTTCGGCAATATTTGGATGTCTTGTACGAACGATATCAGGTTATTCTGGCAGCGCAAAAGACCGGCAGTCGTTTTCACTCTTCAGTTACCCCGACAGATGAATACTGGGTGGCCAATGATACGGATGGTTTTTCGGTTGGATTATTTTCGGATCGTTTAAACCATCAATTGTTCAGCCAGATTGGTCAAAAACAGGGCTGTTTTGAAACCTTTGATTTTGTGAATCTTGATAACGCCGACGATTCAGCCCAAGGCCGCAAAAAAAGCTCAAAAACCTTGCGAAAAGTAGTTTTTAACATTTCCAGTTTTCTAGTTCGGTTCAACAGGATCATTTTGGTAAGATCCTATTTTCAAAAAGGATTGATCTTCAAACTATCCTTGCGTTTCGCATCAGTTCCATTGCTGGGAACACCTTCGATCGATTGTGCGGGTATTCCGGTTAATCGGGCCAGGCGAAACAAATTGACACTTGATGTTCCGTCCGGTGCTACAAATTTTGAACAACTTGCTGGTGATTTGGTTGCGCAAAATATTCCGAAGGTATTTGTTGAGGGGTATTCTGATCTTATGAAGATGTCCCAACGACTATTGCCTAAAAGAGCAAAGTTATTTGTGACAGCAAATGCGTTTGCCGCTCAGGAAGTATATAAAGTTTGGGCCGGGCTTGGCGTGGAGCAAGGTCATGCAAGCCATGTTATTCTACAGCACGGAGCGAATTATGGACACTCAAAGGTAATGAGTGAAGAGGAGTTCGAAACAACCAGCACAGATTACTACCTGTCGACGGGTTGGCGGGATTCGGCGCGGCCAAGCATAAAATCAATCGCGGCGTCTGCTTTTCTGGGTGGGATTGCGGGGTATGAGAAAAATAGCCCAAATTCAATAGATGCCGGTCAAATCCTTTGGGTTCTGTGTTCCTTACCTCGTTATCAATATACTCAATGGTCTGCGGCGCAGGGACCAGGGTTCATTAATTACCTGGACGATCAGTGTGGTTTTGTGAATGCGCTTGCGGAAACTTCACGTTCAAAACTAAAATGCCGACCCTATCATTATGATTATGGTTGGGGCGATCTTTACTATTTCAAAGACAAGTGCGGCGCCTTTCCGATAGACACGGAACTCAAGCCTTTGAGGCAGGGTATTTCCGCGGCAAAAGTGGTTGTGTTTACGTATGAATCTACTTCCATGATGGAATCGATGGCGATGAACATACCAACGGTTTGCTATTGGAATCCGGAAAAATGGGCATGGCGGAGCGAAGCCCAAGGTTTACTAAAACAATTGAAAGATGCTGGAATCTATCACGAGTCAGGGCCCTCCGCTGCGGTGCATTTGAATGCCTTGATGCAGTCGGGCGAATTGATGAAATGGTGGTGCTCTGAGAAAGTTCAGGCAGCAAGACTTGCCTATTGTGCGCAATATGCCGCGACTGATGACAACGCCTATAAAAAATGGGTGTGGTTTTTCAAAGATCTGCTTGGCTGGAAAGATGGTCTTCCGGCGTGAGGAAGGAACCTACAAATAATTGCTGTCACATCCTGCTTCGCCTTGGGTTGGCAAGGACATTGCTTGCCATGCTACCGGGTACTGGGGAAACGACCCGCTTCTGGGACCCCTATTCAAACAATCTTAGTTTGTTTTCAGCGCTCCTGATATTCGGGTTGAGTCGTGAGAGAGCAGTCAAACTTGTAGAGAAATTGACTGGTAGCAAGATCAAGGGCGTTCCCCATGGTGATGCTGTAGAGGATTATCACTGTCTTCAGATCCAGGCAGAAAACGCCACAAAAGCAATTGTGGAAGTCTATTCAGACAGGTCAACATACCAAGATGACCCGACGTATGAAAAATTGGGTTTAGACCGACCCTCTCTTAAGTCGATGACTTTGAAGGGGATCGGACGCCAAGTTTATCCGATTATTGAAAATTTGGCGGTTGTAAAATTCCTGGGGTATTCGGATATCCGCATTCGAATTGAAAAGGGAATGCTGCCGGAAGCCCTGATAAAGAGCTTTGCCGATTCTGAAGCGGTTACCATTTTGCGTAGACCGCAATTCACTAACCCGTTTGCGGCAATAATCGGATTCGCAGTAATTGCTGTTACTCTGTTTCCCAAAATTGGTCAGAGTCTTTTCTCTAGCAAAAGTCGCGAGGTGGATCCGGCTCTTCAAAACCGGCTGGCTGTCGAATTCGTTGATCCGAATTGTTCGCTCGGTCGTTCGACTGAACCCAATTTGCTAAGCGCCAATGGGCTGTCGCCGGAAAAAATGATTGCTTATGTGCGTAGTGGGCAGATCAAACGTGCTGGACCTCGAGTTGATTTTGAACGTTTTCAAGAATTCCCGATTGTGTTTCTTGATCGGCTACCCCTTGGAATGTGGGAAATCAAAGTGTATTTGAGCGCGACGGGCGCATTACTGAGCAAACTTTTCTTGGGCCTGATCTCAATCATAGAATTTCTGGCAATTTTGAAGGAACTAGATTTGTGGATGGAGTTTTCAACGTTTGCAAACACTTACAGGCCGAGAATTCATTTATATAACACAATACCAAACGGTCGGGCAACAACGCGTTACGACAGCGGTATCATTACTGGTGTTTGTCGTCGTTTTGATTGTACAAGCGTAAGTTATCAATCGCGTGTCTTTTACCGGAAGAATATTTACTATTTTTTCGATTCTTTTGACGAGTATTATATGTGGGGCAGTAGTTGGGTGAACGCCTACAAATCACCGCAATTTATTGATAAGTTTGTTCCGATAGGAAATATTGGCGCGGACAATAGGTCAGGTGATTTTGCGGACAAGGAAGCAGGGCAGAACGTTGTTGCCCTCTTTACATCGGATTTGGACCGAGACCATCCACTTCACTATACCTTTGATTATTCGGCCCAATTTATGCATCAGACCCTACGAGCAATTGGAGAATGGAATTTGGTTTCGCCTGAGAAAAAGTACAAAATCATTCTGAAACCAAAATCACCAGAACACATACCATTGCTGCTAGAAGAAGCAGAGGCTCAACGGTTGATCGAAAAATTTGAATTGGATGTTTCTGTAAATGCACACCAAAATCATGACGTCGCAACTACAATTTCGATGGCGAGCAAAGTGATTTCTATCGGCTTTACCACACCAGGCCTAGATGCGCTCGCACAGGGGGTGCCTTCTATTTTTTTTACGCCGTATAGCGGCATCTATAATCAAATTTTCGACGCCAAGGACTCGCCTATCGTGGCAAATAACAAAGATAAACTAAAACGGTTTCTGTCTGGTGACGTCGCACCGGGCCCGGAATATTGCAACTCCCTTCTGCAAAGTGGAGACGAATCCACTGCCAAGAACTTTTCTTTCCGGATGCGTTCTTTGCTGGAGAGCTCAATCTGATGGGTTTTGAAGAACGTTTAATAATAACACTGATTTTGGTCGCCGGCACCATATTGACGCTTGTTCTTTTCCGGAGGAGTGCAGTTTCAACCTATGTCGTGATTTGGTTGGTGTTTCCCAAACAAGGCGCTTCGGTATTTGGTTTTGAGAATATTCCGCAGTTTGCGTTTGTTGAACTAATAGGCGCTATTGTTCTTGCAGTGATTGCCATTCGGCAGCGGCAACCCGATTCCGTGACCTTTGGAGATTTTTCTTTCGATCCAAAGTTAATAAGTAAGTCCAACAAACTGCTTCTTCTGATTTGCCTGATGTTCTTTACCCAGTTTCTAATAGGGAGTTTGGTTGTTTCAAATAACCAAGGAATTCATATTGATATTCCTTCGGGAAGGCTGTTTGTCAGCATTTCCACAGAAATTTCCGGACTGCTGTTCTTCTATTCCTGTACGAGATTGCTGGTTACGCAAAAGGAAGTCGAAAGAATTCTGATTGCGTTTGTGTTGATAACTTTTGCAATGGCAATTGAGTTTCTCGCGGTGACTTATGCACCGCAGATATTTGGTTCGCTGCGGGTATTCTCGTTCGACTTGCAAGGCCTATTCTATTCAATATTCATGAATGACTTTATTCTTGTTGGACTAACCGCATCAATTGGCTCAATCGCAAGTCTATATTTTCTTCGAAAGAACCGAGGCAGCTTATGGGTCTTTGGGTTTCTCATTTGCTCGATATTGGTGTTAATTAATTTTAAACGATCGGTGATTGCTGCAGATATTCTGGCGATCGGTATATATCTATATTTCGAGTATTATCGACGCTGGAGCGTTGGGCTTCGTATGTTGGCTGTTTTTTTTACAATTGGGATGGCTATCTCCTTCAACCCAACGACAATTGCTACGATAACAAAATCATTTTCAAACTCTGTAACCAATAACTATATTTCCGGACGAATACAAAATTTTGACAATTCGGATTCCGTTTATTCCCGTTTCGGCATTCAGCTTCGGGCAATAGAAGTGATGGCGGAATCCTTTCCGTTCGGTGTTGGCAACAACATGCTGCGCTACTATATGCCCGGCAATTCTCCAAAAATATTTTCGCCGGAAAATCACAACGTGCTTGACGGGTATAATAAGGTTTCAAGCCATTGGGGAATTACCGAATCCCACAATGGTTACCTGGAACAGGTTTCCTCATACGGGATTCTGGGGTTGATTTTGATGGTCGTCATTATTCACACGTTACTTCGTAACCTCCTCCGTGGAATGAGGTATTCAGGACAACTGCGTGGTCTGTACGGGACAACCGCAGGTTTATTGGTATTATTTGGCATTTTTAATATATTTCTTTCATATCCCCGATTTTATGTCGCGCTTTTTTTCATTTTTCAGCTGACCAACTTGATTGCAGCATCACGGCGAACCATTGGTCCTGGCTAGCCACAAACAGCAGTCACTGCGTTGCTCTTTCTGGGTTCAAAACTGCTTTTTTGATTTCTGCAAGTTTGGGCGGTGCCCATCTACAAGGAATTTTGCGCTGATCGTGGTTTTCGGCGCATCCTATTCCTCTAAAAGGGATAGTGGAAATGGCTCAAAGGTGTGCCACTACCAGCAAATTGAAATAGGAGAACAACGTGCAACAACAAATCCTAATAACAGGCATGTATCGTTCCGGGACTACACTCTTGCATCATCTTTTGGACGGCCATCACGCGTTGACGGTTTTTCCTTTTGAGAATTGTATTTTCAGGGACTCAATCGTTGCCGGCCAACTTCCCTTTCCAAAACAGAGGTCGATTCAACCCCTTCTTGATTTTATCCAAGCTGAAAAAACAGACGACGCGATTGCCTATATTCTAGGTCACGAAAAGCTCAAACTAGCACTTGGAAAAGAACTCGTCTTGAAAGGTAGTGTCGGAGATCAAAAAATAGCGCAGGAATTCGATTTTGAAGTTTTTAAATTTGTGTTGAAAAACGGATTGAGCCGATTAACGAAACTTGAGAAACCCGGACTCGTAATCGGGCTGTTTGAAGCCTATCAAGACGCCTATTATGCGGGACTCGGTCAGCAAAACGAGATTGCTGAAACCATTTTTGCCAACAAATGCCCCGAGGCCGGGTTGTTGATAAAATATTATCTAGAGCACCTCACCGGTGCGAAGATTATTCATGTTGTTCGTGATCCACGTGCAGTAATGGCGTCATTCAAGGCAATTCTACCCAAGGCGCTCTTTCATCCATTTTTCAGACTATTGCCGCAGTTAGCGTTGCTGAATCACAGCCTCAGTTGCCGGGATCAATTTATTGGCAATCCAAAGGTTTTGACTGTTCGATATGAAGATTTGGTCACGCAGCCTGATCAAACAATGAAACAAGTCGCTGAGTTCTCTGGCATTGAATTTGATGACATTCTGTTGCGACCAACCTTGAACGGCGTGCCATGGAGGTCGAATTCTAGCAATGTGGACCGAAAAGACAACGCTTTCGAAATCCATGCCAACTTGGACAAGTACAAAGCGAAACTAAACAAAGCAGAAATTCGCATTATAGAAGCTCTTTGCGGCCATGAGATGCAAAAGCTGAAATACGAAATCGACAAAAAATCCAGCTCTCGTCCCTTGTTTGTGGAAAAATGCCTCTACACAATTAGATCGTCCCTAGATGTTCGCACCTTCATTTTTAAACTGAGACGCCGGATACGTCTGCGGAATTAGAGATTTTACATTCCGATTCCACGATACGGAACATTTCAGTTATTTCTTGCGTGTCGAACCGTCTGGCGCTTAGAGCCTTAATCTTATAACACTTATTGACAGATTGCGCTGGCAGTTTCATGAGCAACGTTACTCAATTAACCGATAATTTGGAGACCGATTGAATGCCTAAAGGTGCTGTTTTTGATTACATAATATTGGAGTTTTGCGTTGTCTTTATCTAAGCATTTCTCGTGTCCTAAAGACCATGGAAATCTCGTATTTCAAGATGACAGATTGAAATGCGCCATTTGTGGAACTGTTTATAGTGTCGAAGACGGCATTCCTGTATTCGCAAGCAAGCGTGGGTATTGGCAAAACGTTCCCAGAGAAACCATGCGCCGCGTTATTGATCTTTCAGAAAGCACAGAGGATTGGCGTAAGGTTCTGGACGATGAAATTCCCTATTGTGAACGCCATATCACACCCAAATTCAGAGGCGACATTCAGCACGTTTTGCCGATAACAAGCCAGTCCGTAATATTGGATGCTGGCAGTATGTGGGGCGGCCTTACGATTCCATTCGCGCAGTTTTGCAAAGAAATACACGCCATTGATCAAACTTGGGAATCGCTCAGATATCTTGGAGTAAGGGCCAAACAAGATGGATTTAACAACATTCATCTTGCAGAAAGCTCGATAGCTGCGCTTCCTTATTCAGATGGCGCATTTGACCATATTATATTGAATGGCGTTCTCGAATGGATTGCAACGGATGAAGATGTAGTTCTGGAAACTGATTGGACCGAGGCCAAAAAGAGCCCTAGTTCCTCCAAACAGGGGTCAGATCCCGAACTTGTTCAACTTCAAGGCTTGAAAGAACTTCACCGTGTTCTCGGTGAGAATGGATCACTTTACGTTGCAATTGAGAACAGGATCGCGCTGCAATATTTCATGGGCTATCCAGATGATCATGTAAATATACGCTTTGTCAGTTTCCTACCGCGTTGGCTTGCTGATTGGATCACCCGACGTGTTAAGAACCATAGTTACCGGACTTACCTGTACTCGCCTAACAAGTTGAAACGCCTGATCGAGCGCGCTGGATTTGACCACGTAGATCTTTATACATCGCACCCGCACTACAACATTATTTCCCGGCTTGCACCATTTTCAGATTTCGACAGGCTAGGGGCTTTACCCTACAATGGCAGCGCACCGTTGGATGCCCGCGGCAAACTTAAAGTCGCGCTGTTTTCACTTGGGTGGGGGCTTGTCCCAAACCCTCTTCGGAAACATTTGACCCCGAGTATTTCGGTCGTTGCATTCAAAGGTCAACGGCAGCCAGCAAGAATTGTTGCTGCACTTGCAAAAACGGGTGTTCTTTCTGATGAAGATTTTCAACCGATCTTGTCGAATAACCGATTTCTTGACCATACGCCGACTAATGTTTTGCTTAAGAGGCCAGGCGAGGCTCCGATTGAATTTTTCTGTAAACTGGCGCGAACAAAAACTGCGACGGCTCTTTCGTTTGAAAGTAATGCATTAAAGCGGATTAATGGCCTAGTCGCAGGAACCCACCTAGAGAAATCAGTTCCTCAGTTGATCTATGCAGGTCTTGCAGATGGTGTCGAGATTCAGGTTGCAAACTACGAAGAGCTCATGGCCGTCGAGCCAAAAATTTCCAGTGGTCTTTTGAAAATGTTTGCGTCCATCAACACACCTAACGGGATTAAGGGGTTGCTCCTACGCAAAGCAACCCGTCGCTGGCAAAAACACTGTGATCCATCAGTAAATGCTGCAATGAAATGGCTGGCTTCATTTAACCAAATCACAGCGGAAAGCACCGTTGGTTCCGGAGATGAACTCAAAAAAGTATTACTGAACCAAATCGAAAGAATTGATACAGTCAAGCAGGCGGACGCTAGGCAGTTGATTGATGCGGTCAAAGAGGTTTCAATCGGCAAGGTCCATATTGGAACCGAGCACGGCGATTTTGATCTTTGCAATTCTTTTCTCAAGCACGACGGTTCGTTTTTTGTGGTGGATTTTGAACATGCGGAGGCAGGTTGTTTACCATTTTTCGATATTGGCAATATTCTGTTCAGTACGCTTTGCCGCGAATGGCGAGCGCACGGGAACGGGCTGTCATTGCCCGAATATGCCCGAAAACATGGCTGGGCTAAGTATCTCAAAAAATGGGCACGAACTTATGCAACGGCGAGCGGTATGTCGCTTGATCTTCTGGCATATCTTCCCGGACTTTCAATCATCGGACAATTCGCGAAGGAATTTCCGGAATCACGAGATCCACGTGATTACCCTATGTTTGACGACGCTGTGTTTACAGACATGATTTCCTGGAAGCTGAATTTGTGAAAAAGGACGTCTAATGCTTCTAAATCGCTTACTCAAAATTGCGAAATCACTCGCTCGAAAGGGCTATCTTTTGCTTGATAGGCTGGACAAAGCACTGGAACAAAATCCAGATAGTGGCGTTCACACTTACTTGGTCAAACGAGCAGCTTCTCGCTATGACATGACGACCTCGGCCGACGAGCCTTATTACGCTGAGCGATACGGTGATTTTATTTCCAAGGAACTAAAGAGTCTTGAAATAGAAGGCGGACATCTGTTCGATCTTGCCTGTGGCCAGGGTAGGCTAATTCTTGAATTAGCCAGACGCGGAATACAATTTGACAACATAACTGGGGCCGATTTTTCCGGTGACATCCTAAATCAGTGCCGCCAAATTCTTGATGATACGTTACCTGGAAATTCAGTTGTTCTGAAAGAGAGCGACATCCACAAGTTTGTCGAGAATATGGACGACAATTCTGCGGATGTAATGCTGCTCCTTGAGGTTCTGTATATGGTTTTCGAACCAGAAAAAATTTATGGGCAATTGTCCAAAAAACTCCGCCCCGGCGGTGTGGCGTTCTTGTCTCTGCGCTCTGATCTATTTTATGCGTTGACGCTTTTGAAACAAGGCCTGTACGAAAACACCGAGCAAGTGGTCCACGGGAATGTGGGCGATATATTTGGTTCTGGCGTCAACTTGAACTGGACCAACAGCGCTCAAATTCTTCGGGAATTTCCCGAAAAATATGGCTTGGAAGTAACTGCATTCATGGGAATTGGATCATGCTCAGGCATTCCAGGTGACCCGTTGGACCATATTTGCCGCCCTTCGCAGCTTGACGAAAAAGCCTATAATTATCTTGCTCAACTAGAGCAAACCATGGGGAGCCGCCACCCGGACTCTGGTCGATACATTCTTTTTTGTGTAACCAAAGCCGCATCAATCGAGGCCAAGGGCTAGTGGGTCAGAACGTTAATAACGAGGCGCCTTACTTTAGTGTCATCATGAACTGTCACAATAGTGATGAGTTTTTGCAAGAGGCGATTGACTCGGTTTTCAGTCAGAGCTTTGATTCTTGGGAGATCATTTTTTTTGACAATGAGTCGACAGATAAGTCTTCGACCATCGCACGAAAATTTGATGCCCGATTACGCTATTTCTACAATCCGGAAAAAGTACCGCTGGGGAAAGCGCGTAATCTGGCCATCGAAAAAGCACGTGGGAAATATCTCTGTTTTCTGGATTGTGACGATCTTTGGACTGAAGCTAAGCTGACCTTACAGCACGACAAATTGGAATCCTGGAACGGTGGGCGCGAAGCCGCGATTTGCTACACAAACGCGATGCGGATTCGCGAGAACGGAGAAACAATCACACCTTATTCTCTCGGAAGAACAATGGTCGAGGGTGATGTATTCCTTGCGTTAATGCAGGACTGTTTTGTCGCCATGTCAAGTTGTGCGGTCAACCGTCAGGTTTCGATTGACCACGACCTCTTCAGAGAAGATCTGGAAATCATAGAAGAATGGGACCTGTGGATCAGAATCTCCCGAAGCTACGATTTTTGCTATGTTCCGGAAATTGCGACTAAAATCAGATTTCATGACAATAACACATCTAGGAATTATCTGCTCCAACACTCAGAAATTATGGATATGATAAATCGAGTTGAGATGCCAAATGCGCTTGAATCACATAGAAAGAAACTTCGACTTTGGTTTCGCATGCGGTATTTGATTATCCATACCATTCATGAAATTCGCAAGGGCGTCGTACCTGGTATATATGCAGTTGTGCGAGTCGTTGGATTTTCTATATTGCATCCAACAACGACCTTCCAAATGGTTAAAAACTATATGTCACCGAGCATGATCCGCTTTTTCCTGCTCAAGTTTTCTTCAAGAAAAAGGGCTTAGAGTTTTGATATTAGGGATGTTTCTGGCGACAATTCGCCATCATTTCCCTTATCTCATTGACATCAAAAGTCCTGAATGAGAATTCTATTTTTTAGTCAGAATTGAGGTTTAAAGATGAGTAACGCAGGTGAATACAACAATGATGGCACTTACAAATCGTCGTGCCTTGTGGAATTGGAATCAGCGCATTCCGACGACCGTGGATATATCCAGATGCTGGTGAATATTCCCACACACAACGTCTCTTTGATTACATCCACGAAAAACTCTGTGCGGTCCAATCATTATCACCTAAAGGACTGGCACTATATCTATGTGTTATCTGGTTCGCTTGACTACTATTATCGCGAACATGGTAAGGAACAAAAACTCCAAAAATTTGTTGCAAAGAAGGGTGATCTGATTTGGACACCACCGATGGAAGATCATGCGACGGTCTTTCTGGAACAAACGCACATTCTAGCACTAAGTTATTTGCCGCGAGATCAAGAGGCATATGAATCTGATGTACGTCGTATCGTCTTGATAGATCCGGAAACTTTACAGCCTGTCGTTTGAAACAATTTTAAGAATATCCACTCGTGTTACGATTTTGAGAAAAAAGGTTTAAACTATGCCCGGAACTTATGAGAGAAAAGATTGCAGGCTTTGTCGAAGCAAAAATCTGGAACGTGTCATTGATTTAGCGCCGACCCCGCCCGGAAATCAGTTCCTAACACGTGATGAACTTCAATCCGAAGACGAACTATATGATCTGTTCGTAATGCATTGCCAGGATTGCACGCATTTGCAATTAGGTATGGTAATCGATCCTGAAATTCTTTTTCAACGTGATTACAAATACGTTTCAGGGACTTCACCAGTTTTTGTCCAACATTTTAAAGAATACTGTGATTGGTCAATTGATCGGTTCAACATTCCCAAGGGTGGTCTAATCGTCGATATTGGATCGAATGACGGCACTGGACTAAAATGCTACAAAGATAAGGGCTACGACGTTCTAGGCATTGATCCCGCGACCGAGATTGCCGCGGAGGCCACTAATCAGGGCATTCCAACTTGGGATGAGTTTTTCGGCGTTAAAATAGCCGAGAAAATTCGTAAAGATTTTGGAAAGGCTGACTTTATCACCTCACATAACGCTTGTGCGCATATTGATGATCTTGAGAGCGTGATGAAGGGTGTCGAACATCTGCTAAAAGATGATGGTGTTTTTGTGTTTGAGGTTGGTTACGCAATGGAGGTCTATAGGAACGCCTATTTTGACACCATTTATCACGAGCATGTCGACTTTCATACTGTGAAGCCTTTGGTCATGTTCTTTGAACGTCTGAACATGGTTGTTATCGACGTCATCCAGGTTAACGTTCAGGGCGGTTCAATCCGAGTTGCTGTCAAGAAAAGAAACAGCAAAAGTTTATCAGAGGTATCTGAAAACGTGCGGGACTGCGTTGATCTTGAAATGAAAACCGGTTTTGATGATCCGCAAACTTTTCGTGACTTTTCAGAACGCATCCGTCAGGTCGGTGAGGAATTGCGCAATACTCTGCGGACACTACGTGTGTCAGGTAAAAGCATAGCTGCTTATGGAGCGCCTACAAAATCCACTACGTTGCTCACCCACTTTGGGATTGGAAAAGAGGAAATTGACTATATCGTTGATGACAACCCCAAAAAGCAGGGTCTGTTCTCACCGGTTAAGCATATTCCTATCGTTAGCAAGGAGAAGCTAGTAGAAAATCCGCCGGATTACTTGCTGATACTTGCATGGAACTTTGCAGATTCGATCATGGAAAAGAACGCCAAATTTTCTGAAAATGGCGGCAGGTTTATTTTGCCGATGCCCGAAGTTAGGATTGTCTAGGAAAGTAGCTAAAGATGTCAGTAATTCTTGTTATTGCTCCACACCCAGATGATGAGGTTTTGGGAGCAGGTGGATTTATTAGAAAATCATTTGAACAGGGACATGAGGTTGTCGTTTTAACTGTTTCAGGGCATTTGCCTCCGCTTTACCCACGCGAAGCTTATGAAACGACTGTGCGAGAGGCAGCCGAAGCTCATAAAATTCTTGGCGTCTCTCAATCGATTAATCTGGAGGTTCCGGCAACGATGGTCGCTACGCATCCGGTGAGCGAATTGAACGGCATGATTTCAAAAGTGGTCAACGATATTCGACCGCAGAGAGTTCTCATACCTTATCCGGATCGGCATATTGATCACCGAACCATTTTTGATAGCGCATTGGTTGCAACAAGACCAGTTGGGTCTGCGGGTGCGGGTATCGAGATCGTTGCGGCCTATGAAACACTTTCCGAAACCCATTGGAACGCTCCGCACATTGAGCCGAATTTCACACCGAATTGGGTCGCGAACATCACCGATCAACTAGACTCAAAACTAGAGGCACTTGGTTGTTTTAAAAGTCAGGTTTACCCATTCCCGCATCCCCGATCTGTTGAGGCTGCAAAAGGTCTTGCTGTGTTTCGAGGAACTCAAGCAGGGTTTGCATATGGTGAAAGTTTCCACATAGTTCGAATGTGTACCTGAACGCTTTGAAAGTGAAATGATGGATCTGTCAAAATTGGAGGAATCGAGCAATCGTTTGGATTTACAAAAACTTAAATTGGCAAATGCCCTGATAGCGAAAGGGGTTATTGTCGACGATTGGCGCACTTTGGAAGTCGCTGGCGAACTAGTTTGTGAACAAGGTGTGCGTATTAGAAGCCATGTTGTCATCGAAGGTCGAGTTACACTCAGGGCAGGCGCAACCGTTGGTCCGTATTGTTACCTAGATTCATCTGAAATCGGTACCAACTCAGACATCCGCGCTTTCAGCGTGCTGGAAAACGTTGTTGTAGGTGCAGATTGCAGAGTCGGTCCATATGCAAGGTTGCGCGACAAATGTGAAATCGGATCTGGTACAAGCATTGGAAATTTTGTCGAATTGAAAGCAGTGCAGGTTGGGCAAAGTGGAAGAATAAATCATCACACGTTCTTGGGCGACGCGCTTCTTGAAGAAAATGTTACGATTGGTGCAGGAGTAATTACCTGCAATTATGACGGCACAAAATCAGTTGAAACTACGTTTAGGGCCGGGGCGTTTGTTGGATGTGGTACTCAACTTGTAGCGCCTTTGTGCATCGGAACCGATGCTATAATCGGTGCAGGGTCGACAATTACTGAGGATGTCCCTGATCGACAATTGGCAATTGCCCGAGCTCGACAGCAAAACCTTACCCCGTCCAAAAAGAAGTGACGCCAATGCCCGACATTACATTGTTTTTTTTATTGCCAGGAATTGCATTCACCTCAACCATTCTATTCGCTTCCATATGGAAATCAATTGCTCTTCACTATGGCATCGCATCGACTCCAAATCATCGGACTCTTCACGCTGGGGCAATTCCTGTCGGAGGCGGGATTGCGATTGTGATGGGATGGATTTTGACGGCGTCAATACTGTTGTGGGATGGTGCCATCAATCCAAGTATATACATAGGCCTGTTGGTGGGTGGTGGTTTCATGTCCGTGATTGGTCTGATTGATGACGCGATTGATTTGAGTGCGAGATTGAAATTACTTGCACATATTGTCGGAACACTTTGGTGCCTCTATTGGTTTGGCGGGGTTCCACCATTTGATTTTCTCGGGCTTGCAGTTAATCCTGGTTGGATCGGATATCCTATTGCCGGCATCATCATTCTTTGGATGATCAACCTGTTCAATTTCATGGATGGGGCAGATGGTATGCTTGCCTCTTGCATATCTTTTATTGGGATTAGTATGGGCGGTTTTCTTTTGTTAGAGGGTGACTATGGAAACGCTGCGTTACTTTTTTTAGTATCTGCGGCGAGCATGGGTTTTTTGGTTTTTAATTGGCCACCAGCAAGTATGTTTATGGGCGATGCAGGGAGTGTATTTTTTGGCCTGTTGATCCCGATGTTAATCATTTCCACAGTTGTGGTTCATAGCGCATTGTTCTGGATCTGGATAATCATTTGTGGATATGTGCTGACCGATACGACCACAACGCTTATCCTACGTCTTATATTTGTACGTCCATTTTTAGATGCTCACCGTCACCACGCTTATCAATCGTTGGCGCATCGAAGCGGAGATCATCGGCACGTGACCTTAACAGTCATCGCAATTCAGGTATTGTGGCTATTACCAATTGCCCTTCTCACCTATTGGGTTGGAGCTTATGGCGCCATTTTTACGTTTATTGCACTTGCTCCTATTACTGTGTTTTCCGCGAAAAACGGTGTGCTCCATGAAATCGGATAAAGTGAGGGTTGGCCTTTGGGGCCTGGGCCGTCATGCTGAGCGTAGATTGCTTCCTGCATTTAGGAAGTGCAAAAATGCGGTGCTTGCTTCTGTGCACACAAGAGATAGCGAGACCGGAAGCAGAATTGCAAAACAGTATGACTGCATATTTCGTGCTGATGTTTCAAAATTTCTCGAAGATCAACATTTGGATGCTGTTATAATCTGCACACCGACAGGTTTGCACTATACACACGGACTACACGCATTGTCCGCAGGCAAGCATATTCTTGTGGAAAAACCGTTTACCCATTCTGGAGATTCAACTGAAGAACTTTTCGCATTGGCGCGTCGAAAGAATTTAGTTGCTATGGATGGGTTGATGTATCTTTTCCACCCACAGTTTCTGGGTTTAAAGAACACAATTATATCAGGTTCACTAGGCGCCGTCCGGTCGATCTCAATAAGATTTGGTATGCCGGGCATCATTGAGAGCACATTTCGCACACAGAAAACACTTGGCGGGGGAGCTTCTCTTGATATGCTTTGCTACCCTCTGTCGCTTGTGTATCAATTATGTCCGACCCCACCAATTCTGCTTGAGTCAGATATTATGGGAACTCAAAATTCTGATATAGATATCGGTGGCTGGTTCATCTTGCGTTCGGATGATCAGATAATAGATGCACATTGGGGCATGGAATTGGCTTACAGGAATGACCTGTCAATATGGGGGTCGAAACAGTCGTTGTATTGCCCTCGGGTTTTCACCAAAGAACCAAGTTACGAATCAAAAATCCGATTCTGTGATTCATTTGGATCTAAAGAACCAACTCTCATAACTGGAAGTGCCGATGCCTATTCATTAATGATCGATAAATTTGCTTCCGATATTCAAGCAGGCCGCCAAGACATAGAAGCGGAAAAATCCTGTATTTGGTGCGCAAAATCGACTGACGCAATTTTGCACTGATTTTGCGACCCACTCCATTGATGGACTGTTTTCCGAGGTTTATATCGAAAGTTTAAACTGTGAATGCATGACTTGATCGAATTTAGTGAGGAAGTTTACTCCAGTCTCATGTCGTAATCGAATTATTCTAAATAGAGGTCTTGAAATCACTGCAACTGTGCCGGATATATCGAAATCTATATGGAGATCAAGCCCAACGAAAATTTGTTGACGGGAAGTAAATGGTTTCAAATGCGGATTAAAAATAGCTAAATGGGTAATCCTCCCATTTTTAATGGGGTCCAGCCGTAGAATTCACGCGGCTGTTTTCAGTTTCATAGCGGGTGTGATGCCGCCGATGCCCATGTTGGGTCGTTCATTGTTGTAAGTCCAGAGCCATTCTGTTGCTTGGTCTT
>JAQWQJ010000065.1 GCA_029244725.1 Paracoccaceae bacterium
GCGCGCACATACCCCATCCCAATACTTTTCTCGATGGTATGCCCATACCCCGCCGAAGACAGATAACCGCAGCGATGTCCATTGCGATAGATCGTTTCACGACCGGACAAAATGACATCCGAGTCGCAGGTGAAGGTCGCCATAATTTTCTTGACTCCTTTCTCACGCTGTCTAGCGGCGGCATCGCGCCCTTTGAACGGAATGTTTGACTTCAGCTTCACAGCCCAGCCCAGCCCGGCTTCGTCTGGTGTATGATCCGGACCGATGTCAGAACTCCAAGCACGATAGCCTTTTTCCAGTCGCAAGGTTTCAATGGCGCGGTAGCCCGCGTTGCGTAGCCCGTGCTGTTCACCCGCTGCGTGCAGCGCATCAAAAACGGTCAGCGCATATTCCGCAGGCAGGTGAAGTTCCCACCCCAGTTCACCAACATAGGTAATCCGCATTGCCAGAACCGGACAACCCGCAATACCGATGGTGCTCGCCTGCCCAAAGACAAACCCTTCATGGCTTACGTCGTCCCGCGTGCAGGCCTCTAGGATCCTGCGCGCTTTGGGACCAAAGAGCGACAGAACTGCGTTCGAGGATGTTACATCGACCAATTGAGCGTTCATATTTGCCGGAATATTGCGTGCGATCCAGTTAAAATCATGGGTGGCGTAGCCGGTGCCGGTGATGATGTAGTACTCATCCTCTGCCGTCCGCACACAGGTCAAATCGCATTCTATGCCAGCCGTGTCGTTTAACATCTGCGTGTAAATGATCGAGCCCACAGGTTTGTCGGCACGGTTGGAGGCGATCCAATTCAACGCGGCCTCTGCATCGGGGCCTTTTAGGATGAATTTGGCGAAGGATGTTTGATCGAATAGAACAGCAGCCTCCCGCGCCGCCTTATGTTCCCGGCCAACTGCGACATGCCAATTGGGGCGGTCGAAGGTGTAGATATCCTCAGGCTCTTCGCCCAGTTCCGCAAACCAGTTCGGACGTTCCCACCCCAGTTTCTCGCCAAAAACGGCACCGCTGCTAGCCAGCACTTCATAAAGCGGCGAACGACGGCACGGACGGCCACTGGTATTCTCCTCTGAGGGCCAGGCCATGGTGTAGTGCTTACCATAGGCTTCCATGGTGCGATCGCGCACCCAATCTGTATCCGTATGCGGACGGCCAAACCGGCGGATATCAACCGACCAAAGATCATAGGGTGGCTCTCCTTTAGCGACCCATTCCGCAAGCGCCATGCCAGCCCCGCCGCCAGCAGCGATCCCAAAGGCGTTAAAACCTGCGCCGACAAAGACACGCGCCATTTCCGGAGCTTCACCTAAGATGAAGTTCCCATCAGGAGTGAAGCTTTCCGGGCCATTGATCAGCTGTTTAACACCGGCTGTTTCCAAGGCAGGAACACGCGGCAGGGCCAATTCAACCAGTTGTTCAAAGTGTTCAAAATTCGATTCAATGAGCTGAAAGTCAAAGGGTTCAGGAATGCCGTCTTTGGCCCAGGGGATACCGCTGTGTTCATAGCCGCCCATGATCAAACCACCGACTTCTTCCTTATAATAGGTCAAGCGATCAGGGTCGCGGAGTGTTGGCAGGTCGCTTGGCACACCAAAGGGTTCGGTGACCATGTATTGGTGCTCGACCGAGACAAGCGGAACGGTGATGCCAACGGTCTTGGCCAACTCCCGTGTCCATTGACCACAGCACAACACCAGCTTTTCACAAGCGATGTCGCCGTCGGCGGTCCGCACACCGACCATCTCACCTTTTTCGGTCAGAATTTCGACAACGGGGGTGTTTTCAAACAGTTTGGCGCCGTGTTTACGGGCACCTTTGGCCAGCGCTTGGGTAATATCTGAGGGACTTGCTTGGCCATCAGTCGGCAAGAAGGCCGCGCCTACAACATCGCCGATATCCATCAAAGGCCACAGGTCCTGCGCCTCTTGCGGGGTCAACAGTTGCATGTCCAACCCGAAACTATGAGCGGTGGTCGCTTGGCGCTTTACCTCGGTCCACCGTTCTTCATTACATGCGAGCCGCAATCCGCCATTCATCTTCCAACCGGTGGCAAGCCCAGTCTCTTTTTCAAGCCTGTTATAAAGATCGATGGAGTAGCCCAGCAGCTGGGTAACGTTCGCGTTTGACCGCAATTGGCCAACCAGACCTGCAGCGTGCCATGTAGACCCGGACGTTAGCTGGGCCTTTTCAAGCAGCAGCACTTCTTCGCTCATTTGCGCAAGGTGATAGGCCGTCGAACAGCCAACTATCCCTCCGCCAATTATAATGATTTTAGATGAAGTTGGAAGTGACATAATAACCCTACGTGTGTTCAAAGTCGGCCAGAGCCGAGGTGAGCTTTTCGATATTCTTGGCGGTATAACCGGCGAAATCTTCTTCCAGCTCCGAATGAATTTCTGACGTCATGGACCAAAGTGTTTCGCGCAACAAAGAGCTGCACTTCATGGCCGCGTAGGACTGCAAATGGGCCTCACAATCAGCGCCGAAATACTGCGCGAGCACGGCGCGCTCTTGAGCCTCTGAAAGCGCGTTGTTCGAGGCAAGCCCCGCCAAATCGAACAGGGGCGAGTTCAGCCCGCCATATTCCCAATCAATCAGCCATAGCCGGTCGCCGTCGTCGATAAAATTGGCGGCGAGAAGGTCGTTGTGGCCAACTACCAGATCGACCTTCCCGACGGCCGCCTCAAGCTTTTCATTTTGCGCAAACAATTCTAACAGGAGCATGTGATGAGACGATCTATCCCTGTCCAGCTGGGCAAGGTAAAAACGGTTCACATGGAAGGGCCAGAACGCCATGACAGGCTCGGTCAGATGCGTGCCCAATGTGCGGTGCGTTGTGCCCACGAAATCAACGAGGCGTTCCAGCTTGGCCGTGTCTCGGACGTCTTCTTCTGTATAGGTCAGACCTTCGACAAACTCGAAAACCGACACGCCGGGTGCGCTGTAGACCACCTTTGGTGACAGACCCGCACAACTGGCTGCTTTGGATATGGCCAGTTCGTTCCAGCGCATCACGCCATGTTCAGGAATATCAGCGCCAAGCCGGACAACATATTTCTGTCCTTGATCGTGAACTAACACATTTACGTTGGTCAATCCACCGCTGAGCGGCGTGAGATCATGGGCGTCTTTAAAACAAGGAAGCGCTTTGATCTGGGCATCGACATTCTGCATTAGAGACCCAACCTCGCCCTTTGCTTCTGCGCCAAAGCATGCACAACGCGGTCTGCGATGATTGCGATGAAGGCCACAGATAGACCTGCCACGACACCGGCCCCCGCATTGGCCTTGGTCAGTGCAATATAAACTTCTTGTCCCAAGTCCCGAGTGCCAACCAAGGCTGTGATCACCAACATTGACAGTGCCAGCATTGTCGTTTGATTCAACCC
>JAQWQJ010000097.1 GCA_029244725.1 Paracoccaceae bacterium
CCACATAAACTGGCCGCAGTTCGAGCCGTGGTTCCGGCAACAAAATGCTCGACCAGGCGACCCTGTTTATACTTACTTAAGCGACTCTTCCGCATGCTTCCCATGATAACACCTTTTTCGCGTTATCTGGGTCAGCCCCTATATTTGCCATCCGTAACGTTGCAGACGCAAAATGCCCTGTCACCGGATCTGCAAAATCGCATGTTGGTCAAACAGGTACCTGCCAGCGTTCAGGCTGATCGATATAAGCGTACATTCGCGACAGCCACCTCAGCTTGAAATTCTCGACCTATCGCAAGAATACCGATCCGCCTAAGATGTTCAGGATCAAAACGGGCATCGGTCTTATGTGCCTCAACCGCTTCAAACGCTACCCGATGGCAGCGCCATTCCGATACGGCAATAAAGTCAGTTCGAAACGACTGCCAAGAACGCGTCAGTTGGTCCGTGCGCAAGCGAATATCATAGTGCTCTCCGTTGCCGCAGGATTCAAACTCAATGCCATCCCAATCACTTGCATCAAATCCAGAGCCATCGTCACAGAGGTCAAAGGCAATTTGTACAAAGCCACCGTTGTTGTCCAAAGACACACCACCGCGCAAAATAGTGGCTATGCGCCCGCGAAACATCTCCCGCTGCATGCCACCTTTAGAAATACCGCCCATCACTCCGTCAGCAACGTATTTCCACTTTGGATTTAATTCCATCTCTGCAAACCCTCACAATTCTAATACAAAAGACTTTGGCGCCTAGCCTGAACAGTGACAATGCGGAGGCGAAGCGAGTAATCGGATCAGAATAGCCGCTAAGCCCGATATCTGCCTTGGGCGCATCTAGCGCTCCGACGACGCCAACGCCCTTGCGTGCAACTCAGACAACTGTGTGCGGCGTTGCTGGAGCAGCTCTATCATGCCTTCGTCCAGCCTTTCGGTCTTGGGTGACATCTCACGCTTTGGCAACATGAATGGAAGCGCTACTTTGGCTGCCATGATGCGCGCACCAATCGGCTGGGTCACATCAAAGGCGATGCGTTCCATTTCGGCGAGCAGCGTATGACCCCGCTTGTGCACTTCTGAAGCAAGTAGCTTGGCGTCTTCTACATCGAGGATTTCAGCGACAACCTCTCTGGCTATCGTGGTCTTGTTCTTCGACCCCTTAGGCCGACCTGCGCCCGGCCTTCTGCCGCCAATCTTCTGTTGCATTGCTCTAACCCCATGAGGATAACTAGGTGATATAATATAACACTTTTCGTATTGGGAAAAGGCGGCAGCGTTTCCTTGCATCTATTGCTTGATCGGCAGCCAGAACCAAAGTCGTCCTGCGACCGTAAACTGACGATTGTCATCGAGCGTGGATTTAGTGGGGCGGCGGCTTTATCCTTTACAGCAGCATGCGCATTGAGATGAACGAGCAACATGTTGCATTGTGCGTGCTGGCGCACTGTAACCCCTAAAGGGGTATACAATGCGCACAATCGCCTTTCTCATTGGCGCTTCTTGTCGGTGTCATTTTCAGTGCGCGGGCTGCCTTCTGCATACCAAATTCCACTCTTGGGGTGGCGGCTGCTGTCTTCGATCTTCGGCCCATCCACTCCATCAAATATCCAATTTGCGACCAGCTGGTTTCTCGCGATCAGTCGGTTCATGGCTTCATGCAATTCTTCGACAGAGTGCTGATTACAATGCGCCGCTTCGTGCAAGGCTTTCGGCAAGTACAGGCTTCTGGATGTTGTTGTGATTTTGGCCACGACACCTCTGCTCGCCAACTCTTTGATACCATCCAGCAGATCGTCCATGACTGGCTCTAGGTTCTTTGTCATGGCCACCTCAGCTAACAAGCTGTCGACCGGCTTGAGCACGCCCCAGTCTTTGTCCCACAAGCAATCTATATCGGGGATGGACGGGCCATAACTGCTCTTCTGCTGGCTGAGCTTGGGAAACCTGTCACTTCCCGCTTTTTGCAGAAGTAGCCTTGATCTCGATTTGCTGGACCATGCCCGTGACCCGCCGTAGGTCGATGCTTCGTCTTTCGCTGGGTGTCCTATCAGCATGATTGCAGTGTCGTTGGCCATTGCCAGCTGATTAAGGTGACGCATCATTGCCGCGACCTTCGTAAAGTCGTTTTCATTGTCGGAATACACGTCAGAAATAGGGTCTAGAATGACCAAATCCAAGTTGCCCGTTTCTAAACGGGCCTGCAGCTGCTCAGCAAACTTTCTTGGAGAGGCCTCGCCTTCGCGATCGAACTTCATGATGGTTATGTCAGCACCGGTCATATCAGGCATGTCAAAATTCTGCTCGACAAGTTCGAAATCTTCCTCGGTTAGGTCTAGCATCTCAACGATGCGCTTGAAGCGGTCGATCACGGCCCGCTCTGGGTCTTCCGGGCTGATATACAGCACGCGCTGCGGCGCTTTCGGTGCCGCGAGCAATGCAGATCGACCGACCGCAAGCTGAATTGCCAGCAGCACGGTCAGCGTACTTTTGCCCAAACCATCTCTGCCGTAGAGCGTGGTCAGGATGCCGCGCGGGACGTACCCTTCGATGACAAATTCCGGCGGCCCCTTGTGATCAGCCAATCGTTCTTTCCAGCTTCGATGCTCCTTGCCAAACGTGCTAAGGCGCAACTTTTCCGCCGCGGCTGCGGCGACCAACTCATCGTGAATGTGCTTGGTCATTTGTTTCCACCCAACCAATGACGTCCGCGATGCTGATAATGTTCCATCACAGCAACCAGTTTGTCGGCCCCGTTATTGACGTCGGTCCTTGGGCCACTCTTGACGGCGACCCAATCGAGGAACTTGGTTATCCCGTGGCCATGGCTATGGTAGCAGTTGAACCCGCGTGTGGCGTTCGTATCACCAACCGGAAGGTAATACGCTCTGTCGTCGGCATTTGAATGCAAATCAGCCCATGGGCAGGTGATTTCCCACCAACCATCGGCGCATTCTTTGCGCAATTGTCCAGTTGCCTTCAACCAATCCCAGACACGGTCGTCAGGGTGCAAGTGCGGCCGCGTAGAGGCCATTTCCTTAGGCTTTGGTAGGGTTGTGACCCCCAATGCTGAAAGGAGCTTGTCGTGTGGAAAACGCCGCAGTGGGTCCCAATGTACCAGCTGAGCTGCGTGTCGCTTGCCAAGCGGCCGCGATCTGGGCAGCCTGAACCAACGGACGACGTTTTTCATGCCTTTGTCTGAAAGCCCATTGTCCGTTAACGCTCGGATCATCTGATCATGCAGGACAGCATCCCGAAGAGGTTCTTCGAAGAGGTATCCCCACTGTTCTGATCCCCGCTTTGTTTGCATCCTCCACGTCGGTGCCAAAACAGGTTCGGGCACCTTTTCAAATACATCATCTAGGACGACACCGATGCCGCCAGTGAAGTTTGCCTTACGGCTGGTTTGATAAGGCTGTGTCGGCATTTGTAGTGCCAAGGACGCATGGTGCATCTCCGACAGATCAGCATCCGGCCAACGATGCCCCCAGAACACAGTTGCGCCGTCAGATGGCCGCCTGCGCGTCTGGCCCAGAACAGGTGTCTCTGATGCCGCGTCGTACTTGAAATAGATGCCGTTGATGAAGTCGATCAAGCTCACTTGCTGCATGATGTCGCCTCCTCTGCGTGAGCGCGATCGCCGCGAATATAGGCCTGTACCTCTGATTCCCGGAAGCGGGTCGCAGCTCCGACCTTCACTGGCTGTGGAAAGCCCGGCAGTGCCTTGATGTGCCGGTAGATCGATGCACGGCCAAGGCCGCCAAGGGCGGTGGCCAGCTCGTCTATGGTGAGTAATTTGTCGGTCATGTTGCCGTCTCCTTGTCTGTAAAGATGTGGGGTGGCAGGAGTCTGTCTTTTCAAATGCGATGAAGGCTTACTCATGATCGCGATCCTGCAGATATAAGGAGCGCTTGGCCTCGAAGGTGGCGCGTTCCGCATAGAAGATACTTTTGTCGTATTCCTTTGAAAGCGCATCCCTCAAGATATCCTGAAGGACGTCAGGCGGTATCGCCTCGCACTGCACGGCGACCTCAGATGTGAAGGCTCGCGCGTCGGTCTTCTTGGGAGGTTTCCCCGGCAAATTGTACTGTCTGATCTGTGCGGGCGTGACCGCCAAACGGTTTGTATCGATCTCTCGCAAATTACCGCAAAACGACATCACATTTTCAAACAGGGCGACGTGCAGGGCTTCACCGCTCGGGTCGTGGTCTCCGAGATGCCAAAGTATTGCTGCTCGACCGTCGTCCTCGATCGCCTTGGCGAGACTGTGCTGCGCGGTCAGGCTGTCAAAGCCGCCTGAGCTAAGAACCTTGACGCCAAAGTCGTCTGCGACAGCAGCCAACATTGGCAGCATACCAGCAGCTTCACACAAAACTATCTGGTGAAATGGCTGACCAACGTCGCGGTTAAGGTCACCTTTTTTCAGTGCTTGATTGACACGATTTTCAAGCGTTTCGAAGCTGGCATATCCGTGAGTAACGCTTTCCTTGATGCCGTCATCTCGAATGTAGTCCATCGGTATCCTGCCAGCGCGTCGTGCTCGGTTCAACGCCTCAGCAAGGTTCTTGTAACCCTTATCCGTTTTGTCGATTTGGCCTTTGGAAACCATGCGGTAATAAATCTGACGGACGGTCAGTGGTAGTTGATACCGATATTCTTCGAGTACGTTGATAGCATCTGTTACCCGTTCAACGTTGACAGGCTTAGGTGACCATTCAGCGTATCCTCTAACGCGCTTCATGGCATTGCCCTCCGTTAAAGCGCGCCAAGTGAATATTTAGCTTCACCAGATCAATTGATTGCCTCATCTCAATGGTGTGAAATTTGTCGGTCATTATGATGTCCTTTTCAAAGCGCCGCTATAGGAAGCAGGGCGACACCACGAGGCTCACAAAATTGGCTTAGGAGAAAAACATGCGAACTTTAGGAGAAAATTAGAAAGGTCAGGGAGAAAACTATCTGGATCGGGGAAATTTCAATTTTTACGGCATGTTGCGATTCAGAAATTGCGTCGCGCTGAGCAATTGACCCAAAGTGACCTCGACGAACTGGAGCGGATGTTCTTGGAAGAGGGCGTTTCAGACGAAAACAGATTGGCAAAACTTCGGGAAGAAGGCGGCTTGGGCCGTTTTCTGCGCTCACTTGCCGGCCTCGATCGGCAAGCTTCAAAAGAGGCATTCAGCAACTTAGCCTCTAAGTCGTTGACGGCAAACCAGACGGAGTTTCTAAACCTCATTCTAGATCACCTGTCTGAGAGTGGGACTATCGACCCACGTCGGTTTTATGAAAGCCCTTTCACTGATATAGACGACCTGGGTATCAACGGAGTATTCGAGCCTGCAGAAGTTAAGTCGATTGTTTCGACATTGAAAATTCTTGATCAGGCGGCCGCGGCATGACCAAAGGGCCAATGCCCTAGTTGGGGCAATAACGTCCGGAGTAAATTAGCCCGATGCAAATTTTGATCAGCAGCTTTTATATCCTGTCTTCTGGATATTCCTGCGGAAACCACTTTCTAAGGAGGTCCAATCCTACTGAAGCAAGACGCTGCACATCGTGCTTTTCAATTCCGCACCGTTCAGCCGTCTGCTTCACGGCTACTTCTTCTGCAGAGGCAAATATCGGATCAGTTTGGTGATATGTATAAAAAGCGCTGTAAGTGATCGCGCCGCGGGCTTTCATCGCTAGTTTCCGTTCCTGCTCCCGCACCCTGTATACAGATAGGTTCGTGGCCATTTTCTCATTCCGCAACTCTAGAAAACGCCGCTCAAGACGCTTCGCCATACTTGACGGTTTGGGCTTCATTTCGGCGTCATCCGCCAAGCTATATTTCGGTTTGCCTGTTGACGATGCCGCTTCGAGGCCAACTACTATTCGGCTGATCATACTAATCGAAAGGTTGCAGTTTCCAGCGCACCAACGCTCTGACATGTCGATCAGGCGTTTTCGATCCTGTTCCTCATGGCTTGGCCGTCCTGGCTTCTTCATGGCCTTGCTCCGATCTCGATTACGTCTGCATCTTTCTGGCGGCAGTGCCGCGCCCAACAATTAAGCAACATTACTTCACCTGTTTGCCGATCGGAGTTTCCAGTCGGATGACGTCGCCCGAGGATGGCAAGCAGTGTGCCGACCACTTCTCCATCAGGTCTCGCCGCTTTTCGATCAGGTCTGATCTTCTATAAGCCCGCTCCACGGCATTGCCGACGGTGTGTGCAAGGCTCAACTCCGCAATCTCGCGCGGCATAGCACTCTTCTCGGCAGCCCAATCCCTAAAGCTTGACCGAAAGCCATGCACCGTGGCGTCACCGTAGCCGACGCGCTTTAGCAGTTGCGCCATTGCCATATTCGACAAACCTTTTCCGATTCTTTGGCCCGGAAAGACAAAGTCATCGTCAAGGCCCCGAACATCGGCCAAGACAGCCAGAGCTTCATCCGTCAGGGGGACGCGGTGTTCACGATTGGATTTCATCCGTTCCTTCGGGATAATCCAAAGCCGTTCCTGCACATCAATCTCGGACCACCTAGCGCCAATGATTTCACCGGTACGTGCTGCTGTCAGGATCAAAAACTGCAAAGCCCTCGCTGCGGTGCTATTTCCAAGCTTTGGAAGCAGTGTTGGAACGTCTTGCCAATGCAAGGCAGCGTGATGCTTGACCACGTCGCGCTGCTTGCTGAGGCCCTTATTGACGCCTTCAACGGGATTGACGCCGGTGTAGTGACCGGCAGTACGCGCCCAGTCCATCACGGTTCGAATTCTCTGTCGAACTCTGCGGGCCGTTTCGGCTTTGTCTGTCCAAATGGGTGCGAGTACGGCGAGTACGTCAGCTTGCGTGATGTCGTTGACCGGCTTTGCGCCGATCGCTGGAAAGGCATAGGTCACGAGGGTGTTGATCCATTGATCCTGGTGCTTCCCGTTTGAACCTTGCCCGACAACTTGGTCCGCGTGGACCTGTCTGGCCGCCTCAGAGAACGTCGGACAGGCCACATGGGCCAGCCTTTGTGCGATTGGGTCACCACCGTCGCGCGCAATCTTACGGGCCTCACGCGCCTTTTCACGAGCCTCAGCAAGGGAAACCCAAGAATACCCACCTAGGCCAATATCACGTCTTTTCCCTCGGACCATGGTCCGAAGCACCCACGACTTACCGCCTCGCCTACCGATAACCAGCGCCAAACCGTCGCCGTCGACGTAGTGACCCGGATCTTTTAGCGCCTCGGCCCTCCGCGCTGTAAGTTTAGGCATTCGAACACCATCACGCTATTACCAACATTTCCCCCAACATAATGCATGAGATCTGTTGAGGCAAGTTGAACCGTCATGAGGTCTTATATGTCAAAATACCATAAAAATATGGCCATGTGATAGTCCATGATACATTGTGGGATGGGGTTTTGGCGGAGCGACAGGGATTCGAACCCTGGAGACGGTTCCCCGCCTACACACTTTCCAGGCGTGCGCCTTCGACCACTCGGCCACCGCTCCGTTGGCGCGTGTTTAGCCTTAGGACACAGGGATATGCAAGAGGATGTGAGGGGTATTGAAAGAAAGAAATACGCGCCCCTTGCATCAAATCAATCAAAGCCGTTTAGTGCGCTCACTTTTTAGCCTCGCTACTAGCCTTTTAATTTACTGCACACCGGTGAAACCTCGTGAAACTTCTTCTATGTTCAACTTGTAGCACTGCTGACTACTCTGCGGATCGCGCTGTTGTGGTCGCTGCATTGGCGTCTGCTGGCTTGTCTGATGTTGTTGAGATTTGCGAAGTTGAGTGTCTAGGTGGATGTGATGAACCTGCGTCTATTGGACTGCAGGCAAAGGACCGCGCGACGTATGTGTTTTCAGGGGTGAACGTAAATTCAGACGGTAGCGATATCGCGGAAACCTGTAAGACTTACCTTGATGCAAAAGATGGCTGGATCGAGAACGCTTTGGCATGTGGTCGCCTGCGCCATTTGCTACGTGCTCGAATACCAGCTCTGAAGACGTCGGATTAAGGGATAGTTACCTGAGACGACACAGCGCGGCCGTCTACAGAAAGCGCTTTGTGATCGTTAGAGTTTAACGAAACCGAAACAAGATCACCGCTTTTTGCACCGCTCAACTGCATCCAGTTCCCGTAGAGGCGCGCCTGTTTTATTCCGTTCACGTAAACATGCGCGTGGCCTTCGCCATCGATGTGCGCCAATGACACGTTTTCAGGGCTGAACCTGAAGTTCTCGGTCAAGACTTCAAGGTTCCAACCGCCGGCAGGATCTGCGTGGAGCAGGGTATGGATGCTTGGGGCGTCGGCTTCTTTGAGATGAATAACCTCGGCGTGGTTGTGCGTGTTTGCTTCAGTCGTCGCGTGCGTCTCGCCACTGTGATCGGTGGTGTGGTCGTGCCCATCAAGGGTGACGCCATTACTGGCAGCGATCAAGAAACCTGCCAGCCCGCCGAAAACGAGGCCGATCAGAAGCATTGGAATTGAGCGGTTCACTAGGCGTCTTCCGAATTTGACCAGAAGTAGCCAGCCAAACAGCCGAGCATGACCCAAGCTGCCAGTCCAACGCCGAATGAACGCGCGGCGAACATACCGCCAAGCTCTGTCGGGGCGGGGCCCGTTAAAATGCTAGGATGCGGCGCACCAATCACATGCGGTGCCAAGATCAAAACGATTCCGGCTGCCCAAGCGATCCAGTTCTTGCCAAACGAAAAAAGCCAAATGGCGATTGTTGTCGCGAACACGGTCGCAAACCACCAGATTTGGCGATCAGAAACATCAGCGGCGGCTGAACCTGGAACCTCAGGTGGTAGCGAAAATCCGGGGGCGAGATGCACTGAGATAAATCCGGCAATGCCCCAGATAATACCTGAGCGGGCGTTGATCGAAACACCTTGTGCTTCGGCCATATTCATTAAAGCAACCAACACGAGGCCATAGCCCGCATAGATCAGCATTGAGAAAACGACCGAAAGAATGTCGCGCTGCATGTCAAAGCCGGGGCTTTCAAAATGCGCATCGCTGACACCCGAGTGGACCAACTGGCCCGTCTCGAACAATTCTGTGTGCAAAAGCACTGGCTGGATGGAAAACAACTGTAGCAGGGCTGCCAACAGTCCCGCTACTGCGCCAGCGATCAACGCGCTGGTCAGAATTTTGCTAAACATGACTGTCTGTCTGCCTTAGTGGCAGGGGAAACCAGTCGCGTGACGAACGTCGTGTGCAGCATCGTGAAGTGCGGATGCCTGAACGTGGCCCGCTACTGCAACAATGAAGAAACCCAACATCGCCGCAAAAAGTGCCGGTGCCATGGTGGTGCGTACTGCTGATACGTTCAATGCTTTAGTCGTCATATTGTCCTCCTTGCCGTCCTTCCCGACGGCGGGTTTTTGTTCGATGCCTGGCAGGTCTCCTGGCTTGCGGCTCTGCGGGGCTGACCGCCTTCCCCGGAAAACCGAGTGGCTGAGTGGTCAGTACCTCGCCGCTTACAGTCGCGGGGGCGGCTTCGGATTTGATACTATCTTACCGAATTCCCTAGTACCGGCTGAATGCCGGACCAAGCCCTTTCAAATAATCGGGAAATCAGGCCCGACGCAATGAAAAAATCGCCTAAGCGACAAGTTTGCGTAGGACGTATATGTCCATGATCCAACCGTGGTCTTTACGTGCGTCTGCCCGTGTCGCTAATATCTTGTCGGAAACATCTGAGAGTTTGCCGCAAATTAACAATTGCTCGGGCATTCCAACAAATGCGCCCCACCAAATCTCATACTTTTGTGGGTTTAGGTGTGTAAATGAACATTCACCATCCAACATAACGGCGATCGTATCTGCACCCTCAGGCCAGCCGTTTTCGCGCAATTGCCGCCCCGTGGTCACTGTAAATGGCGCCCCGATTCGGTTGATCGGTATCGCGTGTGCAGCTGTAAGCACTTGAAGAGACGTTATCCCAGCGATCACCCTTAGGTTTGGTTTTGGCGATAAACGCTCTGCAATGCGGAGGGTACTGTCGTAAAGCGAAGGATCACCCCACACCAACAAAGCCACTTTCTGACCCTCAGCGCCCTTTGATCGGATTGTTTCAGACCAAACGAGGGCTATCGCATCATGCCAGTCTTTCACGCCCTCGAGATAGAAGCCGCTGGCATCGCGAACCGGCAGATCAAATTCAGTGATTTTGGACGCGCCATCTTGAACAAACTTGCTGACAATTTGACGCCGAATATCCGCAAGGTCTACCTTACCTGGTCCTTTGCGAGGGATCAGAATGTGATCGGCATCGCGAATAGCTTGCGCGGCCTCATACGTGACATGGTCCGGATTGCCCGTGCCTATCCCGATGAGCCACAGATCAATCATCGCCAAATTCCGCCAATGGACCATAGAGGATTAGCGCAGGACTGCCGCCAATTTCATCCGCCAAACTGTCTGCAAGTTCACCTATGGTGGCGCGTTCTATCGACTGCTCAGGGGTTGAAACAGACTGAGCCATAATCGCGGGGGTCGTCAGCGGAAGACCATGCGCGTGCAACGCTTTCACCAACAGCGGAAATGTTCGCTTTCCCATGAAAACAACGGTCGTCGCTTCTGCATCAGCAAGGGCAGCCATATTCAAATCCGTCGGTAATTTGCCCGTAACATCGTGCCCAGTCACAAACTGCACACGGCGTGCTGTCAATCTGCGGGTCAATGGAATTCCCACAGCCGCGGCCGCAGCAATAGCCGACGGCACACCTGGGATGATTTCGTAAGCGATGCCGGCCTCTTTAAGCGCGACAAGCTCTTCCTCAAGACGGCCAAATAGGCCGCTATCACCAGACTTTAGCCTGACAACCTTGGCACCCGTTTGTGCATACTCAACAAGCAACTTGCTGACGTGGTTTTGCTTTGGCGACGGACGACCAGCGCGTTTGCCGACGCCGACCAGATCAGCCTCGGGGTTTGCATGTTCAAGGATAGGACCTGCCGACAAGTCGTCGAACAAAACAGCCCCAGCGTTTTGCAACCGGTTGGCGGCCTTTAGCGTCAGCAGTTCAGGGTCACCCGGACCAGAGCCGACAAAGCTTACAAATCCAGTCATTCCGTGGCCTCGGCTATCAAGTGAAAGAACGTACCAGACACGTGACCACGTTTAGCGCCGGTTTCAGGGACAGGATTGCCGTCAGCGTCAAACACATTGGCCAATGGTGCATCCGTTTCCTCTAGGATTGAGGAATAGTGGAATTCATGTCCCCTCAACGCAGCGCCGGTTTTGAAACCAAGCATCGTTTGAAGCAATTCTGCACGGCGGTAACCAAGATGGAATTTTCGTTTTTCATAGCTTGTCACTAGGCCCAAAAGACCGGCCATTTTGTGGGGTGCACCTTGCTTGTCGATCAAGGTTTTCCCCAAGGCCATATAGCCGCCACACTCACCATGAACCGATTTCGTTGCGGCGTGAAGTCTGAGCGACGACATAAAGTTTTGCGCCGCGGCTAGTTTCCCAGCGTGAAGCTCTGGGTAACCACCGGGTAACCAAACAAGGTCAGCATCTGGGGCAGGGGCTTCGTCATTCAAAGGCGAGAAGGGGGATATTTCCGCACCAGCACGACGCCAGCCTTCCAGCAAGTGCGGGTAAGTAAAGCTAAACGCCGCGTCTTGTGCCATTGCAATTTTTTGCGCCGGTGGCAGAGGGAGTTTGCCGGTGCCCGACTGAGAGCTGCTGGCTGCGGCCGCTTTAATTGCCTCTAGATCCACGTTTTCGCGCAAGAAATCCGCATATCCAGCAATTGCGGTTTCTAGATCGGGATGCTCGACCGCTTGGATAAGCCCGAGATGGCGCTCAGGTAGCGCGAGATCACCCCGACGAGGCAAACACCCAAGTACTTTGACGCCTGCTTGCTCCATCCCCAGCCGCGCCAATCGTTCATGGCGTGGACTGGCAACGCGGTTCAGAATGACGCCTGCAAACGGCAAGTCAGGGTCATAGGCTTTGAAACCCAATGCGGATGCAGCGGCAGATTGCGCTTGCCCACTAACGTCGATGACTAGAACGACCGGCCATCCCATTCGCTTGGCGGTTTGCGCAGACGTTCCAAAGGCCGTTTCACCTTTGGTCGCGACGCCGTCGTAAAGCCCCATTGAGCCTTCTGAGATCACCAAGTTGGCATTGCCAGCTTCGGCGTTGATCGTATCAAGCAAGTCCGGTGACATCGCCCAAGTATCAAGATTATACGACGCACGACGCGCAGCAGCACGATGAAATGCTGGATCGATATAGTCAGGACCAGACTTAAAGGGTTGCACCTTTAATCCATCGTCCGAAAACGCGCGCAACAGGCCAAGCATGACCGTTGTTTTGCCAGTGCCCGAGGATGGGGCCGAGATTAGAATTCCGGGGGGGTTAGTCATCGCCTTCTTTCCATTCGGACCACGGGGATTCTGCCGTTTGTGGGCGGTACCTTCGGTCATAATCGGTTGAATATAAACAGCTTTCGTCGAACCCTTCGCCAGCAAGCGCCGGCCCAACAAGGATTAGCGCTGTGCGCCTGATGTTCTCGGGCACGTCTTTCGACATGTCTGCTAGTGATGTGCGGATGATTTGTTCGTCTGGCCAACTGGCCCGATAAACAACCGCGACTGGGCAATCGGCGCCGTATGCTGGTGAAAGATCAGCAACGATTTTATCAAGGTTCGAGATCGACAGATGGATTGCCAAAGTCGCGCCGGTGGCTGCGAAATTCTTCAGCGTTTCGCCTTCAGGCATGGTCGAAGCCCGGCCCGGCGTGCGGGTTAGAACGACCGATTGCGCCAACCCTGGCAAAGTCAGTTCGGTTCCCAACGCGGCTGCCGCTGCTGCGAACGAAGGAACACCGGGCGTGACGCTGATAGGGATTTCAGCAGCTTTTAGGCGTCTAATTTGCTCGCCCATTGCGGACCAAACTGACAGGTCACCTGAATGCAACCGAGCAACGTCTTTGCCTTCTGAATGGGCTTTGACGCAGGTCTCAACAATGGCATCCAAATCCAAGGGCGCCGTGTTAATAATTTCGGCGTCAGCTGGGCAATGATCAAGGATCGCTTGGGGAACCAATGACCCCGCATAGAGACACACAGGGCAGGATGCGATGATGTCGCGCCCGCGTAGGGTCAGCAGATCAGCGGCCCCAGGGCCAGCACCAACGAAGTGAACGGTCAATTTTCGTTCCCCTCCGCGATTGCGCAGGTTGCCATGCGGTCATCTGATACGACCCGCGGGATTAGTAGCCTAGCGTTTTTACCTGCCCCAGCAAGAGCGGCTGCCTCGGCAACGCTACCCGTGCCGCGTAGGTTTTGTACCCGTTCAGATTGGGTCGCCGTCGTTTGGGCAATCAGATCACCACTTTCGACGCCGATGATGTTTAATCCAAGCTCATGGGCAAGGGTTTGGATCGCACTAAAATCAGCCTTATCGATTGGTGTCGCTATGGCAGAAACCCCAGTACTGTCCACTTTGGTCAAAGCTGACCTGAGGCTTTCTATCGTTGCTGCTTTGCGCAAACCAATTCCGGCAATTTTCATAATACAACACTCCATTGAACGATTGGGTAGGCAGCATCCCAAGCGCGTTTTGGCCCGATTGAGGTCAAGTTAGAAATCTCGACCCGCATCAGATCGCCGCCGATTTTTGATTGCCATTCCACCAACAACGCCTCGCTTTCCAACGTGACTGCATTGGCGACCAATCGGGTGCCTTTGGCCAATGTCACGTGCAGTTGCTCCAAAAGACCTTGTGACAGTCCGCCACCGATAAAAACTGCGTTGGGGACAATCCCATCCAATGCAATCGGGGCTTTGCCGACTACGATGTTCAGCCTGTCGACGCCCAATCGGTTTGCGTTTTCGCGAATTCGCGCCGCACGGTCTTGATTGGCCTCAACAATCGTTGCTGAGGTCGTTGGATCGCTCAAAAGCCACTCGATTGAGATTGACCCGGATCCCCCGCCGATATCCAACAGGTGCTCGCCACGTTTTGGGGCCAATGCCGATAATGTCAGCGCGCGAATTGGGCGTTTAGTGATCTGGCCGTCATTGTCGAACAACGCATCTTCTAAGCCAGCAGATTTAGGGATTTCCGGTCCATCAGCAAACTCAACTCCCACGCAAACTGGGTGTGAAATCTGGTTCGATATTTCGTCATTGGCTTCAATAGTGGTTATCTTCTCACGTGGCCCATTGAGAGCTTCCAGAATGTGTATCTTCGAAAGTCCAAAATCGCTTTGGGACAAATAATCGCCTAGTTCTCTGACAGAATCGCCGTCTCGTAACAGAACAATTGCCCGCGTACCCTGCGCCATATGAGGGCGGAGTCTGGTCAGTGGGGCAGCGTGCAAACCGATGCAAAGCGTTTTCTCAATCGCCCAGCCAAGACGTGAAGCCGCAAGGGAAAACACAGACTGTGTCGGATAGGATTGCCACTCCGACCGCTCAAATCGGGCGGCGAATACGCTGCCTGCACCATACCAAAATGGATCACCTGAGACCAATACCGCAACGGGGCGGCCACGATAAGCGGCCAGTTTTTCGACCCCATCAGCAAACGGGACGGGCCATTCGATCAGCTCAGCGTCCGTTTTTCCAAGCAACGCAAGATGGCGCGGCGGGCCCATGATGATTTCAGCGGTCGCCAAAGCATTGCGACTTGCAACGCTAAGACCATCCGGTCCATCTTCGCCCAAACCGATAATGCTTAACCAAGGAGTGTCATGCATGCGGCCGAACCTCCTGATACTTGGTGGAACTGTTGAGGCAAGCGCGCTGGCCAAAAATGTTGCCAGTGCCGGTATTCAGGCTGTGATGTCTTTGGCCGGTCGTGTCGAAACCCCCAAATCGCAGCCCATTCCCATTCGTGAAGGCGGATTTGGTGGTGTTGGTGGCCTTGCCAAATTCTTGACCGACGGTGGTTTTACCCATGTGATCGACGCGACACATCCTTTTGCCGCGCAAATGAGCCGGAATGCTGTTGAAGCTTGCGCGACGGCTGACATTTCGTTGGTTGCGCTGACACGAGAGGCTTGGGTGGCGCAAAGCGGGGATCGTTGGACGAATGTCCCAAGCATCGACGCGGCGGCCGCTATGCTTGACCAATCCTCTCGACGCATCTTGCTGGCCATCGGTCGCATGCATCTTGATAGTTTCTCTGGCAATCCGCAGCACTTTTATATGCTGAGGTTGGTCGATCAGCCGGCTGTTCAACTGCCATTTCCGAGCTACGAGATTATCGTTGCCCGCGGTCCTTTCAGTTATGTTGATGATCTTGCTTTGTTGCGGGAAAATCAAATCGACTTGGTCGTGTCCAAAAACTCTGGCGGGACGGGCGCGCGTGCTAAGATTGATGCAGCCCGCACTTTGGGGATCGAAGTCTTGATGATTGACCGCCCAAACCTGCCCGCTAGGACCGAGGTCCATTCCGTCGACGAGGTTATGGATTGGATAACGTCTCACGACGCCGACCGAGGCGTGTAGACAAGGGGCGCCGCTCCGCAACGATTGATAATGCGCGTCTTTGACGAACCGACAATCACCATGGTGCGCATATCGGCCATATCGGCCGTCGTTTCGTTCAACGGACAAATTTTGATCGTTTCATCAGGGCGCGAAACGTTGCGTGCAAAAATCACAGGGCGATCATCTTGACACTCTTCGTTCAAGATTATCAGTGTCTTTTCAAACCCTTCCGGTCTGGACTTAGATCGAGGATTATAGAACGCCATTGCAAAATCGGCTTGCGCTGCGAGACGCAGACGCTTTTCGATCAGATGCCAAGGCTTGAGATTATCACTCAGGTTGATTGTGCAGAAATCGTGACCCAAGGGCGCGCCAGCCCGTGCAGATGCCGCAAGCATCGCCGTGATACCGGGCAAAACCTGAATCTCAAGATTACGCCACTCTTCGGGTCCGGCCTCTATGGCTTCAAAAACAGCAGATGCCATGGCAAAAACACCGGGATCACCCGACGACACAACAACCACGTTTCTGCCTTCAACCGCCATTTCCAATGCGTGACGCGAGCGGTCGATTTCAACTCGATTATCACTAGGATGAAGCGTCAGGCCGGGGCGGTTTGCAACGCGCTCGACATAAGGAATATAGCCCACAATGTCGGTAGCCTCAGCCAATGCCGTTGATACCTCAGGCGTCACGAGGTTGTCTGCGCCGGGGCCAATGCCCGCTATGACAACTTTACCGCTCATGGTCTACGCCCTTGGCCGTGGACGATGATGATCGCGAAATACGGAGTGATCCCATCTTCAACTTCGGACAGCTTGTTGACCGATTGATTGGCCATTGTAGCGTATTCAACCAACCACGCATCGTCGTATTTGCCAGCCGTTTTCAAAGCGCGGCGGATTTTGTCGATGTTTCGACCGATTTTCATAACAACCAACGCATCGGTTTCGGCCATGCGCTTTGTCAGATCATATTCCGACAATGTGCCTGCCAAGACGGTCAATACGTCGTCGCCCCATGTTATTGGCGACCCCGTTGCCGTCCAAGCGCCTGACATGCCGGTGATCGCTGGCACGACCTCAAGCGGGGCTTTGTCTTTTAGGCGTGTGAACAGGTGCATGAATGAACCGTAAAAGAACGGATCACCTTCGCAAAGAACGATGACGTCTTCACCGCTTTCAAGCAACGCAAACAGCTGATTTTCACAATCGCTATAAAAGGCAGAAAGTGCCTCGTTATAGCGTGGGTCTTCCAACGGAATTTCCGTTGTGACCGGATATTCCATCGGGATTTCGATGACATTGTCCGCAAGCATGCCTTCGACGATCTGACGGGACTGACCTTTGCGGCCAGCCTTGCGGAAAAACGCGACATGCTTAGCGCCACGCACAAGACGATCGGCGCGAACGCTCATCAAATCTGGGTCGCCTGGCCCTAGTCCGACGCCATATATGGTTCCAAAGCTCATTCTTTACGGCTCGCGATTGCGTTGATTGCAGCAACTGTGATTGCACTTCCGCCCAGGCGACCTTCGACAATACAGCACGGTACCGGTTGATCTGCCCAAAGCGCGTCTTTGCTTTCACGCGCGCCAACAAAGCCAACAGGGCACCCGATGATAGCCGCAGGGCGAGGGCAGGTGGGATCTTCGAGGATGTTTAACAAATGAAACAGCGCCGTCGGGGCGTTGCCAATGGCAACAACTGCTCCACCCAGTTTATCGCGCCAATGTTCGAGCGCTGCGGCCGATCGGGTGTTGCCCATTTCTGCGGCAAGTTCGTGGATGCCGTCGGCATGCAACGTGCAAATCACATCGTTATCCGCTGGCAATCTTGGGCGTGTGACGCCTTCGCTGACCATTCGTGCGTCGCAAAAAATCGGTGCGCCGTTTTCCATTGCCGTTCTAGCTGCGTCTACAAAGCCGGGAGAAAAGCGGATGTGGTCTTCCAATCCAACCATGCCCGTGGCGTGGATCATGCGGACGGCCACTTGTTCTTCATCTTTGTTGAACCGACCGAGATTAGCCTCGGAGCGAATGGTCGCAAAGGACTCTAAATAGATGGCCGCGCCGTTTTTTTCGTACTCGTAAGGCATTAGTCTAAGTCCAGCGTTTTAAGGTCAGTCGGGCTGAGATTGGTATAAAGCGTGTCATCCCATGGCGCACCGTTTCGAACAAGGTCAAATCGTCCTTCGCGCCCTACAAGGGTAACGTCGGTTGCATTAGGTCGGGCGCAACCCTTGGCGCATCCTGAGACGTGCAATGCGCCAGGCCATTTGCCCGCCAGATCGGTCGCTAGATTTCGGGTTTCAACGCTGGCCTGCGGGCAAAAGGGCTGCCCCGCGCAAGCCGAAACATCCAAAATTGGTGAGCCTACCGTGTGGGGGAATAGATCATGCGCAGCAGGCGCTTGATCTGTTGTCAAAAGAGCGCGCCACGGTGTGATCCGAATGGCTTTGATACCTTCGATATCTGCCAATGTCCGCAGATCATCGGCGCTGACTTGGCCTAATGGAACGTGAAGCAGCCCGTCTTGACGCATCGTCGAGCCAGTTACTGGGGACGATCCAGTAAATTTTCTTGGTAATTCAAACGTTTGTAGATGCTTTGCCATACGGCGGATGTCATTCTGTTTGCCTGCGATAAACCATTGCACCAATTCTAGCGCGGTCGATATCGCCGTAGCTTCAGTCACCGACACTCCGGTTTCACACCCATCAGCGCGTACCAAAATATCGCCCGAGCTAGAGGTCTCAAACCGAATGTCCGCCGAGGAGTCCTGTAATTCACAAGTCTCACCACAATCTATCGCAAACCCAAACTTGCTTGGGATACTTGGAAATTCTGGCAACCGGCGCACTAGTTCTTGGTAGAGGCGATGCGACAGATCATTCTGTTTATAGAAAGGAGTGATGATTATATTGCGTTTGGTTTCAATGGTTTCGTCGGCGTCTATCAGGCCTGCAGCAGTTAACCGTTCGAGCAACGAAATATAGTTTTCCTGCGCCACACCCCGAATTTGTAGGTTTGCGCGATTGGTGATGTCAATGAATCCATTGCCATAGGTCACAGACAGTTCCGCCAGTTCATGCGTCTGTTGCGCAGAGATTTCAGCGGCAAATGGGCGGACGCGCACCACCAGACCGTCGCCCGACATCATTGGTCGGTGAGCACCGGGGCACCAGCCTTTGATCTCTGGCTCGCTCATCCCAATCTCTCCAAATCCGATATGATTGAGTTCCGGCGAGTTTCCCAGAGACCAGATGAATGCAGCGCATTGAAACGGTCTTTCATCGCTTGCAAAGCCTTGGGGTTGGTGTCTTGCATAAAGGCCACAACCTCGGCGTTACCGAGAGTCGCGTCGTGGTAAGCATCAAACAAATGCGGTCCGACAACACCGGCCAAATTCGCAAACGCCCCGAGGTGATCAAGCGTCGCTGCGATCTCGGCAGCGCCGCGGAATCCATGGCGTTTCATGCCGTTAATCCAAGCTGAATTCGTCGCTCTTGCGTGAACGACACGAGCGATTTCTTCTTGTAGCGTCCGTGCGGTTGGATTTGAAATGTCCGTGTTATCAAGGTGGTACAGGCTGAACTTGCCACCAGTTTGGGTTTTTGCAGCTGCAAATCCGGCTTCGTGGGCTGCATAATCCTCGGCCAAAAGGATATCCGTTTCGCTCAGATCCTGCAGATGAACGAACGAGTCTGCGTCTTCAACACGTTCGGTAATTCCAGCTAAGTCTTTCGTGATTTCCTTGCCGTCTGTTCCCCACGACGACGCGTTTAGCCAAGCTGTTCCTGCGTTGCTGCGACCCTCGTCTGAATAATCGTCGATCGCGCCGCCCATTGCCAAGCCGTAGTGTCCAGGCGCAGGTCCAAAAACGCGGAAGCCTGTATTTTTGCCGGCAAACGGGTTCCAATCGCTGGCTTCGTCGCGTTTGCTTAGGGCCTCGACTGCTTGTGAAAACAGTGTTGAAAGCGATGGGAACACATCGCGAAACAGACCGGATACACGTAAGGTAACATCAATTCGTGGCCGCGCTAGTTCAGCGATCGGAATAATCTCAACGCCGGACACGCGTTCAGAACCCTGATCCCAAACTGGCTTTGCACCCAATAAATGCAGGGCCATTGCGAATTCTTCGCCAGCTGTTCGCATCGTCGCCGAGCCCCAGAGATCGACGATCAAACCTTTGGGATAGTCGCCTTCTTCTTGCAGGTGGCGACGCACCAATTCCTCTGCTAGTCGAACGCCTTGGGCGTAGGCTGATCTGGTGGGGACTGAGCGAGGGTCAGTTGTGAATAGGTTGCGCCCGGTTGGCAGAACGTCTTCTTGACGGCGATAGGGCGAACCGCTGGGTCCGGATTCAATCCGTTTTCCGTTTAACGCATCAAGCAACGCTTGCTTCTCGCCCGCGACAGATTGCGTTGGGTCGAATGATCCAGCCTCGGGTGGCAGTCGCCCCCAAATATGCAGCCCGTCACCGAACTGACTTTCTTTGATGTCGCACACAAAACGGTCGATGCGCGTGATTGCCTCGGCTGTGCTGATGTCGTCCGAAATGCCGAGGTCACCTTCAACGCCCAAAGCTTTAGCTTGATCGCGAATGTCGGATTGCAAACGATCCCTGCGTTTGGGGTCAAGGCCATCTGCATTCGAGAACTCGTCCAGCAGGCTTTCCAAACCTGACATACGCTCGGGCGTTTTGCTGTCTTTAAGGGCAGGGGGAATGTGGCCCAAAGTGACTGCGCCAATGCGTCTTTTGGCCTGCGCAGCTTCGCCGGGATCATTGACGATAAACGGATAAATGACAGGCAAGGAACTTATAAGGGCCTCGGGCCAGCAAGTGTTGGAAAGGGCGACGGATTTGCCGGGCAACCATTCAAGAGTGCCATGCGCGCCAACGTGAACCAATGCGTCAGACCGAAAACCAGAGCGCAAAAACAGATAGAACGCGACATAGGCGTGACACGGCGTTCGACTAAGGTCGTGGTAGTCATCATCGCGCTTGGCTAGTTGGCCGCGTTCAGGTTGCAGGGCGATCAAGATGTTTTTGCTTTGAACGGCTGAAAAATGAAAAGCGCCGTTAGAAAATGATGGATCATCCTCTGGGGCACCCCAAGACTCGTTTAGATCTTCGCGCAACTCTTCAGGCAGGGCGTTGAGGGACGCATGATAATCTTCTAGCGGAACGCCCAGCGAAGATCGCTGCATTTCGTCTGAGATTGGGGCATCGAAGTCGCCCAACAAATATCCATCAGCCCGCAAATCCCCGGCTATAGCCTCGACCGAGGCCAATGCATCAAGACCAACAGCATGCGCCATTTGCCAGTCTTTGCCGGGGTAGGTTGATAGAATGATGGCCAGCTTTTTGTCATGGTTCGGTTTTTGGGCCAGCTTGATCCAAGCCAACGCCTTATCCGCAATTGCATCGACACGTTCTTTGTCTGGCGCGTGGATTGTGCGCGCATATTCAAGCGCTTGGTTTTTTTGGGTCGCTTCTTTGAAGCTTACCACGCCGGCAAACAAACGCCCGTCGACCTCTGGCAATACAACGTGCATTGCTAAGTCTGCCGGTGAAAGACCACGATCCGAGTTTGCCCAGCTATCCTTGTCTGAAGTTGCGAGTGCGGCCTGAAACACAGGCACGTTGCCAGCGTCAAGCGGCGAAGCGTTGTCTGCCCCTCGACCAGAAAATGCAGTCAGGTTAATTATTGCTGCTGCATCCAGATTAGAAATGGTTGTTTCCAACCAAACGCGCGCAGTTGGCGATTTGAGGGATGGTGCAAACAGACCGAGGGTCAGAATGCCACGTTCTCCGAATGCTTTGCTGAGGGCTTTCAGCGGCTCAATGTCCGCAGCACTAAGATATGAGCGATAAAAGGTGATCAAAACCAAAGGCTTAGTGAGATCACGCTCAAACGCATCTAGTGATTGCAGCGTGCCCTGAGCATCCGTCCAAGCACCGTACTCAGGCAGGGTTTTGGCACCCTTCACGGGTCCTGCATAAAGGCCGGCGGCCAATGAAAGTTGCGCCAATGCCGCCTGAGCAGCGACATCACCACCTTGATCGCACAAATTGGCCAGGCGCCTCAACGTTGACACAGGAAGCGTTGAAAACGCGTCTAAACGCTCGTCGGGACGTCCATCCGCAGGAAGAACCGCAAGTGCAATGCCACGTTGCTTAGCCAACTCATAAACCTGCTCAAGACCGTAGGCCCAATAGGGTACACCGCCAATAATACGGATCATAATGCCTTGGGCATGTTCGAGCGTTTGCTCAATATATGTGTCGACGGAAAGCGGATGCTTTAACGCAGATAGGTTGGCCAGCCGCAATGTTGACAATTTCCCGTCTGCGCGATGCCAGCCAGCCGCGAACGCGCCAAGATCACTATCCGAAAATGACATCACCACGAGGTCAGCAGGGCTTTGGCCGAGGTCGCGTGGCGCCTCGGATTCCTCAAGCCCATGATTTTCGCGGAAGATGACATGCATCGTACGTTAGCCTTTTAGGATGGCTTCAATGGCGGTTCGGTCAACGTCGTTATGCTCGGCTATAACAACCAATCGCCCCTGACGCGCCTCTTCCGGCTTCCAAGGACGGTCAAATTGCGCACGAACCCGTGCACCAACGGCCTGCACCAAAAGGCGCATTGGTTTACCTTCAACGGCTGCATAGCCTTTGACGCGCAAGATGTTGTTTTCGTTTGCAAGTTTTTCAATTTTCGCAGTTAAATCGGCTGCGTCTGTCAGCTCGTCCAAATCGACGATAATGCTTTCGAAGTCATCATGTTCATGGTCGTGATGACCGTCGTGATGGCTTGGGCGGGCGTCCATGTCGTCTTCTGCAGCCGCTTCCAATCCTAGGATAACGCGTGGATCAACTTCGCCTTCTGCAACTTCGACAACGGGCAAAGGACGAGGGGCTTCTGCGGCAATGATGGCTTTTGCCTTGGCAACGCCATCTGCGCCAGCAAGGTCAGGTTTGGTTAGTAGGATGATATCGGCGCAAGATATCTGATCCTCGAAAACCTCAGAAAGTGGGGTTTCGTGGTCGAGACTGTCATCAGCCAAACGCTGAGCATCGACAGCTTCAACATTCGGTGCAAACCGGCCAGCGGCAACCGCTTCGGCGTCCGCCAACGCAATCACCCCATCTACAGTGATTTTGGAACGGATATCGGGCCAGTCGAATGCCTTTAGCAGGGGTTTGGGCAACGCAAGGCCAGATGTCTCGATCAGAATGTGCTCTGGACGAGGGTCTAGCGCCATCAACGCTTCTATTGTTGGAATGAAATCGTCTGCCACGGTGCAACAAATGCAGCCATTGGCCAGCTCCATAATGTTTTCCGCTGGGCAGTCGGGGATAGCGCAAGACTTCAAGATTTCGCCATCCACGCCCACATCACCAAATTCATTAACGATGACGGCCAAACGCTTGCCCTGAGGGTTCTGCATTAAATGGCGCACGAGTGTCGTTTTGCCCGAACCAAGGAAGCCGGTAATCACAGTGACGGGAAGTTTGCTTAGATCAGACATTCGGGATCTCCAATGGGGGAATGCGGGCAATGCAATTTTTGCGGAAATGTTCAGGGCGTTCGCGCCAAGGGACGAGGCCGTCTTGGGATGCATGATATTTGGTTGTGCCGTCAACGATGATGTCTTTGGCACCGTTCTCTGGATCAAAGCGGCCGTAGACATATGTCCACTTGCCTTCAGAACGCAAAACGATCGAGCAGCCTTCCTTGCAGTTGGACAAGCATTCTACGGGCTTAAGAACAACGCCCTCGGGCAAGTTTGAGTTCGCCAAAGCGTCGTATAATTGTGCCCCAGGTCGCGGGCCTTCGATGTCTGTGGGCATGCCCATTCGACAGGTTGTGCAAACCAAAAGTTCAGTGACCTTTTCGGTCATGGCTCATCATTCCTTATCTCAGGAGGGGAAGAAAGAACGGGGACCAAAGCCAATCCCGCACCGAAGACACCCCGCCCGGCTTACGTCGCGTTTGCTGGCAGGTCTCCCGGCTTGCGGATGTCAGAGGTAGGCCTCTGGCGGTTGCCCTGCCTTCCCGGTGACGACGCACCAGTGGCTGTGGGCGACCTATCCGGTCACGGTCGCGGGGGCGGCTGCGTTTTAGAGAAGGTCGCTTCCCGTATCGCATTCCCTTTTCACCTGTCATAAGACAGGAACCAGCAGGTCGCTCATGGGCGATCTAATACTATAATGTCAAGCGATAGGTGCCTTTTGAGCGACGAAGAAAATGCCCGCCATGCGGAGAAAATGAAAAAGATCAAAGCCGCCCGTGATCGGATGATGGCGACCAAAACGGAAGAAAAAGGATTGGTTATCGTTCATACCGGCAAGGGGAAGGGTAAATCCTCTTCTGGTTTTGGCATGGTTATGCGCTGTATCGCCCATGATATGCAGTGCGCAGTGGTTCAGTTCATTAAGGGCAGCAGGGAAACCGGCGAACGCACATTGTTGCAGGATCATTTTGGCGACAAATGCCAGTTTGTCGTTTCCGGAGAAGGCTTTACGTGGGAAACCCAAGATCGCGAACGCGATATAGCTGCCGCTCAAGCTGGATGGGAAAAAGCTAAGGGCTTAATCCTTGATCCCAAAATTCAGTTTGTCTTGCTGGACGAAATCAACATCGCGTTACGCAACGATTATCTTAACATTGATGACGTGGTAGAATTTTTGCTCAACGAAAAGCCGGATATGACCCATGTGTGTTTAACCGGTCGAAATGCAAAGCCAGAGTTGATCGAGGCAGCTGATCTGGTTTCTGAAATGGAACTGGTTAAACACCCATTCCGCGATGGAATCAAAGCGCAGGCAGGGGTGGAATTTTAAATGCCCGTTACCCATCTTTTAACCGAATTTGGCATGGGGTCGTCGCTTCGTCGACAAGACTATACCGAGGCGTCGGTGCGTGCTATTAAACATGCCCTCTGGCGCAATTCAATAAATCTGGCTGAGCTTTTTGGAAAAGAAAAAACGGATATGATTATTGACGTCAAAGTTGGTGTCGGCAAACCCGATGCTGTCGACGTAGCTGCGCTTAAAGACGTTTTTCCATATGGTCACATCAATATTGAAGTTACCCAAGGCGGTTTGGACGTTGAGCGGCCAGAAGGTGCGCCCAATGTGATGGCGAATGTTGCGATTTCAGTTTCGCTTGATTTGGGAGACGCAGCATGACGCATCAGCGCTTCATAATTGAAATGGGGATGGGCAACGATCTGCATGGCAAAGACTATACAAAAGCCGCGTGTCGGGCTGTCGAAAACGCGCTGCACGGGGCAAGCCTTGCGCTGCTGGGCAATCTGCCTGCGTTGAAGAAAGATCTGCAAGTTCGCGCAACGATTGGGGTTCAAGAGCCCGATCAAGTGGATGTTGAGACGCTTAAGAAGTTGTTTCCAGTGGGAGAGGTCTCAATTTCTGTGACGCTTGGCGGGTTGAACTCAGGCGAAGCTGTAATAGCCCAAGCCGCTGTCGAAGCCTTTCTGCCGAGGCAAGCATAGGCGATGTCGAAGGCGCTGATGATCCAAGGCACGGGCTCTAACGTCGGCAAGTCGATGCTTGTCGCGGGTTTATGCCGTGCTGCGTATCGTCGGGGTCTGCGCGTCGCACCATTTAAGCCGCAAAACATGTCGAATAACGCCGCTGTAACCTCGGACGGTGGGGAAATCGGGCGCGCACAGGCTTTGCAAGCCAAGGCGTGTGGGCTGTCCCCGATTGTAGATATGAACCCAGTTTTGCTAAAGCCTGAAACGGACGTGGGGTCTCAGGTTGTCGTGCAAGGCAAGCGAATGGCGACTGTAAAGGCGCGGGACTATGCGCAATTAAAGCCAAAGCTAATGGAAAAAGTTCTCGAGAGTTTTGAGCGTTTGAAGGCCGAATTCGACTTGGTTTTGGTCGAAGGCGCAGGTAGCCCTGCTGAGGTTAATTTGCGCGCCGGCGATATTGCGAACATGGGTTTTGCGAGGGCCGCAGATGTACCGGTTGTCCTTGCAGGCGATATCGATCGCGGTGGTGTTATTGCGCAGATCGTCGGAACGCAGGCCGTCATTGATGAAGATGATGCCGCTTTGATACAGGGCTTTTTGATCAACCGTTTTCGCGGCGATCCAACGCTGTTTGATCAGGGCTATATTATGATTGAACAGCAAACTGGATGGGATGGGTTTGGCACGCTGCCTTGGTTTCCAGATGCTTGGAAACTGCCCGCCGAAGATGCTTTGGATCTTGGGTCTAGCAAAGGGGGTGGGGATTTTCACATCGTTTGCCTTGGACTTTCACGTATAGCGAATTTTGACGATCTCGATCCGCTGGGACAAGAACACAACGTTCGTCTTACCATGCTTCGCGCGGGAGAGGTTTTGCCGGTTGATGCAGATCTGGTGATTATCCCCGGTAGCAAATCAACGCGTGGCGATCTGCAGTTTTTGCGGCAACAGGGCTGGGACATTGACCTTCAGGCCCATGTTCGCCGTGGCGGGCACGTGTTGGGTATCTGTGGTGGATACCAAATGCTTGGGCGTAAAATACACGATCCTAATGGCATTGAAGGGCAGGCGGGGTCTAGCGATGGGTTAGCGCTGTTGGACATCGAAACGACGATGACTTCAGAAAAAAGCCTGTCTGAAACGACCGCTGTACATGTGGAAAGCCAACAAGAATTCTTGGGCTATGAAATTCACATCGGTCAAACACAAGGGCCCGATTGTGCGCGGCCGTTTGCTAGAACTGGTGACCGGAACGAGGGCGCAATCAGCGCAGACGGTCGTGTTATCGGCAGTTATTTCCATGGGATGTTTCGTGATGATGCATTCAGACAGGCATTTTTGCAGAAACTAGGGACTAAATCGTCTGGGCTGGATTACGACGCGACGGTTGAAGCGGTTTTAGAGCGGCTTGCGGACCATTTGGAAGCGCATTTGGATGTTGACGGACTGTTGGCCTTAGCGCGTTAGGGCCTTTTCAAGTTGGTCCCAACGATGTTCTCCATGCGGCAGCCCTAAGCGAATCCAACGATCCGAATAGGGAAATATGCGCGACCATATGTGATGACGTGCAAGATGGTGCTGAGCTTCGACTGCATTGTCGGTTTCATAAAGACGGAACAGCGTCGTACCACCTTTGACGACCCAGCCGTTTGCCGTCGCCATAGCGTCCATTCGTGCGGCGTCTTTTGCCAATCGGGCGATGGTTTCAGCTTTCCATGCCGTATCTGAAAGCGCCGCACATCCAACTTCAATCGCTGGGCCTGACACAGGCCAAGGGCCCGAAAGTTCACTGATTTTGCCAACTATGTCTTGTGACCCGAGAACAAATCCTAGCCGCAGTCCCGCCAAGCCGTAGAACTTTCCGAAGGATCGAAATACGACGACATTTGCCGCTTTGGATTGGCTTAGTACCGAATTTTCGGCGTGTGGATCACAAAAACTTTCGTCGATGACAAGGCAACCGACTTTGCTTGCCAATTCCACAAGATCGCTAACTTCAAAGAAGTCGCCGGTGGGATTGTTGGGGTTAACCACAACGGCGAGTTCTGCGCCTTCTAGCGCACATAGCGTTTCAACTTCTTCAACGTCTAAACCTGCCGCACGCATGCTCGCCGCGTGTTCATTGTATGTCGGTGTGAAAATCCGCGCGGTTTTTGCTGACAGAATACGCGGAAGCATTTGAATACCCGCTTGAGCACCCGCAGTTGGCAAACAAGCCCAATCCGTACTGTAGGCAATTTTAGCCGCTTGTATCAGCGCGCCCTGTGCAGATTTAGTTGGAAGAGTGTTCCACGCCGCGTCAGACAACGCGGGCAGGGAATACGCCGCCGGATTTATTCCAGTCGACAAATCAAGCCAAGCGGCGGGATGTCCGCCAAACTCGGCTATAGCCGCGTCCAAATTGCCGCCGTGATCGCGCATTATGCTGTGTCCTAAAATAACGTAAGCAAGATGAGAACCGCCGCAAGACCGTACATCGCACGCTTAAACAAACCCAACGATGCCGTGACATCAGCCGGCACTACATCACGTCCATTTTCGTTCACCCACGCATCGGAGGTAGGACCTGTTTCATAGTCTCTTGGACCTGAGAGCCTTACACCCAAAGCGCCCGCCATTGCGCCTTCGGGCCAGCCCGCATTGGGTGATCTGTGCTTTTTGGCGTCAAAACTAATAACGGCAAGTGCAGCTTTCGGTTTGGCGGACGTGAACGCGTAAAGCCAACCGGTTAATCTAGCGGGGATAAAATTGACGACATCGTCAATCCGCGCAGACGCCCAGCCAAAATCCAAATATTTGGCGGTTTTGTAGCCAATCATGGAATCCAGCGTATTGATGGCTTTGTAGGCCATTATTCCAGGAATGCCGAAAATCACGCCCCAAAAGACAGGTGCCACGATGCCGTCAGACGTGTTTTCAGCTAGGCTTTCTATTGCCGCACGTCCAATACCAGCGTTATCAAGGCTCTCTGGATTGCGCCCTACGATCAAGCTCACAGCCGCGCGTGCTTCGGACAAATGGTTTTGTTCTAGCGGAATCGCGATGTCCTCGACATGCGTGTACATTGAGTTCACGGCTAGAAGCGGCCAGACGATGAGAACCGACAAAGCGAAGCCAAGAATGCCTTCGCCGATGGCGCCTTGAATGAACTGGCCAAGATAAAAGCACCCTCCGATCAAGAAAAGGGCTGTTATCACCCCCATGAGTTTTTTGGTCGCTGGATGCCAGTCAGGCCGGTTCAATGTCTTATCAAAGCGACGAATTAATCTTCCGAGCCAACTAACAGGATGCCCAATGGCTTTGAAAAGCGCATTCGGCCATCCGACCACTGCATCGAGCAATAAAGCGCAAAGCATGATTGCTGCGGTGGTCATGTGTACGCTCCCGTTTTGAATGTTGCCGCGCCAGAATACCCTGCCTCGGTCAATAGGTTCAATCCTGATTGAGGAGTGTCGTTAGGTTTGAATAAAAATCCACGGGCAGAACCCGTATGTGCACGAATAATTCCGATGGCACCTAGGTCCTTTGCGACGGTTTCAGACGGGTCCGCGTCTGCACCCCTTAGCTCTGATGTGCGCTTGGCGGATTCTGTCGATAGATCAGCGACTTTAGTGTGATCTTGCGCCTCTGTAGCGTCGCGCCAACTAGGAATTAAGTCAGAGATATCGGGGAAATTGTTGTCCGCTGGGTCCGTTCTTTTTGGATCACCCCACATAGCCCCTAGAATTTCAAACGGTGGAGGGGACGCGAATTTATCAAGGATTTTTGCCTCGCGTGATGCCCATAACAACTGATCAAACTCTGGATACATAATCGGATCTGATGCACCCTCAACTGAAATGATTGCCTGCGCCAATGCCGCCAATGAGATATCCGATTTTGTCACAGCGCGCGCTACGGCCAACAACGACGCAGTAGACGCCCCTAATCCGGCACCGAATTGCATATTTGATGTTAATCGAACGTGACCCTGCGGTGCTCGCTTAAGTGCCGTGAACAACTCAACAAGGAAGTCCCGCGGTAGGCTTGGAAGGCTATCGTCGTAGTGTAAATCGGAAGATTCAGTGTAATTCGCGCGCACCCAAAAAAGCGGACATTGAACGCTAATCAGTCCAATTAGGCCATTTTCGCCCAAGCGTCCTTGCATCCATTCGCCGAAATGCCCGTTGGCCTTGGCGATGCGCGTTTCCAGAATGTTGTTAGATATCGTCACCAATGCCTTCCCTTTGGTCGAAGATTATGCAATGTCACAGCCCCATGAAAAAGTCGATACTCATCACTGGTGGCGCGCGCTCAGGCAAAAGCGCCATAGCAGAGCGCCTGACTAAGAAACTAGGCGCTAGCCCGGTCTATTTGGCTACGGCTAAGGCCTATGACGATGAAATGACGGTCCGCATTGACGCCCACAAAGCTCGCAGGGGGGGCGAATGGACGACTGTTCAGGTTGATGTCGACCTTTCTAGTGCTTTAATCGGCAGCGACCACGGGCAACCAAGATTGGTGGATTGTCTAACGCTTTGGCTGACAAATGTTATGCTTTCGGGCGGTGATGTTAATGCGCGTACAGGCGATTTGATCGTCGCTTTGGAAAAGCAATCCTCTCCGGTCGTGTTTGTCACAAACGAAGTCGGCTCTGGCATAGTTCCAGATAGCAAACTTGGACGAGATTTCCGGGATGCCGCAGGTGCCTTGAATCAGCAAATTGCACAAGCATGTGACGAAGTTTATCTGGCCGTTTCCGGCCAAGCACTGAAAGTAAAACCGAATGACATCGAATTTTGAGATTTCCAACCTGAGCGATGTAGCAGGTTTGGTCAAAGACCTGCCACGCTTTGACGAAGATTCAGCACAAGCAGCTACGGACCGTCAGAACTCGTTAACCAAGCCCCCAGGTGCTTTGGGTAAGCTTGAGGACATCGCGATCTTCATGGCGGGATGGCAGAAAACGGAACGTCCTAAAATCGACAATGCACAGGCATTGGTTTTTGCGGGTAATCACGGAATTTGCACTCAGGGTGTAAATCCATTTCCGCAAGAGGTTACCGTACAAATGGTAGCCAACTTTGAACATGGCGGAGCTGCGATAAATCAACTGTGCCAAGCAAATGGTGCGGATCTTTCGGTGGTCGCTCTGGACCTTGATACGCCGACGGCGGATTTTACCACCGGTCCAGCGATGTCAGAAACAGAGTGTCTTGCTGCAATGAATAAGGGCGCGCAAGCTGTTGATTCGACAGCGGATATTTTGATTTTGGGCGAAATGGGTATCGGTAATTCCACGGTCGCCGCTGCACTTGCCGCCGCCGTCTTCAACGGTGAGCCTGCGGATTGGGTGGGGCGTGGCACAGGCTCTGACGACGATGGTGTTAAGCGAAAAATCGATGCAATTTCGAGCGGCTTGAAACTACATGGCGACCAAAATGCAATGGGCATATTGACCTCGCTCGGCGGGCGTGAGCAGGCTGCGATTTGTGGAGCAGTGTTGGCAGCCCGCGCTTATGGCATTCCTGTAATCTTAGATGGCTACATCTGCACAGCATCGGTCGCGCCTTTGCATTTGGCGCAATCATCGTTGTTGGATCATTGTCTGGTTGGACATCTTAGTGTTGAGCCGGGGCATCAAAAGCTTCTAACGGCGATGGATAAATCAGCGATCCTGAACTTCGATATGCGTTTGGGCGAAGGCTCTGGTGCTGCGCTGGCGCTTGGCATCGTAAAAAGCGCGTTGGCGTGCCACAACGGAATGGCGACCTTCGCCGAAGCACAAGTTTCGGGCGGCTAAACGCTTTCCCAAAGGGCAAATTCTTCCAGCCACTTTCGACGAAGTTTTTCTTCTACTGCGACCGAAAGTTTCAGATCCCTCTCAGGTGAAACATTCACCTGAGGGAGCTCGATCTTTCGACTGAGTCGATTTTCCAGAAATTCCACGTATCGCGGCATGTCCTCATAGCGAAACATATGGGTCGCCCCGACCGTATCGTCACGATTAGTCAAGAACTTCAATTGCGATCCTACATGTGCAAAAGGGGCGCTTTCCCCCTTTACCGCCTCTAGCACAAAGTCATCGAATGACATGTTGGCTGTTGAATTTGGTAGACCGTCAAGTTCAGGCCTAGATCGATATTTGTACCAACTTCCTAGCCAATCAACTGGGTTGCGCAACATTGCGGCGGTTTCAAGTTCCTTATCGGCGGCTTTCATGAAGAAAGGCTTAAGAAACCTGTCATATCGATAAATTGGTAAGTGTTTGAGAATCGGTGGGTCTAGAATCGCCATTGACGCATGGGGCGCAAGCGCGTGTTCTATTGCAGTCGTTCCAGTCTTAGGAACTGCCAGCAACGCAAGGTTTTCTTTCCAGAATACAAGCACTTTGCCATAATCCTCATTCGTTTTTTTACAGATAAACCACTCTTTAACCCTGACGCGCAACATTGGAATTCGTGAGAATTAGATTGCTTTGTTCTCGTTTTGATCTCATAAGGGTGAGAACAAGATAAGAACATAGCGACAATTGCCGATGGGCAAGAAACGTGAAACAAGGGTGTAAGCAGTATGGCAACGGCAGATTTATTATCAATGACAAATAAGAAAAGCGCAGACAAGCAAAAGGCTCTTGATAGTGCCTTAGCCCAGATTGAACGCCAATTTGGCAAGGGTTCGATCATGAAACTTGGGGGCGATAACCCGATCCCTGAGATCGAGTCTACATCGACCGGATCGCTTGGTCTGGACATCGGGCTTGGTATCGGCGGCATCCCCAAAGGGCGAATTGTTGAAATCTACGGTCCTGAAAGCTCTGGTAAAACGACGCTGACACTTCATTGCGTCGCGGAAGAGCAAAAAAAGGGCGGCGTATGTGCATTCGTCGATGCGGAACACGCTCTCGACCCTATTTATGCGCGTAAACTTGGCGTTGATCTTGATGAATTGCTGATCTCTCAGCCTGATACGGGTGAGCAAGCGCTAGAAATCGTTGATACGCTGGTGCGTTCCGGTGCTGTTAACATGATCGTGGTCGACTCGGTCGCTGCTTTAACACCTAAGTCTGAACTAGAAGGCGACATGGGCGATAGCAGCGTTGGCGTTCATGCCCGCTTGATGAGCCAAGCGATGCGTAAGTTGACTGGTTCTATCAATCGCACAAACTGTACTGTGATCTTCATCAACCAAATCCGGATGAAAATCGGCGTGATGTTTGGTTCGCCCGAAACGACGACCGGTGGCAATGCGTTGAAATTCTACAGTTCCGTGCGTCTGGATATTCGTCGCATTGGCGCAATTAAAGATCGCGACGAAGTTGTTGGCAATGCGACCCGGGTAAAAGTGGTGAAAAACAAAGTTGCACCTCCATTCAAGCAAGTTGAATTCGACATCATGTATGGCGAAGGAATTTCCAAAAATGGCGAGTTGCTTGATCTTGGTGTGAAAGCGGGTGTTGTCGAAAAATCTGGTAGCTGGTTCAGTTACGGTGATGAACGCATAGGCCAAGGGCGTGAGAACGCTAAAAATTACCTTAAAGAAAACAGCCGGACAGCGTTCGAGATAGAAGATAAAATCCGCGCTGCCCATGGGTTAGAGTTCGATATGCCCAAAGGCGGGTCTAAGGACGATGACGATATCTTAGAAGCATAAATTCATTCGTAGAGAATGACTTTGAACCGGCGGCTCTAACCGCCGGTTTTTTCTTGCTGTGGACACTGGATTGCTGGAGTTATACTCAGACCAAAAGCATTTTTTGAAAGACTGATATGGCCAGCTTGAATGATATCCGCTCAACCTTCCTGAACTACTTCGAAACTCAGGGGCATCAGGTTGTCGACTCTAGCCCGCTAGTTCCGCGGAATGATCCAACGCTGATGTTCGCCAATTCTGGAATGGTGCAGTTTAAGAACTGTTTTACCGGAGTCGAAAAGCGCGATTATGTTCGGGCCACGACCTCGCAGAAATGTGTGCGGGCAGGGGGCAAGCATAATGACCTCGATAATGTTGGCTATACCGCACGTCACCACACGTTTTTTGAGATGCTCGGAAATTTCAGCTTCGGAGATTACTTCAAAAAAGAGGCCATTCCATTTGCGTGGAATTTGATCACCAAAGAGTTTGGTATCAATAAAGACAGGCTTCTGGTCACAGTTTATCACACCGACGACGAAGCATATGAAATCTGGAAAAGCATCGGTGTTCCCGAAGAACGCATCATCCGCATCGCAACATCAGACAATTTTTGGCAAATGGGGCCAACTGGTCCTTGCGGCCCTTGCACTGAGATTTTCTATGACCACGGCGATCACATTTGGGGCGGACCTCCTGGCTCTCCTGAAGAAGACGGAGATCGCTTCATTGAGATTTGGAACATCGTTTTCATGCAAAACGAACGTTTCGAAGACGGTTCGATGGTCGATTTGGCCATGCAGTCGATTGATACTGGTATGGGGTTAGAACGCATTGGCGCTTTGCTGCAGGGCAGCCACGACAACTACGATACGGATCTATTCAAATCATTGATCGAGGCATCTGCGCAGGAAACTTCGACTGATCCGTATGGCGCGCAAAACGTCCATCACCGTGTGATTGCAGACCATCTTCGTTCAACGTCATTCCTGATTGCCGATGGCGTAATGCCGTCTAACGATGGACGCGGATATGTCCTACGTCGGATAATGCGTCGCGCCATGCGACACGCACATTTGCTGGGCGCCAAAGACCCTGTGATGCACAAGCTTGTTCCGGCTTTGGTTCGTCAAATGGGCGCTGCCTATCCCGAATTGGGGCAGGCAAACGCGCTCATAGAAGAGACACTTCGTCTGGAAGAAACACGCTTCAAGCAGACTTTGGATCGCGGCCTAAAGCTGTTGGACGAAGAATTGATCGACATGCCAGAGGGTGCACCGTTCCCAGGTGAAACGGCGTTCAAATTATACGACACATTTGGTTTTCCGCTCGATTTGACGCAAGACGCATTGCGCGAAAAGGGCCGTGAAGTTGACACTGAAGGCTTTGATACCGCGATGGCAGCGCAAAAAGCTAAAGCGCGTGCGGCGTGGTCAGGAACTGGCGAAGCAGCGGATGCAACGATTTGGTTTGACGTGGCTGAGGAATTTGGAACGACGGATTTCCTTGGGTATGACACCGAAAAGGCCGAAGGTCAGATCATGGCTTTGGTCCAAGATGGCAAATTAGTCGATTCGGCCAAAAATGGGGAAAGCGTTCAAATTGTTCTGAACCAAACGCCGTTCTATGGCGAAAGCGGTGGTCAGGTTGGCGATACAGGCGTGATCCGAATTAACGAGGCGCTCGTCGAAATATCCGACACTAAAAAAGCGGCGGACGTCTTTATTCACATTGGCAAAGTTCTTGAGGGCGAAATTTCTCAGGGCGACGCAGCCGTGCTTGAGGTTGATCACAGTCGTCGATCCGCCATCCGTGCAAACCACTCGGCAACCCATTTGCTACATGAAGCATTGCGCCGCGCGCTTGGCGATCACGTTGCGCAAAAGGGATCTTTAAACGCTCATGACCGGTTGCGGTTTGACTTTAGTCACTCAAAGGCATTGTCCGGTGAGGAATTGGCCAAGGTTGAAACAGAAGTGAATACGTTCATTCGTCAAAACACATCCGTAGACACACGTATTATGACGCCCGACGATGCCCGTGCTATTGGCGCTCAGGCGCTGTTTGGTGAGAAATACGGCGATGAAGTTCGCGTTGTCTCGATGGGCTTTGATGCGCAATCGGGTAAGGGCGGAAATGGCTCAACCTATTCGCTGGAATTGTGCGGAGGTACCCACGTACGTCAAACCGGTGACATTGGCGTGTTTGTGTTGCTTGGTGATAGTGCCTCAAGCGCCGGTGTGCGCAGGATTGAAGCACTGACCGGCGAGGCTGCGCAAACGTACATGACCGACCAAGCCCAAAAATTGGGCCAAGTTGCGGGTATGCTTAAGTCGCAACCAAGCGATGTACCCGAGCGCGTAAAAGCATTGCTAGACGAACGAAAGGCATTGTCCAATGAGGTCGCGCAACTGCGTCGCGAGTTGGCGATGTCTGGTGGATCCGGTCAAGGTAACTCTGACGTGAAAGAGATTAATGGCGTCAAATTCGTCGCTCAGGTTCTGAATGGTGTTTCCGGTAAAGATTTACCGGCATTGATTGATGAGCATAAAGATCGAATTGGCAGTGGCGCAGTTCTTTTGATCGCCGAAACCGGTGGAAAAGTTGCTGTCGCAGCCGGTGTAAGCGCTGATTTAACGTCGTCGATCAACGCGGTGGATCTTGTTAAGGCTGCAGTTACCGAGCTTGGCGGTAAAGGCGGCGGTGGGCGGGCTGACATGGCACAAGGCGGCGCAAAGGATGCTGCAAATTCTGAAGCAGCAATTGGCGCTGTTGAAGCGCTGATAGTAAGTTAAATTGAGCGGGGGCATGACAGTTTGCCCCCATCAATCCTTTTTTAAGCTTTCAAAATCTCAACTCGCACGAATCAACAGAACGTCGTGATCGTCTCGCTTAGTGATGAAATGGACTGATCTGCAAACTATTGGTGCAGAAGAAGAAACAAAATAAATGGTGTCCAAAATGTGGCGGTTTAGTTGGCTTCAAGTTGCTTTGAGCGCTTCTACCGTTTCCAAAAAGGCGACAATTATCAAAACCCGATTGGTTGCAAAACGCGCTAATGATCCATGATAGTATGTATTTAACCCCTTTAGTGACAGATGCTGAACATTTGGATTGTTTCCATATCTACCTCTAATCCCGTCACAATTGGTATTTGAAATCATCTAAATTTCCCATTCGAGACTGAATGAAGACACGCGAATGCCCCTTTTCTGACAATTTTAACTTTCGCCAACCTCGCGCCAACTTTATAACTGACTTACCCGTACTGAGGTGACGTTGGCGATAAGCAGGGGGCCGCTTTCCACTGCCAACGATCCGGAACGAGGACCGAGACGCAAATTGCCTTATGGCGTGAGCGGACCGGGAGCTGCCAAAAATTTGGTTACTCTTTGGTGAATTGGTTCAATCCGGCTTGGTGCGAGTATCTGTACGGGCCCTGTTGGGCCTGAGTAGTCGGTAAAGGGCTTTTAATATGGCAATTTTGCATTGGTTAGATAAAACGGACGGCCTCGAGCTCACGGATGAGGCTGGCGCTAACGTCGATTATTGGGATGTCGATGGTTTTACCAACTATGCATCGGTAACAACTACCGCCATATCCGAAGACTCCATTATCAATGTTCGCTCGTTCCCACAGTACGTTGATGTTGGAGCAGGCGAAACGTTTTCTAATTTGTCGACCTTAAAGGTCTACAGTGGCGGAATCGACGATAATACCAGCGGTCCATCATTTGATGCAGCCAGCATTTGCATTGATCTAGGTGATCCAAATGACATGGCTGTGCCAGTCGCATCGGACCTATCATTTCGGATAAACGGCATCGGTGGTGACGGCGCTATTGGTGACGACGCTGTAATTGTCCGCGCTTACGATGCATTTGGAAATGAAGTTACGATTAATGCGACTGCAGGGTCCAACGTCACATATAATGCCGCCGATGATGAATCTATTGGCGGCGTGTTTCCGGGGTATACGACCGGTTCTGACGGTTCAGTACTTTACGAGGTCACTGGCCCCGTAGCCAAAATTGAAATCATTTATTCAAACCAACAAGTTTCAAGCGAACTCGCCTTTATCAACGTTACGGATGTGCACTTTGACTTGATCGAGCCAGAAGTCGATCATTTCCGTTTTCCAAGCGAACCAATTGATGCATTTCCTGATGATGACCACGACAGCGTTGATGGCACGCCTGGCGATGATACGATTTCAACGGGAGATGACGCCGACACTATCAACGGCGGAGACGGAGACGACTCGCTTGATGGTGGCTGGGATGACGATGTCATAACAGGTGGTGGAGACAACGATACAATCGACGGCGGTCGTGGCAACGACACGATTGACGGCGGCACTGGTGACGACTCAATCGACGCTGGAGGCGACCCGATTGACGATTATTATTCCGATTACGAAGCGTTGTCTGGGCCATCTACCGCTGACGATCCAAAATTGCCTCATGAAGGGTTTTATTCAGATCCAAACCCAGATGACGACAGAGACTCTGTTGTCGGTCGTGGTGGGCAAGACACTATCTTTACCGGTGATGATTCTGACACCATTTCTGGTGGTGACGACGCCGATTATCTAGACGGCGGAATTGATGCAGACAGCATTGATGGCGACGGCGGTGCAGACACCATTATTGGTGGTCACGGTTCGGACACCATCGACGGCGGGTTTGGTGACGACTACATTCTTGCTGACGAAAGCACTCTGAACTTTCAGAATGTGCCAGACGCAACTGACCCCATCCCAGAAAATGATCGCGACTTGGTTGAAGGCGGCGGCGGTAGCGACACAGTTTACGGCGGCGATGATGATGACACCATCACAGGCGGAGCCGGTCGTGATGAGTTGCACGGTGGAATCGACGAAGACGAAATTCACGGCGGCACAGACAACGACGAGCTTTATGGCGACGATGGTGACGACTCGCTTTTCGGCGACCGTGGGGATGACTCCCTATATGGTGGTGATGGCGCGGACACGATGTTTGGCGGCGACGATCGTGACTATTTCCGCTTTATAAACGCCGGAGATGTTATCGACGGTAACGAAGGCGGCGACGACCACGATACACTTGACCTGCGCGTTATCGATACCCCCGGTGTCGAACTTATCCCAGGTGTAGACATCCTGATCGATGATCCCGACCTTGTAGGCGGATCGATTTACATCGACTACGATGCTGGCAATTTCGAAAACGGTACTGCAACGTATTTTGACGCATCAAACGTGGCCACTGGAAACTTCACGTTTGAAAACATCGAAAACATTATCATTCCGTGTTTTACACCCGGCACGCGCATTGCTACGCCGCGTGGTGAATTGTGTGTAGAAGATCTCGAGGTTGGTGATCGCATTATAACGCGCGACAACGGCATTCAAGAAATTCGCTGGATGGGCGTGCGCGAGTTAGCAAGCCCTGATCTTGCAAAACTAAGCCACCTTCGCCCTGTCCTTATCAAAAAGGGCGCATTAGGCAACGGTCTGCCTGAGCGTGACATGAAGGTTAGCCCGAACCACCGCATGCTGGTCGCCAATGAAAAAGCGGCGTTCTATTTTGAAGAGCGCGAAGTTCTGGTTGCTGCCAAGCATTTGGTTGGTTTGCCAGGTGTGGAGTTGGCTGAAGTTGCAGAAGTCACCTACATTCACTTCATGTTTGACCAACACGAAGTTGTTCTGTCCGATGGTGCATGGAGCGAAAGTTTCCAGCCTGGTGATTGGAGCCTGAATGGTATTGGCAATTCACAGCGGAACGAAATCCTAGAGCTTTTCCCAGAATTGGCTAAGCCAGAGGGCATCGCAGCCTATCATTCGGCGCGTCGTTCCCTGCGTAAATTTGAGGCCCAACTGCTGCTTCAATAGATCTTTCAAAATAAAATTCGAATATGCAGCTGCGTCGACCCGAAATCGGCGCAACCAAAGAGAGGACAAGCAATTGTCCTCTCTTTTTTAATCAATTTGACAACAAATCTCTCTTTAGTTCCGATTTCGCCACAATTTTTCCTCAACACTTAACGAGTATGGTGGAGTTACATCAAAGTAGTAGCCAAGTTAGTATCAGTGATTAAGCGTTTTCCAGCGACTGTCCCGTCCACAGGCGGAGCAATCGATCCCAACAAATGTGCCTTGCCCTGTCTGTTCACTGGGGCGCGCATTTTGACTGCCAACGGGGTCGTTCGTGTTGAAGATTTGTGTCCGATGGATCGTATCCTGACCCGACATAATGGTTTTCAACCGGTTGCATACGTTCTTGTCCAAAAGGCCAGGATTGAATTGGAAACCGCAGTGGTTATACGCAAGGGCTTCTATAAGGATGTCTGTGCCGAGCGGGATTTGCTGCTGTCGTCACATCAACGCATTCTCAGCACCGAGAGTGCTCGCAATCTAAGTGCCGTCCCCTGTCAGGCATTGATATACGCGAAAGATGTTTCGATAGCAGCGCCCGCGAGGATTTCGTCAAACCTTGGGATATGTGCAGTCACGCTATTTTTGAGGACCCCGAGATGATTTGCGTGGGCGGTACATGGGTTGAATGCGACGCCAATCTTGATGAGCTTAAAGAAAAAGAGCTTCAAGTTACTCAGCCAGAAATTGCACATTCTGAATTATTTGGTACGAACGAACACTATTTGCCTAATTTTTCACGCCAAGCGTCCCAATCTTCGGGCGTGTCCAAATCCACAAATGCTCGTTGAGAGTTTAGTGCGACCAGCTTGACTTCACGTCCCTTCGTTATTGAGCGTGCGCCTTGATCACCGGTCAAGTTAAGAAGCGCTTGTTTGTCAGAAACGGGAAATATGACTGGGTGACCCTCGTTACCGTCTTTGTTAGATCCTCGGGTAATTGACTTGTTGATTTCAAAGGCTTGGATGACTGATGACAAATCGGACGTGTCAATTTCAGGCATGTCAGCTGGTAAAATCATTATACCTGTTGCAGTTGTGGCAACGTTGCCAACACCTGCTCTGACTGAAGCTGACATACCTTCGGCGGCATCCTCGATTTCAACGATTGTTAAGCTTAAATCCGTGATGACATCGCGTCGTTTGGTTTGCTTGGGTAGCACCACTGTCACTTCATGCCCTGTTGCGATTGCGCGCTCAGCAACAAGCCGCAACAAGGGCCGATCTTCGACAATCTCTAGCAGTTTATCCCTGCCACGCATTCTTGCCGAGGCTCCTGCGGCAGGGATCACAATAGCAATGCTCATCCGCGCATGCGTGCGCCGTCGACGTCAAACAACGGTGTGGTGATCAGACGTGCAGAACGCATATCGCCTAGGATTTCGATCTCAATCTCTAACCCTTCTACGGCGCGGTCGGTTGGGACAAATCCGAAGGCGATGGATTTGCCCGCGTGGTGCGAATATCCACCAGATGTGCAGAATCCTTGAACTTTGCCGTCCAACCATATGGGTTCGTAGGCGTTAACGTCAGTATCATCTGCATCAATCTCAAACACACAGAGTTTCCGTGTGGAACCCGCCTCTCGTTCTTGTTCTGCAGGTCCGCGACCAATAAATTGCTCTGGTTTTTTCCAAGAAATGAAACGATCCATTCCGGTTTCCCCGGCGGTGTAATCGGGCGAGAATTCAGCCTGCCAACTGCCAAAGAACTTGTCCAATCGCAAACTCATCATCGCGCGCATACCAAACGGGCGCATACCGTGTTTCTGACCTTCGGTCCAAAGAACGTCCCACAGCGCTTGTTGATACATTGGATCGCAGAACATTTCATACCCATGATCCCCAGTATAACTAACGCGCTGGACAGTCACATTCACAAACCCCACCACCATGCGCCGAACATCCATGAACTTCATGTCTTCGATGTTGGTTCGGGTACATGCAGACAGAACTGCCTTGGCGTTTGGACCTGCGATTTGGAATCCGTTCAGTTTGTCCGAGATGTTTTCGACCTGCACTCCATCCGATAGATTCTGGTGGAACCAGCGATAATGGTAGGCTTGGCTGCCATAAGATGCGGTCAGTTGGAATTCGGTCTCGCTAAGGCAGGACACAGTGAAATCCCCGATCAGTCTGCCCTTAGGGGACAACATCGGTGTCAAACTTATTCGGCCCGGTTGAGGGATGCGGCCGGCCATAATGCGGTTAAGCCAAGCCCGTGCGTTTTGGCCTCTGACCGAATATTTGCCAAAGTTGTGCGTTTCATTGATCCCGACAGCCTCACGAACCGCTTTGACTTCTCGGGCGGTTGCCTCCCATGCGTTTGAGCGTCGGAATGAGGGTTCTTCGAACCGAGGTTCGTCACCTTCTGCAAAGTAATTTGCAACTTCGAGACCGAATTGTTGGCCCCAAACAACGCCCATTTTATCAAACGTGGCGTACATAGGTGTTCGAACAAATGGACGTGCTGCAGGCAGTTCTTCGTTCGGGTAAGCGACAGAAAAGCGCTTTTGGTAGTTTTCGATAACTTTGGGTCGTGTGTAACCGGGGCTTATCCAATCGCCGAAACGGGCGACGTCCATCGCAAAGGTATCCCGTTCCGTTTCGCCTTCGATCATCCATTGGGCAAGCATAAGCCCGACACCACCGCCTTGCGAAAATCCGGCCATGACGCCACAAGCGCTCCAATAGTTTTGCATTCCTGGGATGGGACCGACTAGAGGGTTTCCATCCGGCGCAAACGTAAACGGGCCATGAATCACGGACTTTACGCCGGATCGTTCTAGGTCGGGGAAGCGTTTGTAGGCAAAATCAATACTGCCTTCAATCTTGTCAAAATCGTCTGGCAGCAATTCGTGACCAAAGTCCCAACTGGTGCCGTCAACGGCCCAAGGGCGACAAGTTTGTTCGTAAAAGCCAATGCAAAGTCCTTTGCCTTCCTGACGCAAATAGCTTTCCCCCGCGGGGTCCATCACATGCGGATGTTCTTTACCTTCGGCCATCATTTCTTTGATCAACGGTACATCATCCGTCACGAGGTACTGATGCTCCATCGGGTGAAGCGGCAGGTAAACGCCGGCCATTGCCCCAACTTCACGTGCCCAAAGACCGCCTGCATTTACGACGTGTTCTGTATGGATCGTGCCTTTGTCGGTCACTACGTCCCACGTGCCATCTGGCCGTTGGTTGGTTTCGCGCACCATGCAATGGGTTTCGATCGTCGCGCCACCCATACGGGCGGCCTTGGCATAGGCATGGGTCGTGCCAGAAGGGTCCAAGTGGCCATCTAGCGGATCATAAAGACCGCCAATTACACCATCAATATTGGTGACCGGTGCGATTTGTTTGATTTCCTCAGGGCTCACAATTTCGGTTTCAAGACCCATGTAACGGTGCTTGGCGCGTTCAGCCAAAAGCATATCCATGCGATCTTGGTTATCAGCTAAGGTGACGCCGCCTACGTGGTGCAATCCACACGACATTCCTGTGATCGACTCTAGTTCCTTATAGAGACGAATAGTGTAGCCCTGCAGCGCCGCCATATTGGTGTCGCCGTTTAACGTGTGAAAACCACCAGCTGCGTGCCAAGTTGAGCCTGAAGTAAGCTCGGACCGTTCGAGCAACATAACATCCGACCACCCAAGTTTGGTGAGGTGATATAGGACGCTGCAACCGACAACGCCTCCGCCAATGACTACGACGCGGGTGGATGTTTTCATGGTGGTCTCCTTATGTGCCCGTTGAAAAGCCGACACTAAATTCAATGACGTGTAAACCTACGTCGTCATTTAGACACGCTGGTTGTCCCAATTAATGAAAGCACTTCACCTAATTTTACGCTGTCTTAAAATACGACGATAAATGTCGGGTTTGGGCAATTCAGCCTTAGCGCTGGTCGGCAAGTTAGACAAAAGCATTTCAGGAAGGCTCCTATGAAATCTCATGCACAGGCCGTTGTGATCGGCGGCGGCGTAATCGGTTGTTCTATCTTATACCACTTAACTAAGCTCGGAATGACGGACGTCGTTCTGTTAGAGCGAAACGAATTGACCTCTGGATCGACTTGGCACGCAGCAGCAAATATCCACGGATTGCACGACAGCGCGAACATCAGCCGCATTCAGTACTATACAATGCGCCTCTATGATCAACTTGAGGAAGAAACCGGTCAAAGTTGCGGGGTTTTCCGCCCCGGTTCATTGTATCTTGCCCAAACTGAAAACCGAGAGCATCAGCTGCGACTTCAAGAAGCGAAAGCCAAGCTTTACGGCATGAACTTCCATGAGATTTCACGAGACGAGGCTGAGCGCCTGCATCCTCTGGTGAACTTTGACGGTATCCGCACGATTATGTGGGAACCTGATGGAGGCAACGTCGATCCGTCGGGCGTTACGAACGCTTACGCGGTTGGTGCACGCCAGAGAGGCGCTGAAATTCATCGCTTCACGCCCGTTACGGGCACCGAGCAGCAACCTGATGGAAGCTGGATCGTTCGCACCCCGAACGGCGATATCAAAACACAATGGGTGATTAATGCTGCTGGCCTTTGGGGACGTGAAGTTGCCGCGCTTGCAGGAATAGAAGTGCCGTTGCAGCCGACGGAACATCAGTATTTTGTTACGGAAACCATCGCTGAAATCGATGCGATGGAGAAACGATTGCCGTCGGTCGCGGACCGCGACGGCGAATACTACCTCCGACAAGAGGGGCAGGGACTGTTGATCGGTGCCTATGAACGAGATATGCGTTTTTGGGCCGAAGGTGGAACTCCGCTTGATTTTGCGCATGATCTATTCCCTGACGATCTTGAGCGTATTGAAGAAAACATGATGCGCGCAATTGATCGCGTTCCCGCTGTCGGTAGGGCTGGTATAAAGCGTGTCATAAACGGCCCTATGATCTGGTCGCCAGACAGCAATGTGATCTTGGGACCCGTGCCAGAATTGCAAAACTATTTCATGTGTGGCGGCATCATACCGGGATTCTCGCAATCTGCTGGGATGGGTTTAATGGCCGCTCAGTGGATTACTGAGGGTGAAATGCAATACGATATGTTCCCGTGGGACATTGCGCGTTTTGGTCTTTGGGCCAACGATCCTAAGTTCGTCAAAGCCAAAGTTCGCGATGTCTACTCGCATCGTTTCGCAATTCATTTCCCTAACGAAGAGCGCGCCGCGGGGCGTCCACTACGCACACGCCCGGTTTATGGGATGCAAAAAGAAATGGGTGCTGTTTTTGGGCTCAACTACGGTTGGGAGCACCCTCAGTGGTTCGCGGATAAACCGGGAACGAAGGAAACGAACGGATTCACACGACAAAACTGGTGGGAGCCCGTGGGCCGTGAATGCCGAATGCTGCGCGATAATGTTGGTGTGATCGATATCTCAAACTTTGCGAAGTACAAAGTGACGGGCGCCAAAGCCGAAGATTGGTTAAACAAAGTGTTTGCCAACACGATGCCAAAAGTCGTGGGTAGATCTTGTTTGACGCCATTGATCGGCGTCCGTGGCGGCATCGCCGGAGACGCAACGGTCACGAGGATTGCCGAAGATGAGTTCTGGGTCATTAGTTCAGGCATGGCGGAACGGTATCACTCGCGGTTTTTCAACATGGTTGAAAAGCCTAACGGTGTGACCTTTGAAAGCCGGACCGAGGCAACATGCGCTTTCAACGTCGCCGGTCCAAAGTCCCGAGAGTTGCTACAGCGCTTGTCGAACGCAGATATGTCCAACGAGGCATGGCCCTTTATGCGCAATGGTAAACTGACGATCGCTGGCGTTGAATGCGCTGCGCTTCGGGTTAGTTTTACAGGCGATCTTGGGTGGGAAGTATACTGCCATGAACGGGATCAAGTGACTGTTTACACAGCACTAATCGATGCAGCAAAAGACTTGGACGGAGGTCCAGTTGGTGGTCGTGCCCTGATGTCCTTGCGGGTTGAAAAGGGTTACGGATCGTGGAGCCGCGAATACAGTCCTGAGTATTGGCCCCATGAGGTTGGCTTTGAGCGTCTTTGCAAGATGAACAAAGATTTCCTTCATAAAGATGCTGTCGAAGCTGTGCTGAAAAAAACACCGCGTGAGCAGATGGTGCTTATCCATCTCAATGAAGATGACGTGTCTGCTTCAAACGCAGACGCAACGGGTGGCGAGCCGATCTTTAAAGATGGTCAAGGCATCGGGCGTGTTACATCTGGTGCCTATGGCTACACGGTTGGCATGTCGCTTGCGCTTGGGTTCGTGAAGAATGCCATGCCGGGTGATGAGGTCGAAGTCATGGTCCTTGGAAAGCCGCATCGTGCTGTGATCCTGAGCGAGCCACCGTTTGATCCAAAGGGCGAGAGGTTGCGCGCCTAAGGCGCGCCGGTGGTTGGGGGCTTTTCCCCTTTTGGCCAATGGCCAATTCACCCCCAAGGGTATTTAGAGCAAGATAAAGACGTGATGTGACTGGCAGGACCTGCTTGCCTTGGATGCAGGCAAGGCATATCACGCCGGTGACCTAATTCTACGCGAGTACTTCATGTCCAAACCCCAACCAGTCTTCGTTTTGGTTCGTCCTCAGATGGGGGAAAACATCGGCGGCGCGGCGCGCGCGATGTGGAACTTTGGGCTTGATCGTATGCGAATTGTTTCGCCTCGTGATGGGTGGCCGAGCCAGCGTGCAATCGCCATGTCCAGTGGCGCCGGTCGTTTGCTGGAAGAAGCGCAAATCACTGATGGTGTGGCCGAAGCTCTCGATGATTGTAGTTTTGTTTTCGCAACAACGGCACGCAGACGTGGATTGACCAAGCCGATCTATACGCCGGAAGAAGCCATGAACGTTGCGCGCGAAAAGATCGCTGGCGGCGAAAAAATTGCCATAATTTTTGGGCCAGAGCGCGCAGGGTTGGAAAATGAAGACGTTGCGAAAGCCAACGCCATTATCTCGGTACCTGTGAACCCTGAATATGCTTCGTTGAACCTAGCCCAATGCGTGTTGTTAACAGCCTACGAGTGGCGCCGACAGTCTGTTGACGTTGAGCCACGGGCAATGGAGATGGGCGGCACCCAATGGGCATCTGCCATCGAAATGGAAAAGCTAGCAGAGCATTACGAAGAACGATTGGACGACGCAGGGTTCTTTTATCCCGAGACCAAGGCCGAGGGCATGAAAGTGAACTTGCGCAACCTTTGGTCACGCTTGCCCTTAACGCGCGCAGATGTGCAGATGTTTCATGGCATGTTGCGGCAAATGGTACGTTGGAAAGACCAGCGGAACGACTAAGTTCTACCGAAACGGTGGGAAAGGCAGATCGAGATGAGCGAAAAGCGCAATATCTTTGAAGAAGTTGGCGACAATCACAACGCAAAGCCGGCCGCAAACCCTGGCTTAATAGACAAGGGTAACTCGGGCGCGCGGCGCGGCATTCGGGTCTGGCTAATGGTTCTGTTTGCCATGGTCGTTGCGATGATCGTTGTCGGTGGTTTGACGCGACTGACGGACAGCGGACTGTCGATCACGGAATGGAAGCCTGTCACCGGTGCTATGCCGCCTATGAATGAAGCAGCTTGGCAGGAAGAGTTTGAAAAGTATCAAGCGATCCCGGAATATCAGTTGCAAAACAAAGGGATGACGCTGAGCGAATTTCAATTCATCTACTGGTGGGAATGGGGCCACCGTCAATTGGGACGCACAATTGGGTTGGTTTGGTTCCTTGGATACCTTGGGTTTGCAGCTACGAAACGCGTTCCGACAGGCTGGCATCAGCGGTTGATTTTGATCGGCGCTCTTGGGGGGTTGCAGGGCGCAGTTGGCTGGTGGATGGTTTCGTCTGGCTTGCAAGGATCGATGCTGGATGTCGCGAGCTATCGTTTGGCTATCCATCTTGGACTGGCGTTCATTATTCTGGGCTACATCGCTTGGTATGTTCTGTTGCTAGGACGGGAAGAGCGTGATTTGCTTCAGGCGCGGCGCGGAAAAGAAGGCCGCCAGTTTGGGTTGGCAACAGGTTTGCTACACTTCGCTTTCCTACAAATTCTGATTGGCGCATTGGTGGCCGGCATTGATGCTGGTCGAAACTATCCCGATTGGCCCTTGATGGCGGGCGGGTTCCTTCCGCCAGATATTTTTGCATTCGAACCATGGTGGCGGAACTTTTTTGAGAATGACGGTCTTGTGCAGTTCATGCATCGTATGGCTGGTTATTTATTATTCATCTTTGCCATCGTCGTTTGGCGACGTGGCGCGAAATCAGCGCATGCACATACACGATTTGCCTTTAACGCAGTTATGGCGATGATAACGCTACAGATGGTTTTGGGCATTGCGACCGTTCTCTATTCCGCACCGCTTGAGATTGCGATTGTGCATCAGATCGGGGCAATTATTACTTGGGTTCTGATTTTGAGGGCGCGGTATCTTTCTGCCTATCCAATCCAACAAAGCATTCGAGGAGCAGCGTCATGAGCGCATACACTGAATTGGTTGCCTATCAACGCGAAACCGAGGCGCTTGGCCAGGTTATGGGACGATTGGGCTGGGATCAGGAAACTGTGATGCCTCGAGGCGCTGGTGAACAACGCGCCGAGGAAATGGCCGCGTTAGAGGGCGTCCTGCATGCGCGTCGTGTTGACCCGCGTATGGGTGACTGGTTGGACAAGATTGAGGACGCTGATCTGGACCCCGTTGGTCAGGCCACGATGCGGATTGTTCGCAAGGACTATGCCCGTAACACTAAGGTTCCGGGTGAGTTGGCCTCAGAAATTGCAAGAACTGTCAGTAAAGCTCAAGGCGTTTGGGCCGAAGCACGCGCGAATGAGGACGTATCGGCGTTTCTGCCTGTCTTGAAGACCGTGATTGATCTGCGCCAACAAGAAGGCGCTGCAATTTCTGATGGTGGGGACACCTATGATGCATTGCTGCAGGATTATGAACCCGGTGGATCGGCAACAGAACTTTCTTCGATGTTTGATGCAATGCGACCACGACTTGTTGCCCTGCGTGATGAGATTTGGCAGCGGCCAGAACCAAAAGGCGTGACCGGATCATTTGATGTAGACGCGCAAATGGCGCTGTCTGACAAGCTGTCGAATGCGTTCGGCTATGACCGTGAAATGGGCCGGATCGACAAAGCGGTTCACCCGTTTAGTTCGGGTTCTGGTCAGGACGTTCGCATTACGACGCGCACATCGGACGACGATCCGTTCAACTGCATCTATTCGACCATCCACGAAGTTGGGCATGCCACATACGAACAATCCATCAATAACGACTATCTGCTGACCCCTCTGGGAGCAGGAGTTTCGATGGGTGTTCACGAAAGCCAAAGCCGCATTTATGAGAATCAACTTGGACGGTCTCGTGCCTTTACCGGTTGGTTGTTCGGCGAGATGAAAGACAGCTTCGGAGATTTTGGTATTTCAACCGAAGATGATTTCTATGCGGCCGTGAACCGTGTTGGAAAAGGCTATATCCGAACGGAATCTGATGAGGTTCAGTATAACTTGCATATTCTGCTCAGGTTCGACCTTGAGCGTGCTTTAATGTCGGGTGACCTGCAAGTTAACGATCTTGAGGCTGCTTGGAACGACCGATTCAAATCTGACTTTGGCTATGCGGTCGACAAGCCTTCGAACGGGTGTTTGCAGGATGTGCATTGGTCCGTCGGCTTGTTTGGGTATTTCCCGACCTATAGCCTCGGCAATGTTTACGCGGGCTGTCTTTATGAAGCGTTGCGCGATGCGGTGCCTCAGCTTGATGATCAATTGGCGCAAGGGAATACGCAACCGGCATTGGCATGGCTTCGCGATAGCCTTCAAACGCACGGTGGCTTGCGCGCACCAAAAGATACCATCGCCCATGCGTGTGGATTTGAACCAAGCGCAGAACCATTGCTGAAATACACTGAGAAGAAATTCTCAAACATCTACGGATTGTAAGGAAAGGGGCCAAGCGGCCCCTTTTTTATGGGAACCTGAAGTCAGAACCGAAGGTGTTTGTCACGCTATTGCGCTGTGGATACAGAAGACCATTTCGATCCACGTTTAACTTGGCGCCAATTGTGATTGAAAGCCCGTCATCATAAGGGGCCCAAGCTTGCTTACGGTTCCAAGAAGCCAATTCGCCGTTGAGCGTCACGCCATTTGGCATTTCATATTCAATGCCGGCGCCGACGATTGTGGTGAACACATCAAGATTGTCGTTGTCGCGCATCAAGCCACGGCCAACCAAGGTCAGATAGTCGCTTGCAGGCATTCTGATCTCAGCACCAAAGGCGACGTTATCCGATGCTGGAAAGCCGTCATCGCCATTCTTGCCGCCAAAGACCGCGATAGATCCGCTTTCAATCGAGTATTCAAACTCAAAGCCGTGGTAAACGAAATCGCTGGCCTCAAAGTGAAACTCTTCCCAGCCAGCATATCCACCGATCCGAAACTCAGGTGTCAGAAAGTATGAGGCGTGAAAACCGACTGAGTTATCGTTGTGTGAGCCATCACTTAAACGCGTGATGGCTGTATCTGCCTGAATGGTTGTTGAATTGTTGAACTGATACGCAAATGACGCAGCAGCCTTGTGAGTGTAGGCAGAACTGGACGAGTCCTGCGCCCTGTGGAATTCAAGATTGTATGCAGTTTCATCCGCAACGACCGTACCAGAAATCAGGGCAAGCGGCAACAAGAGTAGTTTTTTCATAGCTCTCTCCTCAATTTGATGCCGCGCATTCTAGGCGCGACTTTTTATTCTTCTTCTGCTTCGTCTTCATCGCCTTGGTCTGCAATCCATGCGACCGAGACTACTTCTTCACCTTTACCAGTATTAAAGACCTTCACGCCACCTGCGCTGCGTGAACGGAATGAAATGCCTTCGACAGGAACCCGGATCGACTGGCCCTTTGAGGTTGCCAGCATGATCTGATCGTCCATTTCAACAGGGAATGAAGCTACCAATTCGCCGCCACGCATGGCTTTGTCCATTGCAGCAACGCCCATGCCGCCACGCCCACGAACGGGGTAGTCGTGGCTTGAGCTGAGTTTGCCAGCGCCCTGAGCAGTGATTGTCAGGATCAGGTTTTCCGCGGCTGACATTTCGGCGTAGCGTTCTTGTGACAATGCCATGTTTTCAACGGCTTCCTCGTCATTGTCGCTTGCATCGTCGGCCAACCCAGCCACTGCGCGGCGCATTTTTAGATAGGCGACACGCTCTTCTGGAGAGGCTTCTGAATGGCGGATCATCGACATCGAGACGACGATATCATCGCCCGACAGTCGAATACCGCGCACACCTGTTGATTCACGAGAGTTAAAGACCCGCAAATCCGTGGTCTTAAAGCGGATTGCACGCCCAGAGTTCGTGAACAACATGACGTCATCGTCTTCAGAACAAATTCGCGCATTGACCAGTTTAACCGAGCCATCCTCGGGTAGTTTCATCGCGATTTTGCCGTTGCGACGCACATTCGTGAAGTCAGAAAGACGATTGCGACGTACATCGCCACCAGTCGTCGCAAAGACGATCTGAAGGTTTTCCCATTCCTCATCAGGCACATCAACTGGCATGATCGCAGCGATAGAAACGCCGCTTGGGATCGGTAGAATGTTTACGATTGCCTTACCTTTTGCCGTACGCCCACCAAGCGGCAGACGCCAAGTCTTCAACTTGTAAACCATGCCGTCAGTCGTGAAGAACAAAAGCTGCGTATGTGTGTTGGCCACGAACAACGTTGTTACAACGTCATCATCCTTGGTCGACATGCCGCTGAGACCTTTGCCGCCACGTTTTTGGGCGCGGAAATCAGCAAGGGCCGTGCGTTTAATGTAACCGGACTGAGTGACCGTAACGACCATGTCTTCACGCTCGATCAGGTCTTCGTCTTCCATGTCGCCCGACCAATCGACAATCTCGGTGCGGCGGTCGACGGCAAAGTTTGCACGCACTTCACGCAGCTCGTCCGAGATTATTCCCATGATCCGCTCGCGAGAGCCGAGAATCGTCAGGTATTCTTTGATCTTACCAGCAAGTTCTTGCAGCTCATCCGTGACTTCCTTGACGCCAATTTGCGTTAGGCGTTGCAACCGAAGCTCTAGGATCGCGCGGGCTTGGGTTTCAGACAGGTAATAGGTGCCATCTTCATTAACAGTGTGGCCTGGATCGTCGATCAGACGAATATACTCTGCAATGTCTGACGCAGGCCAACGGCGGTTCATCAGTTTATGGCGGGCCTCGGCTGCATCGGCAGATGCACGGATCGTCGCGACGACCTCATCAACGTTCGAAACTGCAACGGCCAAACCACAAAGGATGTGGCTGCGTTCGCGTGCTTTGCGCAATTCAAATGCAGTCCGGCGGGCAACAACCTCTTCGCGGAAATCGATAAAACACGAAAGGAAGCGATGAAGGGTCAACGTTTCGGGACGTCCACCGTTAAGCGCTAACATGTTGCAACCAAACGAAGTTTGCATCGGAGTAAAGCGGAACAGTTGGTTCAATACCACGTCCGGCGTTGCATCGCGCTTAAGCTCAACAACAACACGCACACCATTGCGATCAGATTCGTCTTGAACGTGAGCAACAGATTCAATCCGCTTATCACGCGCAGCCTCAGCAATCTTTTCAATCATTGAGGATTTGTTCACCTGATACGGGATCTCATCGACAACGATTGCGTAACGGTCTTTGCGAATTTCTTCGATATGCGTTTTTGAACGTATAATGACGCTGCCACGCCCCTCAAGGTAGGCTTTACGCGCACCAGAACGGCCCAACATAATTCCGCCGGTCGGAAAATCAGGACCGGGGACGTAATGTATCAGATCCTCTGACGACAAATCAGGGTTGTCGATTAATGCTAGCGTCGCGTCGACAATTTCACCCAGATTGTGCGGCGGAATGTTCGTCGCCATGCCGACTGCAATACCACCCGCACCATTGACCAGCATGTTGGGGAAGCGGGCAGGCAGAACCGAAGGCTCTTGGTCTTTGCCATCGTAGTTGTCTTGAAAATCAACCGTGTCTTTTTCAATATCCGCCAACAACGCGCTGGCAGGTTTGTCCATTCGCACTTCGGTATAACGCATGGCGGCCGGGTTATCGCCATCCATGGATCCAAAGTTACCCTGACCATCAAGCAAGGGCAGCGACATCGAGAAATCCTGAGCCATCCGAACAAGGGCATCATAGATCGCGCTATCGCCGTGTGGGTGATATTTACCCATTACATCGCCAACCGGACGCGCAGACTTGCGATAGGACTTGTCGTGCGAATTTCCAGTCTCATGCATAGCATAGAGAATGCGTCGGTGAACTGGTTTCAGGCCATCGCGTAGGTCGGGAATAGCACGACTGACAATCACGCTCATCGCGTAATCCAGATAAGACGTTTTCATCTCATCTTCGATTGAGACCGTAGGACCGTCGTAAACAGCGCGTTTAGGAAGGTTTTCGTCAGTGTTTTCGGGCGTTTCGGGGGTGTCGCTCAACAGCTCTGCCTTGTTGGTTATTTACCACTATATTTTGTTAACCTGACTATATCAGAGGCAGGATATAGGGCGCAATGGCAGATGTTAGCGGGTTTGGTCCTTAGAACGGGCTGCGGGCCGCCCGTAGCCAGAAAATCACCAAAATTCCAGAAATTACGGCGTTCCAACTGGCCATAGACAACCCAAACATTGCCCAAGCAACCTGGTCGCACATGACGAGCTTAGGACCTGCGATCGACAATAGATCAGCGCCCGTCATCGAGCCCATATCAAGACCGCCGCCAGTGCAGCTTTTGGGACCTTCCCACCAGTCGCGTTCAACACCCGTGTGGAACATGCCGATGCCCATCGTTGTGGCTGATGCCAGCACGCCAAGCCAAGCCATCCAAGGCATGCCAAGAAGCGCAATCACGCCAATAACAATCGCCGCCATATGCGGCCAACGCTGCCAGAAACACATCTGGCATGGGGGATACCCACCAATATACTGAAAGCCCCAAGCGCCCAGCATCATCGCCAATGAGCCAAGCGTCGCGAGGATAATCCAGCCGTTTCGAGTCATATAAATTTCACCAGATAGAAGCCGCCTACCAGTAGAGCGACGAATAGCACGAACATTAAACCAAGTCGTTTCTCGATGAAATCACGAATCGGTTCGCCAAATTTCCAGAGAAGGGCAGCCACGATGTAAAAGCGCAGGGCGCGGGCGATAATGGCAGTTGAAATGAATATCCAAATTGGCATCGCGGTCCACCCAGACAGGATCGTAATGACCTTGAACGGGAAGGGGGTGACGCCAGCGCCAAGGACGGCCCAGAATCCAAAATCGTTGAAACGATCGTTGAATTCCATGACGGCATGTTCTTTGCCAAGGCTTTCCAAGATTGGCGCGCCGATGCTTTCATAAAAGAATGCGCCAATAGTGTATCCCAAAATTCCGCCAGCGACCGAGGCCACAAGCGCCACTGTCGCAATCCACCAAGCCCTCTTGGGTTGCGCTAAAATCAATGGGATCATCAAAACATCTGGTGGAATTGGAAAAACCGAAGCCTCAATAAAGGCGATAAAAGCCAAAGCCCAAATTGCGCGAGGGTGCGCCGCTAGGTTCATTGTCCAGTCATAAAGAGCTTTGATCATATTACTTGGTCCCAAAAAATGCTGTCTCTCCTTTAAAGCAGGAATGCCGTTTAGAAAACCTTCAAGACGGGCGCAAAGGTCGTGTTTCGTTCGCGCAAAAATTCCTAGTCATATTCGAAAGTCGTGGCTTTACCTCAGCGCGAATCTTCACTAACACAGCGCCTACGCCGAGACTCGCTAAGTTGAGCCTCATTAGCGTGCCCAAGTGGCGGAATGGTAGACGCAGGGGATTCAAAATCCTCCCCCATATGCGTAATAATAACCATAAACATAGCTAAAACAGATACTCTCTAGAAATAGTAGACGTTTGGTAGGCAAAATTCCTGAAGTCAAAGGTCGATTAATCATAGCGACCAACCAAAACTAAATCTTTGTATCGGGTGCGTAGCTCAAAACCAGCCCAATCGGAATCGTTTGGCTATGATTCCTGGGGTCCCATGCATCTTGGGTGAGTGCGCCGAGGTAACATCTTTAAGGTGATCCCTAATCAGTGGAAGTTGTGTGAGTAGAGGTCAGATTGAGTAGGGTTTCCGTACCTTTCTAAGACCCTCATCTCTGGTAGACTGTTCTTAAATAAATCACTTCAGGGTGCCTAAGATGACATTACTTCGTTCACTTCTTCTCTCTCTGGCACTCGTGTTCTCCACGGGTACTGTTGCTGTATTCCAAGACTTCGAAAGAGGTTTGGGGGCTTATCAGGATGGTGATTACGCAACTGCCCTGCAGGAATGGAGACCGTTAGCTGAACAAGGCGTTGCCCAAGCTCAATACAATCTGGGTTTGATGTACGACAATGGCTGGGGTGTTCCACAGGACTATCAAGAAGCCGTTAAGTGGTTCCGCCTAGCCGCTGAACAAGGTGATGCCTTAGCTCAATACAATCTGGGTACAATTTACATAAATGGAAGCGGAGTGCTTCAGGAATATCAAGAAGCCGCTAAGTGGTTTCGTCTAGCTGCTGATCAAGGCCTTGCAGAAGCTCAAAACAGTCTAGGCCAAATGTATAGAAATGGCCTCGCATTTTCGAAAGACGACCAAAAATCTGTTAGCTGGTACCGTCTAGCCGCTGAACAAGGTCTTGCCATTGCTCAATTTAATCTGGGCGTGATGTTCTACGATGGGAGGGGTGTGCCGCAAGACCGTATAATTGCACACATGTGGTTTAACATTGCTTCAACTAATGGGTATGCAGACGCAGGTGCGATTAGGGACATCATATCAGAACTAATGTCCTCTGCTGATATTTCCAAGGCCCAGAGTATGGCAAGACAGTGTATGGCGAGTAACTACGAGGACTGCGGTGGTGAATAGGATCTAAAGGTCTCACTTGGGTTGCACTCCCTCATGCCTTTAAGCGCCGATAGAACGAAGCCTTAGCCCTCACAAAAAGCCTGATATATTGTAGTATAGTCGGCAGCTAGACCGACCGCCCAGCTGATACTTAATGCAGTCTCCTCGTCGTTTGGGTCCTCAGTAAGTTGAAGCCACATTGGGTTTGTAGTCATAAGCAGGAAATCAATTGCTTCGGAAATCTTGGTACAGCTTTCAAATTCATAACGCTTTTGTTCGGAACTTGCAGGCTGACTGAGAAAAACTAGAACTAAGGCTGACAGGGTTAGGGTGCGGAACACGGGAAAGATCTCCTGTTAAAATGTCTTTTTAGAAAGACCTGCATTTACTGGCATGTCCAGTATTTTTCAGAGGAAATTCCTAGGGACCCATCATTGGAGAGCCAAGTATAGTGCTGTCTCCAACGTCAATCTCTGACGGTTCTAGTAATCCTGAGAGCCGATCAACTTCAGGTTCGAGATCCAAAACATTATTGCCAATTTCAGAAGTATCCTCATCGTTGTCATCAAAAACGCCCTGCATCTGCAAGAGTAACAAAGCACCCAAAGCGGTATCAAACGTTGTTGCGCTGTAGGGTTTGGGCTTTGTAGGCATAACCAGTTGAGTAAACGGATCAATCTTGATGATTGCGTCGTCGCAGTAGATTTCTCCACTCAAGCGCAGTCCATTAATCATTAAATTCAAGCGTGCGACTGGGCCTCGCGAGTCCTCAAAAGTCCAAACCTCGGAAAAAGGTAACAAATTGGCCAATCCTGCCGACGTGATCGTATAAGTTTGTAGCCGACCAAGACACTTCTCAGAGTTTTCCAGCATCTCTCCCTTAAGACCATTTATGAACAAATTGGATATAAGTTCTGGAGCCTCATTAATTATCTCTTGTCCAGCCGATAAGCCGTCACCCGCCATAGTTAATGCATCAATTGGAGAAAGATTTTGCGCACTGGAACTCCCCGTGAAGCTGTAAAGCAATACAAAATTGGCGAGAATAGACCTGACGCAATAAGCCAAATTCATCACTTAATCCTCGTCCTGTTCTGTCAAAAGCCGCTGCAATCGGTCTGCGATAGCCTCTTCATCCATCATCCAAAACGACCAACCATTGACTGTCTTCCAATTGTACCCATCTCGGTGAAGTGCGATAAGCGCACTGCTTGTAAGGCTATGTTCATTTCCTTCAAAAGCTACCCGCTTTGGCCCAATTACGGTCGCAACAACTGTCTCGTCCTTTGAGTAATGGAGTACGTCTCCGTCTTTCAGCCCAGCTTGGTAGAGAGTATAATATGTACGGCGCTTACGCTTCTCTAACGCTCTTAATCCCTCATCGTCTGCAGCTATGTCATCCTTTGGCGTAACCTCGTCACCGCCCGTAAGTTTAAGTGCAGAAATCACTCTCTGAGGGTCCAACTCAAAGAACTCACGGTTACTACGAGTGCGGTGATCGGCAAATGCTCCATGGGCTAGTCTTTCTGCAGAATCCATATCAGCAACTTTGACTGCGTAAACACAGCGGAAAGGTAATGGCACACTGGTGTTGTCCAGTTGTTTAAGTCTTTGTTCGAGATTGATGCGTTCACCGTGACGAGCAGGTGACGTTTTTTTCTGACGAAAATATAGGCAAATGCCCCTCAGCTGAACAAACTTTGAGCACAATAGGCCAGACTTTGGCGCTCCTCTCTGCTCTCTTCCCTTTCTGCTTGCGTGCTGTGTGTCGTTGGTCAATCGTACTTTTGGTGCCAACCCAATTAAGGTTGGCGTTTTACACTATCCTTATAAACGCTTGATTGCTGGAGTATTAAATGAGCCGTTGACATATGTAAGGCCATAGCTAATAAGAAATTTGTATAAAGCTGTGTTTCGGAAGGTGAGTGTCCGAGCGCAGCTTTTTTTCGTTTAATTTATATAAAGCTGTGTTTCGGAAGGTGAGTGTCCGAGCGCAGCTTTTTTGTGTTTAGGACCTACTTTTCATGCCACATCAATCCTCTGCAGCCCGTCGAACTATCAGAAAAGCTGTTTTTCCAGTTGCTGGCCTAGGAACCCGTTTCCTCCCAGCGACCAAAGCGCAGCCAAAAGAAATGCTCACAATCATCGATAAGCCAATTATACAGTTTGCCGTTGAAGAGGCGATTGCTGCTGGAATTACGCATCTGATTTTTGTGATTGGGCGCACGAAGCGATCCATTGCTGATCACTTTGATTCCAATCCTGAACTGGACACGCTTTTGCGCTCCAAAAGCAAGATTGCGGTGGCTGATCAGCTAAATTCGATCATCCCCAAGGATGTGTCCTGTATCTTTTTTCGCCAGGCCGAGGCGCTTGGACTAGGTCATGCCGTAGCCTGTGCTGCACCCGTCATCGATGAAGACGAGCCCTTTGCAGTCTTGCTGGCCGATGATCTCATGAGTGCGCAGGTGCCGGTACTCAAGCAGATGACCGACGTCTTCAACAGCAACGGGCGCAGCCTTGTAGCAGTCGAGTCAGTGGACGCTCAGATGGTCCAAAGCTATGGTGTCGTCGATGCGGATTTGCTGGCTGTGGGGGAGGTAGGCGCAGTGCGCGGGGTAATCGAAAAGCCGCGTCCGCAGTATGCTCCAAGCAATCAGGCAATCGTCGGACGCTATATCTTGGATGGATGTATTATGGCCAAGTTACGCGATCAAAAACCCGGTGCTGGCGGTGAAATTCAACTAACTGATGCCTTGAGCGGCTTAATCGGAGATCCAGGACTGGATGCCTATCGGTTCAACGGGCGACGCTATGACTGCGGTTCGAAGTTGGGGTTTTTGGAATGCACGATGGCCAGCGCGCTGGAGCATCCTGAGTTTGGACCGAGAGCCCGTACCCTGATGCAGTCAATGCTCAACGAAAACAACTGAGAATGCCCCAACATTTATTTCTTTTGGAGTTGTCATGCGTGCCCCTCCCCGTTGTGTCTGAAGAGTCGACTTTATGCTGACATCTGTGACCTTTGCAGAATTCATGCGACTAGGTGCCATAAGGATGCCGCTGACGTTTTCAGCAGAGATCGGGATATGGCTCGAGGAAGCAATCAACTTGGACGATATTGTCGACAAAAGGCTTTATTGCGCCAAAAGATCTGGCAGAAACCGCACAGTTGGTCCTCCAAGTAGCTTTACCGCACAATCGGTCAACAACACAGTCGTTCCATTGGTGGGAGTAGGACAATGTACGTAATTCTTAGCGGAGGGCGCCGTATGATCCGGCCTGTCCTGTTTCTTGCCCTCATGGTACTTGCAGCCTGTACCGGATTACCATTCGTTCAGACGGTGAGTCATGATACGCTTCAGGTGTCGCAACAATTCGTTGCGCAACGGCTTGACCAGTCATGGGCCAGACCGCATGGAGCCATCATCAACATTGGCCGCAGTTTGGGAAAAGAGGCCGAGCAGATCATTGGGCTTGTCAATGAAACGACGATCAGTGGCGACAATTTTCTGTGGCTGCGCGCCCGTGTCCCCGACGGAAGCGATACAGGCTATTTTAATCTTCAAGAATTTTTGTCGCGCACCGAGGGTGTGCCAGTTCCCTTTTTGGGCGTCTCGGACGCGAACCTGCACCAGGCCACCGATAGTTTAGGAACTTACTTTTATCTAGAATGGCGCAGCGGCAGTTCCACCAATTGCGTCCTTGCTTTCCGGCGCATCATGAGTGCGGCTCGCATCCTGCCAAGTGGGACCAATGTACTCGAAGCGATGCTACGAAACTGCGTCCAGGGTCCGATAGCTGACGCATTGGCCCCAATACAGGACCGTGAGATCAGCTTCTCCGCCACGACGGGGACCCAATATGACGCTGGCAGAGGCCAGATATTGTCGCCTCTGGCAGCGCCGCTTCTTGAATGATTTTCAGCATAACCCTTTTCAATCCGAACACAGGTGCCCTACGATGAACCTTCATTTCGTATCACGCGGTCTGCCGCAACTGATTATGTGGCTTGTTTCAACCGCCATCATCGTGGTGATGGTCAGTATTCCAATGTCCACTGGCGGACAGGCCTTCCTGAGCATCGTTGCTGTGACAACCATCGTGATTCTCAAATCCAATGCGCATCGAATCATTTTTCGCTTCTTCCTGCTTGCCACGGCAAGTATTATCATTCTGCGCTACTTCTTCTGGCGGTTACTCGTGACCCTGCCTGATCCAGGCCTGACGCTGTCCTTCATCGTTGGTCTAACATTGATTGTGGTCGAAAGTTATTCGATCATGGTGTTTTTCCTCAATGCGTTCATCAGTGCCGATCCAACCCGTAGACAGTTTCCTCCCAAAGTGGCCCCCACCGATTTGCCAACCGTCGACGTTCTGGTACCTTCGTTCAACGAACCCAGGGAGATGCTCAGTGTGACTCTGGCGGCAGCCAAGAACATGATCTACCCAGCCGAAAAAAGGACTGTGACCCTGTGTGACGACGGCGGCACCGACCAACGCTGCAATGCCGCGGATCCTGAGCTTGCAGAAGCAGCTCGTGCGCGCCGGGCCGATTTACAGGCGCTGTGCGAGGAACTTGGCATCAGATACGCGACGCGCGAACTGAACGAAAAGGCGAAGGCTGGAAACATGAGTTCGGCGCTGGAAAACCTTACCGGTGACCTCGTAGTGGTATTTGATGCCGACCACGTGCCGTCGCGCGATTTTCTGGCCCGCACGGTCACCAATTTTGTCGAGGATCCAAAGCTTTTCCTCGTCCAGACTCCGCATTTTTTCATTAACAATGACCCTATTCAGAGAAACCTAGAGCTGAGCGAAACTTGCCCGCCAGAGAATGAAATGTTCTATGGCCTGATCCATCGGGGCCTTGATCGTTGGGGGGGCGCATTCTTCTGTGGCTCTGCGGCAGTGTTGCGGCGCAAAGCGCTAGATGAGATTGGCGGGTTCGCAGGCGTGACAATCACAGAGGACGCCGAGACCGCCCTCGAGATCCACTCAGCCGGCTGGAAGAGCCTTTATATCGATCGCGCGATGGTCGCGGGCCTGCAGCCTGAAACCTTTGCATCTTTCATCCAGCAACGTGGCCGTTGGGCCACGGGGATGATGCAGATGTTATTTTTGAAAAATCCGCTGTTTCGACGAGGTCTCAGCCTACCGCAGCGCATCTGCTACATCAATTCGATGAGCTTCTGGCTCTTTCCTCTGATGAGGCTTTTCTATCTGCTTGTGCCGCTGATCTATCTGTTCTTTGGGGTCGAGATTTTAGTTGCCACCTTCGAAGAGGTGCTAGCCTATATGCTTGGCTATCTGGCGGTGTCGTTCATGGTTCAGAATGCACTTTACGCTCGGTTCCGTTGGCCACTGATCTCAGAAATTTACGAAGTCGCACAAGCCCCATATCTTGCCCGCACCATTTTGCGGACGATTTGGAGCCCTCGTGGTGCCAAATTCAACGTTACAACCAAGGACGAGACGCTAGACCAAGACTTTATCTCGCCCATCCATTGGCCGCTGACGGTGCTGTTCCTCACCATGCTGTTGGGCGTCGTCGCCCTGGCCATACGCTGGTATGTCTTCCCAGGCGACCGTTCTGTACTTGCAGTGGTCGGTGGCTGGGCTGTATTCAATTTCATCCTCGTCAGCATTGCCTATCGCGCCGTTGCCGAGAAACAGCAGCGCCGCGTATCGGTGCGGGTCGAGATGGACGTCCCTGGACGGATATGGGTCCCTGGAAAGCGCGACGCGTTTTCTGGCGTGCGCATCATAAATGCTTCAACCAGCGGTGTGAGCCTACTTCTAGAAGTGGGTCAGGAACTCCCGGGTGGCACAACAACCGAGTTGTTGTTGCACAGCCAGATCGCCCTGCGGCCGCAACTGATTGAAAGTCCCCATTTGGAAGCCCGGATCATGGGCACTGTGTGTTCGATCAAGCAGACCTCTGAAGGCCTGATTATGGGGGTGGTGTTCGAGCCAGATCAGCCGGTGTCATCACGTGAAACAGTCGCCTATCTGATTTTTGGCGACAGCGAAAACTGGCAGCAAGTCCGGGATGCGACACACAATCCCAAAGGATTGCTGGCGGGCCTTGGCTATGTCGTTTGGCTTTTTCTTCGTGGCACGCCGATACTACTGTCCAGTCTGATCCGCGAACCTGGACGCCAAAAAGCAGCAGTGTCATGTAATCATGTCCAATCGAAACCGGCACATCTGCTTGCTTTCGGTGTCGACCCTGAAAACCGCGATGGCATTGATCCTGACGGCTGGGTGGGTGCCGATCTCGATGCCCAAGACAATGCTGAGACAGAAGACCCCAAACCCTTACAGGCGTCAGGTGCATCATGAGATACCCAGTATTAGCCTTCATCCTGTCTTGCGCATGGTCGCCAACCCTCGCTCAGGTTGGGGCGGAAAACGGCCAGATCGATCTGTCAGCGTTGCTGAATGGACCCCAAATCGCGTCACCCGACGATGGTCTGCCTCAGATCCCGTCCGTGGAGGCCGCTATTCAAACCCCGGCCGCCTTGCCGCGCTATGTCCGCGCCGATGCGGGTGATAATGCAACACTGCCAGCGACAGACGCGGGTGATACCGAACCAAATCGGCCCAATTTCGCCATGAACGCAATGGGGGGTGAGATACACCGGCTGAGCGGGGAATATGACGAGATCGCAGTTGATCTGGACGTCCCACTGGGCAGTACAATGAATAATCTGATTATCACCTATCGCAACAGCATCAATATTATGGCTGATAACTCTACCATCACAGTGTTGCACGAAGGTGTGGAAATTGCCACGTGGCAACCGAACGCTCCTGCAGGCTTCCAGACTGTTATACTGCCTACCAATACGCTGACTTTGGGTTTAAACCGAATCGTGATCCGTGCCGAGCAAAGCCACCGCATCTTTTGTGGACCAGAGGCCAGCTTTGCGATATGGACTGACATTAATCTTGCGCGCAGTGGGATCGACGTTGCGAACGGGACCAGCGCACCCAACATAGACAATTTTCGCCGCGAAGCACGTGCGCAGATTGCGGCGGACGGCACCCTGCCATTGGTGACGGCCGTTGTGCCTGCGACCCGCTTGATGCGTGATCTGGAGCTTAGGTCCGCAGCTCTGGGGACCAGCGGCCCAACGCGCCTGTTGTTGCAAAGCCCTTATTCGGTCACATCGGAGGGGGTCACATCTGGGGCGCAGGCGCGGATCGTCCTGCTCGCCGCGCCCGACTTTCCTGGCGTAGCTGCGCTGCCAGAGGTCCGGCGCAGTCCACAAGGGTCTTTAATCCTTTTAATCAGCACCGATACGACTGCATCTATGCTAGATGATCTGTTGCCCCTGCCGAGCGCAATTGTGGTGCCACCCGATCTAACTCCAGGGCAAGTTACGACCCTCAATATGTTAAACGTAGACGATATCGCAATTCGCAGTCGTTACCGGCGCGTAGATGTTCCGTTTCGCCTGCCGGATGACTGGCTTGTCCTGACGGCACAGCGCGCCCAGCTTGATCTGCAATACAGATACGCCGAAAACTTGCCTGAAGGATCTCTGTTTTTGATTAAAGTCAATGGCATCACAGTCCGGCTTTTACCATTGTTCGGCGAGGGCGGAGTTGTGTTGCCAGAACTGCCCGTCAGGTTTTCAGCACGTCTTTTGAAGCCAGGCTTTAACAATATCAGTTTCGAGGCGATAATTCCCGGCGATCCCTCCGACATGACCTGCCCAAATATTGAAGGCCCACTGCTTGAGGTTTCGGGAAATACACTGGTGAACGTGCCGGCCTCACCGCGCATGCAACTTCCCCGTCTATCTCTGGGTATGCAGCGGCTTACGCCTGATTCTGTGGCTTTGGTTGCAAATCTGGACGGACCCCCACATGTTGAAGAAATTGTGACAATGCTGGCTGTCCACCTTGTGGCCTTGGACGATGAACTGCCACCACAAGACATGGCACGCCTGACTGTAAGATCCTTGGAAAGAATTAATCAGGTGCCGTTGGATATGATGTCTTTGGACAGGTCCACAGTTGTGCGGGCATTGATGCCACAGAGGCCAAAGCGCACAGACCAAGCTTTGGACGTGGCAGTTACCGAGGACCGGTTTGCACAACCCTCTCAGCGTGTGGGGCGTAACATCGGCCAGATCCGCAGTGGCATAACCTCCTCCTGGCAGCGGGTGCGCGCATTGGCATTGCCCGGCGATCCGCCACTTACGGATTGGATGGCGGGACGGCAGGGACAAGCGTTTTTGTTGATGCCCGATCCCACCCACCCGCTAGATCTGTGGCTGATTGTTAGCGCCTCTGCTGACGCAGACGGTGTGGCGCGAGCACTGGCTGCCGGTCGTCTAGACCCCTTGGGGCCTGACGGTCAGGCTGCCCTGCTGACGGAAGACGGTGTCTGGGAAAGCTGGCACCCTGCCGCAGGTGCGCCCAGCTTGAACGAACCGCTGACATTGGCCAATGCCCGCGCCGTCGCGGGCAACTATGCATCATGGTCGCCAGTCTGGTTTGTTGGCCTGCTGGCCTGCTTTATGTCTATTTCGGTCCTTTTGGGGCTAAGTTATGTTGTCAGTACACGAGGGAGTCTTAAAAGATGAAACGCCGCAGTATAATTATGGCCGCGATGGCCGTGATGAGCCTGTCTCGGGCTAGCGCATCCTTTGGTCAGTCACTTGATTTGCCGCACCCGCTTGCGGCCGTCTGGGACGCGTGGAAAGCCGCCTACATGGAACCGAACGGTCGCGTTGTGGATCTTATGCAGGGTGGTGCCAGTCACTCGGAAAGTCAGGGCTACGGTCTACTTCTGGCCGCGACAATGCAGGACGCTGATGCGTTCAACACCATCGATGACTGGACGACCCGGCATTTGCGCATCAGACAGGACAATCTGCTGGCTTGGCGCTGGCTGCCGCAAACAACGCCGGCAGTGCCTGACAATAACAACGCAAGCGACGGTGATCTATTTTACGCTTGGGCGCTGATCCGCGCGGCAAAAGCGTTTGACCGACCAGCGCTAACCGAGCGCGCCACGGCGATCGCACGCGATCTGAGCGACACCTGTATACAAAACCATCCTGACGGCAGTGGGCGCCTCGTTTTAACCCCCGCAGCCAAGGGATTTCAGCGTGACACCGGGCTGATCTGGAACCCTTCCTACCTCATGCCATTAGCAATGGAGGATGTAGCGGACGCCACGGGGACGGACCGTTTGCGGATCGCAGCGCGCGATGGGATATCGATACTTGACGATCTGGCTTCGCGCGGGCTGGTGCCCGACTGGGTCGAACTCAGAGCAGAGGGCAGCGCACCGGTGGCTGGCATGACAGACGCTAACGGTTACGAAGCCATGCGCACGCCCTTGTTCCTGATATGGTCGGGCATGCCGCAGCACCTGGCCGTCGAGCAGCAGGCCCGTGCATACGGTGGCGCAAACACTGTGGTGGGCAGCACGCCCACCGTCATGGACCGCCTAACCGGACGTGTTCTCGAGGTGAGCGACAATCCCGGTTATTCGGCCGTTTCGGGTCTTGTCGGTTGTGCCGTGAGGGCGAATGCGGGATCTTTCATGCCTTCGTTTGACCCCAGTCAGCCCTATTACCCCGCCACACTTCAGTTCATGACGCTGCTGGCTCAGATAGAAACCTTACCTAGATGTGTCCCATTATGATGAATTATTCAGCCCAACTTCTGCGCCACAGTATTTCTGGTGTTTGCCTGTTCATCACGGTAGGCACTGCCGCTGCAAAAGAGGTTCCCAATGCGCAGGATCTAAATGCTATCCGTTATTACATAGCGGAGAATGAAATAGCGTCTATCGCCGCCGAATTGCAGCGTCTTGAAAATGCGTTTCCTGACTGGACTGTTCCCGATGATCTGGCTGCTCTTGAACTCATGGCATCCACAATCCCTAAGACCGAAATCGACAGCATCTTTACCCTGATCGCGCGCAACGATATCGTAAGTGCGCGGCGCGAACTAAGCGCGGCCCGTGAAGCTTTTCCCGACTGGATGCCACCTGAAGACATGCTTTCACTGCTCGCCACGGCCAGCGCTCAGACCGCTTTTGATGCTGCGATTGCTGCGCGCGATCCGGATGCAGCGCTGGGGATCGCGATGGATGAATTAGCCATTCTACGCTGCAACCGGATTAATAATGGCTGGAAACTCGCAGAGCTCAAAAAGCAGACCCGCGACCGCGCAGGCGCGCTATCCGTCTACCGCCAGATTGTGAGAGCCTGTTCGTTGACTGCAGATGTGGTGGCGACAATCGAAAAGGCAGATTCAGTGGCCACCGAAGACGAGATGCGTGCGCTGGTAGCGACGGCGAAGCAGCGTATCCCAGGATCAGGCACGACTTTCGATGCATTGCTTATTCGCCTTCTGTCCGGGCGTGTCGTTGTCCAGCGTCCACAGGCGCGCCCCGCACTGAACCCGTCCGTCTCGACGCAGGCCCAGGCATCTGCTCCAGTAATCGTCCCCGGTACTTCTTCGGGCAGCCCACTGGCCCAACTGCGCCGCAGCGGCGATAACCGTCTGAGACAGGTGCGGGCATCGGCGCAGACTGGTGATTTTCAAACTTGTACAGCCCGGTCAGTCACTCCCCGTTCTCTTCAGGTGGCGTATGAGCGGGCGTGGTGCGTCTTCAATCTGGACCGCCCACTTGAGGCGCTTGCGCTTTTCACAGCAGTTGCTGACGGTCTGAGTGGTACAGTGTCGCGCGATGCGCGCTACGGCATGGCGCTGTCCATGCTCCAACGAAACATGACCAGTGCCGCCTCTAGGATTGCTGCGGAAACAGACTTTACCATAGATCAACGTCGCACGATTGAATCGACCATCTTGGAGCAGCGCGGTGTCCGTGCCTATCAGGAAGGAAACTATTCGCAGGCGATCACCTACTTCGATGGGATGGAGACGCTGGTTGGTATTTTGCGCCGGGATCTTTCCATCATGCTGGCCGATGCCTACCTCAATAGCGGCGACCGCGCGACCGCACGGACCTTATTCATGCGTCTTAATAATGCACTATCGACAGCGGAAACTCGCACTGGGCTAAAAGCTGCGGGCGGGTAGTATATAATAATAATTTATTCTATTTTTGATGAAATCTGGTTATGCAAAAAAATAAAAATGAAGAACATCCATATCTGGACTATGTCGAAGAAGCTGTCGTCAAGTATGATCGTGATGGTTGTTTACAATATTTTAATGATAAATTTAAGGGTCTCTATTCTTATACAGACAGTGATTTACAGTTAGGCGTGCATTTTTCAGAATTAGGGAAAATAGATTTACAAAATGGTACTGTTGTATCGACAGAGTATTTAGAGCCGAGAAATGGTTATTTAGCAATAAAGGCTAAATATAGAAAAGATTTGACTGGATCTTTTATCGTGCAATTACAAGATGGCCGTTTTATCAAAACAACAGATAGATTACTTCCTGATGGAGGTTTTATAAGCGTTCAAACAGATGTGACTGAGCTCAAGAATAGCCTTAGAGCGCTAGAAGCGAAGAACATTGAGGCCGAAAGTGCCCATGCTGAAGCCGAAGCCTGGCTTCAGGTTCTGGAACGCAGCCCTTCCGCAACTTTGCTGCAAGACAGTAGCTTTATTATTCGGAACGTATCTCAGGGCTGGACGCAGCTGACAGGCTTTAGCCGTGATGAGACGATCGGCAGGGACTTCCCGTCCTTTTTGGTTGAAGAGGAACAAGACCGGGCCCAGGACGCCCGGCAGCAAGCGCTGAAAACAATAGAAACAGGACGCGATGAAGCACTCAATGTGTGGACACTACGAACCAACTCCGGCGCCAAGTTGGAAGTGACCGCTATGGGCAATGCAGTTGCAGGGCCAACTGCACAGGAGGCCATGGTTGTTGTGTCCGTTACGA
>JAQWQJ010000104.1 GCA_029244725.1 Paracoccaceae bacterium
AACGCTGTTTGGTGGCTGGAGCCTTGTGCGGCAGTGGGGGCGGATCGGGACTTGGGGGCGGGGTGCGGTCAATTGCTTTGAAACCCGCGCACAGGCCGAAGCGGCCTCAGAGAAGGTGATCTCCAGCAAATGCCGACACGGATACGCGGTGGTGCCAGAATGAGCGGCGGCGGGTTCAGCGATTGGGATGACGATCCGGACGGTGAAGAAGTCGACCTGTGGTTTCTTCCCGGACCGGATGACGAAGACGAAGCGGTGCCTCCGGGTGAGGCACCCTTGCCACGCGCCAACCGGCAGTTGCTGTTTGATCCCAAAGAGTGGCGTGACGCGCAGGACGCTCTGAGCGGAGAACTGGCGCGTCTTTGTCAGGTCTTCGGGGAAATGGATGTGCGGTTGCGTGATGCAGGGCAGGGGCCGCGTCAACGCCTCGCGTTGCGAGAGGCCACCGATCTGTCATGGTGGACAGGGGATCGGTTAACAGCCGAGCGGCTTGGCCTTTGGGTCACGCTGCGCGTTGGATCGACCGAGGACACCGAACAAGCACTGGCACGATCCGGCTGGGCGGTGCGGCGGCTGACATCGGGGTCCGCGCCGGCCGAAGGATTGGCGGGGTTTCTGGAGCGGTTGGACTTGGGAGATGCCGAAGCCGGTCTTGATCTGACAGCAACAGCGGATCTGGCCGAGGTTCTGTCCAGCGTCGAGGGCTTGCATCCGATTACGCAAGCGGCGGTGATGTTTCAGGCGTGGCGGATACTGGGTGTCGAACAGTCACGCGATATGGAGGCGGCTGTTCTGGCCGCGCGTCATGCGGCAATCATGTCACGCCTGCCGGGGCAGGGGGCCGTGTTCCTACCCTTGGCCACCACCGGCCCGACTGCGTTTCGAGGGCAGGGGACAGTTGAGGACAAACTAGAGGCATGGCTTCGCGGAGCCGAGCAGGCCTGCCTTGCGGCACTGCTGCAACTTGAGCGCATGACGATCTGGCGCAAGCGGGCAGGGAAGGCTGTGGCGGATCTCTCAGGGCGCACGCCGGAGTTGCTGTTGGATGTGCTAGAGGCCTGGCCTTTGGTGTCAGCGCCTATGGCCGAAGCGGAAACCTCTTCATCTCGGGCTGCCGTGCAGCGCAACTTTGATCGGCTGGTTCAGCGGGGGTTGGTTCGGGAGGTAACAGGGCAGGGGCGGTATAGGGTTTGGACGGCGGCGGTGTGAGAGCACAGAGTTCCAAATCTGTGCCAATGCAACAGCCCCTATTTTTCAAAAGTGTATCTGAGTATTTGTGTTGTAGCAGCAGTGGTCACAGGTGCAGCTCGGTATCCATCTGTTGATGCAAAATGCAGATAACGGCGATCCCGTCACCAGTCCGCACAAAGAATACTAAGTGTTTGCCCACCGCATATTTTAGATAGCCATCGCGCACATCAACAGAGCGGCCCAGCTTCAAGCCCGCCGCCAATGCTCCGCAAGTATCGCGAATGTTGTCGGTGTAGTGGTCGGCCTGATCCATACCCCATGTCTCGGCGGTATAGTCCCAGATGCGATCAATGTCCGTGATTGCTGCGGGTGAAAACGTGACACGGCTCATGAAGGATCATTGCCGAACTCTGCCCGCTTGCGTGCTTTGAAGTCTTCAAAATCGAACGGCTGTGGCTCACCGGACTGTTCGCCCGCGATGAGAGCATCTTGCAACGCCTTCACCTTAATTTCGTGCTCTTCCAGCAGACGCAGCCCTGCGCGTACTACGTCACTCGCCGAGCCGTATCGCCCAGTCTGAACCTGCGTGTCGATGAAGCCCGCGAAGTGGTCGCCAAGCGACATGGATGTGTTTTTTGCCATGATTAGCCTCCGAAGAACGAAATATACCAAATATTGGTACTTTCTGCAAGTGTGACGGGATCAGTTGCAAAGTTTTTGCTTGGCTGAGGAACGGTCTTTTTTGGGCACATTTATGCAGCGAGCGCAGCAAACTGCTGGAATGGAAAAACACCGGCTTGGTCAAGCTGGCCCTTGCGGACCTGCGCGGCTTCTATCCCTCCCGGGCGGCCGTGCAGCGCAACTTTGACAAGCCTGTCGCCCGTGGGTTGGTTCGCGAGATCACAGGGCAGGGGCGGTATAGGGTGAGGACGGCGGCGGTGTGAAGGGAGATCGCATTCTCAAATCCGCAGCAACTCCCTATAGGTTCAGCCAATACCGTGTTGATTTTCGTTCGCCGGTTTTAAACAGCGCGTTTTTTGCGACTAGATCATTGAGGTCGCGTGTGGTTGTTGGTGTGGTCGCGCCGGTGATCGTCATATAATTTTTAGCGCTCAGACCGCCGATAAACCCCTCTGGCCCCGCTTCAAACATCCGTATTAGGGCGCGTTCCTGGCGGGAGTTGATCTGGCCGCGCAGTCGATCCAGCATGCGTGTTTTGGCAATGATGTGGTCAACGAGAGCAATCGAATAGGCCTGCGCATCGAGCGTGGTTTGCGCGAACCAAAGTAGCCACGCACCGATATCCATTGTCTTATTGTTGGACTCAAGGGCATCGTAGTACCCCTTGCGGTCTCTCTCGATTTGCCGCGCCAAAGCCAGCAGACTTGGTTGACCAAGCGCATTTGACAAGCAGTGTTCGCTGATCGCACGGCCGATACGGCCATTGCCATCTTCAAAAGGGTGAATGGACACGAAGTATAGATGCGCCAGCCCCGCTTTGGCCAAAGGGAGTAGATGTGTACTCTTGTCCAACCACTCAAAGAATTGCTCCATTTCAGCGGGAACCCGGTCTGATGACGGCGCTTCAAAGTGAACCTTTGGTTTGTATAGCGCTCCAGATACCACCTGCATGGCTTCCGCGTGCTTTCGGTATTCGCCGATATACTCAATGTCCTTTTGTGCGCGGCAGACCATCTCGTGCCAAGCGAAGAGTGTTTCGTGCGTGATGGGCTGGTTGAAGCCTGTGAAAATGGCAACCATCAGCTCGGCAATACCGGCTTCGCTTGGATTAGATTTCACCTGGGCTGTTAGACCAAACTGGCGACGCACTGATGATTGAACGGATGAGCGGTCAAGATATTCCCCTTCGATTTCCGAGGTTTTGATGGCTTCATCACTGAGAAGCTCGATCTTGATATGATCCTGATCGGCATTGCTCAGGTGCTGCCATGCGCCAAGAAAACGCCCCGCGCCATGCAAAAAATCCCGTTCAAGCGATTCAAGCTCGCGGGGGTCAAAGCGCCAATTCGGCCAGTCAGGTTGTTGCCAGTTCCAGATCATGAGGAATAAATTCCGAATTTATTACTCATATAATGCGCATATAGTGATGAATAGTAAATCGATTTATTCATCGCATTGAGATGGAGTGGATGGGTATTGTCACGGAAACTGGGTTAATGCAATTCCGTGCCACGGTACACGAATACGCTCGGCGGAAGCCTATAGGAATGTCGGTTCCATTAAGATCATATCACTGGTCAGTTGTGAACTTTGCGTTATTCTCGCATTTGGGATGTCATTAGTTAGAGCCTTTGAGGTGGCTTCAACCCCGGAATACCCATGAGAACGCCAGCGCTGAACAAGGCGTTCTTCCAGGATGTCATCGGGGATACTCAGGAAAATACTGTAGTCCCATAACGCGTGCAGATCTTTCCAAATAGGTGCGTCCAGCAGCAAGTAATTGCCTTCGACGATCACCAATTGGCAATCCGGATCGACGACACCCGACCCCGCGATGGCAATGTCTCGATCGCGATCAAATGTTGGGTAGTAGATCGCAGCTTCATTCGTCAATGCTTTGACGAGACGCAAAAATCCGTTTGCATCGAAGCTCTCAGGGCAGCCTTTTCTGTCAAGCAAACCGAGTGTATTCAAAACGGTGTTGTCCAGGTGGAAGCCGTCCATCGGCACGACTTCGCAATTCAAGTCCCGATTGCCTAGATACTCGGCCAACTCTTTAGCCAGCGTTGATTTCCCTGACGCTGGTGGACCAGCAAGGGCGACGAGTTTTCGCCGCGGTGTTGTCACGTTAAGTCGGCACTATTTGCAGTTAGCGGCGCTTATGGATAGTCAGCGCCGATGAGTATACCGTCGATCAGTTACAAACGTCACCGCTTCCCCTCGAAGATCATCTCCCACGCAGTCTGGTTGTATTGCCGTTTCAATCTGAGCCTTCGCGAAGTTGAGGAGATGCTCCTGAAGCGCGGCATCGACGTCTCATATGAAACGATCCGGCGTTGGGTTGCAAAGTTTGGGCCTACAATTGCGCGAAGTTTACGCCGCCGTCAGCCACTCTCCGGCGATGTCTGGCATCTCGACGAGGTCGTTGTGACGATCAAGGACCGCAAGTTTTGGTTGTGGCGTGCAGTTGACCAGAAGGGGATGATTCTGGATGAAATCCTTCAGCGCCGCCGCAATACTAGGGCGGCGAAACGCCTGCTTATGCGGTTGATGAAGAAGCACAACTGCGTACCAAAACGCTTCATCACCGACAAATTACGATCCTATGGCGCGGCCAAACGCGAGATTGCGCCGGGCGTTGAGCACAGATCTCATAAAGGCCTCAACAATCGAGCTGAGAACAGCCACCTGCCATTTCGCAAGAGAGAAAGGGCGATGCAGGGTTATCGGTCACCGGGTAATCTGCAACGCTTCCTATCAATCCATTCCGCCATTCGAAATTGCTTCTCTGTCCCAGCCCGTCGCCGCGCCGCCTTAACAATCCGATTCCACCGGCTCGAGGCATTTGACGCCTGGACAGCGGCCGTAACTGCTGCTTGAAAATGCAGCGCCAGTAAGTTTGCGAAAGCCGTCGGTTAACGTGACAACACCATTGATCATGCATCTGGCGAACCCGAAGGCCGTGTTGGCCTGGATCGCCCTGGCCACGCTTGGCCTCGGTGCTGAGCCATCCTGGCGTGATGTGGCCACAGTTCTGGCAGGTTGCGCGATCCTGAGCGTGATGATCTTCGCCGGATACGCGCTCGTGTTTTCGACGGAAGCGATGATCCGCCTCTACCGGCGGGCCCGGCGCGGAATCGAGGGCGTTCTGGCCGCCTTCTTCGGGTTCGCCGGTCTCCGCATGCTCATTTCACACTTTTGAAAGAGATATTCGCATGCCCTTGTTCACCGGCCTCTCGGCCTTCCCGCTCACGCCCACTGATGACGAGGGGCAGCTGAAATCCGAGCTTCTGCAACGGTTCCTCGAGCGGATCGAGGCTGCGGGAGCGGATTCCATCGGACTTCTTGGCAGCACCGGCGGATACGCCTACCTAACATCGGAAGAGCGCAAGCGGACGCTGCGGACTGCGTGGGGACGGACACCGCTTGTCGTCTGGGTCGGCGCTTTGACAACCGTGTAGGCTGCGAATTGTCACCATTAGGCCGCCAGCTACTTTCTAGCGTTGCGCGTGAAATGCTAGAAACGGATTGCTGCGTTGCGATTGGCGACGGTACTCTGCAGGGGTTTTATTATGTTCCTTTGCGAACGCGTCGTAGAAAGCGGAAAGCGACGCGAACCCACTATCGAGTGCGACAGATGTCACCTTCGCCTCGGTTTCGACTAGGAGCATTCGAGCATGTGACAAGCGGGCCCGTGTCAGATGCTTCTTAATACTGACGGTCAAGACGTCCCGAAAAACCTGTCCGGCGCGCGCAGGCGATAAGCTAGATGCCGACGCAATGTCTTTCACAGTGATCGGAAGGGTGAAGTTTTCAGAGATGAACCGCAACATTGATTCGACTTCTTGCATCGTCGTTGACCTAACTGAGAATCCATTGCCCCGGCTTGGCTTTGAAATCAGCGTGGACCACCCTTCCAATGCAAGGCGACGCAAGCGGGTTTCAATTTCGGCAAGGTGCGTTCGCCGCCAGGGGGTCTGCTCAAGGTGCTTCTCATTGTAGATCCTGTTGATTAGCAAGGCGTCCAATGGATCATCTTTACGAGAAGCAATTACTTCGCCAGATAGGATGGCTTTCACCAGGCCGGACGGAAGGCCCCAGCGTACGAATTGACCCAGCGAAAGGTAGATGTTGGTGATTTGCCCTTCGCCATAGACATCGGTAACCTTATGTGGCGCTGCACCCCAAAACACGACCAGTCGGTTGGGCTTCAACTTTGCTATTTGGCCCGAGAATGAGTAGTCCAATTGACAATCCTGAAGGAAATTCACTTCCACAGATGTGTGGTGATGGAAGGGAGTGTCAAAGAGTGTCGGTCTGTGGCTTTCGATGATGAAGTTGTTTGGGGTCGGTACGCGGGTCTGATCAACAGATTCCGAAAATGGAACGGTCGTGTCAACAGACCCAAACTTTTGTGCCATGCTTTGCCTTTCGTGTTTCGACCCGTTTGCCGAGGCCTCGTCAACTGAGATGAGACTCTAGCATTAAACTACAAAAACCGGAAGAAATTGTTATAAAACCGGAAGCATCGACATATTCCTTCACGGAGGATGCCAGATATCTAATGGAGGAAATTAAATGATTCACAAATTCACAAGTACTGGATTCTTGCTGGGCGGTGTCTGCGCTGCTGCAATTGGAATCACAGCGGTCAATGCGGATGAGATGCCCCCAGAGCGGAGCCTTGCTGGTCTTGAATACGAGCTAATCGGTCGTGACGACATTTATTCGTACGGCGCTCTCGATAGCTATAATCAAGCACCTTTCCTTGATGCGCTGGTCGCAAGTGGCGCACTTCCGCCAGTTGCTGAGCGTCTGCCAGCCAACCCGCTGGTATTCAATGCTTCTGCTATGTCTGACGGCATCGGCGAATATGGTGGCGTTTTCCGTCACGTAATCGGTGGACGTCCTGAAGGCTTCCATTGGATCGCCGGTCAGCACCAAGGTTGGGGCGGCATCAACATGGCTGTTCAGGAATGTCTTGTTCGCCAAGGTCCGCGTTGGCAGGTTCGCGCCGAAGACCAGACTGGTCCTTTGCCAAACCTAGCCCACTCATGGGAGTGGAGCGAAGATATGACCGAACTGACCATGCATCTTGTCGAAGGTGTCAAGTGGTCTGACGGCGATCCGTTCGATACCGATGACATCGCTTTCTGGTGGAACGACAACGTCGAAGATGAAAACGTGACAAGCCGTATTCAGGCTGGATCGTTCGGTGGCGGAGCGAGCCTTGAGGTAATCGACGATTACTCATTCAAGTTCGTATTCCCAAGCGCGCAATCGGAAACCGTTGTTGAGGGTCTTGCCTATATTCAAGGTTGCCCTGGCCCAAGCCACGTGCTTCGCGATTCGCACCCGACCTATAACTCAGACGCCACTTACGACGATTACCTGAACGCAATGCCTTCGAGCGACGTTCCGGTTCCAGTATTGGGTGCATGGGTTCCGGTCGACCACCGTCCTGACGAGCTGGTGATTCTTCGCCGCAATCCATACTACTGGAAAGTGGACGATGCGGGAAATCAGCTGCCTTATCTCAACGAGATGCACTTCAAGCTGACGACTTGGGATGACCGTACGACACAAGCTGTTGCCGGTACCGGTGACTGGTCGAACATGGAAAACCCAGGCAACTACGTTGAAGCACTTAAGCAAAGCCAGGATGAAAATGCCCCGGTTACTGCTAAGTTCGGACCGCGGACATTGGCGTTCCGGATCGAGTTAAACTTTGCTCAGAACATGGCTGACAGCGACTACGACTCAGAACTACGTGGCTTGTTCCGTGAGCAAGATTTCCGCGAAGCTCTAAGCTCGGCAATTGATCGTGACGCTCTAGGACAGGCTTTGGCACGTGGTCCATTCGCTTATCCATATATGGGTGGTTTCGCGAGCGGTTCACCTTACTATGACGCCGCGTCAACTGACTACACACCGTTCAATCAGGGTTACGCAAGCGAGCTTCTTGCTGGTCTTGGTTTGGAAGACACGGACGGTAACGGTATCTTGAACGTGCCTGGCACGGGTGAAGATCTCGTAATCGACATGACGTTCAAGTCTCAGCGTAATGACGACCGTAAGCAGGTTGAAGCAGTGACATCGCAGTTGGCTGAAATCGGAATTCGCGTATTGCCAACGCCGGTAGATGAAACCAGCTTTGATCCGATCCGCAACTCTGGTAACTTCTCTGCAATTCTTCAGCGTGTAAGCTTTGTTCTGCCGACACGGGAAACTTGCGGTAACTTGCCGACGTCCGATATCTGCCCAGCGTTCCACCTGGCTGGAACCGAAGGTCGTGATTTCCTTCCGTTCGAAGCTGAACTGGCGGACGCTGTCCTGAAGTTTAACGCATCTAGCGATGCGGCTGAACAGGCGGACATTTCCAAGCGGATGCAGGCGCTTCTGACAGAAAACCTTTACAACATTGGTTTGGTTCAGGTTCCTGCAGCTCTGTTGGTGAACAAGCGGGTTCGCAATGCGCACCCTGGTACACCAGTCTTTATGTACGAATGGGCTGAAGACGGGGTGATCCGTGAACGCCTGTGGGTACCTTCAGACTTGCAGACAGAAGAACTCCTCCCAGGTACCGTAGCCGAATACTAATCTACGTGACCAAAAAAATGTCCTACTCCCGAGCTGATCGGGAGTAGGACTGCTTCTTTTCTTTCACATTCCTTACGATGCATTAGCCGGGAGCGCTTGCCTCATGGACTTTTTAGTTTTCCTTGTAAAACGCGCTGCGATGTCGATTCCGCTGCTTTTGGGGATTTCCATCGTTTCTTTCGCGATTATCCAAGCCGTGCCAGGCGATTTTGTTGACGGCTGGATCGCCAACACTGCCGCCCAGACCGGTAAGTCATATGACGAGCTTTTGCCTCAGGCAGAGGCAATGCGACAGCGACTTGGTCTCGATCAGACAATTGTTGTTCAGTACCTGACATGGTTAAAAAATATAGTATTCCATTTTGACTTTGGAATGTCGTTCGAACAAAACCGTCCGGTTACTGACGTTCTTGGCACTCGTCTGCCGCGTACACTTCTACTGGCTGTTCTGACGCTGGTTATCGGTCAAGTTTTCGGCGTGCTTTTGGGCATCTATGCCGCAACGAACCAATATAAACTAGGCGACAACATCGCCACGCTGATTACCTTCATGGGCATCGTGATCCCGAAGTTCGTGATCTCGCTCGTAATTCTTTATTTTCTCGCCATCGTCTGGCACTCGCCCTATATCGGTGCAGTCAACTCGCCTCAGTACATCTTACAAGATAGCTGGAATTGGGCTAAGTTCTGGGACTTCCTCAAGCATGTTTGGCCGATCCTGCTGGTATCTATTTGGGCTGGGCAGGCCTATACGACGCGAATGATGCGGGGAAACCTGCTCGACGTAATGAACATGCAGTATATTGAAACGGCTCGCGCCAAAGGTTTGTCCCGTCGCAAAGTTCTTTTCAAGCACGCGGTCCCGAATGCCTTGCACCCGGTTATTATGAACCTCGGCACGCGCTTTGACTATATGATCAAAGGCGAGATCGAAATTGCTATTGTGCTTGGTATTCCGACTGTAGGCCCATTGATTCTGAGCGCAGTCGGTGACCGCGACATGTATGTCGTTGCCGCTATCTTCATGATGGTCGCCGTTTTGCTGGTACTGGGCAACTTGTTTGCTGACCTCATGCTAGCCTTGTTGGACCCTCGGGTTCGCCGTGCCACGATGAGCCGGAGTTAAGGGAAAACCAATGTCGGATAATACCCCCATGATCAATGATCAACCTGAACTGGACAACCCGTCTGGCGCGATATCAATGAACGCGGAAGCGTCGACAGGTCCAGGTCTGTCTTATTGGCAGCTCGTCCGCCGCCGCTTTTTACGCAACCGATACGGCGTCATCGGGCTGGTTGGATGTTTACTCATCGTCGTCACTGCCGTTTTTTCGGGATTTCTTGCACCTTATGACGGTGAAACGAAAGATCGTACGGCCATCTACAGCCCGCCGCAATTACCAAAAATTATTGCGCCAGAGGGCGGTCTGACCCAGCCCTATGTATTGGGTTATACCGAAGATATGGACCCCAACACGTTCGAAATCACTTTCGTACCCAACCCGGAGGCTCGCCAAAATCTCGCGTTGTTCGTGAAGGGTGATGCTTGGACCTTCCTTGGAGTTGAGTTTGAGACTCGTTTGATTGGAACAACCGACGGCGGGTTTGTGCACTTACTTGGTACCGATTCCCTTGGCCGCGATGTGTTTTCAAGGATGGTCGAAGGCACACGAGTAACGCTGCTGATGGGTTTCCTTGTAATGGCCGCTTCCTGTCTCATTGGAACAATAGTCGGGGTTTCTTCAGGCTATTTTGGCGGAGTTTTCGACATGCTGGTTCAGCGTATCGTCGAATTCGTAAGATCGTTCCCCGATTTGCCACTTTATCTTGCGCTCGTGGCAGTCTTACCCCGTCGCGCTGATCCAATTACTGTCTTCATCCTTTTCGCGTCGATCCTTGTCCTGCTTCGTTGGGCGGACCTGAGCCGCGAACTGAGGGGCAAAGTTATATCTTTGCGATCAATGGACTATGTTCGTTCGGCAGTAGCCGTCGGGGCATCGGACAAACGCATCATCGGGCGCCATATTGTGCCCAACACTTCTTCACACATCATCGTTTGGGCAACCTATCAATTGCCTGAAGTGATCCTGCTGGAAAGCTTCCTATCCTTTCTTGGCGTCGGTGTGCAGGCCCCGATGGTCAGTTGGGGGACGATGTTGAATCAAGTACGTGATTTCCAATCCTTCGCAGCCGCCCCTTGGTTAATGGCACCCGTTGGGATGATCGTAATCTCTGTTCTGGCTTTCAATGCGTTTGGTGACGGCCTGCGCGATGCAATGGACCCGTATTCCAATGACTGATCCCCTATTGAAAATTGAAAACGTCGTTGTGGACTTTCGCACAATCCACGGCACGGTAAACGCAGTACGCGGTTTGTCCTACGAAGTGGCGCGCGGCGAAACTCTTGCGGTGGTCGGTGAAAGCGGGTCGGGCAAGTCGGTAACTGCCCGGGCCATAATGTCGATGCTTGCCGAAAACGCTCGTGTCGGGGCCGATAGCCGGATTTGGTTCGATGGAACCGACCTGTCGGAATTGTCTGAGCTTGAAATGCAGGAAATCCGCGGAAACCGAATTTCAATGATCTTCCAAGAGCCGTTGACATCGCTCAATCCGATCCACCGGGTCGGAGATCAGGTCGCTGAGATTATTCAGATACACCGCCCGATGCCAAAAAAGCAGGCGACTGCTGAGGTTTTAAAGCTCTTTCAAGAAGTTCAATTGCCTGATCCCGAGGCACGGCTGAGCCAATATCCGCACGAAATGTCGGGTGGCCAACGCCAGCGGGTCATGATCGCAATGGCCCTTGCCAATAAACCGGACCTTCTGATCGCGGACGAGCCTACAACAGCGCTCGACGTGACCGTGCAGGCGGAAATTCTCACGCTGCTCAAAGATCTGCAGAAATCCCATAACATGGCGGTCGTATTGATCACTCACGATCTAACAGTCGTCGAAAAGACCTCTGATAAGGTGGTCGTGATGCGCTACGGCGAGGTCGTCGAGCGTGGCAACACACAGGACGTCTTTACCAACCCCCAGCATCCTTACACGCGTCACCTGTTAGATAGCGAACCCAAGGGTCGCCCTGATACACTAGACCCAGACGCGAAACCGCTGATGGTAGCCAAAGATATGCGTGTGTCATTTCGGATTGCGCACGGCGGCTTGATGAGCCGGAAACATGTCGATCTTGTTGCGGTCAACGATATCTCAGCCAGCATTCGTCGAGGCGAAACCTTGGGCGTTGTCGGAGAAAGTGGCTCAGGCAAGACCACGCTGGGAA
>JAQWQJ010000001.1 GCA_029244725.1 Paracoccaceae bacterium
CAATAGAAACAGGACGCGATGAAGCACTCAATGTGTGGACACTACGAACCAACTCCGGCGCCAAGTTGGAAGTGACCGCTATGGGCAATGCAGTTGCAGGGCCAACTGCACAGGAGGCCATGGTTGTTGTGTCCGTTACGAATATCACGGAGCTTGCGACGCAGAAGGCCTTGGCCGACACGCTTTTGAACCGTAATGCAGCGATGGTCATTTCTCAATCGGACGACTGGAAGATCCAAACGTGCTCGGACGCCTGGACAAACCAATTAGGCTATACCCGTGAGGAAACCGTTGGACATGACCTGACGGAGTTCATGGAGCCGGAAGACGCGATGATCAGCAAGGAGTTTCGCGAAACTTTAAAGTCACAGAAAGCTTCCAAAAATGTGGTCCGCAATACTTTGCGCTTCAGGACCAAAGCCGGGGAACTGCGTCAAATTGAGCTGCAATCCGTCTGCACAGAGCTCGAAGGAGACTTTCTCAATATCGTTACGCTTGTGGACGTCACAGACATGATGCGTACCCAACATCAGCTTCAGATGCTTGTAGAGCAAGACGAACTGACGGGCCTTTACTCGCGGCGTGGTCTGAAGAAGAGGTTTAGCGATGGAATGCGTAAAAAGACTGCTGGCGTTTACATCTTCGACCTCGACCATTTTAAGTCTGTGAACGACAGCTACGGCCACGAGGCTGGTGATGCGCTGTTGAGCGCTATGGGGCAAACCATGATGCGCTTGACGGAAACAGTCGGTTGCGCGGCCCGTCTTGGTGGGGAGGAGTTTGCAATCATTCGCCCTTGGCAGGGGTGGAAGGAGGCGAAGGAATTTGGTGAGGCACTCCGCTTGGCCTTAGAGCAGACGGTCGTCGTGGGTGGTGGGCGCACTATCAGCCGAACGGCGAGTATCGGCATCGCTAAACTGGGCACATCTGAGGTCTTATCAGATGTGATGCGTCTGGCTGACGATTTCGCCCGTGAAGCGAAGCTGCGTGGACGCAATATGGTGTGTGCCGGCGAGGAGGAAGACCTGCGTGCCTTGGAGCTGCGCGGGACTTTCATTACCGCGGAAGAGGTACAGCTAGCCTTGGAGGCAGGTGAGTTTTATTATGCAGTCCAGCCGTTTTGGGATGTTGAGGCTCGGCGCATCGAAGGGTTTGAGGCGCTCATTCGTTGGCAAAAAGCAGATGGAACAGTCTTGTCGCCGCTTCAATTTGTGAGCGTGTTTGACGAAGTGACGCGTGAGCCTGCCTTTGCTGCGTTAAATACCGCTATGCGTAAGGATGTCCTCGCAAAGCTTTCGGATTTCCCGGAGGCTTATGTCAGCTTTAACTATACGCTCGAGCAGTTGGCTTACGTTGGGGCCTCTAAAGAGTTGGTGGACATTTATGAGGTCGCGAAGGATTCTCCCGACCGCGTCATCATGATTGAGCTCTCGGAAAAGGCTTTAGCGCAGCGTGGAGACCTCGACGTGCTCCGGGCGGAACTTAAGACCCTACGTGAGAACGGCTTTGTTATCGCGCTCGATGACTTTGGCGTTGAGTCGAGTAACCTCAACCGTCTGCAGGAATTACCCATTGAGGTGGTAAAACTGGATAAGACCCTCATCGATGACTTAACCACTTCGGAAAGGGTGCGTTCGATTGTGAGCGGCATTGCGATGATTGTCAGAGGTTTGAATATGAAGGTGATTGTTGAAGGTGTTGAGACAATTCAGCAGGCGCAGGCACTGATGCATCATCATATTGTCACTCAGCAAGGGTATGTGCATGCCAAACCGAAGCGGCCTGAGGAGGTCGTGGGCCAGCTCTCCAAGATTGGGGCGGATGTGGCAATGGGAAAGAGTGCCTAGTATCAAGAAAGTAGCCCTAACATCTGACCAAGACTCGTCTGGTGATATCAGTGCTGGTTATGACGAGAAGATTCAGGATATCTTGTAGCCTCACAGGTCATAAGCTCGGACAGGAGGGGGCATACATGGAATCTCATGATCGTGTATACTTCTTTGTGCGATGCAATAGATGTGAGTGTTCAACACAGCATTTCCGCCCTACTCTCAAAATGACATCAAAAACACACTTTGACGCACACAAAAAATATAACAAGCTAAGCTACTGTAATTATATAAGAATCTACAGCCATCGCCATTGAAAATCCTCGTGTCGGTGGTTCGATTCCGCCCCCGGGCACCATTTAAGTCAACAATAACAATGACTTAATCTAGTGCTAAATTCCAAAAAACCGCTAAAATCAAAAACACACCTTAAACACACTTTTTGCCGTGTTGCTGACTATTTTTAGGGCTGAATCGCTGTGTTGAACACAGTGTTGGCTAGTGCTGTGTTGCGAACACTGTGTTGGCTGCTGTGTTGCAGGCAAGTTCTATAACACAGTCTTCCAACACACTGTTTGAGGTTGTTGCCAAGAACACTGTTTACGGTCAGTGGCGTTGCGCACGTAAACCTAGCTTTGGAACTGGCTGTATTTGTTGCTTGCTGCCTACTTTTGGTTGGCGCTTAGCATGCGGGCAGTGCTTGCTGCTATCGGCCCTTAGCGGCCCTTGGTGGGCCGCGCAGCTAAGGTCGGGTCTGAGCCCACAGCAGAAGTGACAAATCTTGCTGCGTGTGATCGTAGCGCAGGAACCTGCTGCGCCGCAGCAAAATCGCTGTTGCATGGAAGAGCCGAAGCGGCCATTCAGAGGTCTCGTTTGCAACCTGAAGCTCTCTGAGCCGCGGTAGAAATTCATCCATTCCGGGCATTTTTTGCTCCGGCGACCCGCAAGCGTCTTGGGTGCATCTTTTAGGCAGCACGCCAAATATGTTTTGGCAGATCAAGTTGTCCACGTGGCGGACACTCTGAGTGCAAATGGTTCCTACACTCGTGGCCTCTTACTAGTTTGCGGCATGGATACGGAGGAGCTGAAATGCCGATACAATCGCTTGGATATCTTGGTGTGCGGTCCGACCGGACGGAAGAATGGAAGCACTTCGCGGGCAAAGTGCTTGCCATGCAATTGGACGATTGCGGCGGGCGTCAGTTGTCTTTCCGGATGGATGATCTTGTACAGCGCTTGGTTGTCTCGGACGAACCGGGAGAAACATTAGCCTTCATCGGCTGGGAAGTGTCGGACAAATCCGATCTGCAGGATTTTGCAGCCCGATTGGATAACGCAGGGCACAAAGTGATGTTTGGCGACCAAGGTCTGGCCGACCGTCGCTTTGTCGAAGATCTGATTGTGACCCATGATCCCGCCGGAAACAGGATTGAATTGGTCTGGAATTCACATAAGTCAAAAGACCCATTCATACCGGGACGCCCCATTGATGGGTTTAAGACCGGTGCTCTTGGCATGGGACATGCGGTTCTGCACGTGCCCGATGCGACTGCGCTCTTGCCATTTTACTGTGATGTACTTGGCTTTGCGGTCAGCGATTATGGTCTGAAACCCGTCCCGTTGTACTTTTTCCACGTCAACGGGCGTCACCACAGCTTTGCCATCGTGGGTTCGGGAAAGTCGGGGTTCCATCACTTTATGGTGGAGTACCAAAATCTTGATGACGTGGGGCAAGGATATGATCTGGCGGGGCAGCAAAAAGATGGCATCGCCTATACTTTGGGTCGCCACACCAATGATCATATGACAAGTTTTTACGCAAACACCCCATCCGGATTTTTTGTCGAAAATGGCTGGGGCGGGCGGATGATTGATCCCGCAACGTGGGAGCCGCATGAGACGACGGCCGGACCCAGCTTTTGGGGCCATGACCGGCTATACCTGCCTGCGGAAGATCGAAAACCTTTTGTCGATATGCGTCTCAAGGCGGCGGCGGACGGGCTGCGCGCGCCGCCAGTTGTTGATTGCCCGTGGCTTTATGAGTTGCGCGGACAGGAGAGATGACGGTGGACACATTTGACGTTGATGTCGCCATCGTGGGCTATGGCCCGACGGGCGCGACGCTGGCCAATTTGCTGGCCAAGTGCGGGGTGCGCGTTGCAGTGGTTGAGCGCGAAGCCGCGATGTATCATCTGCCGCGTGCTGTGCATTTTGATGGTGAGACGATGCGGGTTTTTCAGACCGTCGGCATTGCCGATCAGCTAAGTAAAAAAGTGCGGGTCAATCCGGGGATGCGATTTGTCGACCCCGACAGGAACTTGCTTTTGGATTGGCCGCGCCCGCAGGACATCGGACCGCAAGGGTGGCACGCCAGCTATCGATTGCACCAACCTGATCTGGAACATCTGCTACGCGAAAGACTTGCAGGCAATTCTAGCGCTGTAGTGCTGAACAACATTGAAGTTATAAGTGTCGAAGAAAACGGTAAAGGGGTAACGCTACTCACCCGCAACACAGAAGATCGCCATCAGACACAGATCAAGGCACAGTTTGTGGTCGGTTGTGATGGTGCGCGTTCCATTGTACGCAAAATGATCGGATCGGGAATGGACGATCTGGGCTTTGAAGAGCGCTGGCTGGTGATTGACGTCTTGTTGAAGCGGGACCGCCCTGATTTGGGGGATCATTCCGTGCAATTCTGCGACCCCATCCGGCCAATGACCTATTGCCGTAGTCCGGGTGTTCGGCGGCGCTGGGAAATCACGGTGTTGGATGGTGAAACGGATACAGAGGTTACCCAAGAAAAGCGCATCTGGGAATTTCTGGCACATTGGATTGGCCCTGACGACGCCGTGTTGGAGCGCAGTGCCGTCTATACTTTCAAGTCGGCAGTGGCACAGAAATGGCGCAAGGGACGGCTGATGATTGCAGGCGACGCGGCGCATCTGACGCCGCCGTTTATGGGGCAAGGCATGTGCGCAGGTATTCGTGACGCGGCCAATCTGGCATGGAAACTTGCGCTATGTGTGAAAGGTAGCGCCCATGAGCGCCTCTTGGACAGTTATCAGGAGGAACGCGGCCCAAATGTGCGTCAATTCATCGAAACGGCGATGCGCTTGGGCGGTTTGATTAACAATGCTGATCCCAAGACGGCCTTGACGCAGGCCCAGACTGACCAATCCGGCACGACGCGCATGGCCTCTATCGCCCCCCCTCTTGGGGAGAGTGATCTGGCAGGGCTGATACGCCGCAACGCGCCACATGTCGGACAATTATTCGATCAACCGACGCTTTCGAATGGACAACGTTTGGATGATGTTGCGCGTTATGCGCCGGTGCTGATCCTGCGGCATCCTTTGCCAGACCATATCGCCACTCATTTCCCGGTGATTGATGCCGATGAGCATCCAAATATTGGACGCGTGCTTGACGCCATTGGCGCAAACGCCGCCTTGATACGCCCGGACAAATACATCGCTGCGAGCGCTGAGACTGACGTCGACATTGCGACGCTTGCTGCAATGACCTTGCCTTCCCCCTTGTTGAGACATGAAGAAAGAGAATCTGCACTATGAAACTTGCCTCCTTGAAATCCGGCGGCCGCGATGGCGCGCTAGTTGTTGTGTCGCGCGACCTGTCATGTGTGGCCGACGCCACCGGTATTACGCCAACCTTACGTGACGCGATTGAGAACTGGCAGCAGGTTGCGCCCACATTGCAGGAACTTGCGAACAAGATCGAAACCGGTGACGTGCAAACCATGCCTTATAGCCCGGCAAAGCTGGCCTCTCCCTTGCCCCGTGCGTTTCAATGGGCCGATGGCAGCGCTTATCTTAGCCACATGCGTTTGGTGCGCAAGGCGCGCGGCGTTGAGATGCCTGCGAACTCGGAAACCGATCCGATGTTGTATCAGGGCGGCAGTGACGGCTTTATTGGCCCTGTTGATCCGATCCCTTGTCTGGATACAGATTGGGGGTTAGATTTTGAGGGCGAAATCGCTGTGGTCACCGATGACGTACCGATGGGGTGCACGCCCGAGCAGGCCAAATCGCATATCAAACTGATCATGCTCTGCAACGACATCAGCCTACGCCACGTCATGCGCCCTGAGCTGGTCAAGGGTTTTGGCTTCTTCCAGTCCAAGCCCGCCAGCGCGTTCTCTCCGGTATGTGTCACACCAGACGAATTGGGCGATGCCTGGACCGGCGGACGCGTTAATCTGCCGTTGCTCACAGTGTATAATGGCGAAGAATATGGCAGGGTCCACGCAGGCAAAGACCTTACTTTTGAATTCCCCGATCTGATCGCGCATGCTGCCCGTACGCGGGATTTGTCAGCAGGAACGATCATTGGCTCTGGCACAGTCAGCAATGAAAACCACGATGAAGTTGGCTCCAACTGCCTCGCAGAAAAACGCATGATTGAGACCATTCGCACCGGCGAAGCCACCACGCGCTTTATGGAACCAGGCGACACTATCCGGTTCGAAATGTTGGGTGAAGATAGCCAAAGCATCTTTGGCGCTATTGATCAGACTGTGGTTGCTGGTTGAGATTGCACTTTGGGGCAGTCATAGTATGAGGCATGAATGGCACCAAACTCTGAAAACGTGCGGGCCCTCTCTCGGGGGCTGAAGATACTCAGGTTCCTTAACAAGACCGGAGCTGCACGCGCGGCTGAAATCGCCACAGAACTCGATCTGCCGCGTCCCACGGTCTATCGCTTGCTGCATACGTTGGAGGAAGAGGGATATGTTCTCTATTCCGGCAGCGATTCCCGTGTGCGCTTGTCCCCATTGGCGGCCTCATTAGGGGACAACGCCCCGATGCGGTCACGGCTCTGTCAGACGGCGGTGCCCATTCTGGCAAAATTCACGGATACCCATGCTTGGCCTCTCGATCTGTCCACCTACGAAGACGCGCATATGGTTATTCAGGAAACGACCCATAGCCGCAGCCCGCTGTCTGTAGATCCCGGGATGGTCGGGTTTTCGTTGCCAATTCTGCGTTCTTCGGCGGGGCGGGCTTATCTGTCGGTTTGCAGTGCGCGAGAGCGTGAGATGATCATCAAATTGCTGCGCGCGGAGGCCGCTGTCGAAGACTTGCCATTCTTGCAATCTGACTGGCTGGACAAAAACCTGACAGCTTACTTCAAACAGGGCTACGCCACACGCGGCCCGCGTTCGTTTCGGCCAAAGACCTCCAGTCTTGCGGTGCCGGTTCTTGCAGATGACCGTGCAATTGGTTGCTTGTCGATAATCTGGGTCACCAAAGCCATGACCATGGATCAAGCCATCGCAAGATACGCCATTGCCTTGCAAGAAACCTCAGCAGAGATCGCAGCCGGGTTCAGCCACCTCAATGCCGCCGCTTTGTCCTGACGGTGATGTCCACTAGGCGGACAACTTCCCACATCACGCTTCCGGCAGCGTGCTGGAAAGTTAAGCATTATGAAAATTAAGGGAGGAAATCGTACTATGAAACACGCACTGATCACAGGAATTGCAGCCGTCGCATTTTCCGTCACGTCAATGGCCGCAATGGCTGCAGATACAACGCTGACCATCTCATCTTGGGCACCACCAACCCATGGCGTTAACGCCATCATCTGGCCTGAACTGACCAAGCGAATGGAAGAGGCAACAGATGGCCGCGTGAGCGCTGAGGTGAAATATGGTTTGGGATCACCGCCTGCACAATTCGATTTGGTGCTTGATGGTGCGGCGGATATTACCTGGATTTTCCACGGCTATTCACCGGGCAGATTTGTATCGACCAAAATGATCGAACTTCCCGGCTATGAAGGGAATGCTGAGGCCGCATCAGTTGCGAGTTGGCGTGCCTATGAAAAGTTCTTTGCTGATCTGGGCGAGCACAAGGGCGTCAAAGTCCTGGCGATGATGACCCATGGGCCCGGCGTGCTGCATTCAGATGCCGCAGTCACATCGCTTGACGATATTTCTGGCATGAAACTGCGCCTTGGCGGTGGGGTTTCTGGTGATGTGGGGGCAGCCCTTGGGGCAACCGGCATTCGCGTTCCGGCGCCCAAAGTCTACGAGACGCTGGATTCCAACGCAGCAGATGGTGTGATGATGCCGATGGAGGCCAAAAAGAGCTTTAAATTGTTCGAAGTGGCCAAAAACACCTTTGTGGTGCCGGGTGGTTTTTATCGCGGGTCATTCGCAATCATCATGAACCAAGACACCTATGACGACCTGTCCGACGCCGACCGCGCGGCATTGGAAGGCGTCTTTGGTGAGGCGTTGTCGCGCATGGCAGGTCAGGCATGGGATCAGATCGATGCGACAGGCTTGGCATCAATCGACGAGCATGCAGACAATACATTGACCACCGCGTCGCCCCAAGAGGCGGCCAAATGGCAAGCGCTGACCGGCCCGCTGATCGAGAAAGTCATCGCAGAGGTCGCCGCAAAGGGCGTTGACGCTGCGGCAGCCCATGCCTTTATCAGCGCGCAAATGGCAGATGAATAGACCAATTTGGTTTTCAGCTAACGCATAATACTCTTCAACAGGGCCCGGTCTCTGGGCCTTGTTCGACAATATGGATCCTTCATCATGCGCGACCACGATTTCAAGGCATCATCGCCTGAAAAAAGCTGGGACATGTCACTGCACCAGACCAGCATCTGGCGTTATCTGGCAATCATGCCCACCTGGTTTGGAGCGGGCACATTGTTTGTGCTCATGGCGATGACCTTTGCGGATGTGATTTTGCGCAGCCTCTTTAACAACCCGATTGAATCCGCGACGGAGCTGACCCGGTTGTTCATGGCAATCATAGTGTTTTCATCTCTACCGCTGATTAGCTGGAAAGGCACGCACATCGTGGTCGATCTGATGGACCCGTTGTTCTCTCGCCGTCTGGCGCAGCTGCGCGATATTATCATTGATCTGGCCTGTGGCACCGTCCTGTTGTGGCCGTCCAAACGTGTTTGGGAGCTGGCGGAACGCGCCCGCGAATACGGCGATGTTACCGAATACCTTAACTTGCCACAACACTACATCGGCTGGTTCATTTCTGTCTTCACCTTCGCAACTGCGCTGACCTTTATCGCCCGTGCGGTTGCGCGCGTAATCTTCTTAGCAAGAGACTGAGTGTCATGCTGATTTCCGTTCTTGGCCTTGGGGCCGTTCTGATCCTTGTGTTCCTGCGCATGCCGATTGCCATCGCGATGGGGCTGATTGGTTTTGTGGGCTATGCCGAGATCCGTGGTTTTCGCGCCTCGATCTCCATGGTCGGCAGGTTGGTTATCGACACCGCCCAAGATTACGGCCTGTCGGTTGTGCCACTCTTTATCCTGATGGGGCTTTTCGTCAATAAAGGCGGGTTGTCACGGGAACTTTATCAGGTCTCAAACGCCTTCCTCGGCCACTTTCGCGGCGGGTTGGCCATGGCCACCATCGTGGCCTGTGCCGGGTTCTCGGCGATTTGCGGATCATCTCTGGCAACGGCGGCCACCATGTCCAAAGTGGCAATGCCGCAAATGCGCAAATACAACTACGCTGACAGCCTTTCGACCGCTTCAATTGCGGCGGGCGGAACCCTGGGCATCCTGATCCCACCATCGGTCATCCTTGTGATCTACGGCCTGTTGACAGAAACCAGCATCGGTAAATTGTTTATTGCAGGCATTATTCCGGGCCTGCTTGGGGTGGTTTTGTATCTAGTTGCCGTGCGTTTTACCGTTCTGCGAAATCCCGCAGCCGGCCCTGCGGGAGAGCGCACCAACTGGGCTGATCGCGGCCGGGCCGTTCGCGGTGTCTGGGCGGTCTTGTTGTTGTTCTTTATCGTCATTGGCGGGCTTTATGGCGCATTGAACATCTGGCCGCTGAATCTAACATTTTCGCCAACCGAGGCTGCGGGAATGGGGGCTGCAGGTGCTTTCCTCATCGCCCTGTCCCGGGGCAAACTCAACCTGTCCAAAACCATGCAGGTCCTGATCGAAACTGTCCAAACGGCGGCTGCATTATTCGCGGTATTGATCGGTGCTTGGGTGTTTTCGAACTTCGTCAACATCGCGGGCCTGCCCGAAGCACTGCGGGCTTTGGTATCCTCCGCAGGGCTTGCGCCGATGGTTGTTATGCTCATGATCCTCGGCGTTTACATCGTCCTTGGCTGTGTTTTTGAAAGCCTGTCGATGCTTTTGCTGACCGTGCCAATTTTCTTTCCACTTGTGACCAGTCTTGGCTTTGATCCGGTCTGGTTCGGGATCATCGTCATTGTCGTAACCGAGATCAGTCTGATCACACCACCCGTCGGCCTGAATGTCTTTGTCCTAAAGGGCGTCGTGGGAGATGTATCGACTGCGACGATCTTTAAAGGAGTCACGCCGTTCTGGGTCGTCGATATCATCCGCCTTGCCATATTGGTTTTTATTCCTTGGCTCGTCCTGTTCTTGCCAAATTCAATGTAATTGAAGTCCAGCTATCTAAGTCATGAAATGCGCCGTCGTCTGCTTCGCGATAGTTGAGTATTCCGGCAGCGAATATGCGGTTCGAACTTGACTGTTCCGGCGGGAACGGACGGCCGGTCTTGGGCAATTCGCCGCGCTGCCGAAATTCCTTTGCAGCTCGCGCGGGCAGTTTTTGCTCCTGCATGCGCTGCACCCGTATAGATCCGAATTGTCCCGCGTCTTACCAGTAGGTGCGGGGTGCAGCGAAAGGTAGGGTTGAATGGCCGCTTCCACGACGCAGGCTGCTTCGCAGCAAGAAACTTGCTGCAACTGCGAGGAAATGCTGCGTGAGCAATAGCCGCAAATGCACAAGGCCGCTTAGTCCGCTATGTGTGAGTTTAGGAGTAGTGCAGCGAACGGCTGCGATGCCCCAAACCGGCCACTCGTGATCCGCGCGACGAACGGCGGGAGAGAGCCCAATATGTGAATTTGGTTTTCTCGCTGCATGCGCTCGCAGCGTGGAAAATGCTGCGTCAGCGTAAAATTCGGTGCTGCCGCGCGGCGGGGAAACCAGCCATTCGTGCAGAGTGCAGCAGGGATCAGAGGTCGAATTCACAGACTGCGGACAAACCTAACTTTGAAGACAGTGTGACCACCGTCCGCTTTCGAATGGCTACAAATCCTGGGTTTGTTTAGCGACACCGCAATTCTGTTTGAGATTGTGGTGTCCGTCAGGATGCATTGGGTCCAGCCATGGCCACTGCTGAGAGTATCAAAGCCGAAATATAGTGCCGCAGTTTTCCGGTTTACCCCACATAAACTGGCCGCAGTTCGAGCCGTGGTTCCGGCAACAAAATGCTCGACCAGGCGACCCTGTTTATACTTACTTAAGCGACTCTTCCGCATGCTTCCCATGATAAC
>JAQWQJ010000105.1 GCA_029244725.1 Paracoccaceae bacterium
CGCAAAAGCGATGCGGCGGCTCTACTGGCGATTCCTCGCAAGCGGCTTTACCTGCGCATGAAAGCCGTCGGACTGCTGGCTCCGGGTCAGAAGTGACGCAAAGCCTGTTTCCACTTTGACCCAATCCTAGAGATTTGGGCTCAATATCTCGCAAATTTGCGCAGGCAGTGGGGCATCCACTAGCCTCCATCTGTGCTTGTTATCTAAGCGCGAGGATATTCCTAGGGAGGAAGCAAAATGACAAACAGACTAATGACCAGCCTGGTCGTTCTTGTATTGAGCACAGGCGCCGCCATGGCGGATGGCAAGATAAACATCATCACCTCATTCCCAGACAGCATGACCGGCCCGATTGAGGCTGCATTCGAGGCGGCGAACCCTCAGTACGATCTGGAAGTTCTGAACAAAAAAACTTCTGCCGGTGTGAAATTTATTCAGGAAACGTCGGACAACAACACTTCTGATATCTTCTGGGCCTCTGCACCAGATGCCTTCGAAGTTCTCAAAAACGACGATCTTCTGGCGGATGTCACCATCAAGTCCGAGGGTATCCCCGATATGATCGGCGCTTATCCGTTGAATGACCCAGACGGAAAGTACTATGGCTTCGCGGGTGCGGGATACGGCATCATGTGGAATGAACGCTATCTCAAGGCAAACGGTCTGGATCCCGCAGCCGAATGGGACGATCTTGCCAAGCCCGAGTACCACGGCCATGTCGGCATGTCCGCGCCATCGAGGTCCGGCACCACGCACCTAACGGTCGAAACATTGCTGCAAGGCGATGGCTGGGACCAGGGCTGGGCCAAGTGGAAGCGGATTGCAGGCAACTTCTCGACGGTGACCGAGCGCTCATTCGGCGTGCCCGATGGAGTGAATACAGGCAACTTCGGTCTGGGTATCGTGATTGACTTCTTCGGCTTCTCGTCCAAGGCATCCGGTTTCCCGGTCGACTTCCATTACCCGACCATCACCGCACTTGTTCCGGCAAACGTGGCTGTTGTCAGCAACGCACCGAATGTGGCGGGCGCTGTCGCGTTCATCGAATATCTACTGACCCCTGAGGGTCAGGAAATCCTTCTAAACCCTGCTATCATGCGTCTGCCAATCAACCCGGCGACCTATGCCAACGCGCCCGAAGGCTTCCCGAACCCGTTCGAGGACAGCACAATCGGGGCGACGGTCAAGTTCGACGTGGCCAAGTCGGGCGCGCGTTATAATCTGGTCAACTCGATGTTCGACGTAATGATCACCTATCGTCTGGACGACCTGCGCGAAACGGTGGGCGCGATCCACAAGGCGGAAGCCATGCACGCCGACAGCGGCAATGAGGCAGCAAAAGCGAAGATTGCTGAAGCTTGGGCATTGGTTGACGCAAACCCAATCGACGAGGCGAAAAGCCTTGATGCCGATTTCGCCGCAATCTTTACCAAGAAACGCAAGAAAGTGACGGATGAGGTGGGCGAGCGTCAGGCCGAGGTCGAGGCACGTTGGGACGCGATGGTCGTCGAGAACTACGCCAAGGCCAAGGATCTGGCCGAAGAAGCCGCCGGAATGTGACGCTTCGAC
>JAQWQJ010000005.1 GCA_029244725.1 Paracoccaceae bacterium
CAACGGTGTTCCAAAGGCCCAATTTGGACTATATTTGAAGGAATGTGAGTGGCGTTTTAACAACAGTGACCCGTCAGTGCAATTATCACAGCTAAGACAATGGGTTAAGAAGTATTTGAACTAGTTATCTGGGTCAGCCCCGATGATTTTTTCGTTCGGTGAATTGAAAAAGAAACAATTTGGCATTTGATTTCTGCCAGTTGTTCTTTTGTCAAAATGACTCTTTGAAGTTTGTTGTTTAAAATTGCTATCAGCATTGGCACTTGGTTTGATGAAGAATTTAAGATTTGTCGCCACGTTGATATTTTTGCTACTTTTCCGGCATCAATAAAAAAGAGCGCCCAATTGGGACGCTCTTTGGTGTTTCGGTGATCGGTTAGGATCAGGCGATTTCGATGTTGTCGATCTGGATGCCTTGGCGATCATAATAACCACCATATTCCCAACCAGAGGCGTAGAGTTCCACAGAGGCAACGTCCTCAAACAAGGACGCAACTTCGGCTTCGTCGTTGGTAAAGCCAGAATAATAGCCGTTTTCATTATAGCCGTCGTAGTACCAGCCGCCCGTGCTATAGTAATATCCGTCGTCGATATAAGCGTTGGCATAGTACCACTCGCCCGACGTTGCATCGGTATGTCCATTGTACATCGAGAAGTAGTTGCTGGCTGAATCTGCACCGGTCTCTAGGTCGAAATCAATGAGACTGAACGTACCACCGTCGTCTTTGGTGAGCGTGGTGGAGGAGAGATAGTTGTAGTCATAGTATCCGGTGTTCGTGTCATGATACCCGAATTCATTGTCGCCATCGCCAGTTGCATCATTGATTGGGACGGCCGAGTTCGAACCGTAGTACCAATATCCGTAATTGTGCCAATCAATTGTAAATCCGTCTTCCTGATAGGTACCTTCTTTGTAGTACCAGTCCGAGTAGGTGACGGTATTCACACCCTCATCAAAATCAATAATCACGCTGTCGGAAACACCCGCAACATCAACCGAAACGGTCTCGGTGCTTTCGTTGCCGGCTGAATCCGTCACCGTGTAGGTGAAGGTATCGGTCATGCTGTCGCCATCGTCCATCGCTTGAATGGATTCAGTTGCAGAGCTGTCATAGACGAACTCTCCGTTCACCAGCGAAACGGTCGCGCCGTTGGCTGAGACTGCGTCGAACGATGTAACCGAAAAGCTGTCGCCTTCGAAGTCGAAGTCGTTTGCCAGAGCGTCGATGGTGATCGCTGTGTCTTCGTCAGTCGTCGCGCTGTCTGCGCGGGTGAACACACCGTTGTTGACGCCGACTTCGTAGGTGAAGTCGTCAAACTGGATGAACTCGATATGCTTGAGCGTGTCGGTGCCGCCGTCGGCTGAGGTCAGCGTGTAGCTGTTGCCCTTGCCCGCGGTAAGAACTGCATCCTGCAAGCTGCCGGAATAGCCAGCGATATCGGTGCCGTCGTTGCCAAAGATGGTGTCGTTACCGCCGCCACCAAAGATGAAATCATCTCCGTCGCCAGCATTAATGCGTTCGATCAGGTCAGAGCCCGTGATGTGGTCATCGCCGTCGCCACCGTTGATCATTGCTGCAGAACCGACCAGGACGTCATTCGCGCCTGAGCCTGTTACAGGATTGTTCACAATCCCAGCATTACCTTTACCTTTTCCTCGTGCCATGAAAGCCTCTCAAAATGACTATTTATGCTGACGTTAGGGTAACCGAGGCGTCCAATTTTTGACACTAAAATGCTGAATTAAATCCACTTTACCTAAGGTCAATTTGCGCGATTGTTTCTACGATTGGCGCATTGAGTATGTTCAAATTGAATTTTTATCCGTTCGGAAACTAGACTGTTCAGTACTCTGTGAGTCGATGAATAAGAGAATAGCGTTGAACGCGTGTCGTTTAGCCTATCACCAGCCCTTGGCATTCGTTGCATCTGGGCGTATAGGCCCAACCTGATCTTTAGGAGCCGGATGACATGCAGGGCAGTGCAAATCTCAACATCATGATGAAGGCCGCGCGTGCGGCAGGAAAGTCCCTAGTGAAGGACTTTCGTGAGGTTGAAAACCTTCAGGTTTCGACCAAAGGTGCAGGCGATTTTGTCAGCCGCGCTGATATCCAAGCGCAAGAGATCATAAAAGAAGAATTGATGGAGGCCCGCCCAAACTACGGTTGGCTTGCAGAAGAAGAAAAAGACGAGATCGCGGGCATTGATCCGACCCGTCGTTGGATTGTTGATCCGCTGGATGGCACAACGAACTATTTGCACGGTCTTGCCCATTGGGCTGTCTCAATCGCACTTGAGCATAAAGGCGAGATTGTCTCGGCTGTTGTCTATGATGCTGCCAAAGACGAGATGTTCTACGCTGAAAAGGGTCAAGGTGCGTGGATGAACGAAACGCGACTTCGCGTATCTGGCCGCAGTAAAATGATTGAATGCGTCTTTGCAACAGGTCTGCCGTTTGCTGGTCGTGCCGATTTGCCGGAAACGCTGCAAGACCTTGCACGTATTCTGCCTGCCTGTGCTGGTGTTCGCCGTTTTGGTGCTGCTGCGTTGGATTTGGCTTATGTTGCAGCTGGTCGTTACGATGGTTTTTGGGAGCGTCGCTTAAATGCTTGGGACATGGCGGCTGGTCTGCTTGTTGCCAAAGAAGCCGGCGCAATGGTCGAAGCAATGACCCCGCGTAGCAATATCTTGCAGGACGGCGAAGTCATTTGCTCGAATGAGCAGATTTTCGATCAGTTCGCAAAAGTTATTCGCAACTAGTCCACTATTTATCTGACGGGTGATTGACACCATCGTGCCACCCAATCGGTTCAAGCGCACGAATGTCGACACCGTCGATATTTGCCGCTCAAACCCAAACTCGTTTGGGTTTGAGCGGCGTTGGTGGTGGGTGTATATCCCACAGGTCTTGCAAAAATAATGCTTAGCTGTCTTCGTCCCCCATTGGTACATCGACAGATTGTCAGCGCCTTTGACGACTTTCGCACCATCCAATGGTGCAGAAACGGCGGCTGCTTGGCGCCGTCGACAGAATGAGCAATCACAGCGGCGAAGGGTGTTCAGACCATCGCTGAGGCGTACGCTCAGCTCGACCGCGCCGCAATGACATGTCGCTTTTTGCCAATCACTCATTTCTTTCTCCTCGTGATACGCGGGATGCGTGTGCCAGGACGGTGACCGCGCCGAACAGATGGAACGCTGGACGTAGCCCATTGGTATTTTGCGTCAGGGTGGGGCGGATGACCGTGATTTGTCGCCCAAAAATGCGTTGCACCTCGGCGCAGAAAAATAGGGAGTGTGAACAACAATCCGAAGATGAAACCGCCCGCGTGGGCCCAGTAGGCAACGCCTTCGCCCTCCGACGTTGAGCCGAGCCCGCTGACCAGTTGAAGGCCAAACCAGAAACCCAACATGATCCATGCCGGGACGCTGAAGATGCGGAAAAAGATGACGAATATGAAAAGGATATCAACTTTGGCGCGGGGAAACAGCAACAAATAGCCGCCCATAACGCCAGCTATCGCCCCAGACGCGCCCACAAGAGGGATCGCGCTGTCAGGCGCAGATGCCCAGTGGGCTAGCGTAGCGGCGATCCCACAGGCTAGATAGAATGCCAAAAACCCTACATGGCCGAATTGCTCTTCCATGTTGTCGCCAAAAATCCACAGGAACAACATATTGCCTGCCAAATGCATGATGCCACCGTGAAGGAACATCGACGTAACAAGGCCAATCAAGTTGTCACCGTTGGAGAACAGGGCAGGGGTAAAGGCCCATGCGTCGAAGAATGCTATGATGACTCGGGTATCTTCAAGACTGCCCCAATACCCAGCGAAAACTGAGATGTTCATCACCATCAGCAGATAGGTCACGTAGGGCGTTTTGCCGGTTGGGTTGTGGTCGCGAAGTGGAAACATGAACTCAGCATGGTCAGCAGCGCCAAGAGGTCAAGTGTGGACTGCCAATCACGGTGCGAATCTGCCATGTTGATGGAAAGTATTCAAAGGGCAGGGACGCATGACCAACATCGTAATTTTGACCGGCGCGGGTATATCAGCTGAAAGCGGATTGGGAACGTTTCGCGCAGAAGATGGGCTTTGGGCCGAACATCGTGTCGAGGATGTTGCAACGCCAGAGGGGTTTGTGAAGGACCCCGCGTTGGTGCATCGGTTTTACAATATGCGTCGCTCAGAGAGCACGAACGCATCATCCAATGCCGCGCATGACGCCTTGGCGCGGCTTGAGGCCGATTTGGTCGGGGACGTGACGGTTGTAACGCAGAACGTTGACGATCTGCATGAACGTGGCGGGTCGCAATCGATCATCCACATGCACGGATCTTTGGCAGGGTCGTTGTGCGCAGCGTGTGAGCACCGATGGCCATCACCGTTTGAAACAGCACCTAGCGATGATTGCCCATCCTGTGGGCGGCCGCAGACGCGCCCTGACATCGTTTGGTTTGGCGAGATGCCCTATCAGATGGATCGCATTTTTGGATTGATTCAAGAGGCCGATATCTTCGCGGCCATAGGGACATCGGGAAATGTTTATCCAGCCGCTGGCTTCGCACATGAGGCACGACGTTCGGGCGCTCACACGGTTGAACTGAATCTTGAGCCGTCGCTGGTAGTGAATGATTTCGTTGAAACCAGATTTGGCCCTGCAACTGAAACCGTACCTATTTGGGTCAACGAATTGTTGCGGACGGGCGGGTGATAACCCGCCCATTTTCTTTTTATTCAGCAGCTTAGCTGCCGTGGTTCATCTCACCCATCGACTCCATAGGCTTGCGCTCTAGGTCTACGGGAATGGTCACAGTAATCTCGCCTGCGTCGCGAAAGATCAGAGTTATTGTGAACTCGTTTCCTTGCTCCATTGCCGTGTTGAGGCCCATGAACATCACATGTTTACCACCGCGATTTAGCTTGGTGTATGCACCCGCCAAAACGACAAATCCATCTTCCGCATGAAGCATGCTCATGACGCCCATTTCGTTTTCGAGATGGGTATGAAGTTCAGTGCGTTTCGCGATATCAGACGTGACGCCAATCAAGCGGTCGTCTTGGTCGCTTGTGTTTTCAATCATCAAGAACGCGGCACCAGATTTTGCCAGCGGGCCAGAGCTGCGTGCATAGGGATCTGATACGATTATTTCAGCTAGCGTTGGCGTCGCAATTACGAGAGTTGCGACAGTCGCCGCGAAAAGAGATTTCAGTTTCATTGATCTGTCCTGTGTGTCTGTAAATTGAAAGTGTTGGTCAGACAGGAACAGGGGGTCCCCGTGCAGGGTGAGGGACCGTAGCCGCAATTGCGACCATAGAAGAAGCGTGAGTGGGTGAAATCTCGGTTGAGATTGCAATGTGGGCAGGCAGGCCAATATGCCCACTCTGGACCGCCACAAGAGCTGTCGAGGCGCATTCCGGACAATAGAAGATCTCTCCCGTAGGATTGCCCTCAGCGTCGATGCCAATTGTCACCGCGCCGTGGCCAGTGCACAAAACCAGCTCGCCCACGGTGGGCGCTTGTCCGCTGGCATAGGCCATTTGCAGCGTACCGATCACAAGGATCGCCGCGGTCAAAAAAGCTTGGAGAGTACGGAATGCGAGTCTCATGCCCAACACTTATTCACTACAATCTGAAGATTGAAAGCGACAAAAGGAAACAGCCCCGCAGGGTGACCTGCGAGGCTGATCCAATTACCAGTCAAAAAGAGTTACGCTGCAGCTTGTGCCTTAGCGATTTCTTTTTTCACTTTCAGAGCTGAATCTGAAAGCTCGTCGTCTTTGGCTTTTGCCAAGAACGCGTCTAGACCGCCACGGTGGTCAACGCTGCGAAGCGCAGACGCTGAGATGCGCATCTTGATGCCACGGCCCAATGTCTCGGACTGTAGAGTTACGTCGTTCAAGTTCGGCAAAAACCGACGGCGAGTTCTGTTTTTGGCATGGCTGACATTGTTGCCAGTCATCGGGCCTTTTCCGGTCAATTCGCAGCGGCGCGACATGTGTTCATCCTCGTCTCGGGTTGCAGGGCACAATGCCCCGGCAAATGAAACGGGCGCGGCCTTGGCTACGCCCAGAAATTTGTTTGGTGTCTCTATGAGTTTTTGCCAGGGGCGTCAAGGGATTCGGGCGTTTTGCTTGGTCGCTTATTTCAGTTTCTTTCATTCAAAGAAATACATTGCGTACTTGACTGAAAATTGGATTCGCGAGAAATTTGATCAAATTAATATTGGGGGAGCTTCACATGAACGATCACACTAATGTGCCTAATGACTTAGATAGTTTCTGGATGCCGTTTACAGCGTCTCGCGGATTTAAACAAAACCCAAGGATGATCGCAAAAGCGGATGGTATCTACTACTGGGCCGTGGACGGTCATAAAGTGATCGACGGAACTGGCGGCCTGTGGAGCTGTAACGCAGGTCATAACAACCCGCGTATCGTGGAAGCGATCCAAAAGCAGGCTGCGTCTCTCGATTTCGCTCATAATTTCAATCAAGGGCATCCGATTGCTTTTACGGCAGCGTCGCGTCTTGTCGAGTTAGCCCGTGACTTCGACCACATATTTTTCACAAACTCAGGCTCTGAGGCCGTGGATACAGCGCTGAAGATCGCTCTGGCGTACCACTCAGCGCGCGGTGAAGGGCACAGACGCATCCTTGTCGGCCGCCAAAAAGCGTATCATGGTATCAACTTTGGTGGTCTATCGGTTGGCGGGATCGGGCTGAATAAAGGTCAGTTTGGAACGCTTTACCCCTCGGCGGTGCATATGCGTCATACATTACTTCCAGAAAACGCGTTTAGCCGTGGGTTACCGGAACATGGCGCATATTTGGCCGACGAGCTACAGCAATTGGCCGAGACTCACGGAGGCCACAACATCGCGGCCGTAATCGTTGAGCCAATCGTTGGGGCAGGAGGCGTATTCCCACCGCCTCAAGGTTATCTGCAGCGGCTGCGTGAGATTTGCGATCAACACGGTATTTTGTTGATCCTTGATGAAGTTATCACTGGCTTTGGGCGTATGGGTGAAGCGTTTGCGCATCAATCCTTTGGTATCAAACCGGATTTAGTGACGATCGCCAAGGGAATGACCAACGCCACCGTTCCGATGGGCGGTGTTTTTGCCACGCAAGCCATCAGAGACGCCTTCCTACAAGGTCCTGAGACGATGCCAGACCTGTTTCACGGTTACACTTATTCTGGCCATCCGCTCGCCGCTGCGGCGGCGATTGCAACGCTCGACGTCTACCGAGACGAAGGCATCTTTGAAAATGCAGCGAACATGATGCCAGTTTGGGAGGATATGCTCCACAGTCTGCGCGACGCACCGGGTGTTGTCGATATCCGCAACGCCGGTATCCTCGGGGCGATCCAATTTGGTTCAGAAGGCGCTGTCGGTGCAAAGGGCAGGGCAACATATGAAAAACTCTGGGATCTTGGCCTTAGCGTTCGCCCGATTGGCGATAGCATAGCCATGTCACCGCCACTGACCATCACCGAGAATGACGTCGCAGAAATCGGAGATATTCTCGGCAGGGTTCTTCGAGGTAAGTAAGGTTTCTTAGTGACAGGAAATTCTCGTCCATCACGAAGGATTTCCCCCTTGACCCTGTCGCCACAGTCGCCTAAATCGCGTCCACCGTGGCGGAGTAGCTCAGGTGGTTAGAGCAGCGGAATCATAATCCGCGTGTCGGGGGTTCAAGTCCCTCCTCCGCTACCAAAAATCCCGTAAAATCAATGACTTAGTTTGGTTCGTCGAATCCTGATAAAAGTGTCACACAGTGTCACACTTTTGTGTTAGGATTCGTAATGGTTAGTCGGAATCAAATAATTGAGACTGTAAGACTGCAAACAGGACTGCATCTGTATAAAACAGGTCAGTCAAAATACTGGTATGTTCGAATACTAGTACCCAAGACCAAGAAAAGAATTAGTCGGTCAACGCAAGAAACGTCCAGGATTGAAGCGAAGAAAGTTGCATACGAAATCTATCAAGATTTTATGACGAAACCTGTTCGATACACAAAAACAGCGATCCCCAATGCGTTCCGTGTTTACGTTGAAAGACTTGTTGATAAACAAAGACGACAAGTCGAAACTGGGGAAAAGAGTGAACGGTATCTGACTGATGACCTGAAGATAATAAATCGGGAAGATGATGGTTTGTTATCTTACTTTGCCGACTACCCTATCGATGAAATCACCACGTCGATCATTCGTGATTATTTCAACTTACTCGATGATAACCGAGACAAACCGTTAGCTTCGTCAACAAAGAATAAGCATGGAGTTATTTTAAGCAAGATTTTTAAGATCGCTGCCGAACATGATGTCATTAAGCAGATTCCAATAATTCCTAATTTCTCCGTCAAAGATAATCCTCGAGTCACCTTTGAGGAGGTAGAGTACAAATCTCTGTTAGTGGGCATCAAGTCTGCAATTGCTCGCGGTGATGTCGTTAGAGGTCACAAAGTCACAAATGAGTTTTACTATTTTGGTAATCCCCCCTAAAATTAATGGGGTCCAGCCGTAGAATTCACGCGGCTGTTTTCAGTTTCATAGCGGGTGTGATGCCGCCGATGCCCATGTTGGGTCGTTCATTGTTGTAAGTCCAGAGCCATTCTGTTGCTTGGTCTTGTGCCTCCTCAATCGTTTCAAAGATGTATTGTCCAAGCCACTCGCCACGAACAGTGCGGTTGTAGCGTTCGATATAGGCATTTTGCTGTGGCTTGCCCGGCTGGATGTATTGAAGCCGGATATTGCGTTTCTCAGCCCATGCCATAAGCGTGCCGCTAACATATTCCGGGCCGTTGTCGACTCGTATTGTCTGCGGTTGACCGCGCCATTCAATGATCTGGTACATGATTGTCTTTTGGTCCATGGTTATGATGGCTTCCGCTTTTTTGATAGGTATGCTTAAACAGAAGCATTCTGGTATTTGCTCTAGTATTTTTATTAAAATATGGGGCTGACCCAGATAACGCGAAAAAGGTGTTATCATGGGAAGCATGCGGAAGAGTCGCTTAAGTAAGTATAAACAGGGTCGCCTGGTCGAGCATTTTGTTGCCGGAACCACGGCTCGAACTGCGGCCAGTTTA
>JAQWQJ010000012.1 GCA_029244725.1 Paracoccaceae bacterium
CAACGGTGTTCCAAAGGCCCAATTTGGACTATATTTGAAGGAATGTGAGTGGCGTTTTAACAACAGTGACCCGTCAGTGCAATTATCACAGCTAAGACAATGGGTTAAGAAGTATTTGAACTAGTTATCTGGGTCAGCCCCCCTGATTATTTATCTACAGGCGAAACTGTTTCCTGCCAAACCCGCAAATGCAATTTGCAGCACCTCTTGCCAGAAATCGCTTACTTGGCTAAATACGGCCGACCGGTCGCAGCCTACCCGGACAAAACAAGGACTAGATATGAAGACCATCGTAATCTGCTCAGGCGGACTTGATTCCGTTTCGCTTGCCCACGTCGTGGCGCAAGAAGGAAACCTACATTCGCTGCTCAGCTTCGATTATGGCCAGCGCCATGTGAAGGAAGTTGAATACGCGGCCGCGGCCGCCAAACGGCTAGGCGTGCCCCATCAGATTATCGATATGCGCAACATCGGCGCGGGCCTTTCAGGTTCGGCTTTGACTGACGACGTGGACGTACCGGACGGGCATTATGCCGAAGAAACCATGAAGGTCACTGTCGTACCCAACCGAAATGCCATCATGCTGTCGATTGGCTTTGGTTTTGCAGCAGCACAAAACGCAGACGCAGTTGCAGTGGCCGTTCATGGCGGCGATCACTTCATTTACCCCGACTGCCGTCCAGGCTTCATCAATGCCTTTCAAGCCATGCAAACCGAGGCCTTAGACGGCTATGCTAGCGTCAAGCTTCTTGCACCATTTGTGAACGGCTCAAAGGGCGACATAGTCACAGCAGGTCATGCGGCTGGCACCCCATTCGCTGAAACCTGGTCTTGCTACAAAGGCGAAGACATCCAATGCGGTCGTTGTGGCACGTGCGTTGAGCGACGTGAAGCATTTCACGAGGCGGGCGTGAAAGACCCAACAGAATATGCCGACCCAGATTATTGGCTAGAGGCAATAGCGAAAGCAGAAACGAAATAATGTATCGCATCACCAAAGAAATCCATTTCTCGGCCTCGCATCAATTGTCGGGCTTGCCAGAAAACCACCAATGCGCTCGCCTTCACGGGCACAATTACATTGTGATGGTCGAACTCTGCTCAGACACGCTGAATGAATACGGCTTCGTGCGCGACTATACCGAGCTTAAACCGCTCAAAACATATATCGACGACAGGTTAGATCATCGTCACCTTAATGATGTTTTCGGCTATGATCTCGTGACGGCAGAATACCTTGCAAAACACTTCTACGATTGGTGTGTAGCCAAATGGCCAGAAACCACCGCCGTCAAAGTCAGCGAAACCCCGAAAACATGGGCCGAATACCGACCATGACGGACGACCGCGACATACGCATTTCCGAGATTTTCGGCCCCACGATCCAAGGCGAAGGCGCGCTGATTGGGGAACCCACGATCTTTGTGCGCACAGGTGGCTGCGACTATCGCTGTGTTTGGTGTGACACGATGCACGCGGTCGACAGCGCTTATCGCCACACATGGACACCCATGACGACCGAGGCCGTCTGGGCCGATGTTGAACACCTCTCAAACGCTACCCCGTGTACGGTCTCGCTATCTGGCGGCAACCCTGCGATCCAACCCTTTGGCGACTTGATCGACCTTGGCCACTCCAAGGGCTACAAATTCGCGCTGGAAACTCAAGGTTCGGTCACAGCTGACTGGTTCAGAAAACTCGACACGCTAGTCCTCAGCCCAAAGCCCCCCTCATCTGAGATGACCGTTGATTGGGCCATTTTCGATCAATGCGTCAAAGCTGCTGGCGATACCCACACCGTCCTTAAAATCGTCATTTTCGACGACACCGATTACGATTGGGCCAAAGAGGTCGCGTCAAAATACCCTGACCTACCGCTGTACATTCAACCCGGCAACCACACGCCTCCGCCTGCCGATGATGACACGTTCGAGGTCGACATGGATGGCATCATGGACCGCATGCACTGGCTGGTCGACAAATCCATGGCGGACAACTGGTTCCGCCCCCGCATCCTCCCGCAGCTTCACGTTCTCCTCTGGGGCAACAAGCGCGGTGTCTGACGAAAGGACAATTACATGAGTGACAATTCTATCTACGCCGACCTGCAACAGCTCGGCGGCGCGACCGTTCAACCCCAATCGCCGGAAGAGGCCGTTCTTGAACGCGTCCAAAACCCTCAACAAGACGTGGAATACAATATCCGTTTCACAGCACCCGAGTTTACATCGCTTTGCCCCATGACCGGCCAACCGGATTTCGCGCATCTGGTGATAGACTATTTGCCAGGTGAATTTCTCGTGGAAAGTAAATCACTAAAACTGTTCCTGACCAGCTTTCGCAACCACGGCGCGTTCCACGAAGACTGCACGGTTTCGATCGCCCGCAGATTGGCTGATTTCCTAGACCCGAAATGGCTACGCATTGGAGGCTACTGGTACCCGCGAGGAGGCATCCCCATCGACGTCTTCTACCAAACCGGTGAAATGCCAGAAGGTGTGTGGATCCCAGACCAAGGCGTGCCCCCCTATCGTGGTCGTGGCTAACTTTCGAGACTTCCGCCTCGAGCCTGTGGCACGAGTATTTTGGCAAAGATAAAATCAGCGGCGATAGTTCGAAACCATCTCATAGTCCTTGCGCGGTCCCTTCACGGCCCAGCGTGAGGACCATTCTGGCCACTCGCCAAACTCATACGTAACATTATACTGATCTGGATCGCACCAATGTGCCGCCTCAGCACTTTGATCGATGTGATGGAATGCCCGACGATCTTCGAATTGCACCTCGATCCCTTTATCGGCAACCCGCCATAGGTAGCAGCGCTCGGCCTGCATTGACGCCGCGCCAAGCTTTAAAATTCCGCGTTCGATGTAACGTAAGCCAAGCTCGTCCCGCTTAAATTCCGCCAAACCTTCGAAGTTACCTGACTGTCCAATCAACGCGTCTTTGATCCATCGTGAGACTTGCCAACTACCTTCAAAATCCCAAAGTTCTGGCAATGTTAAGCTCCGTTTCTTTTTGACCGGTAGATACCAGAGAGGCGAATTTCTGGGCAAGATTAAAACAGGATAAAAGGGTCCCTAATCAACAAAATTGCCTATGGTTACATCGTCATTTGAACCAATAAACGCACATCTTTTCCGTCAGTTTCCATAACGTAGCATGCCCACCCGCCATTGGGTGGCCATATGCTGCAATAGCTATCACCCTCAACACGCCAATAGCCCCAGCTGTCTGTGCCGGCGTTGTACAAAGTTCGCCCCGAAGCCCTAAATTCCTGCCAAGCCTCGCCATAGTCCAACTTTTTTTCAGTCAAAGCCTCAGCTATCTCAAAGCCTCTCATCAATTGCCAGTCATCTGCCATGACTGGTCCTGCAAAAATCATCAAAATAAGGGCAATCCGTCTCACCTTGGCTCTCCTAACTTGAGGTTCCTATCTCATCAGTTTAAACCGCCGACGACTCCAAACAAATACAAAAGGCCGTCATATGATCCCTCGCTATTCCCGTCCCGAAATGGTTGCTATTTGGTCGCCTGAGACCAAGTTTAAAATCTGGTACGAGATCGAGGCCCATGCTTGCGACGCGATGGCTAAACTTGGCGTGATCCCTCAGGAAAACGCAGATGCGGTTTGGAAAGCCAAAGACGTTGAATTCGACGTTGCCCGCATTGATGAAATCGAAGCAGTAACCAAACACGACGTCATCGCATTCCTCACACACCTAGCCGAGCACGTCGGAAGCGACGAGGCCCGCTTTGTGCATCAGGGCATGACATCTTCTGATGTTTTGGACACCTGCTTGAACGTCCAGTTGGTTCGTGCAGCCGACATTCTGATCGAAGATTTGCACAAACTGCTTGCGGCGCTGAAAACCCGTGCGATTGAGCATAAAAACACTGTTCGCGTTGGTCGCAGTCACGGCATCCACGCAGAGCCCACAACTATGGGTCTAACCTTCGCGCGTTTTTACGCCGAAATGGATCGCAACCTATCGCGTTTGCGTGACGCCCGAGCAGAAATCGCAACGGGCGCAATTTCAGGCGCCGTGGGCACGTTCGCCAATATCGACCCTGCCGTTGAAGAGCATGTGTGCGATCAACTCGGCCTTGTCCCAGAGCCGATTAGCACTCAGGTCATTCCACGCGACCGCCACGCGATGTTCTTTGCCACGTTGGGCGTTGTAGCCAGCAGCATTGAAAACGTTGCGATTGAGATCCGCCATATGCAGCGTACTGAGGTGCTTGAGGGCGCGGAGTTTTTCTCAATGGGTCAAAAAGGCTCATCCGCGATGCCGCACAAAAAGAACCCTGTTCTAACTGAAAACCTGACCGGCCTCGCCCGTCTTGTTCGCATGTCAGTAATCCCGGCGATGGAGAACGTCGCCCTCTGGCATGAGCGTGACATAAGCCACAGTTCGGTTGAACGTGCTATTGGACCAGATTCATGCATCACACTGGACTTTGCACTTGCTCGCCTGACCGGTGTGATCGAAAAAATGTTGATCTTTCCGGATAACATGCTGGACAATATGAATAAATTCCCAGGCCTCGTGATGTCACAACGCGTCCTTTTGGCCCTGACCCAGGCCGGTGTTAGCCGAGAGAACGCCTATTCAATGGTCCAACGCAACGCTTTACAAGTTTGGGAAGAGCGTTTGGATTTCCGCGAACTTCTACTGGCAGATTCTGAAGTTGTGGCTGCACTTGGCGTTGATGGGATCAATGAGAAGTTCGATATGGACTACCACACAAAACACGTCGACACGATTTTCGCGCGTGTTTTTGGTGAGTAGCAGAGCTTGAAGCCAAGCAAGTAACGCGCAAACACGGCTAAAAGGCCATTTTTATATGTATTTTGACCCAGAATTGTAGGGAACTAATATGGACTCCAAATTAGAAATCGCTTTGCTTGGTGCCACGGGTCAAGTCGGAAAACTGTATCTGAAACGTGTTTTGGATGCTGGCCACACTGTAAGGGCTTTGGTGCGCGATCCTTCTAAGATTGAGCCACACGAAAATCTTACAGTCCTTCAGGGCGATGCAACCATTGCCGACGACGTGTCCTCACTGGTCGAGGGCGCGGATCTGGTGGTAAGCTGCGTTGGCGGGTCAAAGGGCGTGTACGTCATGGAAGCGACTGCAAAAAATGTATTGGCTGCAGTGCGTGGTCAAGATGCGCCGCCAAAGGCAATTTTATCTCGAGCCTTGGATGCAATGGCACGTCATTTTTAATCAAAGTTCTGTCTATCCTAATGGGAGGGCTGAAGACCTTTGCGGATTATGACAACGCTGATCGCTTGATTGCTTCGGAAACTGCGTTTCCTATCGTTTTAGTCCGTCCAACCGGCCTGAATGATGAACCTGCCAAAGACGCATATTCGGCACTGCGGAAAAACATAACCTTTGCTCCGCTACTTCCTAGGGCTGATCTTGCAAAATTTCTCTTTGATGCCAGCTTTCAGGACACTTGGGATGGACCCCAGGGCGTACAGTTGGCTGGCGTAAAATCGGGCAAGTAGACAGCCTATCTTCGCATCTCTATAGCGGTCGTATGTCGGAACAACGTTTCTCAGATTACAGTCTTGCCGTTGTCTTGATGCTTTCAGGTATTTTCTGCTTTGCGTTGATGGACGCTGGCGCAAAGTATCTTACCGGATCTATTGGCGTATTAATGGCGCTTTGGGCCCGCTACGCTGGTCAAACCTTTATTGTCATAACTTTGGTCTCACGACGAAAAGGCGTTTGGCGGGCACGTCATCCGTATCTGCAAATCGTGCGGTCAGTTCTGCTTTTGTCTGCCACGGGTTTCTTCTTTTCCGCAATCCACGCACTTGGCATCCCGACGGCCACTGCCCTGATGGAAGTGAACCCCGTACTCATCACACTAGGAGGAGCGCTGTTTCTAAAAGAACTCCTTGGCCCGCAGAGGTTTATCGGGATAGCGATTTCGTTGGTTGGGGCACTGATTATTATTCGGCCAGGATTTCAAGAATTTAAAATCGGCATGCTCTATCCGATAGCAGCGGCAATTTGTTATGCGGGCTACTCTTTAGTCACGCGCTTCGTTGGCCAAAATGAGGACGTTTGGACGTCTCTTCTTTACACAGGATTGGTCGGCGGGGTCTTAACCACGTTGGCTTTACCTTTCTTTTGGGTAACACCGACACCAACCGAAATCGCAGTTATGATCGCAATCGCTTGCATCGGAACAACTGGCCAGCTGTTCATTATCCGCTCATTATCAAATGCTGAAGCTGGCGCCGTTGCACCTTTCGCCTATGCGGGTTTGATCTATGCCACATTCCTATCAATCGTTATCTATGGCGAATATCCTGATAATTGGACAATCGTTGGCTCTATTGTGATTGCGTTGGCTGGCATTTATGTCTGGCATCGAGAAAACAAAGCAAAGCAAAATTAGGCGAATTCATAAGCATGTCCAACAGACGCAAACGCCTTGAAACCGTCGGGGATTATCTGTCGAACTTTGTGTTTATCGGCCTGATCCGTGGTGCATTGTTTTTGCCCTATGAAACACGTGTTCAGCTTATGGGGCGCATAGTTGACCGTTTCATCTCTCCGTTGGCGGGCTGGCCAAAGCGTATACGAAACAACCTTAACTACGTGATGCCAGAGCTTAGTGCCTCTGAAGTTAAAGACTTAACCCACGGCGTTGCGACGACTGTAGGCCGAATGATTATCGAAATGTATTCAGGAAAAGAATACTTTGATCGCATGTACGACGCCGAAATTTCTGGTGATGGGCTTGAACCAATGCTTGAGGCGCACAGGTCTGGTCGCCCGCTTATTCTAGTGACGGGTCACTACGCAAATTACGTCGCCATTGGTCCAACGCTTCAGAAACTTGGGATAACTATTGGTGTTCTTTATCGCCCGATGGAAAACCGTTTTTTCGACAAACATTACGTTGACGCGATCAGCTACTTTTCAGACCAACAATTCCCTCAAACCAAACAGGGTGTTGTCAAAATGGTCCGCCATATTCGCAAGGGTGGCGTTATGGGTATTCTAACGGATGTCCACGCCCCAGAGGGTGCGCGCACCACGTTCATGGGCAAACCAGCGGCAACGTCCACGGTCATTTCTGATCTTGCGATCAAGCACAACGCGCTTCTTGTGCCTATCTACGGAGTCCGTCAGCCGAACGGCATCGATTTCAAAGTTGAAGTGCATAAACCAATTGAGCTTTCGGACTCACTTAATATGACCCAGCAAATCAATGACGATCTTGAGGCTATGGTGCGTCGCCATCCAGAACAGTGGTTCTGGGTGCACAAGCGTTGGAAGCTTGATTAGTTAATTTGGCGCGCAGCCATGACCGGCCCAAATCCTTCGGCCTGAAGCATCACGACCATCGGCAACTCTGAGGTCAATGTCACGTCCAACTTAAGATCCCGACGACCTTTCCATTGACCGACTGTACGCCAATCACTCACGATTTTCGTATAGGTACTCGTGTGACCTGCATTTTCTCCGCGCGTGATATTGACGGTGGATTCTTCAATATAATGGATGACATAGACATCCATCTTTTGTGTCGATCCCTCGGGACGTTCCGCAGATATCCTAAGGACGTCCCCGTTGCGCTCAATGTCTAAATTCACTGACGGCGCACGCTCTAATTGTTCATTCACAATTTGCAAAACACGTTCTTTATCGCTGCCAACCGCGTGTTCAACTCCGTTGAATATCATCTGTGGCGTGTAGATCATCTTTTCACCCATGGCATGGGCGTAATATTTTTGGCGTCCAGTGTAGTCCGGTTTGGCGAAGACATCTTTCCATCCGATGTAGTCCCAATAATCAACGTGCCAAACTAGACCGATGATATCACCCGATGCGTCTAAGTCCTTAAACAGCGCCTCAGCAGGCGGGCAGCTTGAACAGCCTTGCGAAGTGAACAACTCGACAACAACCGGATTGTCGTCTGCAACCGCAACTGCAGTTTGCAGTCCAAACATTATCGCAAAACCAAAAGCCAAAAGGCGCATTCGTCACGTCCCTAAAAATTCGTTGGCCAACATCTAAAACACGAAGATTGAAACCTCCAATCAATGTTTCGCGAGACTGAGTGAAATATTTCGAAAATGACGTGAAGAGAAACAGGGCCACGCTTTCAAATAGCGCGACCCCGTTTCAAATTAGTCTAAGGCTTTCTTGGACTGCGTATTTTAGAAATGCACTGACCTAGAGGTGCCTGGGATATCCTGCGGAGGCGCAAACTTTGTCAAATCGATGCCCTCAACCGCAACTTTGTATTCTTCAAGTGTAGGCGTACGGCCAAGGATCGCCGAAAGAACAACCACTGGCGTTGACCCAAGCAACGACTCACCCTTCTTTTCAGGAAGGTCCGCAACTACCCGACCTTGGAACAGGCGCGTAGAAGTCGCTAGAACTGTGTCACCCTTGGCAGCCTTCTCTTGGTTACCCATGCAGAGGTTACAGCCCGGACGCTCAAGATAGAGAATGTTCTCATACTCAGTTCGTGCAGTCTGCTTAGGCGCGTTGTCATCAAACTCGAAGCCCGAGTATTTTTGAAGTACTTCCCAGTCGCCCTCTTCCTTCAACTCATCAATGATGTTGTAGGTAGGAGCCGTTACAACCAGCGGAGCTTTAAACTCTACAGAACCGTTGGCGGCCTCTAAGTTCTTCAGCATCTGAGCTACAATTTTGATGTCGCCCTTATGCACCATACAAGAACCAACAAAGCCCAGATCAACCTTCTTCTCAGCCTTGTAGAATGAGATTGGGCGGATCGTGTCATGTGTGTAACGCTTTGAAACATCGATATTATTCACATCAGGATCAGCGATCATGGGCTCAACGATCAGGCCGAGGTCAACAACAACCTCAGCAAAATACTTTGCGTTGTCGTCTGGTGTCAGGGCTGGCACTTCACCCGATTTGATTTCTGCGATGCGTTTGTCGGCAACCGCAATCAACGAAGCCAGCATGCCGTTATCATGCTCCATGCCTTTGTCGATCATGATTTGGATACGGCTTTTGGCCAACTCAAGAGAACCAACCAACGTCTCATCATTTGAGATACAGACCGAGGCTTTCGCCTTCATCTCAGCAGTCCAGTCAGTGAACGTGAACGCTTGGTCCGCCAGCAAAGTGCCTATGTGCACTTCGATCACGCGGCCTTGGAAAACGTTGTCACCGTGCTGATCCAGCATCTGCGCCTGAGTTGCATGTACCACATCACGGAAGTCCATGTGATCGGCCATCTGGCCTTTGAACGTCACTTTGACTGACTCTGGTAGCACCATCGATGCTTCACCAGTAGCCAAAGCCAGCGCCACCGTGCCCGAATCTGCACCAAAGGCGACGCCCTTGGACATACGTGTGTGGCTATCACCGCCGATGATGATCGCGCGATCATCAACAGTGATGTCGTTTAAAACCTTGTGAATAACATCGGTCATGGCGTGATATGCGCCCTTTGGATCACGACCCGTGACCAGACCAAAATCGTTCATGAACTTCATCAAACGTGGCGTGTTGGCTTGAGCTTTAATGTCCCATACCGAAGCAGTGTGACAACCAGACTGATACGCACCATCGACGATGGGTGACACGACCGTCGCCGCCATAGCCTCAAGCTCTTGCATGGTCATCAGGCCGGTAGTGTCTTGCGAGCCAACTATGTTGACCTCAACACGCGCATCTGAGCCCGCGTGCATGACAGTGCCAGCTGGAACACCTACAGCGTTTTTGTTAAAGATTTTCTCAACAGCTGTCAGACCTTGGCCTGCGTTTGTTACGATTTTCGACGGTGCGAACACAGTCGGCATCTCAACGCCAAGCGTTTCTGCGGCAAACGTCTGAAGCTTTTTACCGAAGACAATGGCATATGAACCGCCAGCCTTCATGAATTCCATTTTCTGCGGCGTAAACGCTGATGAGACATCAGCCAGTTCATCGCCGTCTTCGCCGTGCAGCGTATGAGACTTGGTGTTGATCTTCAAAACAGTGCCAGTTTCGACCGAATACCTCTGTTCAAGGATCGCGTTGCCGTCGTTGTTTACGATCGTGTTGCCGTCTTGGTCTACCTTTTTGACCCAGTTTTTCAGGTCGAGTCCAATGCCACCCGTCACGCCAACCGTCGTCAAAAAGATCGGTGAAATGCCATTAGTGCCAGCGACAATCGGTGCGTAGTTCACAAATGGAACGTAAGGGCTGGCCTGCTTACCAGTCCAAAGTGCCACGTTGTTAACGCCGGACATACGCGAAGAGCCAACGCCCATGGTGCCCTTTTCAGCGATCAACATTACTTGCTTGGTAGGATGCTGCAGTTTGAGTTCTTGAATTTCTTGCTGCGCGCTTGGCGACATCAGGCACTTTCCGTGCAACTCACGATCAGCGCGGCTGTGGGCTTGATTGCCCGGCGAAAGAAGGTCAGTCGAGATATCACCTTCGGCAGCAATGTAAGTGACGATTTCAATCTCTTCGTTGACGTCGGGAAGTTTGGTGAAAAACTCGGCGTTGGCGTAGCTTTCCAACAATTCTTTGGCGATCGCATTGCCATCTTCATAGGCTTTGCTCAGTCGATCCATGTCCGCATCGTAGAGGAACACCTGAGACTTCATCACCGAAGCGGCTTGCGCTGCAATCTGAGCGTCGTCACCAAGAGCAAGATCCAAAAGAACGTCAATCGATGGACCACCCTTCATGTGGGATAGCATTTCAAAGGCGAACTCGTTTGAGATTTCTGCGACGGTCGCTTGACCCAAAATGATCTCTTTTAGGAAGACCGCTTTCACACCCGCTGCGGCCGTTGTGCCTGGCAGAGTGTTGTAGATGAAAAAGTTGAGCGAAGAATCGCGGTGCTCATTTCCAGAGTCTTTGATCTGAGCAATAATCTCGGCCGTAAGATCGCCGCCGTCAATTGGCTTTGGATTTAGGTCTTGGGTTTTGCGTGTTTCGATCTCGGTGAGGTAGTCTGTGTACAAGCTCATGACGATTCCTGCGTTTTGCTGTCAGAAAAGCCTAAAACCCGATTCCGCGATAATTGCTGAGTCGTCTTTCAAGGCTGTTGTATGCCGTCGTATACCAAGCGCATTTGAGTTGCAAGATAGTCAAACGAAACTGCTTGACTGCCTTCTAATAAAACCAACTAAAATGTACCACTGCTTAAAGTAGGTCACTTTGATTATCCGCAGTTGGAATATTCACATTAAAGCAAACCAAAAAGTTGCGGGGGCTCGACCCCCTTACCTTTTAATTGAGGCGCAGCCTCAAACTCCGAGGTATTTTTGGCAAGATAAAACTAGAGTTATGCGTAGGCCTCGGGCACGAATTCATTTGTTATGTAAATCTGGTCAGTGAAAGTGATGGCCAATGAAAATTTACATGCCTTAGTGAGGCAACCCTTGATCAAGTGCTCGAGATCATCTCGGAGTCTCACCGTGAACGCGGTATCGCGATGAGGTTTTGGCAGCATAGATATGTCGACCAAAATATGTGTGTGATGGAAAATGTCGGTCAGATATGCGCGGCCTTTGCAAGCGCCTGCGTTTGGGTCGTGATCGTTAATGCATTCCTCGATAGCGCGAAGAATTTTGGGCGCATCAATCCCTAAATCGGATGAGTATTTTAATTCGGCGTGCGGCATTAGTGAGCTGCTGCCCAGTTGCGACCCTGTCCCGCATCTACGGTAAGGGGAATATCTAGTTTGATAACGGGTTCAGCTGCGCCTTCCATTATGGCCCGAGCTGTCGCGATGAGGTTGTCTTCCGCACCATTTTCAACCTCGAAAATCAATTCATCATGGACTTGAAGCAACATTTTAGCCGGCAGCTCGGCAATCGCCTCTGGCATTCTGATCATGGCACGGCGGATTATGTCAGCTGCAGTGCCTTGAATAGGCGCATTGATGGCGGCGCGTTTGGCAAAGCCCGCTTTCGGCCCCTTTGCTGCAATTTCCGGAGTGTTGATCTTGCGCCCAAAAAGCGTTTCCACATGCCCGTGTTCTTTTGCAAAGGCCACCGTGTCATCCATATAGGCGCGAATACCAGGGAAACGTTCGAAATAGCGGTCGATGAAGCCTTGTGCTTCGGACCGTGGGATACGCAAATTTCGCGCCAAGCCAAAACCTGAGATGCCGTAGATGACCCCAAAGTTAATCGCTTTGGCCTGACGACGGATGTCCGAGGTCATTTCATCCAGCGGAACATCAAACATCTCAGACGCAGTCATGGCGTGGATGTCTTGTCCATCTCTGAAGGCCTGTTTGAGCGGTTCGATATCTGCTGTGTGGGCCAGAATCCGCAACTCAATCTGCGAATAGTCTAGGCTGACTAAGGTTTTTCCTGACTCAGAGATAAACGCCTCTCGGATGCGGCGACCTTCCTCAGTGCGCACTGGAATGTTTTGCAAATTGGGATCAGACGACGCAAGGCGCCCTGTGGATGCACCCGATTGAATATAGGAAGTATGCACTCTGCCCGTATCTGCATTGATGTGCTCTTGTAGCGCATCAGTGTAAGTCGACTTAAGCTTGGAAAGCTGGCGCCAATCCAAAACCAGGCCAGGCATTTCATGTTCCGTGGCCAAGTCTTCGAGAATGTCCGCGCCGGTCGCATAAGCCCCCGTTTTACCCTTTTTCCCACCGGGCAATTCCATTTCGTCAAACAAAATTTCACCTAGCTGTTTAGGACTACCGACATTAAATGACCGACCCGCCATTTCGTGAATTTCTGCCTCTAGGCCAGCCATTTTTTGGGCGAAGGCGTTGGACATCCGAGACAGCGTATCACGATCCACTTTTATTCCGTGCCGCTCCATCTGGGCCAACACAGGCACCAAAGGGCGCTCTAGCCGCTCGTATACTCTTGAAACTTTGGCCGCGTGCAGCTGAGGCTTGAACCGCTGCCAAAGACGCAAGGTGATGTCGGCGTCCTCGGCCGCGTATTTGACGGCATCTTCTACAGGCACGCGATCAAAGGTGATCATCGACTTTCCGCTACCCAGCAAAGACTTTATCGGAATGGGTGCGTGATTTAGGTAGCGATCAGACAGCGCGTCCATTCCGTGACCATGAAGGCCTGCATGAAGCGCATAGGACATTAGCATCGTGTCATCTATCGGGGCGATGTTTATGCCGTAACGCACCAATATCTTAGCGTCGTACTTCATGTTTTGCCCGATTTTCAACACGGCGGGATTTTCGAACACCGGCTTTAGCGCTGCAATAACATCATCCAAAGGCAATTGACCCTCGGCCAGTTCATCTGAGCCAAAAAGATCATCCGCCCCGCCCTTTTTATGGGTTAACGGTATGTAGCATGCCTCGCCCGCGTCAACGCTGAGGCACACGCCAACAAGATCGACGACCATCTCATCGAGGCCCGTCGTCTCGGTATCAACGGCAACATGGCCAACGTGATTGATCCTTTCGATCCACGCTTGCAGACGCTCCATCGTCGTGACGCATTCGTATTTCTCGGCATCGAATGGCAAATCTTCGGGCGAAGGTGGTGCATCCGCAGCGCCTGCCTCAGACTCAGCAATCGCGGGTGGTTCAACCCCTGCGGCATCGGCAACACGTTTGGTGAGCGTGCGAAATTCCATTTCCGCGAGAAACGGCAATAGCACTGCGGGATCTGGATCTTGAACTTCAAGGTCATCCATTGTGAAGTCCAACGCCATGTCACAATCAAGCGTCACCAGTTTCTTGGACAGCTCAATCTGCGCTCTATTGTCGATAAGAGTTTGTCGGCGTTTTGGCTGTTTGATCTCTTCAGCGCGATCCAAAAGCGTTTCGAGGTCACCGTATTCGTTAATCAGCAAGGCCGCCGTCTTTAGGCCAATTCCAGGGGCACCCGGTACGTTATCAACCGAATCCCCCGCCAGGGCTTGCACATCGATTACGCGCTCAGGCCCGACACCGAATTTCTCAAACACACCGTCGCGATCAACGCGTTTGTTCTTCATCGCATCGAGCATCTCAACGCCATTGCCAACCAGCTGCATCATATCCTTGTCAGAACTGAGGATCGTGCATCGCCCTCCGGCGTCCCGCGCCTGACAGGCTAGCGTCGCTATGATATCGTCGGCCTCGTAACCTTTTACCTCTTTGCAAGCGATGTTGAAAGCGCGCGTCGCGGTGCGTGTCAACGGGAATTGCGGCACTAGATCTTCGGGCGCTGGGGGGCGATTGGCCTTGTATAAATCGTATATATCGTTGCGAAACGACTTGCCTGAATGATCAAAAATCACGGCAACGTGGGTTGGTGCATTAGGCCCTGTGTTGCCCTCAACATAGCGGTGGAGCATGTTGCAAAATCCAGCGACAGCACCGATTGGCAAGCCATCGGATTTACGGGTTAGCGGGGGCAACGCGTGGTAGGCACGAAAAATGAAGGCCGATCCGTCGATGAGGTGAAGATGGCAGCCTTTGCCGAATCCGGTGGTCATTTTCGCGTTCCTATTCCTGTTGCGCACAACTTTACACGAGCCTTCGCGAGGGGCCAGCCATAAAGAAAAGGCCGCCCGAGTGGGGCGACCCTTTTGAATATTACTTAGCCTAGGAAGAAGGCTTAGATGTTTGCGACCAACTCGGCCTGACGCACGATCACTTCAGCTTGCTTCATCGACGCTTGGTCTATCAATTTGCCTTTGTAAGTTACGGCTCCCATGCCTGCGGCGTTAGCTTTTTCCATCTCAGCTAGGATTTCGCGAGCTTCCGCAATCGCCTCTACGGACGGCGAAAATACCTCGTTTGATAGCTTAACCTGTTTTGGGTGGATCGCCCATTTGCCGACCATACCCAAAGTTGCCGAGCGTCTAGCCTGAGCAACAAAGGCTTCATCATCCGAGAAATCCCCGAACGGGCCGTCGACAGGTAGAACGCCATGTGTCCTACAGGCTGCAACGATTTTCGCTTGCGCCCAGTGCCATGGGTTGGTGAAGTGTTTTTCCCCATCACGCAGCATGTAGTAGTTTTCTTGCGTTCCGCCGATACCGGTCGTTTGCATACCCATCGAGGCCGCAAAGTCCGCATAACCGAGACTGATAGCCTGCATACGCGGGCTTGATGCCGCGATTTCTTCCACATGGGCAATACCAGCTGCGGTTTCGATGATGACTTCAAAGCTGACAGGCTTTTTACGACCTTTCGCCTTTTCGACGGCAGCAACCAAAGCTTCCACCGCGTAGATGTCTTCGGCACAACCAACCATAGGGATCATGATTTGATCGAGACGGTCGGATGCGTTTTCAAGTACGTCCACGACGTCTTTGTACCAATGCTCTGTATCAAGTCCATTGATACGAACCGAAAGGTATTTGTTGCCCCAATCGACGTCATGTGTTGCTTGAATGATGTTCTTTCGCGCAACATCTTTATCACTAGGCGCCACTGAATCCTCGAGATCGAGGTTGATAACGTCAGCAGCAGATTTCGCCATTTTCTCAAACAGCTCGGTACGAGAGCCAGGGCCGAAGAGTTGGCAGCGGTTTGGGCGGGCTGGTGCAGCAGGTTGGACGCGGAAGCTCATAGTTTAGGGCCCTTCAGGCAAGGAAATTTCGCATTGTTCGGCACCTGAATTATATTATTGCGCTAAACTGCTCAAGACACTTTCCGCATCGCGGCGATAATTGCCGCAATGCAGAGTTTATGCGTTCGATTCGATGGGTAACACGAACATGACGCAAGTTTCTTCTACGATTTGTCATTTATCTAGGAATATCTTGCTCAATACTTTGTTGCGCCAATGCATTCGCAAGAATTTCCAGTTGTTTCCCACATAAATGTGCGTGCAACCAGGAGACACGCCATGATCAAAACACCATACTTATTGTTCCTAGGGGACGCCCCAGATCAACTCGCCGCGAAAGTTGCCCAAGGCATCAAAGATTGGCGCCCCGACAACGCTGTCGGTCAATTCCGTATGGAAGGCTGCAAAGCTGATGTCGGCCTAACAGACATGACACTGGAAGACGCCAAGGCAGCCGGAGCAGCAACATTAGTGATCGGCGTTGCAAACCGAGGTGGAGTAATCAGCCCCGAGTGGAAAAAGGTGCTGGTTATGGCCTTGGAAGAGGGATTTGATCTTGCCTCTGGCTTGCACAACCTTCTGTCCGAAGAAGCTGATCTAGTGGCAGTTGCCGCAGCATGCGGCCGCGAGTTGCATGACGTACGAATTCCTTCGGTCGAGTACCCGATCGCAAATGGCAAGAAGCGAACAGGTAAGCGCGTTCTCGCAGTTGGAACGGACTGCTCTGTCGGCAAAATGTACACTGCCCTTTGCATGGACGCCGAAATGAAAAAGCGCGGCATGAAATCGAATTTCCGCGCGACTGGTCAAACAGGCATTCTAATCACCGGCGACGGCGTGCCATTGGATGCAGTCATTGCTGACTTTATGGCGGGTTCAGTTGAGTATCTGACGCCAGACAACGACGCTGATCACTGGGATCACATCGAAGGTCAGGGTTCTTTGTTTCACGTATCCTATTCTGGCGTTACAATGGCTTTGATCCACGGTGGACAGCCCGATGCGCTTATCCTTGCACATGAACCAACCCGAGAGCACATGCGCGGCCTGCCAGACTATCAACAGCCGTCACTTCACGATCTTCGCGATACGGCATTAACGCTCGCGAAAGTTGCCAACCCTGCCTGCCAGATCGTTGGCATTTCGGTCAATACTCAGCACATGACGGATGTGGATGCCAAAGCGTATTTGGCCGAAGTTGAGGCAGACATGGGCCTGCCCGCGACAGATCCGTTTCGGTATGGCGCGGCCAAACTGGTAGACGCGCTGGAAGCGATCTAATAGAAATCGTCGCGTATCAGCGCGGCGATTTACGCCTTCGGCGAAGGTATTTTTGGCAAGATAAAGGAGACGCGTGTGCAGATCGAAATCTCTCGCGATACGTTCCAATTGGCTCAGGTTTTTCGCATTTCTCGGGGTGCTCGAACCGAGGCTAAGGTTTTGACGGTTCGTATCAGTGACGGCGCACATTCAGGATGGGGGGAATGCGTTCCCTATGCGCGATACGATGAAACACTCGAAAGCGTTGAAGCCGAGATTGCCGGACTGCCTACACAATTTAGTCGCGTTGAACTGGTTGACCTTTTGCCTGCGGGGGCAGCGCGCAACGCAGTAGATTGCGCACTTTGGGATCTTGAGGCGAAAAAAGCTGGCAAGCGTGTTTGGGAATACGCTGGTCTATCCCGTCCCGGGCCTGAGATCACTGCCTACACATTGTCGCTTGATGAACCCGACGCGATGCGCGCTCAGGCCGCGAAGAACGCGTTCCGCCCACTTTTGAAGATCAAGCTTGGTACACCAGACGATATGCCCCGACTGGAAGCCGTCCGTGCGGGCGCCCCGAATGCCCGCATTATCATAGACGCAAACGAAGGCTGGAGCGCCGAAGTTTACGCAGATCTGGCGCCACATCTACTTGGTCTAGGTGTTGAATTGGTTGAACAACCCCTGCCCGCATCTGATGACGAGGCCTTGTTGGGTATGGAGCGACCACTGCCCGTGTGCGCCGATGAAAGTTGTCATGACCGGTCTTCGCTGACTGGTTTGCGGGGCAAATATGATTTTGTGAACATAAAACTCGACAAAACCGGCGGCCTTACAGAGGCTTTAAAGCTTCGCGACGCGGCCATAGCGCAGGGCTACAAAGTCATGGTCGGTTGTATGGTCGGAAGTTCGTTAGCGATGGCACCTGCAACCTTGGTGGCACAGGGTGCGATGGTGACAGACCTTGACGGGCCGCTGTTATTATCCGAAGACCGCCAAAACCCGTTAAGATTTGACGACGCCGGCGTGCACCCGCCCGAATCCGGCCTCTGGGGATAAGGAGACACGCATGACCCGCACTGTTTATTTGAATGGCGAATATTTGCCTGAGACCGAAGCAAAAGTATCCATCTTTGATCGCGGATTTCTGATGGCGGATGGTGTCTATGAAGTGACCTCGGTTCTGAATGGAAAGCTGGTGGATTTTGACGGGCACGCAGTGCGTCTTAATCGTTCGCTCAGTGAGTTGGGCATGAACAATCCGATCAGCAAAGAGGATCTACTTGAAGTCCACCGCGAATTGGTGCGTGTAAACGACGTGAACGAAGGCGGTGTTTACTTGCAGATCACCCGTGGTGCACCTGCAGATCGTGACTTTGCTTTTCCAGACCCCGATGAAACCCCCTGCACCGTTGTTTTGTTCACACAATCCAAGCCGGGCGTGACTGACAATGCTGCATCGCAAAATGGTATCCGTGTCATCTCGATTGAAGATCTGCGTTGGGGACGTCGTGACATCAAGACCGTGCAATTGCTTTACCCTTCCATGGGCAAAATGATGGCGAAAGCCGCTGGATGTGACGACGCTTGGTTGGTCGAAGACGGTTTTGTGACCGAAGGCACATCTAACAACGCCTATATCGTCAAGGATGGCAAAATCATCACTCGAGGACTTTCAAACGACATCCTCCACGGTATTACGCGCGCTGCTGTGTTGCGGTTTGCCAATGAAGCCCAAATGAAAGTCGAAGAGCGTAACTTTACGATCGAAGAAGCTCAGAACGCTGATGAAGCCTTTATTACGTCGGCCACAATGTTTGTGAACGCAGTTGTCGAAATTGACGGGGCGCAGATTGGTGACGGTAAACCGGGTTCCATCGCAAAGCGCATGCGAGAGATTTACTTGGAAGAAAGCTTAAAAGTCGCGATCTAGGCCATGTATTATGAGACTAAAAGAGCCCTGCATTTATGCGGGGCTTTTTCTTGGTCCAACGTCAAATCTTTAGGGCCGATACGTGAACTGAATACAGCCTGTTGTGGGATCAAAAGACGCGCTGTCGTAAATTGTAATTCGCTCTGGATACTCAAACGATGCACAATATTTGTACGACCGTTCGCTGATCCATTCGTATACATACGGCACGTCGTCATAGGGATCGTTGAACATTATGTCCCGCGCACAAGTATCTGAATTATCTATAATTTTCGGCAATACTCCACCAGCGGTTTCGGCCAAACAAAACGTCAATTCCCGTAGTTCATACAGATCCTCAATCCGCGCTTGGTCCCTGCGTTCAGCCTTGCCGACCGATGGGCCGCCTGAAACAAACAGACCTATGGCGGCCATTCCGATTGCAATAACCGAAATGACGGCAAGGATGCTATTCTTCGGCATCTTGCATCTCGCCGCGGAAATACACGAAAACGAGCGCGGCAACGCCCCCCAACAATCCGGCCTTCAAAAAGAACCTCAGTGTCAAATCACCGCTTAGCAATGCATTTAAGGCTGCGATCAAATCGCCAGCTATAACTACGGCAGCGATGAATAAGGTGATGTAACCAAACCATTTTCGCACCGTCGAACGCCGACGCGCTGGATCTTTTCCAGCTTCGTTTAGGACGCGGAAATTCATGAAAAGGAATATCGGCACAAAAACAATCAGGGCCGAGACAGTCCATCTGACTTCGCCGTAACCGTTCCCCCAATCCGACGACTCTGGCAGCATCAATTCAATAAGCTCAAAGCCTAGCCAATTGATGTGGAACGCGGTCATCGCAAGGGACACGAATGTCAAAGCATAAAGGAAGCTCTCTTTTGCTGAAACGTATGGCATTGGCCGCGGGATGGGCGGAGAGTTTTGAGTCTCCGCCCAAGCGCCCAATCCTTCGGCGATTTCGCTTGCTGACCATCCAGCTGCAGACAATGTTTCACTGATTTCCTCTCGGGAGTGCTGTTGCTCAAGAGAAGCCTCAACAAACTGAGCCAACCGATCTGAATTACGCATAACATTCTCCTTTTGCGGTGAAGGCTAAAGGAATTTACGTTTCGTGCAATGATTTGGCGCAAAATCAGACTTTGTCTTCACCCACGTTTTCAGCAAACGCAACTTTGAAAGCTTCTTGTTTTTCGGCGTTCGCATCGGTTTGAAAACTGTTTTTCCAGGTGTCATAGGGCATGCCATAAAACGCCTCACGCCCCTGTTCTTTCGTCATTTCGACGCCAAGCTCGCCTACAGCTTCCTGATACCAGCGCGAAAGGCAATTTCGGCAAAACCCGGCTAGGTTCATCATGTCGATGTTTTGCACATCAGTACGGTCTTGCATGAGATGTTTTTGCAGGCGGCGATATGCAGCGGCTTCAGCTTGGATGCGGGTTTGATCGTCCATGACGGTCTCCGGTTTGTTTAACTACAATTGGGTTTTGTTCAGTGTTTCTAAAAGGATAGGCGCCAATCTTTCTGCCCACGCACGTTGGCCATCGTCATACATGATCAAATCATTTCGTATTTCGATCAACACGTGCGGTCGCTCAAACGAACGACCGTGGCGGTCGATTGCGTCGCCCGGAAGATATCCAGAATAAGGCTGGTCGTCGCCAATCGTCAGGTCTTCTTCTTTCATAAGGCGCTTCATCAATGGCTCGCTAAAGTCGCGATCATCACTATGCAGCACACCAATTTGCCAAGGTCGCTTTGATTTGCCTTTAAGCTGAGGTGTGAAACTGTGAACAGACACTATTATTGTGTCACTCCGCCTGTCAGCGATTTCTGCCAATGCGTTGTGATACGGGCGGTGAAACTCATCTAGTCGTCGCTCTTTTTCTTCCTGATCTGCGTATCTGTTTCCGGGAATTATCGACCCGTCGTAAAGGCGCATAAGAACTGTTGGATCATGCTCTCCTCGGTTTGGGTCAATGACCAAACGGGAAAAGTTCGACAAGATCGCCGGTGAATTCAGGATATCGGACAAATAGCGCGAAACACCGGCCGCGCCGACGTCATAGGCGATGTGACGCTCCATGTCATCGCGGGTAAGCCCAAGGCATCCATCACCCACAGATTTGGGAATGCGGTTTGTCGCATGATCACAGGTAATCAACCACCTGTTGTTCAGTTCTTTGCCATGAATGAAGAAGGGATCGTACATATGCTCGGTTTCTTTTACTAGCTTCTCAAATAGGCTAGTTGTTTATCGAATGGAAATGCGCAATAACGGCCAATGTAAATGTTAGCGTTAACATTGCAAAATAGATACTTGTAACGCAGTTCGGAGAACCATGTGAGACGCCAGAGAAATGTGAAGATAGTTGCGACCCTCGGTCCAGCTTCCAGTGATTACCAAAGCATCAAAGCCCTTCATCAAGCTGGCGCAGACGTGTTTCGCCTGAATATGAGCCATGGTTCACACGAAGAAATTAGAGAGCGTCACAAAATCATCCGGCGGATTGAGGAGGAGCTTTCGAGCCCGATCGCCATTCTTGCTGACCTTCAAGGCCCGAAGTTACGTGTTGGCGTATTTGCCAACGAGTCCGAAGAACTAATTGAAGGGGCAGCGTTCCGTCTCGATCTTGACGACGCTGCAGGCGATGTGAATCGCGTGCAACTTCCCCACCCTGAGATTTTCGCAGCACTGCAGGCCGACGCGCATTTACTTGTGAACGATGGGAAAATCTCTCTTCGTGTAACTGAATGCGGTGAAGATTACGCCAGTTGTGAAGTCATCACTGGCGGTACCATTTCAAACCGCAAAGGTGTGAACGTTCCTGACGTGGTTTTGCCATTGGCGGCTCTTTCCGAAAAAGACCGTGCCGATCTTGAGTTCGTTTGCGAACTTGGTGTTGATTGGCTGGCACTGTCGTTTGTGCAGCGACCCGATGACGTATGGGACGCCCGCGATTTGGCCAAAGGTCGCGCAGCCATCATGTCGAAGATTGAAAAACCTGCTGCAGTCAAAGCCTTCGATGCAATCCTTGAAGCATCTGATGGAATCATGGTCGCACGAGGCGATCTTGGTGTTGAATTACCGGTGCAGAATGTGCCCCCTATTCAGAAACGCTTGGTACGCAAATCGCGCGCGGTCGCAAAGCCCGTAATCGTTGCCACGCAGATGTTGGAATCGATGATTGATTCCCCTATGCCGACACGCGCAGAAGTGTCTGACGTTGCAAATGCGATTTATGACGGAACTGACGCAGTAATGCTGTCCGCTGAATCTGCCGCCGGTAGTTATCCGGTTGAGGCCGTAACAACGATGCACAACGTGGCAATCGAAGTTGAATCAGACCCAACTTATCTTGAACTAATGTCCGCAACGCGGGATTTTGATCGCTCAAGCATCGCCGACGGCATCGTTTCTGCTGCGCGCGAAATCGCCGAAGCGACTGACATCAAAGCAATCTGTTGCTTTACCCAATCAGGTACCACTGCCGCGTTGATCGCGCGCGAACGCCCAAACACCCCAATTATCGCGATGACTTCCGTTAAAGGCACCGCACGGCGCATGTCGCTTAGCTGGGGAACAAACTGCGTCATAACCGGCGAACTTGAGCGTTTTAAAGAAGCTGTCGTTAGCGCTGCGCGCGCGGCGCGACGCACAGGCTACGCAGATTCAACCGATCAGATCGTTGTAACGGCTGGTGTTCCATTCAACGTTCCAGGATCGACCAATATTCTTCGTGTTGCCCCATGCGACGAACGTTTGATCTACACCACCGAACCAGAGTAACCTCGGCAGGCAAATTGCCATTCGGGGAATACACATGGATTTAGACACAATGCTGGTGGTCGGGTTTGTTCTCGGATTGTTTAGTATTCCAGCGATTCTGGCTGCATGGTCAGAAAACCGTCCACTCTATTTTCGATTGTCGGTTCTGGCACTCGCGTTGGGCTTTATTGCTTGGCCGACACTCCGGTTTCCGGCCGAATACGGGCCATCTAACTGGGTTGAGGTCTCATTGACGGTCGCAGCACGGATAATTCCCTGATTTATAAGCGTAAAGGCTTGCAAAACTTCGTATGCGGGTCTAAACGGCAGCTTCTGTTGCGAGACCGGCCAGTATGGCATGCCGAGTCGCGCGTAAACCGACCTAAAGACAGGAGACGGAAATGCCTAAGATGAAGACCAAGTCTAGCGCGAAAAAGCGCTTTAAAGTGACTGCATCTGGTCGCGTTGTTGCTGCTCAAGCTGGCAAACAACACGGCATGATTAAGCGCTCGAACAAATTCCTCCGTAATGCACGTGGTACGACTACTCTCTGCTCAGCAGACGAGAAAACAGTCAAAAGCTACATGCCCTACGCTCGCTAAGGAGAATTTGAAATGTCCCGAGTAAAAAGCGGCGTCGTAACGCACGCACGTCACAAAAAGGTAATCAAAGCAGCGAAAGGCTATTACGGCCGCCGCAAGAATACCTTCAAAGTTGCACGTCAGGCCGTTGATAAGGCCAACCAGTATGCAACACGCGACCGTCATAATCGTAAGCGCAATTTCCGCGCTTTGTGGATCCAGCGTATCAACGCTGCTGTTCGCCTACATGACGAAGCACTAACATATTCACGTTTCATCAACGGCCTTAACTTGGCTGGTATCGAAGTAGACCGTAAGGTTCTGGCTGATCTGGCCGTACATGAACCAGATGCGTTCAACTCGATCGTTGATCAAGCAAAAGCAGCCCTGCCAGCATAAGCTAGCGCCTGCTTGAAAGTTTTAGCCGCCAATCCTTTGGGTTGGCGGTTTTTCTTTGCGCGTATCAGAGTAGGCTTGCTCACTTGTTGCGGATCGTTGATAAGCATCAAAAGACAATTCGTAAGGACCAGCCATGACTATCGACGCGCCTGAAACCAAAATCGTTGATTCCTATCGCGTCGCTTGCGACGGCGACGAAGGTGCCCTGGGCCACCCGCGAGTCTGGCTGCAGATACCAACCGATCTTGGTTGGGTCGAATGCCCCTATTGCGACTGCAAGTTTGAGCACCAAGACGGAGCCGTTACAGCGGCTTAATTCTGCATGAGCATTGATGTTCTTATCGCGCTAAGTGTGTTTGCACTTGTGTCCTCGATCACTCCCGGACCGAATAACTTGATGCTGTTGGCATCGGGTGCCAATTTCGGATTTACCCGAAGCCTGCCTCATATGATGGGTGTCGCCATTGGCTTTACGCTTATGGTATTTCTGGTTGGCGTCGGGTTGATTGGGCTGTTTGACCTAATCCCCTACAGCTACGAAGCCCTTAAGATATTCAGCGCAATATATTTGTGTTGGCTAGCATGGAAGATTGCAAATTCAGCAGCGCCCGGTAGCGAAAAGAGCGGCGGTAGGCCGATAACGTTTTTGCAGGCAGCCTTGTTTCAGTGGGTAAACCCCAAGGCATGGTCGATGGCTTTGACCGCAATAGCTCTCTACGCACCTGACAGAAGCCTGACGGCCGTCTTCATGGTCACGATAGTCTTTGGAATGGTGAATTTTCCAAGCATTAGCTTTTGGACACTGCTTGGCCTAAAAATGCGCGCTTTGCTGTCAAATGCAGCAAGACTAAAGGCATTCAACTACACGATGGCCATAGCACTGGTCGCAACGCTTTATCCTGTATTGTTTTAAGACGCTATCGTTGCAATCCCTTTTCGTAAAAGCCATATATTACTGAACCAAACAGGAGTCAGGCATGACAAACTACCTCGATTTTGAAAAGCCGTTGGCGGAAATTGAAGGCAAGGCCGAAGAGCTGCGCGCCCTTGCGCGTCAGAATGAGGAAATGGATGTCGAAACCGAGGCCGCAGCTTTAGATAAAAAAGCTGCTGACATGCTGGTCGAGCTTTACGGCAAATTGACACCTTGGCGAAAATGCCAAGTTGCGCGCCACCCTGAGCGCCCCCATTGCAAAGACTATATCAAAGCCCTGTTTACCGAATACACACCACTTGCGGGTGATCGAAACTTCGCGGACGATCACGCTGTGATGGGTGGTCTTGCCCGCTTTAATGATATTCCAGTCGTCGTTATCGGCCACGAAAAAGGCGACGACACGAAAAGCAGAATTGAACGCAACTTCGGCATGGCCCGTCCCGAAGGATACCGTAAGGCGATCCGTCTTATGGAGATTGCCGACAAATTTGGTCTTCCAGTGATCACGCTTGTCGACACACCCGGTGCCTATCCCGGCAAAGGCGCTGAAGAGCGCGGGCAATCTGAAGCGATCGCACGCTCAACAGAAAAATGCCTACAAATCGGCGTGCCACTCATCAGCATCGTCATCGGTGAAGGCGGTTCAGGTGGCGCTGTGGCTTTTGCAACAGCCAACCGCGTGGCAATGCTAGAACACTCAGTATATTCGGTTATTTCACCTGAAGGATGCGCGTCAATCCTTTGGAAAGACTCAGAAAAAATGCGTGAAGCGGCAGAGGCTTTACGCCTTACAGCCGAAGATTTGACCGCATTGGGTGTTGCCGACAAAACGATCCCAGAACCCCTTGGTGGGGCGCATCGCGATAAAGACACGACAATTCAATCTGTCAGCGAAGCCTTGGCGGCGATGCTGAAAGAACTGAGTGGAAAAGACGGACAAACCTTGATAAAAGAGCGACGTTCGAAATTCTTGAACATTGGAAGCAAGGGCCTTGCGGCCTAAGTCGCTAAGTGCCGCAAACCATGAGTGACGTCCATTCTAACAGCTAAGCGCAAGCCCGGCTCGTCGCCCGCTTTTAAGGCAGCAATGATCAAACGGTGATTGTGCGGCGGTTCGTTGCGTCGCATGCGACTGTAGAGAGCGCGCATAGTTGGGCCGATTTGCAGCCATACTGTCTCAGCCATAGCCAGCATCGCGGGCGCCTGAGCGCGAAGATATAAGGTTCTGTGGAATTCGAGGTTCGCACGGATGTAGCCCGCGCCGTCTTGCTTAACAACTTGTTCTGTTATGCCTGAATTGATGCTTTGAAGCCGATCAATCAGGGCCATGTGCGCGCGCGGTAAAGCGCGGCTGGCCAATTCGACCTCAAGCAACGCGCGTATTGCCGCCAATTCCTCTAACCGCTCATTCGAAAGCTCAGGCGTTGAAACACGCCCAGAAAGCGACATAGACAGAGCGCCCTCAGCGACCAGTCTGCGCATAGCTTCACGCGCAGGGGTCATCGAGACGTCAAATTCTTTACCCACGCCGCGCAACGTCAAACTTTTGCCCGGTAAAATTTCACCATGCATGATCCGTGCGCGCAGGGTGCGATACACTTTGTCATGAGTGGATTGGCCAGCTTCTGAGGGTTTGGGATTTACGAGCATCTTTTTATGTGATCACAAATCCACCTACGGTCAATCACCAAATTGATATCTGTGTAATTCATGACCACTTTCGCGCAACCAAGCACGGGAATCTTCAAAATCACCATATAAATTCTGAACCAATTGCCAGAAATCCGATGAATGGTTCATTTCTGACAAGTGCGCGACCTCATGCGCCGCGACGTAGTTCAGCACGGAAGGCGGTGCCATGATAAGCCGCCAAGAATACATCAATCCCGCTTCGGACGAACAAGACCCCCAACGTGACCGCGTATCGCGGATGGAAAGCCGCGCGTAGGGCTTTCCCAATTTGGCCGCGTAGATATCGGACGCTGTGGCCAGCTCAGACCGTGCAATTTGCTTTAGGTGACCCAATAGTCGCCGAGGTGCAGTAGCGGCATCTCCGGGAACGTAAATACGCGCCTCATCCATCACAACGCGACGTCCCTGCCCCGTGCAGATCAGTCGGTCTTGTCCAAGAATTGGCAGTGTCTCACCTATCTCTATTTTTACCGATGGCACATGATGGCTCTGCTGTTGTCTAAGCCAGCTTTCCTTTTCACGAACAAACTCCAACGCCTGTGATTCTGGCAATCCGATTGGGAAAGTCAGCGTTACCCGTCCATCAAGACGGGACACGCGCAGCGACATCCGCTTTGCTTGTTTAGAACGCCGCAAATTGATTTCCAGAGGGGGGTTGCCTGGAAGATAGTGCTGGTTCATAGAAAGCCTTTGCGGTTCTGAGTAGATTGGGCATCAAAGCCTTTGACACTCCCAATTTGTTATGGCAGTTGGCTGCGACCGTCTACAGACAAACAAGATTGAAAGGGATTTCCATGCCCAACGAAGAATGGGGCGTTAAGCGCGTTTGCCCAACAACTGGAAAGCGTTTCTACGATATGAACCGCACCCCCGTCATCAGCCCTTACACAGGCGATGAAGTGAATGTTGAAACGGGTAAAACCCGTATGATCGCTGCTGATGCCGAAGACGCCATGAGCGCTAAGGCTAAAGAGACGACCACCGAAGAAGAAGAAGTGTTGGAAGATGACTCGGACACTGACATTGATCTCGGTGACGACGTTCTTGACGACGACGAAGACGACAACGTTTCGCTAGACGAAATTGCTGACGTTTCGACCGAAGACAACGACGACTAAAATTGTAAGCGCGCGGGCAAGTTTTTCGCTTGATACTGCCCGCGCCTTTACCTAAACACGCCGACACAGACAGAAATGTCTACCTTTTTGGGGCCTTAGCTCAGCTGGGAGAGCGCTTGCATGGCATGCAAGAGGTCAGGGGTTCGATCCCCCTAGGCTCCACCAAAAACCTTTCTTTATCGACTGACTTGAACACCTGACATTTGTTTGTCGGGCGTTATTTTTTGGCAATCGATAATGCTTAGCAAAAAAAATGGCGCTGCCCTTTCTAAGACAGCGCCATCATATTGGGTTAGCTAGGCGAATTTCCTCGCGAAAATCTACTAGCGTTTAAAAATCCAGATTCTCAACACTCAATGCATTCTTTTGGATGAACTCACGACGAGGTTCGACGACATCACCCATTAACTTGGTGAACAGGTCATCTGCATCTGCAACATCGTCTACCTTAACCTGCAACAGTGTTCGCGCCTCGGGGTCGAGTGTTGTTTCCCAAAGCTGTCCTGGGTTCATTTCACCCAAACCTTTGTATCGCTGTAGGCTAAGCCCCTTTTCACCCTCTTTCAGGATCGCATCCAGAAGATCTAACGGGCCGTAGACGTCTTGAATGCGCTCACGGCGCACCAACTGCGTTTTCTCGTCATACACGTCGCGTAGAAGGCCTGACATGCTGCCAAGCTTACGCGCTTCACCGCTGCGCATAACGTTTCCGTCGAGGACACGGCGTTCTTCAACACCACGCAGGATACGGCTTAGGCGAACGCCTTTATCTTGGGTTTGGCGTCCTTGCCAACCACGCTCATATTCCGCCGCGATCAAGTCCAATCGGTTCGCAATTCCGTCGGCCACAGCTTGTAAGTCTGCTTCGGCACGTCCGGCGTCAAAGGCTCCGGATATCGCAGCTTGCTCAAGGATATGGCGCGGATAATGCGTCGGGAAGGCATCCAGCACGCGTTTGGCCTGACGAGCCTCTTCAACGATGCGCAAAAGGTCGGCACCAACAATTTCTTCGCCGCTGGCCAACCTCAGTACAGCGCCATCAATACCTTGCTGGACTAGGTAATCATCAAGCGCGCCTTGATCTTTAAGATAAACTTCGGATTTGCCGCGCATTACTTTGAACAACGGAGGTTGTGCGACGTAAAGATAACCGCCCTCAATCAACTCAGGCATCTGTCGGAAAAAGAACGTCAACAGAAGTGTGCGAATATGTGCGCCGTCCACGTCAGCATCCGTCATGATGATAACTTTGTGATAGCGCAGCTTCTCAATGTTGAATTCGTCGCGACCAATGCCGGTGCCAAGCGCCATGACAAGGTTGCCAATTTCTTGCGAGCCTAGCATTCGGTCGAAACGCGCACGTTCGACGTTCAGGATCTTACCGCGAAGGGGTAGAACTGCCTGTGTCAGGCGATCCCTGCCCGTTTGCGCTGATCCCCCGGCTGAGTCACCCTCGACAAGGAAGACTTCGGTTTTCGATGGATCTTTTTCAGAGCAATCTTTGAGCTTTCCAGCCAGAAAATTAACGTCCATCGCTGTTTTACGGCGCGTTAGCTCTCGTGCTTTGCGGGCGGCTTCACGTGCAAATGCAGCCTCAATGATCTTACCAACGATCATCTTTGCTTCGTTTGGGTTTTCCTCAAACCATTCGGACAAGCGCTCATTCATCAGCCCCTCAACAGCGGGGCGAACTTCAGACGAAACCAGTTTGTCTTTGGTTTGGCTCGAAAATTTCGGATCTGGGACTTTGACGGAAAGCACGCAGGACAATCCTTCACGCGCGTCATCGCCAGTAAAGTTAATCTTTTCGCGTTTTGCGATTCCCTTTTCCTGCGCATATTTTTGAATCGTGCGCGTCAGGGCACCGCGAAAACCAGCGATATGAGTGCCACCGTCACGCTGAGGAATGTTGTTGGTGAAGGGCAATACCGTTTCGTGATAGCTGTCATTCCACCACATCGCGACTTCCACACCGATATCGTCTTTTTCACCTTGAACGTAGATCGGCTCTGGCATCATCGGGTTTTTATGGCGGTCAATGTACTTTACGAACTCACGAACGCCGCCGTCGTAAAACAAGTTGCTTTCCAACGGTTCGGCCGGGCGTTCATCTTTCAAGATGATCCGAGCACCGGAATTCAAGAACGCCAATTCACGGAGACGTTTTTCCAGCGTCTCGAATGAATACTCAAGGTTTGAGAACGTATTCGTCGACGCCATAAAGCGAACTTCTGTGCCGGTCTCACCCTCAGCGTCTCCGACGACTTTCAAATGATCGACCGTGTCGCCACCCTCAAAGCGGGCCAAGTGTTCTTTACCATTTCGCCAAATACGCAGCTCAAGCCAATCTGACAAAGCGTTCACGACAGAAACACCAACGCCGTGGAGACCACCCGAAACTTTGTATGAATTGCTATCAAATTTACCGCCAGCATGAAGCTGGGTCATAATAACTTCGGCAGCACTGACACCTTCTTCGTGGTGGATATCCACGGGGATGCCACGTCCGTTGTCGCGGACTGATACACTGTTGTCGCGATGGATCGTTACCGAGACGAAATCCGCGTGGCCAGCCAAGGCTTCGTCGATGCCGTTGTCCACAACTTCGTAGACCATATGGTGCAATCCGCTGCCATCGTCTGTGTCACCGATATACATTCCAGGGCGCTTGCGAACAGCTTCGAGACCCCTAAGGACCTTGATCGATTCTGCGCCATATTCTGCTTGGTTTTGCTCGGTATCCGACATGTGACCCTATCCGCCATTCTTTTGACAAATCATACGAGGTCTTGCGGTCCTTGTCACGCAATCACACCATATTTTGCGGTCATATCGGCGAATATTTGATCCGTTCTTAGGCTACAAGCGGAATAAGCGCCCCGACCACGATCAGAAGACTTCCCGAGGCTATATTTAGGCGCTTTATCTGGGATGGTTCCTGCAACAATCGACGGATTCTATCGACGAAAGACGCCAACAATAGATTGCCTAGAAACGGAACAATCATTGAAATCACAACGATCGCCACGATGTCCCAATTCGTGATCGTTTCCAGATCAAAAAAACCAGGCAAAACGCCCATATAAAACAAGATCGCCTTAGGGTTTCCAAGGATTGCGATCAACCCAGCTAGAAACCCAGCCCAAACACCAGGGCGGGTTAGTTTGCTTTCTGAAGACAATGCTTTTCCCGCGTGTTTTATCAGCAGGACGCCCATCGCGATGAACATACCGCATGCAACCCATCTTAGGACGTCAAGAAAGCCGTCAAAGACGCTGACGATCCAACTGACGCCAAGGATCGCAAGCAACGGCCAAACGATGTCGCCAACCATAACGCCAAAGGCCAGAGGCCAAGCCGCAGAAAAGCCCCCAGACAATGAGCGCGCGACTATGGCCAGCCATACTGGACCGGGCGTGATAAATAGAATGAATATAGCGCCCGCGTAAAACGTGAGCTCCCAAATACCTGCGCTCATGAACCAGACTCACGGTTTGTCAAAGCGGGTTCGCAGCGACTTATTCCATCCTCTTCAAGTACCTCGAAATATTGCGCCCGATCGCCCAAAGTTTCAAACAATTCTGGACCGGTTCCCGTCATCCATGCCTGTGCGCCCAATGCGCAAATTTCATCGTACAACGCCGCGCGCCTGTTGACATCGAGATGTGCGGCGACTTCGTCTAGCAACAGCAAAGGCGGCATACCAATATCCTCGGCCAAACCACGCGCGTTGGCGAGGATGAGCGACACAAGAAGCGCTTTTTGTTCCCCTGTTGAACAATCTTTTGCCGGCACGCCCTTGGCAGCGTAGATCGCCTCGAGGTCCGCCCGATGGGGCCCAACAAGCGTTCGCCCAGCCGCCATATCCCTTGCCCGTCCAGAGGAGAACGCCTCTTCTAGCCCCTCTGCGATTTCCGGTAATTCACCCTCGGCATGTGTCAGAATTAGTTCAGCTGCGGGAAATGCGCTTTGCGATTTTTGTTGTGCATCCAACAACTTAGCGACTGATGTTTTGCGATTTCGAATAATAGCCTCGCCAGCCGTCGCCATTTGCTTTTCCAATGCCTTATACCAATGTGCATCTTGCACTTGGTCCTTCAGCAAACGGTTTCGTTCACGCATTGCCTTTTCATACTTAAGGCTTGCTTCAGCATGCAAAGGTTCAAAACTGAGGGCAATCCGATCCAGAAAACGCCGACGCCCATCGGCGCCCTCAATCCAAAGCCGATCCATCGAAGGCACCAACCAGAGGACGCGCGCAATGCGACCCAGCGCTAGTTGAGACGCCGGCTTTTCGTCTATCTTTACCTGCCGCGCCCCACCCTCTGACCAGGTCTCGACCTCGTGCAGATGACTTAGGCTGTGCAAAATACCATTCAGTTTCCAACCCAGTGCTTCGGGACGTCGAACCATATCAACGGCCGCAGCGCGACGCATCCCGCGCCCAGGCGAAAACATAGAGACCGCTTCGAGGATATTGGTCTTGCCCGCGCCATTCAAACCAAACAGCGCAATCGGACGTCCATCAAGTTCCAGCTTGGAAACCTGATGCGAACGATAATGGGATAACTTCAACGAAGACAGAAACAGCCGGCTCATGGCAAAAAGGCTCCTTTCGTCGTCAGTTTGCCCGTTTATTTCGACTTGTCCAAATGCTTCTTCAAACGCGAAGGCGTAGATTTCTTTTTGCCTTTGTAAGGGTTCTGATCCCCTTGCCCGCGCATATACAGGCGGATCGGCGTACCCGGCATATCAAAATCTTCACGAAGACCATTCACCAAGTAGCGCGAATAGCTTTCTGGCAGTTTATCGGGCAGGCTACACATCACTACGAAACCCGGCGGACGGGTTTTAGCTTGGGTCATATAGCGCAACTTGATCCGACGGCCCCCAGGTGCGGGCGGTGGATGCTGCTCAACCATACCAATCAGCCAACGGTTCAATTGAGCCGTCGAAACTCGGCGGTTCCAAACGTCATGAGCTTTGATAATAGCTTCATTAAGACGATCAATTCCGCGGCCAGTCTTTGCGGAAACCGTGACAAGCGGTGCACCGCGCAACTGGGGCAACAGCCGTTCAAACGATTCTTTGAGGTCACGCAGTTTCTGCTGCTTCTCGTCCTCAACATCCCATTTGTTAACAGCCACGACGACAGCACGGCCCTCGCGTTCGGCTAGATCGGCAATCCGCAAATCCTGTTGCTCAAACGGTATGGCAGCATCAAGAAGGACCACAACAACTTCGGCGAACTTAACAGCACGCAGACCATCAGAGACCGAAAGCTTCTCAAGCTTTCCTTGTACCTTTGCCCGCTTACGCATGCCGGCGGTATCAAAAATTCTCATTTCATGGCCGGACCAGTTGGTCATGACAGAAATCGAGTCGCGTGTGATTCCGGCCTCTGGGCCAGTCAGAAGTCGGTCTTCACCAATAATCTTGTTGATCAGAGTTGATTTGCCCGCATTCGGTCTGCCGATGACTGCGATCTGCATCGGCTTAGCGTCAACTCCGTTGATGATATTGCCGTCTTCGTCCAATTCGATATTGGTGTCGGGCGCGTCGCGCTTTGCACGTTCTTCGAACTCTTCGGCAATGGGCCGCAAGGTTGTCATCAATTCGGCCATACCCTCGCCATGCTCGGCGGAGACACGCATCGGTTCGCCCAGCCCAAGGTTCCATGCCTCTAGAACACCGGCATCGGCCGCAGAGCCTTCGCCTTTGTTTGCAGCTAGGATCACTTTATCTGAGCGTTTACGCAGAATTTCGGCAAAAATCTCATCAATCGGCGTCACACCGGCGCGCGCATCAATCATGAACAAGCAGACATCAGCCATATCAACGGCACGTTCCGTCAAGCGACGCATGCGCCCTTCAAGACTGTCATCGGTGGCATCTTCTAAACCAGCGGTATCAATCACCGTAAAACGCAGATCGGCTAGACGTGCTTCGCCTTCGCGCAAATCACGAGTCACCCCGGGCTGGTCATCAACCAAGGCCAGTTTTTTTCCAACCAACCGGTTGAAAAGTGTAGATTTTCCCACATTTGGGCGGCCAACAATGGCAAGCGTAAAGCTCATATTAGAGTCTCTCGAGGCGGATCAAGCCGCTGCGATACACCAGTTTGGTGTCAACGGAAAGCGGCAAGCTGTCCTTTTGCCGTCACGACGTAGAGAACTTCGTCAACGACGATCGGATTTGAGGCCGCACCGGCCGACAAATCGACACTAGCAAGCGGAGAACCGTCCGTAGCTGAGAACTGTCGAAGGACGCCATCGCTTGAAGCAACGATCAAACGGCCACCGGCTAGGATGGGCCCGTAGTGAACAGTAACCTCGGCGCGCCGCTTCTCGGCTTCATCAAGGAAATGCGGAAGTTGCTTTGACCAAACCACAGAACCGTCGTTGCTGGACAAACGTATCAACTGATTTTGATCCGTAATCGTGAACAAATCATTGCGGCCAACCGGCAGGATCGCGCCGTTGGCACCCTGCTCTGCCGTCCAAATTCGGTTGCCGGTTGTGCCGTTAAACGCGGCAATGCGACCCGAGAAATTACCAACGTAAACCCGCCCATTGTCGATGACAGGATCGGCAGTGATTTCAGAAATCTGATTTACGGCGAAACCTTCACGGGTACCACTGACACTTGCGTTCCAGCGGTTAAACCCACCACGGCGGAATACAGCCTGAACGTCGCCGTTCGCAAATGGGAATATCGCCAAAGATCGGCCTACCGCTGGCGAAGCACCACCGGCGAAGCTTTGGTCAGATGGTACGCCCGAGAACGTCCAATTTATTCGACCCGTGCTGGAATTAATTGCCCAAGCGCGGCTATCACCGCCAGCTACGTAAACAATCCCACCGGCCACTGTTGGTGCGGCTACACCTGAAGCATCCAGATCCTGTTTCCAGCGCAGATTGCCTGTATCCGTTTCCAACGCAAACAATGCACCAAACGCGGACGTCACATACAGCGTTTCACCATCCACCGCTAAACCGCCACCAGAGGCATCCAGAGGTTCGGCACTCGGGGAAACACTGGTTTGCCAGACGGTTTCGCCTTGTGTGTTCAAGGCAGTAACTGTTCCGGTGCTATCGAGAGTATAAATCTGACCACGCGCCGCGACTGGTTCAGCTGTTACACGGTGCCGGCGATCGTTCCCACCACCAATCTCGGCGGTCCAAGCAAGCGTTAGATCGCTGCCCAATGCGGCATGATCTTGAGCGTGATCAATGTCACTGCCGCGATGTGACCAACTTGAATAGGCACGAGCCCGTGGAATTCGAATGTCCGCAGAGCCAGAAACCTCGGCCGCAACAACACCTGCAAATCCTTCCGTTGGACGGATAGGTTCACGTTCTCCGGGCAATATATCGTCTTTACCCGAAACCGAGCTACAGGCCGCGACGCCAAGCCCAACAACAAGAGCTAGTGCCGTATTTATCAGTCGGTTCGTCATACTTCCCTGCCCCATGGGATCAGCGTCAGTTACCAGACGCGAGCGGAATATCGTTTACGTCGCTTGGGGTCTCCCCCAAAGCCACAATCAACTGAGTTGCCCGAGCGCGCAAGCCCTCAGACGTTTCTGCGTCCAAGCGGATCGCCTCAAGCTGCTCAACTGCAGAGGCTATATCGCCGTGTTCAGCTGAAATAAGCGCCAATTGCTCAAGTGCGAGCATCCGATACGGTGCGCCCGGCGTAGCCAGAGCCTCATATCTGATGCGGCGATCATCTGCCGAAAGCGTTTCATGTTGCAACATCAGAGATTTCAATGCGGCCAACTGTGAGTATTCCAGTGGCAGGGATCCGTTTGTCGCAACTGATTCTAAGGCGGCAATAGCGGCTGTAACGTCGCCTGCAACCTCGGCCTCGCGTGCAGTAAGCATCGAAACCAAAGCAGCAGCTTCGACACTCTCCGCGTCAATCGCGGTTAATGCGTTTAGACGGTCACTCGCTTCATCGTTTTCCATCGCACCAAGGACTGAGTCCCCGATTGCCTGAGCCGTCGCTGTTGTTTGGGCTTTTTGCCATTCAAGAAAGGCTGCCGTGCCAACGATGCCCAAAACCAGAACGACTGCGATCCAGCCGTAGCGTTTTAAATAGCCATAAAGCTGCTCGCGACGAACTTCTTCGGTTACTTCCTCGATAAAACTATCTGTATCGCTCACGTGGTCCCCACCTGTTTTTCGGCGCTTCGCTTATTGTTTCACACCCTCATAATGCATGCTGATTGGAATTGCCAAGGGCAAGGATTTTGACCTTCAAATTGTGATCAATGCTGCATTGCAATAAAACTCATTCTGAACTACTGAGTTTAGCGTAGGAAAATAAGGGGCTTGGAATATTCGTCCACGCACTTATTTACCAATCTAGGGCGCGGACGCTGGGAATTTACAATGAGACTAGTACCTTTTTTATCTGCCATTTTGGTAATGGTGTTCTTTTATTTTATTGTGGTTGAACGTGAGGCACTCTTTGAGTTTGCTGGCGTGAATTCTGGATCCTCAGCTGAGGAAGCTGACGTTTCGTCTGCCGCAGCTGAAACCGAGACAAGTGAAGCGCCCGCGGAACCTGAAAAGGCTGTGCCCGTCATAGCGCGCAAATCCATTGCACAAACTATCGACAGCGCTGTGATCGTCAGGGGTGAAACCCAAGCCGCCCGCCAAGTTGAGCTGCGTTCTGAGACCGGCGGCCAAGTCGTGTCTGAACCGTTGCGCAAAGGTACATTTGTCGAACAAGACGAGATCATGTGTGAGATCGATAAGGGAACACGCGAAGTTTCTCTTGCTGACGCAAACGCACGGCTGGCCGAAGCAAAATCCCGCATCCCAGAAACCGAAGCACGCATTCCAGAAGCCATCGCCCGTATACAAGAAGCGACTTCGCGCCTGCTCGAGGCCGAAATCAACAGAAACCAAGCTGAAAAATTGTTTGAGGACGGATTTGCCACTGAAAGCCGCGTTGTGTCTGCAATTGCTGCCGTAAAAAGCGCCGAAGCAGCGATCAGCAGTGCCGAGGCCGGTCTGAAGGCTGCCAAGGCTGGAATGGATAATATCTCTGCGTCAATCCAAAGTGCTGAAGCAGGTGTCGCTTCGGCAATTCGTGAGATTGAAAAACTTACGTTGCGCGCACCGTTCAAAGGATTGCTTGAAAGCGACACGGCTGAACTCGGTAGCTTGATGCAACAAGGCACTCTCTGCGGAACGATTATCCAACTTGATCCGATCAAAATCGTTGGCTTCGTGCCAGAAGCTGATGTGAACCGCATCACCGAAGGCGTTCGCGCCGGTGCCCAAATGATCGACGGTCAGCGGGTTTTTGGCACGGTTGAGTTTCTTTCACGCTCGGCAGATCAAACCACACGCACATTCCTAGTCGAAATTGGCGTACCCAATCCCGATCTAAAGATTCGCGATGGCCAGACAGCCGACATTCTCATCGAATCCGATGGTGCATCTGCCCATTTGTTACCCCAATCAGCGCTGACATTAAGTGACGGTGGCGATTTAGGCGTTCGAACGATTGTCGACGGCAAGGCCAAATTCTCGAAAGTCGCGATCCTACGAGATAGTTCAAAAGGTGTGTGGGTTTCAGGATTGCCTAACGAGGTCGAAGTTATCCTCGTTGGCCAAGAATACACTTCAGACGGCACACCAGTCTTGGCGAGCTATGAGGAGTTGTCCAAATGACCGGTATCGTCGATTGGGCCGCCAGCCGTGCGCGCATGGTTCTGGCCTTCATCATTCTTTCCCTTGCAGTCGGCGGATACGCTTACGTAGGGCTTCCGAAAGAGGGTGAGCCTGATATCGAAATTCCGGCGCTATTTGTGTCCGTTCCGTTCCCTGGCATTTCTGCCGAAGACAGCGAAACGCTTTTGGTCAAACCGATGGAGGTCGAACTTGCTGATCTTGACGGCCTAAAGACCCTCTCGGCAACCGCATCTGAAAGCTATGCAGGCGTCGCTCTTGAGTTTGAATTTGGCTGGGACAAAACAAAAACGATGGCGGATGTTCGCGACGCCATGAACTCTGCCCAAGGAAAGTTTCCGGATGGGGCCGAAACCTATTCCGTCAATGAGATTAACTTTTCTGAATTTCCGATCATCATCGTTAACCTGACTGGCAATCTACCTGAACGCACGATGAACAAGATCGCCACGGATATGCAGGAAGAAATCGAGGCCATGGACTCGGTTCTTGAAGCAGGCATTGCTGGCAAGCGTGGTGAAATGATCGAAGTGTTGATCGATCCCCTGCGCCTAGAAAGCTACAACGTAACAGCCAACGAGCTGATCAACGTCGTCCGCAACAATAACCAGTTGATCGCCGCCGGTGAAATTGAGACGAGCCAGGGCAAGTTTGCAGTCAAAATTCCTTCCAGTTTCAACGACCCTCAGGATATTTACACGCTCCCCGTCAAACGAAACGGCGACCGCGTTGTTACTTTAGGCGACCTAGCAGAAATTCGATTAGCGTTTGAAGATAACGTCGGCACAGCACGCTTTAACGGTGAAACAACCGTCGCTTTGCAAGTGGTTAAACGGCGTGGCTACAACCTGATCGGCACCGCCGAGGAAGTTAAGATCAAGGTTGACGAGATCGCTGCCGCTTGGCCGGATGAATTGACGGCTGCTGTGAATGTTGGCACGTCAAACGACCAAAGTGTCGTCGTTGGGTCGATGGTTAGCCAGCTTGAGGGTTCTGTTTTAACGGCGATTGCACTTGTGATGATTGTTGTCCTAGCAGCCTTAGGGCCGCGCCCTGCCCTTTTGGTCGGCTTTGCAATTCCAACATCCTTCCTGCTGTGCTTTGCGCTTTTAGCTGCCTTGGACGTGACGATTTCGAACATCGTGATGTTTGGCTTGATCCTTGCTGTAGGCATGTTGGTGGACGGCGCGATTGTTGTCGTTGAATACGCTGACCGCCGAATTCGTGAAGGCGTTGGACCGATGCACGCTTACGTGGACGCCGCTAAACGTATGTTCTGGCCCATCGTCAGCTCGACTGCCACAACGCTGTGTGCGTTTTTGCCTATGCTCTTCTGGCCAGGCGTCCCCGGCCAATTCATGGGCATGCTGCCCGTTACCTTGATCTTCGTCCTTAGCGCCTCGCTTGTTGTTGCGTTGGTCTATCTGCCCGTTATGGGCGGTGTAACCGGCCGCTTGTCCCGCGTCTTTGGCGATGCCTCGGAAAAAATGCGGGCTTCTACCCCATGGCTTTTGCGGGCTGCTTTGGTTCCCGTATCAATCTTTGCACTGTTTGCATCATTGATGCAGACGTTGAACCCAACATATCTGTTTGGCGATGCGCTGGCTGAACTGGGCTCTGGCGCTTGGTTGGTTGGGATGGTTCTATTTCTTCTGTCCAGCTTCATGGCTACGATTTTCATGACAGCCGCAAAGCCCCAACGTCGTGAGAAGGTTAAGGAACAAGGTGGACTGACGCTATTTGGCCGTTTCATCAAACTGATCGCCGGCAACCCTATAATGCCATTGGTCACTATCGGTGGCGTCGCTGCCTTTGTGGTCTTCACATTCGTGACCTTCGGCGAGAACAACAAGGGCGTGGAATTCTTTGTGGAATCCGAACCCGAACAAGCCATCGTTTACGTACTTGCACGCGGAAACCTATCACTTGATGAAAAAGATGCTCTTGTTCGTCGCGCCGAAGAGGTTGTTCTTGAACATCCTGGGATTGCGACTGCGTTTGCGTTCGCTGGTCAGGGCGGTCTCAGCTCAAACACTGGCGGCGCCGCAGTACCACTCGATACCATTGGTCAAATTCAATTAGAGACCGTTCCTTGGACCGATCGCCCAACAATTTCTGTGCCTTGGTTTAAGCTTCCGGTTCTTGGAACTCAGATCAATAGAACCGTGAAAGACCCTGCTTGGGACGGCGATCTTGTTCTAGAACAATTGACTGAAAGCCTCGAAGCTTTGCCTGGTACCCGCGTGGAAATCCTGTCTGCGTCTCGTGGTCCAGCGTCTGGTAAGCCTGTAAGCTTGCGCTTGAAGTCTGACAATTGGGACGACCTTGTGGCCGCTACGACCTTGGCGCGCCAAACGTTTGACAACACCGAAGGCCTAACGCTTATCGAAGACACACTGCCCCTTCCCGGCATCGACTGGCAAATCAACGTCGATGTTGAAAAGGCAGGCCGTTACGGGGCCGATGTGGCCACTGTGGGCGGTATGGTGCAGCTTGTCACACGCGGTATCCTTCTGGACACTATGCGCGTCGATAGTTCAGACGAAGAAGTTGAAATCCGTGTACGATTGCCCGAGGAAGATCGGGTTCTTTCCACGCTCGACAGTCTCAAAGTGCGAACGCAAGACGGTCTTGTCCCACTGGCAAACTTCATCACGCGCCAACCGGTAGCAAAATTGGCCGAGATTAACCGCATTGATCAAAAGCGGTATTTTGAGGTTAAGGCAGGTGTAGTTAGCGACGTTAAGATTCTTCAACTAATCACATTGAACGAAGACGGAGACGAGGTTGAAGATGGTATTCTAGACGTTGGTTTTGGATTTGAAGTTTCGCAAGAATCTGTGGATAGCGGCGCACCGTACAATGTCCGCGGGACATACGAGCAATCTTGGTTCCTGAGTCTATTCTTGGAGCCAACAGTCAAGTATTTCATGGTCCCCAAATCCGGATCGGTCATAACGATACCTCAGGTTAACGAGCAAATTGAAAGTGGCGATGCCATTGTCAAATTGGTCGCTATGACGGCAGGCGAACGAATTGACAAAATCGACGCTTGGCTCGATACCAAACCCCTCGCGCCGGGCATAAGCTGGGAATGGACCGGTGACACAGCCGAACAAGAAGAAAGCCAAACCTTTCTGATGTCGGCGTTCGCGGGTGCTTTGGGCCTGATGTTCATCATTCTGCTTGCGCAGTTCAACAGCTTTTACAACTCTGTGCTTGTTCTATTGGCGGTCGTTCTTTCCACAGCGGGCGTTCTGTGGGGAATGATCCTACGAGATCAAGCGTTCTCGATCATCATGACAGGGACGGGTATCGTGGCGTTGGCTGGGATCGTGGTGAACAACAACATTGTTTTGATCGACACGTATCAAGAATACAGCAAATACATGTCACGCATCGACGCAATTGTACGAACAGCGCAGGCACGCATTAGACCTGTTCTTCTGACGACGATCACAACGATGGCTGGTCTGACACCAATGATGTACGGATTGTCGCTCGACTTCTTCAACGGCGGATATTCTTTTAGCAGCCCAACCGCTTTGTGGTGGATGCAACTCGCGACAGCGATTGTTTTCGGATTAGGGATTGCAACAGTTCTGACACTTGTGTTTACCCCCGCGATGCTAGCGCTTCGCGTTTGGGCGGGGACGTATGCATTGTGGATCCTTCGCCTTCTCGCGCGCCTGTCAATGGGTCGCGGAAGTCGGCTGGCAAAGGATCTAGCCCTTAAACGTGCTGCACGACGTGCAAAAACGCCGACCATTCTTTGGGAAACAGACGTGGAAGAAACACAACCAACCCAAAGCACACTTCGCGCAGCCGAATAAGCTAAACTGACCGCGGTTCGTTCAGCGGTCAGTTCTTTTTGAAACCTCAACGAAAATACCGCTTTTGGCGCGCACTGTTAGATGGGCAACCGGTTCAGGTACTTCAGCCGGTAAAGCCTTAAACTCATAGTCGACCGTTAATTTGGCCAGCATCAGCGGCCCCTCGATCATTGCGAAACCCGCGCCAGGGCACACCCGCTTGCCAGTTGAAAATGGAATGTAGGCATTTCGCATGCATTCCTTTCCATTGTCGGTGTTCCATCGATTTGGGTCAAAATCATCAGGATTGTCCCACTGGCGCGAATGACGATGCAAATGCCAAGGGCTAATCACAATCTGCGCGCCGGGCGGTACATCACGATCGCGAAAGCATTCTGGCTGCGATGCTTCGCGAACCATCATTGGAACGGGTGGGTAAAGCCGCAGCGCCTCACGAAATACATCGCGGGCCGTTTTTAGTTTTGAAACCGCGCTAAAGTCGGTCAAATCCTGCTCAATTGCTTCTTCGGCCACTTTTGATTGCCACTCTGGATTGGCAGCCAACAGGTAAAGAGACCAAGCCAACGCAGACGCGCTGGTTTCATGCCCTGCAAGAAAGAATATCGCTACCTGATCGACCATTTCGTCTTTTGAAAACAGCTCTCCCGTTTGCGGATCGGGGGTCGTCATGATTTTAGTGGCGAGGTCTTGTGGGGCCGAGCCCATGTCAATCTCACGATGTCTTTCCTCGACCAATCGTGTGATCAGTGCGCGGATTTGTGCGGCCGTTGTTTTTGACTTTTTAGGGTGGAACCTCGGCATCCAACGCGGGCTGGGAACAAATGCAGCGAGATTGATAATCGGCTGACTTCTCTGGTGCTCTTTGAAGAGTTGAAAGACTTCGGTCGCCACTTCGTTTTCGATCGGTATCGAAAAAAGCGTGCGGAAAATGACATCAGCAGCGGCGTGGCTACACTGCTCCTCCAGCTCAACGTGTTTGCCCACAGGCATTCTAGCGACCGCAGCGATTGTGGCGCCGGACATGGCCGCAAAACTGTCTCTTAGCCTTCCACCCTCAAACGCGGGATCGATGATCCTGCGCTGCTTCTTCCAATGCTCTCCGTTCGTCAGGAACACCGACTGTCCAAGCAATGGTCGAAGCCCCTCGGCGATCCGATTAGACTTTGGAAAATCCATAGGGCGTTCTTTCAAAACCAAATCAATCAGTTCCGGTTGATTGATTAGATACGATCTGAAAAACGGCGTTTTGAACTCCGCCATCCACGCACGGTAGAGGCGCTCTGGCTGCGCAGACAATAAATCCTTGCGAAACAGCTTGAGATAGCGCCATAGCGAAACCTTGTCAGGACGCGAGATCGGCTTTGGCGGTCTCATAGCGCCATATCCGTGAACTTGTTTACCGGCGTTTCGATCCTAGTTTTCGAGGATGTGCGATCTGCAAAGCGATCCTCAAGGCTTTGAGGGCCAGCAGTGATCCGGAAGTAGTCATAGTCACCGGGGCGATCAAACGCGCAAAGGTACTGAAAATGCAGCCGGAAATAGCGCCGCTTCAATTCGTTCCAACGCTGCTCAGAAAGGGTTTGAGTGAAAGCTGCAGAAATCACAATCAGCCATTTCTTGTCCTTGGTGGCAACACCGCTGACCGCAACCGGATCACACAACGCAAAAGCGCAACCATCGCCGGGCGCCGTAACGTCAAGCCAGAATATTTTCGATTGCTCTGACATCTGTTGCAAATCACGTCGCAGTTCATCGGCGTCGGGTAAGAATGACATCATTGGCACCACTTGACCCAAAGACAAAAATCCTAACCGAGGCCCGACGCCCAAATTCGGATTTCGTCGCAATATTTCGGCCATTACATGCACCGCCAAATGAGCGCCTGAAGAGTGACCAACAATCAAAACTTCATCGCAATCGTCGTTTAGCGCGGCCTCTACTGTTTCGCCAAATTCTCTCAATCGAGCGTTCAATTCTTCTGGGTTGGCACCCCGAAACTGCGAGGAATACGCGTAATCCTGCATAAGATAAGGGGCTGACCCAGATAACTAGTTCAAATACTTCTTAACCCATTGTCTTAGCTGTGATAATTGCACTGACGGGTCACTGTTGTTAAAACGCCACTCACATTCCTTCAAATATAGTCCAAATTGGGCCTTTGGAACACC
>JAQWQJ010000027.1 GCA_029244725.1 Paracoccaceae bacterium
CAGTGAAAAGTAGATAATCTGGTGAAAACGTTAGTCGGTTTGCGTTGGATCGAAGCCATTTGTACTGGTCGAGCGTATGGCAGTTTTGTCCGCATAGCGGATCCCGCTGCTAAATGCAGCGAATGTCAGCTTCGAGCCCATTGTGTGAATTCGGTTTTCGTGCTGCGTGCGCTCGCAGCGTGGAAAATGCTGCGTCAGCGTAAAACTCAGTGCTGCCGCGCAGCAGGGAAACCAGCCATTCATGCAGAGTGCAGCAAAGATCAGCGGTCGAACTCACACTTTGCGGACAAAGTTACGTTTGCTGAATCAAATTTTCTGTGCAGATATCAGATGAACACCACGAGATTTTGACTGAAGGTGATTTGATTTTGTTTTCGATTCCAACTCTAGAAACTGACCGCCTCAATTTACGTCCACCAACGGCAGAAGACTGGCCCGAGTATTCTGAGCTAATGATGTCAGAGCGGTCCATTTTCATGGGCGGCCCATTCTCTCTTGGTGCTGCTTGGGGCCTTTATTGCCACGATGTCGCACAATGGACCTTAATGGGATTTGGTGCGCTGATGATCGAGGAACGTCAGTCTGGCATATGTTTGGGACAAGTAGGCATCAATTCGGGCCCTCTTTTTCCAGAGGATGAATTGGGTTGGCTTCTCTATTCACATGCAGAAGGGAAAGGGTATGCCTATGAGGCTGCATTGGCTCTGAAGAACTGGGCATTTCAAGAAAGAAAGCTTGAAACACTGGTCAGTTATGTCGATCCGCCTAATATTCGATCCCGCTCACTCGCCGAGAGGTTGGGTGCCAAACTGGACAATGTGGCGTCTAGGCAAGACCCAACTGACTTAGTTTATCGACACCCTCGCGCTTAGGTAAAATGGGCTCTTTGCGGTCATGCGGTGTTGCAGCGGCAACTGACAATTGGGCACCCCGATAATAACCATTGGGCTATCCGGGTGCATTTTTCTTCAAGTCTTTCAAAATATTGGAGTTTCTGGGTTGATACCTGATTTACGCGCCATTCGCCTCCCACCAGCCGTCGTTCGATATTTTCCGCCGAGGGTCAGGTCCGAGCCTATGTTGACCATTCTCAGCAACTGGCTCAATGTCGGCTTAGATTTGAGAGAGTGAAATAATGTCCCAAAAAAATATGTCGACAGTGTGCCTACTTGGCAGCCCACGACGTCATTGCAATAGCGATGTTTTGGCCCAACGATTCATGCAACAAGCTGCTGTCATTGGTGCACCTACTCAAACCTTTGCTCTGTCTGAACTGAACTACAATGGCTGCAAAAACCTATTTCGCTGCAAGAACGACCTAGATCACTGTGGCCAGAGTGATGACCTTACCCCGGTGTTGGCGGCTATCGCCCAAGCTGAGGTGCTGGTGCTGGCAAGTCCGGTCTATTTTACAAGCGTCACAGGTCAGCTGAAGCTAGCAATTGATCGGTTTTTCTCCTTCTTTGTTCCTGACTACCCAACAGCGGAAAGGAAGAGTCGGTTAACGTCTGGGCGACATCTCGTGTTTCTACAGACGCAGGGTGAGCCCGAAGAAAGATATTTTGATATGATTGGCAGCTTCTCGGCGAGCTTTAGCGGACTTGGCTTTGATCATCACCACCTTGTACGAGCATCGGGTGTTCGCAATCCTGGGGACATTAACTCAGATTCAAGTGTTTTAAAGGAATGCGACGTAATCGCGGCGCATATCCACTCAAACTCATAAGAAATAGAAAGCGGCCACTAGGGATGGTCTGCTAGACAGTTGCTTTGTTTGCTCCGGAATAAAAGCAGTGAAATAGTTGCACTGCATAAGATTTGGGGGGCTTAGAAAGCTGACATCGAAGTCTATGACTACACCGCCAAAAGTGTCGTAATTTTTGAGCTTCCAACCTACCCGTAACTCTCCATAACCCTCAGGAATCAAGTAGGGCCTTCCGGTGTCCGGATTTGAGGAGATTGTTAATGACGCTGGCAGCAAGCTGCAGCTCTTTTTGCGATCTCGCTGCGTTTGTGTTGATCCGGATTGCGTGCACTGGCGCTTGATCCCGGTCCAAACCAAAGACTTCTCCAGATAGGACGCAAACACCAGCATTGACCGCTGCGCGCGAGAAACTATCACCCCGCCATGGGCTGGGTAGACGTATCCAGGCAAATGGTGACGCGGGTTGGCTGTCAAGAAGCTCTGACGGTAAAGTGCTTTTTAGGATTTCGTGCCGTTCCTTCAATTCGTTTGCTTGCTCACTAATTATTGCGTCAAGCCTGCCGTTTTCAATCAACTTTGCAATAACAAGACCAACAAGGGTATTGGTGCTCCAACAGTTGATACGCAGCATGGCGGAGACGTCTTCTACATTCTTGATCGGAGCAGAGACGACGCCCAAGCGAATTCCGGCTGCGACACATTTGGAAAAACTGCTTACATAGAAAGTGATATCTGGGTGTTTGCTTGCAATTGTGGGCAACGGGTTTTTGATCAACGGGCCACAGACATCATCTTCTATGATGAAAACGGCGTTCTGGCGCGCAATTGTCGCCAATGCGTCGCGCCGCTTTTCGCTGAGTGTCACATTTGTCGGGTTGTGCAGATTGGGCATCAGAAAGACAGCTTTGGGTGAATAACGTTGGCAGGCCTCTTCGAATGCTGACGGACACATTCCGTCATGATCCGTCGCGACGGACTTAAGGATGATACCCTTGGACGCGCAAATAGAGATGAACCCGTGGAAGGTCACCGCGTCGGCCAAAATGACGTCTCCGCTTTGCGCAATAGCGTCAACCACACAGGAGAGGCCGTGCTGACAGCCGTTCACGACAACAAGGCGCGACGGATCATTGTGACCGGTGATATCTGAAAACCATTTCGCCATGGTTCTACGGATTTGCAGCTCCCCTTCGGGAGGGTGGTAATCCTGTATCGTTGAGAAACGGGGATCACTTGCCAAGCTTGGCAATAAGTCTTCGACAGCGCGCAGGTAGGCGTCCGTCGCCGGGCGATTGATTGAAAGATCGCAAAGGCCGGAATCGTCGGTGACGCCTGACCTAGGGACAATTTTCGAATCAGGAGATTTGATAAAGCTACCCCTGCCCGGGCGACCTTCGACGATGCCGCTTTTCTGTAGAACCGCAAATGCGCGGGTCACTGTTGTGACGTTGACGTCGACCAGTCGTGCAATTTCCCTATGGGGGGGCAACCGATCCCCAGGATTGAGTTTAGCAGATTTGACGAGTTCAGAAATCTGATTTGCAAGCTGCCTATAGACTGGGTCTTGGCCTTCTGAGTCATTGATTGGCTTGAACATGTCGCGATTTAGTACCCCAAATTTGCACACTCAATCATTGGAAAGTTGTGTGACGCATATTTACCAAATGCGTTGGAAATTTGCCAGTAGAAGCTGGGCGTTTGGTAGCGAATTTTGAATGTATGACGTACAATAGGAGCATTGAGTGACCAATATATTGACTGTGTGACCATACATTGCTAAAAAGTGAGACTTGCAAAAACTAAACATGTTTAAGGGAGCCATACATGACAATCCTCAAGTCGATAAATCTAATTGCGTGTTCAACCGCAATGTTGGTCGGACTTAGCGTTACAGCCGGTGCTGAAACACTTCGCCTTTCTACGCTCAAGCAGCCTGGCTCAGCCGGTGCTTTGGCAGCAGAGCGTTTCGCCGAATTAGTCGAAGAAAAAACAGAGGGTGACCTGACCGTCACTGTATATCCAGGCAGCCAGCTTGGTGATTGGACTGAGGTCTATGAGCAGGTTATCGAAGGCGCTGTTGATATGGCGATGCAACCGCTTGCGACGTCATCAGACAAACGCCTTGCGATTACTTGGTTCCCTTACGCATTCACAGACTATGATTCTGCGCGGGTCGCTTTGAGCCCAGGTGGCGGTGTGTTCCAAATCATCGACGAATCCCTGACTGACCAAGGCTTGACGCCATTGGCTGTTTACGGTGCAGGAATGGGCGGCGCTGGTTTTGCGTCTGCTGTTGAAGAGCCTGGTAACACAGACCTTTCGCGCAATCTAAAAGTTCGCGTTTGGCCTGGTGGCACAACACATAAAGTTCTGTTGGAAGCGTTCGGCTACAATGTCGCGACGATGCCTTGGGCCGAGCTTTATACAGGTTTGCAGACTGGTGTTGTTGACGGACAAATCGGCGGCACGCCGACGATGACGTTGGAAAGCTTTTCCGACATCACCGACACTTGGGTCCAGTACAATGACCACTTCGAGTCTGACTTCTTCTTCATCAATGCGGACCGTTTTTCAGGTCTAAGCGATGAGCATCAAGCAGCAGTACGCGAAGCAGCGCTTGAAGTTGCAACAGCTCAGTTTGCGGCCGTTGAGGCTGCCGACGCAGCAGCTTTGCAGGTTATGCGCGACAACGGCACCAATGTTGTGACCTTCGATTCACCAACACTTGAAGCACTGGCTGCTACAGCCCGCGCTGAAGTTTGGCCAACGATTAAAGATGAGTTGGGCGACGAAGCCTATGCGATTCTTCGGGCCTCTGTCGGTCTTGAGTAAGCGTTAAAGTTACGGTCAGCGCAGTCTATCGCGCTGGCCGAAAACCAAATCAGCGATTTCTTGGGAGGGAAAATGCTAAAAGAAGATTCCAATGAGTATATCGCGGAAGAAGTAAGTGTGGCGGGAGCGTTTCACTTGGATGGAGTGAATACTCCTCCGTTCTTGTCCGGTCGATTGCTGACGTTGTGGAACGCGAAGTTGAAACTTCAACGTTTGATCTTGTTGGCATCAGGCGTCGCGTTGACCCTCTTGATTTTCGTTCAAGTTGTGACGCGATACGTTTTTGGCATTTCCATTTTTGGCATTGAGGAGCTTGCGAGTTTCACTGCCGTGATCATGTACTTCTTTGGCGCCACTCACGGAGCTTGGGAGCGGGGGCATATCTCAGCAAGTTTGATTGAATTGATCTTACCGGCAGGTCGCGCTCGACTTTCTGCTGAATTGTTAACGGCTGTCCTGACCGTTTTTCTATCCGCTTGGATGTCTGTCTGGGCGTGGAAATACTTGGCCTTTGTCGTCAAGCGCGGAACGGTTTCTCTTGAAACGGATATTCCAATGTATGCGATCGTCTTCGTCATTCCATTCTGCCTGTCCCTCATGACTTTCTACTTCTGTGTAGAACTATTGATGCGTGCCCATGCGTTAAAAAATGGAGATACTACGAAATGAACCCTCTTATTCTGATCGATGCGGGCCTCCTAACCCTATTGTTAATTTTCGGCGTCCCGGTCCCGCTTTGCTTTGCGGGCGCGGTGCTACTACTCATTGTTTTTGGCGACTTTGGATCGGCTACATTTTTGGTCGGCGCCGGTTTCAACAAACTTAACTCCGTCGTCTTGGTTGCCATTCCGCTATACATTTTGGCTGGCGGCATTATGGGAGCTGGCGGCATCGCAGGCCGACTTGTGGATTTGGCCGATGCTATGATCGGTCGCGTTCGGGGCGGATTGGGGATTGTAATGATTCTTGCAACAGCTGTGTTCGGCGCGATTTCTGGCATGGCGTCTTCAGCGGTTGCTGCGATTGGCACAGTGATGATCCCTCGGATGGAAGAGCGTGGATTTGACCGTGGCTATGCCGCGGCCTTGGTCTCAGCTTCGTCTGTTCTGGCGCTTATGATACCGCCAAGTGCATCAATGATCCTTTTCGGTTGGGTTACGGGAACGTCGATCCTTGCATGCTTCTTGGCACCAATCATTCCTGCGCTAATTTTGGTCGTTTTGTTAAGTGGCTGGAATGTTTTTCTGACGCGTAACATGGACCTTAAGCGCCCTGAGCCTGCAACTTTTGGTCAAATGACAGGCGAAGTTATCTCACGTGCTAGAATGGCGGGCGCTGGTTTGATGATGCCGCTCATTATTCTGGGGTTTATCTACGGTGGTGTAACCACGCCAACAGAAGCGGCAGCCGTTGCTGTTGTCTATGCCATCCCAATTTCAATTTACCTTTATAAGGATATGAATTGGGCAGACATGCGTGAAGTGTTTTGGCGTGCGGGTCAAACGACCGGCGTGTTGATGGTCTTGATCTTTTTTGCGTCGATGTTGGGCCGTATCTGGACTTTGGAAAACGTGCCCCAAGAAATCCTTGAGGGATTTCTGTCCGTTAGCCAAAACCCGATTATCTTGCTTTTGATGGCCAACTTGTTTCTCATGATTGTTGGTATGTTCATGGAGGACATCTCAGGTATTCTATTGGCCGCGCCGCTGCTGATGCCGGTTATGCTCAAAGCGGGTGTCGATCCGATTCATTTTTCTGCCATTATCGCTACGAACTTGGGCATGGGATTGATCACGCCACCGACCGCGCCAATTTTGTACTTTGCGGCGTTGATTGGGAAAACCAATTTGGCAGGCATGTTAAAACCTTCCTTGGTCTTCGTCTTTTTTGCTTACCTCCCAGTTGTCCTTCTGACCACATTCATACCCTCGCTGTCTATGTGGCTCCCAACACTGATTTTAGGTCTTTGAGATATGAAACTGGGAATTGACTTGATTGGTTTTGCCGAGGTGGCACGGTGATGAATTTTGATGGCGCGAAAAACGTTGATCATTCAGATCCGTTAGTGGACGTATTGAATTCTGGTGGGCAGGGGCGCGTTGTCCTTCTGTGTGAGCATGCGTCACGATGGATCCCTGATGAGCACGATGGGCTTGGTTTGGATGCTGAGGGTTTAACCAGTCACGCGGCTTGGGATCTGGGCGCACTTGAGCTTTCGATTGCACTAGCAAAGGCTTTGGATGGGGTCTTGGTTACGTCCAAGGCTTCACGTCTGGTCTATGATTGCAATCGACCACCAGAAGACCCAGGCGCCATGCGCGATCAATCTGAATTGATTTCTGTGCCGGGCAATATTGACTTGTCGCAGGAAGATCGGGACGCAAGAATTCGTTCGGTTTATGAACCGTTTTGTTCCGCAGTCGACGGTGTTTTGGATAAGCGCAGTTCAGATACCGTTGTCGTGACCGTGCATACTTTCACGCCGGTATATTTTGGCAAATACCGTTCTGTTGAAATCGGCTTGCTGCACGATGATGACAGCCGGTTGGTTGATGCAATGCTGACACATACCGACAAATTGCCCGGCGTAATCGTCGCGCGAAATGAGCCCTACGGACCGCAGGACGGGGTGACGCATTCGCTCAAAATCCATGCAGGTCGCCGAGGCCTGCCAAACGTTATGATAGAAATACGCAACGACTTAGTTCGCAGTGCCAAGCAAGTCGAACAAGTTGCGCAGCAGATACTGGCGCTATTGCTGCCTGCGCTGGAACAAATTGAATCCAAGGATACCTTCAATGAGTAAGACACTGAATCTAGACGCCCTAAAACAGATGAGCGATGCGGGTGAAATCGACACGGTTTTGGTCTGTATTGTGGACATGCAGGGCCGATTGATGGGCAAGCGTTTCCACGCGGCTGCATTTGTTGGTGGCGGCTATGAAGAGACACATTGTTGTACTTATCTGCTGGCAACCGATCTCGAAATGGCGACGCCGGGCGGCTATGTGGCCACCAGTTGGGAATCTGGATACGGAGACTACACGATGAAGCCAGATCTCTCGACTTTGCGGCTTGTTCCTTGGTTGGAAGGAACGGCAATGGTTCTTTGTGATGTCCTTGATCATACGACCCATGCTCCGGTTGCGCATGCGCCCCGTCAGATGCTTAAGACCCAGATCGCGCGTCTGGCTGAAATGGGCCTCACGGCGACGATGGCAACTGAGCTTGAATTCTTCTTGTTCGAAAAAAGCTTTGATGAAATCGCGAAAAGCGGTTTCCGTGATTTGACTCCAATCAGTGCTTACAATGAGGACTACCATATCTTTCAAACGACCAAAGAAGAGCACGTGATGCGTCCGCTGCGTAACAGGCTCTATGAAATGGGGATTCCGATTGAGGGCTCCAAGGGCGAAGCTGAAACGGGTCAGGAAGAACTGAATATTCGATACGATGAGGCGCTTGCCTGCGCAGATCACCACACGATCGCAAAGCACGCGACCAAGGAAATTAGTTGGCAGCAGGGCCATGCGGTTACGTTCTTGCCGAAATGGAGTCACGAAAAAGTAGGCTCATCAAGCCACGTTCATCAATCGCTTTGGAAGGACGGGAAACCGGCTTTTTTTGATCCAGATCGGCCTTTGGGCAAATCGGAATTGATGGATCATTATACAGCGGGACTGATCAAATACGCTGCGGATTACACATATTTCATGGCGCCATACGTCAGCAGCTATAAGCGCTTTGCAAAAGGCAGCTTTGCGCCGACGCAGATTGTGTGGTCCGTTGACAACCGCACGGCCGCATACCGGCTTTGCGGTGCGCAAAGCAAAGCGATCCGGATCGAGTGTCGCATTCCCGGATCGGACATGAATCCTTATCTCGCCCAAGCCGCAATGCTTGCAGCAGGTATCCGTGGGATCGAAGAGAAACTTGAGCTGCCTGAAGCCTTTCGTGGGGATGCCTATGACGACGACGCCCAGCAGCACATTCCGCGCAATCTTCGCGATGCCCGCACCGCATTGACCGGATCAAAAATGCTGCGTGCAGCATTTGGAGGCGCGGTCATTGACCACTATTCCCGCGCCGCTGAGTGGGAAATCGAAGAGTTCGAACGCGTAGTTACAGATTGGGAAATCGCTCGTGGATTTGAGCGCGCCTAAGGGCCAAACGACAACGTTTTTGACGAGGACACTATGAACACAAAGCTCACATGTATTTCGCCGATCGATGGATCGATTTTCGCCCAACGTGATATCATTTCGCGCGAGGATGCTGTTGCAGTCGCAACGCGTGCCAAAGCGGCGCAAGCGGATTGGGCGGCGCGCCCATTGCGCGAACGTACTGATCTGGTGATGGCAGGTGTTGCCGCTGTTGGGGCAATGAATGATGAAATCCTTATCGAACTTGCTCAAATGATGGGCCGTCCTGTGCGTTACGGCGGCGAGTTTGGCGGCTTTAACGAACGCGCGGGCCATATGGCGGAAATCGCGGAAAGCGCGCTTGCCGATATCATCGTCAGCGAAGACGAAGATTTTAAACGCTATATCCGCCGTATCCCTCATGGTGTTGTGCTGGTCGTGGCTCCTTGGAACTATCCATACATGACTGCAATCAACACGGTTGCACCGGCACTCATTTCTGGCAACACCGTGGTCCTGAAACATGCGACACAAACGTTGATCGTCGGCGAACGCATGGCGCAAGCGTTTTATAGCGCTGGTGTGCCACGTGATGTATTTCAGAACGTCTTCATGGACCACGATACGACTGGTGCCTTGATCGCTGACCGGGCCTTTGATTTTGTGAATTTCACCGGCTCGGTTGGCGGTGGACAAGCAATGGAAACTGCAGCGGCGGGAACTTTTGTTGGTGTTGGAACTGAGTTGGGCGGCAAAGATCCCGGTTATGTCATGGATGATGCTGATGTTGATGCAGCGGTCGAAACTTTGATTGACGGAGCGATGTTCAATGCCGGTCAATGCTGCTGCGGGATTGAGCGTATCTATGTGCACGAAAGCCATTTTGACACGTTTGTAGCCAAGGCCGTCGCAATCGTTTCGGGATATAAGCTTGGCAACCCGCTGGCCCCTGAAACGACCATTGGACCAATGGCCAATGTGCGTTTTGCCAAGGAAGTGCGGGATCAAATTGCTGAGGCTGTAGAGGCTGGCGCCACGCCGCACATCGCACGTTTTGCCGAAGACGACGGTGGTGCATATCTCACTCCGCAAATTCTAACAGATGTCACGCACGACATGCGCGTCATGCAAGATGAAAGTTTTGGACCCGTCGTGGGGATCATGAAAGTAAGCACTGACGAGGAAGCCATCACGCTGATGAATGATAGCGAGTTTGGACTTACCGCGAGCCTTTGGTCAGCGGATCTTGCGCGCGCCGAACGCATTGGGAACCAGCTAGAAACTGGAACAGTCTTTATGAACCGTGCGGATTATCTTGATCCGTGTTTGTGCTGGACCGGATGCAAAAATACTGGCCGTGGCGGCGGGTTGTCGGCGATCGGTTACCACAACCTCACACGTCCCAAATCTTATCACCTCAAAAAGAACACAGGTTAGGGTCCGGTGCCCTCCCTATCTTTATCTGCTCAGACGCGAAGGAATTACAAATGAACCTCTACAACAATTGGTCATACCCCACGAACATTAAGTTTGGCGCGGGCCGTATTAACGAACTTGCCGAAGCATGTGCAACGGCAGGCATTAAGCGACCACTTTTGGTGACGGACAAAGGTCTTGCGGACCTTCCGGTCACGCAATCTACACTTGATATTCTTGAGGCCGCTGGCCTTGGCCGAAACGTCTTTTCACAAGTTGACCCGAACCCAAACGAGATTAACCTCAGCGATGGTGTGAAGGCTTATAACGATGGCAACCATGATGGTGTTATAGCTTTTGGCGGCGGCTCTGGCCTGGATCTTGGTAAAATGGTCGCGTTTATGTCTGGCCAAACGAGGCCGGTTTGGGATTACGAAGACGTAGGTGACTGGTGGACGCGTGCCGATGTGGACGCCATCGCGCCAATTATCGCAGTGCCCACCACTGCTGGAACTGGATCCGAGGTAGGTCGCGCCAGTGTTATCACCAATTCGCAAACCCACGCGAAAAAGATCATTTTTCACCCCAAAGTTCTGCCAGCCGTCGTCATTTGCGATCCTGAGCTGACAGTAGGGATGCCGCGCTTTATTACGGCGGGAACTGGGCTTGATGCATTTGCCCATTGCGTTGAGGCATTCTCGAGCCCTAACTATCATCCGATGAGCCAAGGCATGGCTCTTGAAGGTATGCGCCTCGTCAAAACATATCTGCCACGCGCCTACGAAGACGGCACAGATATTGAAGCACGCGCCCATATGATGAGTGCGGCCATCATGGGGGCCACGGCATTTCAAAAGGGTCTTGGCGCAATTCATGCAATGAGCCATCCGATTGGCGCGCACTACAATACGCATCATGGTACAACTAATGCTGTTTGTATGCCCGCCGTTTTACAGTTCAATGCGGCAGCAATCACCGGCAGGTTTGACGAAGCGGCTGCCTATCTTGGAATTGAAGGCGGATTTGCAGGGTTCTGTGCGTTTGTCCAGGATTTCAATGATCGTTTTGAAATTCCACATGGCTTGTCATCGCTTGGCGTCAAAGAAGAGATGATCCCTCAGTTAGCTGCAGATGCAATTTTGGATCCGTCATGCGGGGGTAATCCAATTGAGCTCACAAAGGAAAACTTGAAGGTGCTATTTCACAGCGCTTCCTAACTTTGTCTCCTGTGAAGTGCTGGTCAATTGTGGAATATAGAACATGTCTCTCGAAAAATTTGATGTTGTGGTTGCTGGGACGGGTGCGGTCGGTATGTCGACTGCCCTTTGGGCCCAAAAATCTGGCCTAAAGGTTGCAATCTGTGATCCACAGCCTGCGGGTAGTGGCGCCTCGTATGGGGTTGCGTGCACAATTTCCACATATGCCTGCGTGCCGATCAACAGCCCCACTATTTTCAAATCTCTTCCGGCGCTTCTTTTTTCCAAAAACAGCCCGTTGAGTTTTGATTTTCTGTTTGGGTTGAAAAATATGGGTTGGATGTTGTCTTTTCTGTCCAATTGCCGTCGATCAAAAGTTGAACACATTACCCAAAGTTTGGGGGAATTACTGGCCCACACGGATGAAGGGCTGGATCCTTTGATCGCCGAATGTGGGGCCGAAGATCTGTTTGTTCAGAACGGATGCCTGTATGTTTGGTCAACGAAGGCTGGTTATGACGCGGCGCAGGCTGGCAATGACATGCGTCTTAAACTGGGCATAGAGTTTGAAGTTCTTGAACCACACGAAATTCTAGAGCTGGAACCATCGCTAAAGATGCCAATGTATCGCGGGGTGTTGTTCAAAGGTGCGCGCCATACCGTCGATCCTCAAGCTTACGTTACTCGAATGTATGATAGGTTCATTGAATTGGGTGGAGTCGCGATTTCTTCGACTATTAACGAAGTTCTTCCCAATACTGATGCGGTCACGGTGCAGTTGGATCATAATCGGACATTGCATTCCGATCATGTTGTGGTTGCGGCAGGTGCGCATTCAAAATCTATTCAGGGCAGCGGCGCCGAAACTTTGCCGCTTGGGGTCGAGCTTGGCTACCATGTGGCGTTCAAGGACCACGCTGAGAAAGTTTCACGGCCGGTTGGTTGGGCCGAGGCGGGCCTTTATGCGACGCCGACGGCCCACGGTCTGAGGATTGCGGGAACTGTTGAGATTAACAGTATCACTGCCCCATCCAACACCGCTCGTTTGGACTACCTTCGTGAACGCGCGAAACAAATGTTTGGCGAATTGGATGGTGACCAAGATATCTGGCGGGGCTGCCGCCCAACGATGCCAGATTCACTACCGGTGATCGGACATTCGCGTGGCTCCGATAGGATTTTCAACGCCTTTGGACATCAGCACATCGGTCTCACGCTGTCAGGAATCACAGGTCGAATTTTGACTGATTTGATTCAGAACAAAGAGCCGGTGGCGAATTTATCGGCCTTCTCCGACAAGCGATTCAAAAAATGAACCGGGTGGTTCGTATTAACCGGCGCAAGACAACTTGATCAAAAAGGACGAAGATCAATGTATATCCCTACCTTTGATGACATGCTGGCGGCACAAGCGCGCATCCAGCCTCATATTCATTGCACGCCAATTCTAACGTCGTCTTACCTGAATGACCTAACTGGCGCGAAGTTGTTTTTTAAGTGTGAAAACTTTCAAAAAGCAGGGGCTTTCAAAGTGCGCGGGGCCTCTAACGCAGTTTTTGGTTTGTCCCAAGAAGACGCGGCAAAAGGTGTCTGCACGCATTCATCCGGCAATCATGCTTTGTCATTGTCTTATGCGGCCGGTCGCCGAGGTATCCCGTGTAATGTGGTCATGCCACGCACCGCCCCCCAAGCCAAAAAAGACGCGGTGCGGGGATATGGCGGTATCATCACAGAATGCGAACCGTCGACGACATCCCGCGAGGGCGTGTTTGCAGAGGTTCAAGCCGCAACAGGCGGTAACTTTGTGCATCCCTACAATGACCCGCGGGTCATCGCAGGCCAAGCCACTTGTAGCCGCGAATTGTTAGAACAAACCGATGGTCTCGACATGGTCCTGGCCCCGATCGGCGGCGGTGGCATGATTTCTGGCACGTGCTTAACATTATCGAACCACGCGCCAGAAGTTCAAGTTATTGCAGCTGAACCCGAACAAGCCGACGATGCGTATCGTAGCTTTAGGGCGGGTCAAATCATTGCAGACGATGCACCGGACACCATTGCCGATGGCCTCCGGGTTCCGCTCAAAGATCTGACTTGGCATTTCGTATCCAACCACGTCACGGACATTCTGACTGCCTCCGAAGACGAAATCATCGACGCGATGAAGTTAACTTGGAAACTCATGAAACTCGTGATGGAGGCCAGTTCTGCTGTCCCCCTGGCCACAATCATCAAAAACAAAGACCGGTTCGCGGGTAAGCGAGTTGGTGTCATCATAACTGGTGGAAATGTCGATCTCGACCTTCTGCCTTGGCTCAATTGAGGAATTCCCAATGAACACCCATGTAAATCTCGAGGCCTTTGACGTTGGCTATGACATTCCTGCAAAACCAGGCATGTCAGAAGCAGATATTCAAACACCTTGTCTGATCCTTGATCTTGATGCGCTTGAACGCAACGTTAAGAAAATGGGCGACTACGCGAAGGCGAACGGAATGCGCCACCGTGCGCATGGCAAAATGCACAAGTCCGTTGACGTTCTGAAGCTGCAACAAGATATGGGCGCGGCCATTGGTGTGTGCTGCCAAAAAGTATCAGAGGCCGAAGTCTTTGCGCGTGGCGGTATCAAAGACGTCATGGTCTCAAACCAAGTCACCGAACCTGCTAAGATCAAACGGCTGGCCGAAATGCCCAAGTTTGGCTGCCGTGTCCTGGTTTGTGTCGACGATCCAGAGAACGTAAAAGCATTGTCCGATGCTGCGGTTGCTGCTGGAACTCAGATCGAAGCCCTGGTCGAAATCGACTGTGGTGCTGGTCGTTGCGGCGTGAATACGTCCCAAGACGTTGTGCGGATTGCCAAGCTCATCGACGCAGCTCCGGGTCTGAAATTCGCAGGTATCCAAGCCTACCAAGGTGCAATGCAGCACATGTATCTTTACGCAGATCGCAAGGTCAAATTGGATGCGGCAATCGCCCAAGTTGGCGAAGCTGTGCAAGCGTTGAAGTCACAGGATCTTGAATGTGACATCGTTGGTGGCGGCGGTACGGGCTCGTATTATTTTGAAAGTAACTCAAACGTTTATAACGAACTGCAATGCGGGTCATATGCGTTCATGGACGCCGATTATGGGCGTATTCTCGACAAAGAGGGTAAGCGTATCGACGATGGTGAATGGGAAAACGCGCTATTCCTTTTGACGACTGTGATGAGCCACTCCAAAGCCGACAAAGCAATCGTCGATGCAGGTCTCAAAGCGCAATCCGTCGATTCCGGCTTGCCATTTATCTACGGCCGCACGGACGTTGAGTATTTGAAATGTTCTGATGAGCATGGCGTTGTGGGTGATCCACTAGGTGTCCTGAAAGTGAACGATAAGCTGAAATTGGTGCCCGGGCATTGCGACCCAACCTGCAACGTTCATGACTGGTATGTCGGCGTGCGTAACGGAAAAGTCGAAACTGTTTGGCCGGTATCTGCACGCGGTAAAGCCTATTGATTTAGCACTCTAACGCTTCTGTTCTCTTCCGATGCAGAACCAATCTGAGCCACTGACAGTGGCCATCCACAAGGGGTCGATAGCGTCTGCACCTTCTTGAAAGAATATATCATGCTGATTGTCCCTGAACGCGAAATTGCTAACCTGTTGACCCGTGAGGCATCATTCGACGCAGTTGAAAACGTGTTTGCCGCAATGGCAGCTGGCGACGCTTACAACTTCCCCGTCATCCGCGAAGCGATTGGCCACGAAGATGCGCTATATGGCTTCAAAGGTGGTTTTGACGGCAAAGGAATGACACTGGGCCTAAAGGCTGGCGGTTATTGGCCAAACAATCTCGAAAAACGTCAATTGATCAATCACCAGTCGACTGTTTTCTTGTTTGACCCTGACACAGGTAAAGTCGAAGCAATGGTGGGTGGAAATTATCTAACCGCGCTGCGCACGGCTGCCGCCTCTTCTGTGTCCATCAAGCATCTCGCCCGCAAGGACGCCAAGGTGTTGGGTATGGTTGGCGCTGGCCACCAAGCGACATTCCAACTACGCGCCGCATTAGAACAGCGGAACTTCGAAAAAGTCATCGGATGGAACTATCACCCCGAGATGTTACCAAACATTGAAAAAGTAGCAAACGAAGCAGGCGTCCCGTTTGAGGCTGGTCCGCTCGAAGGGATGGTTGAAGCAGACGTCGTGATCTCGATCACTTCGGCGTTTCAGGCGACGATCTTAGTCGATCATATCTCGCCCGGCACCCACATTGCCTGCATGGGCACCGACACCAAAGGCAAACAAGAAGTCCAAGCGGCGCTGCTGGCCCTTGCGACAGTGTTTACTGACGAGGTCGCTCAATCGATTACAATCGGTGAAACGCAACACGCGATTGCCAAGGGTTTGATTCAGGAATCTGACGTGGTCCAACTTGGCGCTGTGATCAACGGAACAACTCCCGGTCGTACGTCAGATGACGAGATCACGATGTTTGATGGCACTGGCGTCGGTCTACAAGACTTGGCTGTCGCGGCTGCAATTGTTGACCTCGCCTTGGCAAAAGGTGTCGCTATTGAGGTCGACTTTTAGGTGCCTTTTAGGCGCTTACAAACATCGTTCAATTCCCGGCCCGGGAGCGAATTGAAAGCGTTCCCTTTGTACGGTCGCGTCTGATTAATCGTGAGCGTAGCTTCAAAATGAGCACACATTCAACTCTGTGAGCGGGTGGGCTTCTACAACGGCGAACGCTCACACTCGGTCCTCTGAATTTGAGCCCTGACGAAGCTTATGCCAGCAAAACAGAGCCAATGAGATTAGCAGTCTGACATCAAACCATGATTCACCTTAACAAGGTTGCTACCTGGTCGAAAAACTAGGACCATTCTGCTAATTGTCACCCTAACTGAGCCTATGAGATTGGATCCTTGACAGGAACAAAGGTCCAGCTAGCCCGCATCTCGGTTGGTGAGTTAGATTGCAGCGAAAGGTCGGTCTGAAATCCACCGAGATTGTAGCTTTGAACGGCTGCTTCTACGACGCAAGCTGCATTGCAGCAAGAAATCTGCCGCAACTACGAGGAAATGCTGCGTCAGCAATAGCTGCGCCTGCATTAGGCCGGTTTGTCCGCACAACGGACATTCGCCGCGGTTCGAACTGACGTCCGCTAAGCGGACAAACCCACCTTTTGCTGGTGCAGCGTGTGCTCACGCAGCATTTGCTCGCGAACGCAGCAGACGAATTTCGGCGGCGCAGCGATTTTCACTAAACCGGTCATTGGATCGGGCAAAAATGGGCGGAATTTAAACCGACTTTTCGCTGTGGCGTGCCTCAACAACCGAGACGCGGGACTCAGCCGCCGTTTGCTCATACAGCTTTCGCTTCCGCAGAAAATACTCGCATTCGCGGCGGTGAATTTTCAGCGATGTAGCGGATTTCAACAAACCAGCCGCTCAGCCGTATCGATCCCGCCGGGTTTCAAATCGCCCTTTCGCCGCGGCCAGTCTAAGTAATCGCGGGCGGGACGGAGCCACCATAGGCTGCACTCGTTCGAACGGCTGCAACCGGACCCCCACCAAGAGATTGACTTCGACGGGATAACTCGCAAGTTTGTTTTTGCACTCGTCCCCAACTTTTCGAAGCATTCCTTTTCTGCAGTGGAGGACCAGACGCGCATCGCCAACCAACTGACCGGACACCCACATTTCACCTGGGGGTCACGTTCTTTGTACTGCCAGTCGATACAAGGGCAGGATTAGTATCGCTTTCGGAAAAGACCTCGCTTTTCGTAGAAACGCGCGGCTTCCTCAATAAAATCCGCCAGCAAGGGCGCATCCTGTTCGTCTCTCAACCTTTGCGCCACGTCCAGAAGGCTGTCGTTTGAAGCGGCCCGGCCGGGACGCAGCAACTCATAAATCGCCATGATCTCCTCCTGTGACAGTCGTGTCATCTCTGCTGCGCGCTCAAAGTTTCCGGCAAGCGTGGAGCGACCCACCGATTTGGAAATCTGCGCTTGCTGCTCCAGTGCCCGAGGTGTGATGCGCAGGTCCTCCATGCTGACCTCCCCGCTCAGCACCGCCTCCATCGTCAGGGATGCCAAGGGCTTGCCCCGGCTGCCGGTCACTTCCTCTGGCCGGTTTTCGGCGATGGGGTAATCTTTGGCGGTCAGGCGTTTGTTCGGTGCGTTATGAGGCATCAGTTGTCCCCCAGAAACATGATTTGCAGGGTTTCGGCGGTGGCGTCATCCTGCGTCATGGCGGTTTCGATTGCGTAGATCAGCGCCACGCGGGCGTGGAACCGCGCGCCCAGAGCTTCACCATTGGTTGGCACGACAACGGGTTCTGGCAGCTTGCCCCTGGAATAGACCGTCGCGTTGAATCCCATGTTTTCATAGTGCTCAAGCGTGGTGATCGGGGCGTTTGAGAACAGCTCGAGATTGTTATGGGGCAGCCGGTCTTTCTGGTGAATGACCGCGGTGCCTTTCGACTGGAGGCCAATGCCCAAGCCCGACCCGGACAGCCGCGCCGCGCTCAGGCCCAGAAAGGACGTGTCCGCCGTGTGCCAGAAGCGGACAAGGCGCAGGGTGCCGCCGCCGCGCTCGATCCCGGCTTGCAGGGCGCGCAGCACGGCGCTCAGTCGATGGCTCGCCAAGGTTCGGAAGATCTTTGAACCAAAGCCGGGGCTGACACCGACAACGATTTCCTTGCGCTCAGTACCGAGATCGGCTGTGCCCATGGTCTGATAGCGGATTGCTTTGGCTTCACCCATCTCACTCGCCGCTTCGGCACGCAAAACCTCGTCGCGATCAAGAACGTCACGGATGGCAGCGAGTTCTTTGCGGCGCGCTTCGGACAGCCGATAACCCGTGCCGGGGCCGCTATAGTCATTGGGATCGTTGATTGCGCTGATCACACAGCCATCACGCACCACGGCGGAGGTTTGAAGATAGTCACCAGACACCCGCAGCTTGACCAGAAAGAGCAGGTTTTCCGCCTCGGCCCGGAACCCGCCGCGATGCAGCGACCGGATGACATCGAGAACCGTAACCCCGTCTGCGCTGATCTTGTTGCTGATCAGCCCCACGTCGCGGGTTGCAAACGTGTCGGTTTCATTAGACCCCGAGGCCACGGCGACCGAGCGTTTCATCACCTCTGTCGCCTCGGCCAGCCCTAGATCCTTGAGCACATGCGAAAGCGCATCGATGGCGCGGCGGCGCAGGTCGAGCGCGCGGGCATCCTCAACCGAGGTCAGCCCGCCATCGGCTTCGAAATCCCGTTGCAGGACAAGGAATTCCTCAAGCTCTTCGCCGTTGAACGACGAGGGATTGAACGAGTTGTCATACTTCAAGATCGAGCCGAAGCCCGAGCAAATCAGGTCGGAGCCGCCAATCAAGTAGGGCAGCACCTTGGCCGCCACGCGCATATCCGATTCCGAATGGCGCGCATCATTGCCTGAGGCACATTCCAGATCGAGCCAGACCGCGATGAGGTTCTCGGCCATGATCTCGCGCACGCCGCCGGGCATCGATGCAGCCAGCGGCGCGCCGTCGATCCCGCCGTTTTGCGTGCCCTGCGATCCCATGCCGCGTTGCAGGCACAGGCAGCGCGCTTCGAGATAAAGCAGCGATTTCGATTCGTGAAATCCCATCAGCAATTCGGCGGCCGCGCCTGACGTGCAGCGCATCTTGATCCCGCGCGAGGCATAGGCAGCCGCCAGCCAGGCCTTGGACCAGGGTGTGTCGTCACCGTCGATAAACGCGCTTTCGGTGCCGTAGACCGATACGGTTTCCGCGTAAGACGTGAACCCGGCCATGCCAATTTCCAGTTCTTCAGCCTCCTCGCTTGAACATTGAAACAGCGTCCCTGCACGCCCCACAACTGAGCCGACACAACATGCCAGTGCATTAGACCATGAATTCCGGGCCACGCGCATAGTCGTTTCAATTTCGTCAAAGCCTAGGGCCACGGCGAAGGCGGCATCTGCGGCCAGTTGCAACGGGTCGTCCTTGGCGTTGGTGACATGGGCCTGATTTCCGGGGGTCTGGCGCGCGCGCATCTTGGAATAGGCAAAGGCAATTTCCATCGCATTGAGCTGCGCCACGGTCTCGGCCAGTTTGGCTGGAGTCAGCCCACGGGCAAGACGGGTCAATTCGACGCGCGGAACATTCATGTCCACCAGCATCCGGGCGAGCTGTTCCGAAGGGATCGCCATTGCCTCCCCGGCGATTTCCGGGTCGATATGATAGGTCGCGATGAAAGCATCGATCAAATCGAAATCTTCGGCGGCCACGCCGTCCATCGTGCTCACCTTGCCGCTGCTGATCTTCAAACCCGGCTTGGGATCGGCTGCGCCGTTGAAGGCCGAGAACCCGTTTTCTGGATCGTCGGCCGCGAATTTATCTAGACGCAGTGCACGGTCATCCCAATCGTTCGCGCGTGCCCAGCGATTAGCATCGTAACCATTCCTCATAACATAAGCCCCCTTGGAGTGTTATTGTCTACAGAGCAAAATACCCGGGTGCGTCCTCGTTTTGCGCTATAGTCTAAACGGTTGGATCCTTTGGCGGTTTTAAAACCGTTCAAGTCAAGTCTCGGACAATCCATCATTTCCAGCCCCAATCATCCTGGAGGTTAAATCAAGAAAGAGCAGTAGGTTAAGGTGGGCATGCTTTAACCGCCCATAATCGCCTTAACTTCTAGAAATTCCTCCAACCCCCATTCGGCTTTTTCTCGTCCATTGCCGGATTTTTTGTAACCACCAAATGGTGCATCTGCCCCCCCAGATCCGTAGTTAATATGGACCTGGCCAGCGCGCAGCCTCCTAGCTATAGCGGTCAATTCTTCCTTATTCTCGCCTGCGACATAAGCGGCAAGACCGTATTCTGTATCATTTGCGATAGATACCGCTTCATCGATGCCCTCGTAGGCAATTATTGACAGCACTGGGCCAAAAATTTCCTCTCTTGCTATGGTCATGTTGTTTGTCACGTCGCCAAAAACTGTAGGCTTCACATAGTAACCTTTATCGAGGCCCGCTGGTCTACCGATTCCACCTGCCAAGAGGGTTGCGCCCTCGCTTATTCCTTTTTCAATGAGTTCTTGAACTTTTGTGAATTGAACATCACTCACAAGGGGCCCAATATTCGTACCATCGGCTTTTGGATCGCCAGCAACGGTTTCTTCGGCGCGCTTCGTTGCTATAGAAAACGCTTCGGCTTTACGATTTGCTGGAACGAGCATTCGTGTTGGTGCATTGCATGATTGGCCAGTGTTACCCATACAAAAGTCCACACCAGTTGTAACTGATTTCTCAAAATGGCTATCGTCTAGAATAATGTTTGCAGATTTGCCGCCCAACTCCTGGCTGACTCGCTTCACACTATCAGCAGAAGCTTTCGCCACAGCAACACCACCGCGTGTTGACCCCGTAAAGGACATCATGTCAATATCGGGATGAGAAGACATGGCTTCACCCACTACGGGCCCCATACCATTCACCAAATTGAAGACACCGGCTGGGACACCTGCCTCGTGAAAAATCTCAGCTATTACCATTGCTGAAAGTGGCGCAATCTCTGACGGTTTCAAAATCGCAGTACACCCTGCGGCAATGCATGGAGCGAGTTTCGCAAACACTTGGTTCACGGGCCAGTTCCATGGGGTAATGAGGCCGCATACTCCAATTGGTTCATGTCTGATTATGAACTGATCATGTTGATACTCGAATTCATGCTTGCCGAGGGCGCTTATAGCTGCTTTTAAATGGGCAAGGCCAACCATTGCTTGCGCACCTTTTGCTAAGCTTGTTGGAGCCCCCATCTCAGTTTGAATTGCATCAGCGACATCGTCGACTCGTTGTTCATATATATCTCTGATCGACGTAAGTAACTCTATGCGTTGGCTCACTGGAGCTTGTGAGTATGATTCAAACGCTGTTCTAGCTGAACTGACCGCCAAATTCACATCTGCCAAAGAGCCCAATGAAATTGTTGCTACTACGCTCTCCGTCGCCGGATTAATCACATCCAACGTTTTAGTCTCAGATGGTTTTATCCACTCTCCGTTGATGTAGAAGTTAAGTTTATCCATACCGCTATCCTCTAAAGTGGTTACGCGGTGCCCACCGTTGCACCACGTACATTTTTTCTATTGATCCCCAAAGTGGGAGAGAGCCTCTTTCGATCCACCCGCCTTGATGTTGAACCGAGTCGTTTTGAATGACCAGTGCGCCTTGGTCATTTGTGGAGCTAACGCGCATAAAGCACTTATGCAAGAAAGTTGTAGCGCCGCTGGAATCGCACCAACAGATCAGAGCACACTACGGCTTGGTCCATCTTGTCTTACTGTCATTACAGCTCCACGAATTCTCTTTTGCATTTGTATCCGAATAGAATATCATATATACTTTAGCAATGCTAATTATCGCGTAAAAATCCATAACAGATCATGACATTTGTTTCGACGGTTTCGCGTATTTTCCACTTACTGACATCAATGCCCTCATCAACTGATTTTCGAGTAGTTGCCAGCCATTCCTCTTTGGTCTCCATACAAAAGTCATCTACAAATACAAAATCATCGTGCAGTAAATCTGGCCCAATCATCTAGTTTTTACTGATCGCTTCTAGCATCTTTTTTAGTATAAACATAAGTAGCCCTTTTTTTCGTTTCAACGAAACTAACGGGTTGCAGGGGTGTGAGACAATCCCAAACTTGATCGTCATCTTTCGTAATGTGGATTTAAAAGATGGCAAACAAAGCATGGCTGACCGATGCAGAAGTTGGCACAAGGTTTTGATCGACCCGCCAATGGGTCTAGAGCCAAGTCAAAAAAAAGCCTAATTTCCCACGCCCCGTAAAGCTGACCACACGCTGGTCGCGTTGGTGCTTGCAAGAGATTGAGGCATTTGAGCAGGAGGCAATGGCAGCCCGTGTCTGACGCATCCTATAGAAGCAATAGTAATCAGCGTAAGGGTGGCTACCACGAACGCAAGAATG
>JAQWQJ010000107.1 GCA_029244725.1 Paracoccaceae bacterium
TCGGTTCCGGGTCAATCTAACAAAGGCCGCAGGGCTGTGATACACCCCCGCTACGGGTGTTCCTGTGAAACGCTAAGACAAAATCTGGGCGGTCGAATTACAGCTTACCGCTTCAATTGAAATCCGGAGTTAAATGCGACAAGGGTCCAGATGTTCAAGGTGGGTTGGCATAGGGTGTACGGGGTTTCAGCTAGGGTCTTAAGTTAAATACCACTGAAACGCATAATGTGCATTATTTATCCTTATTGCACATTAGATAGGTGAGTTTCAGATGGTCGGCATTCCCCTATATATATGGGTCACCCACCCTCCCGAGAGTTAATCCCCAAACGCACTCTCAGATCAATCATACGCCCCATAGCCCAGCAAATAAAGGCTCAACGCAACGAGAGAGGCTGTTTGTGGGGGTGATATTTCAATATTATTAGCGCTTCTATACGACCGTTTACTAATGACTTCGTTAATTGTATTTTTGGTGCAATAAGCGTAATCTTGAGAGATAAAAAAGCATCTGGATCGGAGTTTTACGCGTGTTTGAGGCCTTTCGCCCCCTGCCCTCCCCCTCAGCCCAGATGGCGCCCCGGGTCCATATGCCCGTGCAGGATACGAAGGACCAAAATGCCAGAGGGTGTGGAGCGGTAGTACACCGCATGAGATACTACTTCGTAGCGACGCAAGCCTTCTGTCACAGAGCCGTAGTCAGCGCCAAAACTCGGGTTATCAGCGGCCAATTCTATCTTGGAACTAATCCGCTCAAGGTAACGTTCAGCTTGCCTGACACCAAAGTGCTCCAACCCGAATAGGTATATGTCAATGAGATCGCGTTCAGCCTCGTGGGAAAGCTTAACTCTGGTCACGCAAAAGACCTTTTTGGCGCGCTTCAAGGCGTGCTTGCTCAATCACCTCGGACATCGACCGATCACTGATACCGCTGGCTTCCGCACGCTCTACGAGCGCCCTGAGTTCGACCGTTGCGGCGTCCCGCCGTTCTTGATCCCTGCGCACAAGATCACGGAAGTATTCACTGACATTTCCGAACCGCCCCGTGTTGATCTGGGCCTCGACCCATTCATTCATCTGATCCGGCATCGATATGGTCAATCTGGACATAAGAAGCACTCCTTCATAACTGTTCATATATCTTCATATATCTTCCGGCAATAAACAAGGAGCGACTTGATGGCAGTTGTCGGCTACGCCCGCGTCTCGACCACAGGGCAAACACTTGAAGGACAGGTCCAGTCTTTGACGGATGCAGGGGCGGATCGTGTTGTGGAGGAGACCGGCTCCGGGGGCAACAGAGAGCGCCCTGCCCTTCGCAAGTTGCTGAAAGGCATCATGCGCGGAGATGTGTTGCTTGTGGTTCGCATCGATCGTCTCGCACGTTCCGTTGCGCATCTTCTTGAAGTTATCGAGGAGCTGGACCGCAAAGGGGCTGGTTTCAGGTCTCTCGGGGATCCTGTGGATACCACAACGCCACAGGGAAAGTTCACGCTGCAGATTCTGGGGGCCGTGGCCGAGTTGGAACGGGCGTTGATCCGCGAGCGCACCATGGCGGGTTTAGAAACCGCTCGGAAGGCGGGGCGCGTTGGGGGGAATCCAAAGCTTCGGGCAAGAGACCCCGAGGCACTCAAAGCCGTTGGCAAAGCCCGCGATGATCGCTTCTTCGACGAGCTGAACAACCGCGTTGAAGAATGGCTGCCCATTGTTCGTCGCATGCGGCCAGTGCATTCGTGGCAAGCTGTCGCCCAAGCGATCAACCGACAGTCCCCTGCCCCGTCGCGTCCCTGGTCATCAGATCGCGTGAAACGTGCTGCCCTGCGGTTCAAAAAGGACGGGCTACTGGATAGCGCCGTCATGAACCGCGCGCCGAAAGCACAGCCGTCAGATCGTCTTGCCGCCATTGTTGCAGGCATGATCAGCGCGGATCCGAAGATGACCCTAAAACGCGTTGGCGAAACTCTAGAACAGATGCGGGAAAAGACACCCTCGGGAAACACCACCTGGTCGCTGTCATCGGTCAAGATGATCCGGGACCGGGCGAAAAGGATGGGGTTGGTGAATTGCTGAAGAAATCAAAATCCTGGCGTTTTCCTACTCAAAATTTGATGATTAGACGCCGATTGTCGAGGCAACGGTTGCACTCTTTCGGCTACGTGCGATCACTCAGGAAGGTTGAGATAATAGCGCGTTGAGCGCCCTCCTTCAGGACCCCGAATAATAACGCCCCTCTCTTCAAGCTCGGCGAGATCTCGCGAAGCCGTTGCCGCAGACACTTTGGCTATGCGTGCATAGGGGGCCGCGCTGATCCCCTCCCCTACGCGTTTTGGCCCTTCTTTGAATAGGCGACGCAACACAGTTTCCGCGCGTTCAGATATATCTTGGTGCATCACAAAGAAGGCGTTCCGGCGGACTAGGAATCGGGCTTCCTCTTCGGCCGCATCAATGCCGGCAATCAAACGCTGGAGGAACCACAGCACAAAGGCCGTGGCGTCGATACGATCTCCATCGGCTTTACGCCCAGCTTGCAGCGCTTCGTAATATCCCTGCTTGTCCGCTTCGATCTGGCGTGACAGGGAGAATGGCAATGCCTCATCCCGTGCAAAGATGTGCTCCACCAATGCCCGACCGATCCGTCCGTTTCCGTCGCTGAAGGGGTGGACGGATTCAAACCAGAGATGAGCAAGAGCCGCCTTGATCGGAATAGGGCGTTCATCGCCCTCAAGTGCGGCAAGAAACTCTGCCATCATTGCCGGGACCTGATCCTCTGGAGGGGGTGTATAGAGCACATCCTCTTTCCCAACAGTGGCCCCTTTCGCAATAATCATCGGAAATGTTCGCCAGCGGCCTTTATCTTCCAGTTCGATCCCATGAAACAATAATTCATGCCAGAAGAAGAGCCTCTCGGCGTCCAAAGCCCCCTGCCCTTCCCGCGCATCAAGCATCAATTCCGCGATCGCATCGGAACGGCGCTGTGGTTCTGCACTGCGATGCGCCAGTGATGCAACTACGGAAGCCTGAATTTCCTCTGCCCGAAGCGCTGCCCCCTCTATAGCAAAACTGGACACGGCCTCATTGGTCACAGCCCGAAGGAAAATCTCTTGTCGCTCCGCCGGGGTCAAACCCGCTTGAAGCCCTTGAATAGCGCCAATTCGCCGAGAAAAGACCGCAAGTGCTTCTTCAGTCGCCGAAGCATCATGCTCGAATTTGGGCCAGCTAGGGGTCTGCCAAATTTCCATGAGGTGATTGATCCTTATATTCGCCTCACATATTGGCATTTTTTGAGGTGATTACAAACATTATTCCCTTCATCACGCCGCCTGCGCACTCAATCGGCCATAGAAGCTCCGCTCCAGGTGTAACTCCCCTGCCCCGGCCTTTTCGACCATGCCGCGCAGATATCCGCCAGCAGACGTAACTTCGCCTGCGCAGTGCTTATCGAACACAAGAACCAGGCACGCAGCCGCCATTTGAGGCCCAAGCCTGTCTTGCGCAACATTCCAAGCATGCTCCGAAACGCCGATCATCGGTCGAAGTTCTCCGACAATCCGGTGAATATCGCTCCAATCTTTCAGATATCCGCCCACATTATGCGCCCAGGACGCAAATTCAGGACAAGCTTGCATCACAGTCGGCAAATCAAGCGCAGCACCACGGTTCTTACGGGTTTCAGCAACCCAATCTTCTAAATCCCTATCGACTTGCTCCTCCGGTGGCTCATTTGGCACCACACCCGCCGCGTTCTCTTTTTCAGAGGACTTACAGGTTACAGGATTAAGTTGTTTTGTAGTTAGTATATGAGGTTCAGAATTGACCTCCTTGGGGTTCAATTCGTGTGCATCATTGGAAGCATATTCGATGTTGTTATCATCGTTATCCACAACCTCGATTGCACGAACTGCTTTGAGGTAATTGGTCTCTACCCGCGCCTGTAGCTCTTTGAACCACTTAAGAAGGCTCATAAGCGTCCGAGAGGCTGTATTGCGCCGTGGAAGCCTCGAAAGAAGCTCTTCGAACTGGTCTGCCAAATGCGTCCAAGGCCCGCTCAAAACGTCGCTGAGCGCGGCTTCGATCCGTGCGCGGATCATACGTCGGGAAACAGTGATTTGGCGCTTCAGGCGCTGACAAAGCTCTCGCTCGGCCTGAATCTCAGCATGTAGGGTCTCAAACTCCTCGATGCGCGCAGACATTGGCGACAGATCAAAGCCATAAGCTTCGATAATGCGCCCCTCAGCGTCTCTGCGCCCCCAGCGTTTGCCATTTGGGCTGTCCTTGAAGGAGATAACGCCGATTTCAGCCAAACGCCGTGCGTGGCGCTTGAGCGCAGAGAGCGAGAAGCCCGTCTGCTCCATCAGAAACGCATTCGACGCCCAAACGATCGGGCGCTGCCCTTCGTCCCAGTCCTGGGCCTGCGTGAAGGCTCCAAGCGTGTCCAAGAGCAGAAGATCACCGGATTTCAGGCCGATATGTGCCCCTACCCTTTTTACGGCCACAAAGGCTATCGATTTGGGAACAGCTACCCGTTCACCGGCTTGGGCATGTAGCTCTGCCACCGCCAAGCCTGCTGTTGTTTTGCGCCAGCCGTGTAATTGATTGCCGTTCGACATACCTCTCCCGTTCCGAGACATGCCATTCTCAGTCGCTCCATGCGGAGTATCGTCAAAATTTGCCATAACTTGTCAGCAGACAAAGAAAACCTGTTCGCCCAAAGACGTTTTTTCTTGTGTGGTGATTCGGGGACTGCTAGATTCTAAGTGCTTACTCAAAGAATTGCGCTTTGCGCTGCAGCCCTCAAAACTCCGGTTTTGGGGGTTTCCTTTTGTGCCGCTCTCCTTTCTGCTCGTTGCCTCTGTTTGTGTGGTTAACAACTGTTAACTACGGCTAACCTTCGCGGCTTTCTGTTTGAAACCGTTCGAAGGATTCTTGAATAAGTTGGTCCAAATTGCGATCCAGCCAATCTGCAAAATTTGCACTCTTACCAGATCTTTTGATCATTAAAGAAACTCCAGACTTCCCACTCTTAACTTTAACGCCATCGATCGGCGAACGCTCATCAGCGGTTCTTTCCTGTGGGCCTCTTTTCCCTATCTCCTTGAGAACTGCATCCAAGCGTTCATCTGAGTCCATGCCACTGATGGTGCCCAATTGGCTCAATACGGTGCTTTCGTTCAGTTGATCCTTTTCAAAAGCTGAAGCCAAGCTCGTCCACTTTGGTCGACCCGCTGACGGTGCCGCTCCTATCGCTTCACCAACTTTTGCAGGCACTAAACGACTAATCCGCTCCAACTGCGAAAGCGTGTTCTTGCTGATTGCCAACGCTTGGCAGACCTCCGCACGAGAGTATCCTTGATCGATAATTGCTTGAGCAAATCTAACCCGTTCATAGTAACTCAACTCCGCGCGGCTTGCGTTCTCGAGGCCCTTTGCCATCAGTGCATCACTATCATCGAGTGTTCGGATCAAAGCTCGGACAGGAATGCCAAGATGACGACAAGCCAGTATACGGCGCTGTCCGTATATAACCTCAAAATATCCGTCCCGTTCATTTGACGGCCTTAATAAAACCGGAACTTGTTGCCCAGACTCCTGAATGCTGACCGCCAGCTCTTGAATTGATTCAAGCGGCGTATCGCTGTTAACAGCTGTTAACTCGATATCCAGGCGATCTTTTGGCCCCCAAGCCAAGACTAAACTTGTGTCAATTTCCTGAATTCCACCAAGGCCCGCCCGAACTGATCCAATGGTGCCCTTTGGTAACGAACGATGTGCCCGGTCGGCACCAACATCCTTAGCACCTTCGGCTGCAGCCGTTATAGCGGCCATGATTCCGGTTTTATTTTTTCCCATCGCCATGTTTAACGCCCCCAAGCCTGCTGAATCATTCCTGCTACCTCTGAACCAACAGCATCCATACTACCTTTTGCTCTATCATACGTTGATCTGGTCATTTCTGATCGCGCGACCTCGTAGATCGACATTTTCAGCATTGAGGCATCAGCTATCGCGGTAGACCGAAGACTGGTCGCTGACACAACGCGGTCTTGGAAAAGAGCACGCATTAAACTTACAATTTGCTGGCTGGGTATGTCGCTCGGGTCATCTCGGGTTATTAGAAACGAGAAAAAGTCGTGATCCAACTGCACCCCAGTATCTTCAATGACTCCAAGGTATGCAGACGTCATTTCGACGAACTGCTGCGTTGAAGCGAGGTCGAGCATGCTCGGTGTCATCGGAACAATGACTGAAGTCGCCGCGTAAAGCCCGGTCAAAGTCAAGAATCCAAGGGCAGGGGGGCTATCTATTACAACAACGTCATAGTCACTCTCTACTGACTGAATCGCATGATTCAGCTTGTTGAAAAAAGCGACTCCACGTCCAGCATTAACAGCTGTTTCGGTTTCAAACTCACTCAATACCAAACGGGCAGGGGCGAGGTGTAGACCTGGGAAATAAGATTCAACGATAGTCTCTGACATCGGAACTGGCTCGTCATAGCGAAGTGCGTCATAGATAGACGCGCCCTCAAACTCCAATTCAGTTTGGATGCCACAAAAGCCGGTCAGACTCCCTTGGGGATCTAGATCAATGGCAAGAACACGATAGCCACTCAGTGCAAGATAGTGGCACAGGTGAATAGCTGAAGTTGATTTTGCAGATCCTCCTTTGAAGTTCATCAGTTGGATGACTTGAAGCTTGTCGCCTTCTCTGCGTCCAGGAAGATACTTTCCGGGAGTGCGTGAGCTACTTTCCAGAAGATGCCTGATGTGCAGAATCTCTCCGCCAGAATAAAATCTGCGGCCATTTCTGTTTACCTCAGGCTCTGGTAAAGTCTCCTCACTGTGGCACTTGCGTAGAAATTGGCCCGTGACTCCCAATAACTCAGCAGTCTCAGTAGCGCTGAATAGTCTCAAATCTTTGCGCTGATCAGGAGCATAAGCTTGCTGAAGATGAGTCGTCAAAGCGGTGTGTAGACGAGCCGCCATCTGGCTTGTAAGCTCCGATTGAGTGGCCGCATTTATGGGTGCCGTTTGGATCATAGTTGCTATTTCTCTGCTCATTAGCGCTTAATTGCGCAACTTCCACCAATGGCAGTGATTCACCGGTCTAAGTCAAGAGAATTTTCTACAAGTTGTGCATCAAACATTTGATCACACTATAGAAAGGGTCACGCATTCTTTAGTTAACAGTTGTTAACTAAAGCGTGTACAACACAATCTCTTTGATTTTCGATCGCTTTCCTGCCGAATAATCTAGCAACACGGACCAAGTGCCAAACATCCAAATTGGCTTGCGCTTAATCCAGTCTCAAAACTCAAAAGAAACAACAGGGTAGGAAGGCACCGCCTTAAACACTACTCGCCCGGTTAGATCATCAAAAACTTCAACCTGACCAATTACAATCGAGACATCCCGAGATGGCGCTTTGATCTTTGCCGTCAGAGGTCGGGTGCCAGCCACTACTGGCACATCGAATTTCAGCAAAACATCATCGGTTGAGATGGGAACAGCAAGCAGGTTCATTTCGACCTCGCCGCTGTCAAACATGATGAGTTCACCAATTTCTTGCTGCAACGACATGGCTGCGTTTTGCAGGAAAACGGCGCCCGCGACTACGCCGCTACCGGCGCAATTTGAGTTATCTAGCATTACTTTCCCCAATGTATATCGAGCTGAGTTTGCTCAACGCTGGGGGGTCATTATAGGCATTGAACTCGCCGGTCACGAAATGTTACGAAACAGAACGAAACGATACGAAACAGAACGAAACAAAACGCGATAAGACGTTGATCCTTAATAATAAAAAATATATCTCTCCACCCCCAAAAAATGCAGATTTCAAAGAATTGTTCGCGCAAGCTGCGTCTGCTGGAGCTGGTAGACCCGTTGACGATGAAGGATTTCATGCCGGTCCATGGACACCAGAACTGCTGGTTGAGGCGATATCTCGAATTAACTCGAACGGTGCCGGGGTTGATCTGCGTACGGTTCAGCATTGGTTCTACAAAAACGACAAAGGCATTAGTGCAGAAAACATCCGATGGCTTGCACGGATCTTTGGTTGTGGTGATCCAGAAGCAACCAGTGTGTGGCAGGCAGAACTAAAAGCTTCTCAATTGAGACTAACTGCCAAGAGAAAAGAAAAGAGGCGCGCCCAAGCGGGGCCTGGCCAAACTTCGGCTGGTATCGCTCTGCCGGAACAGAAAATTTCCTTGCCCGTTCCCACCGGTGTCCAGGCCACACAGCCCTCAAGTCGAATTGTCAATCTAGCCAGAGCTTGCGACGCGATGTTCAGCGGGCATGCAATGTTGAACTTACCGGCATCTGTTTGGGCCGGGTGGGTTATCCTGGGATTTCTAACCTACATTATGGGGGTGCACAGCGTGACCTACAGCCCGATGGGTGGCGTAGAGAAACAGGTTGGCTTCTTCTGGGCACCAAACTGGACTTTGTTGGAATTGGTGATCCTTCCATTCTTTCTCGTGACTGTTGTGGGACTGCTTGCATACTGGAAGGCGAAAAGGCGTTCATTCGCACCGTGGCGGACAGAGAGCGAATTCGTTTCATGGGAGAGCAGGGTAGAAAGCTTTTCTGCCTCGCACTGGGCTGTGATCACCGTCTGCTTTGTCATTGTTTTTCTGATCCAGTGGTCCGGCATTCACATGCGTGCTCTGGCGAATGGGGATGCAGGAAACCTGATGATGGACTGGAATCTCCTGGCTATCGTGCGTCCTGAGGTAATATCCGTCTCGGAAGCCACCGTTCTTTCGATGCTGGCTTTCCTCTATACCGGCTTCATATGTTTCCTGTTCCTTACCGGGCTCGTACTGACCTGCACCTTGGTACAGGATTTCTACGAGCTTTGCGGTGATCCGGACTGTTTTCCGGTCGAAGCGAGCAAAACGGCTGTCGGGGAGACCGGCTCCAAGCTCATGCGCCGCATATATCATGCAACATTGTTGGGCATTTGGATCGCCACCTGCATTAAGCTTCAAGCGATGTATCTTTTGTCCGATGGACACAACATCCTGGATTGGTTGCTAACCGATTTTCGGTATGTCTTGGGCTTCGGTTACGAAGTCAGCAACGCACTCAACAAACGTGCACTCGCACATTTCTCGAGTTTTCTTCTTCTGTTTTCCACTTGCTTCGTGTTCGCATTCAGCTTTGTTCAGATCACCCGCGTTCTGGAAAGGGCTTTGCCCCAAAAGGACATACGCACATTATTTCGGGCCCAGCACGCGTCCCAACGAATGATGTTAGGCACCGTGGGCTTACTTATTGCAAACTTCTTCCTGATTGGGGTGACAACAGGATATTCACTCCTTCTGATCTCCGGAATCCTAATCACAATTTACAGTCTCTATAAACCGATGATAGGGCGTGCCCAATTCAGCGGAACAACAACCAGCAAGAGTTGATCGATGCAGCACGCACCTATTTTTAATGATATCGCAGAAGCCCCTGACAATGGCGTGGCGCACTGGACCTATGCTGACGATGGGACCCGAATTCGTGTCGGTCTTTGGAAATCTGGAACCCCGGGACAAGGGACAATATTGGTGTTTCCCGGGCGCACTGAATATGTCGAAAAGTACGGGCGTACAGTATCTGATCTGGTGAAGCTCGGGCACTCTGTTCTGGTCGTTGATTGGCGCGGGCAGGGCCTTTCAGACAGGATCACCAACGACCCTATGACGGGCCACGTGGTACGATTTTTCGATTATCAAAAAGACGTGTCCGCGATGATCAAAGCGGCAGCAGAGTTGGATATGCCTAAACCCTGGTTCATGCTTGGGCACTCCTTGGGGGCATGTATCGGGCTGCGCGCTTTGATAGAGGGACTTTCAGTTTCGGCATGTGCGTTCACGAGCCCGATGTGGAGCATCAAGCTGCCAGCAATAAAACGCACTGCTGCTTGGCCGCTCTCCTGGGCCGCGCAATCACTGGGGAAAGGCCATGTCTACGCGCCGGGCACCAATGGATCGAGCTATGTGCTCAGCACGCCTTTTGAGGACAACAGGCTGACGAGTGATCCAGAAATGTATCAATACTTCATCAGGCAGGCCAAAACGCTAACGGATCACCAAATCGGAGGACCGAGCATGGGCTGGCTTTTTCAAACCCTGAAGGAGACAAGTTCTCTGTCCAAGAAACAGTCACCAGAAGTTCCGTGCCTCGCTTTGTCCGGGACCAATGATGAGCTTGTTGAAATATCCGCTGTTAGGAAACGCATGGCGCATTGGTCAGGTGGAAAGTTTGAGCGGATTCAGGACGCCAAGCACGATCTGCTGTCAGAGGTATCTGCAGTCCGCCAAAACGCAGTCGCAAAGATCTCTCAGCATTTTATCGAGGCCAGTGACTTCCGCGCTAACCTCGAAAACTGCGCTTGATTGAAAGCGAAGGCCCCTCACATTCGCAATTAATTTCGTTTTAATTATGGGATTAAATGCGTATTGTTTGGCCGAACCTTTACCCATCTCAGGATGGTTTCATCGAGCAGGCAAAGAACGAGGCACTCCATGATCGGAATAAACCGCTACACTGGTCGGCTTATCAAGCACCACGACGCAATCGCGAAAGTCGTCGCTAGGCAGGGTGTTTTTGTGCCTCTGGTCGTTAAGGAAAGAAAGAAGGGCAGGGGAGAAGGCAAGATCGATCTGTGCTACGGCTTTTTCTATCTCAGCAATGACGGCGAGCTGTCCGATGTCCAGGCGGCAAGTGGAGTCATCAAAACGCTTGCCCTACCAAGCAACGTCGAAGGTTTTCTCAAGCAATACATGCCAGACCAACGTGGCGCTTGGCTTGACTATCTGACAGAAGAAAACGTCGTCCAGCCTGGCGATATCGATGGGCTCGATCACGCTGTTTCCAGACACGGTCTGACTATGAAACGCTAAAGGGATCGAACGGCCCATAAGAGACATTCACCGCCCGCCTCCGATGCTGCGGTCGCAGCCCGCATTACCGCCATTCGCTGCGGATGCGAAATTTGGCGATGGTCGAACTTACACTGTGCGGACGGTGCGCCGTTTGGCTTAAGTTATAAAATGGCTGCTCTACAAAAATATGCTTTTATTCCAGTGGAAAAAAGCGATTGCAGGTTCTGCAACGTTTTCTAGTCCTTAGCCTTGCTGCCCATGCGTGACGATTCCAATCATAAAAAATAGTTTGACATAGCTATGACATCGGTGTCATGACATCGGTGTCATTTAGGGAATAACCGATTCTATGGTGCCGCCCGCGGAGGTTTGGGAGGACGTCACATGGCGACGATCTATGATGTTGCACGGGTTTCAGGCGTTTCGCCTAAAACCGTAAGCCGCGTGATCAACCGCGACGGCGCGGTCAAGAAATCCACCAAGGAAGCCGTCGAAAAGGCGATCGCAGAGCTGGGGTATGTCCCCTCGACGGCGGCGCGCGCGATGCGCTCTAACAAGTCGGGGCTAGTGGGGCTTATCACCGGGGCGATTTCGTTGTCACCCAGTCGCGCAGACGTATCCGGCCTGCCGGATCTGTTCATAGTACAGGGCATACAGAAAGCGATGGAGGCCAGCGGCAAAACGCTGCTGATCGCCGACACCGGCGGCCAAACCGACCGCGTGCCGCAACTGATCCGCACGTTTGAAGAACATCGTGTCGAAGGCATCATTTATGTGGCCGACCATCACCGGAAGGTGTCGCTGCCGCCCGTTTCAAAATCCACAAAACTTGTGCTGGCAAACTGCTATGACGACGTCGGCACACCGGCTGTCATTCCAAACGATTATCGCGGGCAGTTCGACCTTGTGACCAGCCTGATCGCCAAGGGACACCGTCGCATTTCCTACCTGTCGCTAAGTGTCCACCGAGAGGCGACAAAACATCGATCGCAGGGGTATCGCGACGCACTGGATCGCGCGGGCGTCGCATTTGATCCAACGCTGCTGATCCCGGCCGACGTAGACGCGTCGGACAGCGAGGCCGAAGTGCAGCTGCTTTGGGACGCGATCGACCGCGTGTTGTCGCTGCCCGAACCGCCCAGTGTGATTTGCTTTGGCAACGATCGTATGGCCATGCGGGCCTATGGGATCCTTCGCAGCCGGGGTATCTCTCTGCCCGACGACCTGTCGGTGGCAGGCTACGACAACCACAAACTCATTACCCAAACGCTCTATCCCACCCTCACATCCGCCGAACTGCCCTATGCCGCCATCGGTATCCGCGCGACGGACCTGCTGCTGGGCATGATCAACGGCACGACCGACGCGCCCGCTGCCCCAATTCAGGTTAGCGGCCCCATCGCTCCCGGCAAATCGGTAAAAGAACTACCAACTCCAATCACCAAACTTTCGTCAATAAGGAGGACGACCAAATGAAACTGACAACAACTCTTGCAGGTGCGCTTGCCGCATCGACATGTCTCGCGGGAATGGCTGCGGCGCAAACCGAACTGACCATGTGGTATCATGGCGGCGGCAACGAGGTGGAAAGCAACATCCTCGACGGCATCGTATCCGAATTTAATGCGGCCCAATCCGACTGGATGGTGACCGTCGAGAGCTTCCCGCAAGGCAGCTATAACGATTCTGTCGTGGCAGCCGCGCTTGCAGGCAACCTGCCTTGTATCCTCGACGTCGACGGCCCCGTAATGCCGAACTGGGCATGGGCCGGCTACATGCAGGCGCTGCCAATTTCCGAAGCCGCCCTTGAAGGTCACCTTGATGCGACCATCGGGCGCTATAACGGCGAGGTCTACTCAGTCGGTCTTTGGGACGCCGCTGTCGCGATGTACACGCGCCAATCCACCCTTGACGCGCTTGGCGTGCGCACGCCGTCCCTCGAAGAGCCATGGACCCTTGAAGAGTTCAACGCAGCCCTTGCCGCGGCCAAAGCCTCCGGTGATTTTGAATATGCGTTTGATGTCGGCATGGCGTGGACCGGCGAATGGTATCCTTATGCATTCTCACCCTTCTTGCAGTCTTTCGGTGGCGACATCGTTGATCGCTCCACATACCTCACAGCTGAGGGTGCTTTGAACGGGGATGAGGCACTGGCATTTGGCGAATGGTGGCAGTCGCTGTTCACCGAAGGCTATGCACCGGGCACCAGCCAAGACCCTGCTGACCGTGATGGCGGCTTCGTCGAAGGCAAATACGCCTTTTCGTGGAACGGTAACTGGGCCGGAAAGGTCGCGCTGGAAAGCGGGATTGATGATCTGTTGTTCCTGCCAGCGCCTGATTTTGGCAATGGGTCGACCATCGGGGCTGCATCTTGGCAGTTTGGCGTATCAGGCACGTGTGAGTACCCAGAAGGTGCCGCTGCCTTTGTAGAGCACGCCTTGCAGGACAAATACCTTGCCGCCTTCTCCGACGGAATTGGCCTGATCCCGTCGACGGCAGAAGCGGCAGCCATGTCGCAGGACTACAACGAAGGTGGCGCACTGGAAGTGTTCTTTGAGTTGTCCAACCAGCAGGCGCTCGTGCGGCCCGTAACCCCGGGCTACGTGGTTGCCGCGAAGGTGTTTGAAAAGGCACTGGCCGACATCGCCAACGGTGCGGACGTCGCAGACACGCTTGACGCAGCAGCTGATGAAATCAACGCTGACATCGAACGCAACGGCGGCTACGGCCACTAAGGCAACCTCCCAGCTGGGGCCTGCTTCGGTGGGCCCCAGCACCCTTAAACTAAGGTGAGTGACAATGGCATCCAAACTGACAACATCGAACCGCGCAGGCTGGGCCTTCGCTTTTCCCGGCTTTGGCCTCCTCGCGATGTTTATCGTGGTGCCTTTCTTTTTCGCCTTCTATTTGTCGCTGACAAACCAACGCCTCATTTCCCCAAACCCGACTGAGTTCGTGGGGTTGGATAACTACCGTAGTTTGCTAAGCATTTCGGTATTGTCGATCGAACCCGAAGTGGACGATGCCGGGGCCGTGGTGCGCAACGAAGACGGCAACCCCAAATACCCCCGCGTGCGGACTTTCACCCGCAATAATCCCGAGTATCCGCAATATGCGGGCATGCGGGAATGGTTCCGCTGGCATTCCGGTGATACTGCCAAGGTTGTCGTCGCCACGGATGTGGTGTTCTGGAAATCGCTTCGCAACACGTTGATGTTTGTGCTCGTCGTGGCCCCGGTGCAGGGTGCGATCGCGTTGGGGCTCGCGTTGCTGATCAATCAGCGATTGCGTGCGATAAATATTTACCGCGCAATCTATTTCATGCCGGTCGTGGTTTCCATTGTCGTGGTCTCACTCTTGTGGCGTTTCCTCTATGCTGAAGAGGGCCTTCTGAACTCCATCCTCGGCGCGCTGAGTTTCGGGATGTTCGAAGGGCGAGATTGGCTGGGGGATCCGGACACGGCCCTTGGTGCCATCAAGGCAATGTCGATCTGGCAGGCGGTCGGCTTTCACATGGTGATCTGGCTTAGCGGATTGCAAACTATCTCGCCCACGCTATACGAGGCTTCTTCGATCGAGGGCGCGTCAAAATGGCAAACCTTCCGCTATGTCACATGGCCCGGTTTGCGTAACACAGCCGTCCTCGTGCTGATCGTGATCACAATGCAAGCTTTCGCTTTGTTCGCGCAGATCGACGTGATGACGAACGGTGGCCCGCTTGACAGTACCACAACGGTCGTTTTTCAGGCCGTCGAACGAGGCTACGGCAAACAAGACATCTCGGGGGGCTCGGCCATTTCAGTGGTTTTGTTCCTTATCGTGCTGACCATCAGCCTAATCCAACGCTACCTCACGCGGGAGAAATAACATGGCTGCCATTTCCTCAGATAACCAAGGCCTGCGCCTTGCGACCCGCTACGTGGTCCTGACCCTGATCGCTTTGATCTTCATCTTCCCGCTGGTCTTCATGGTCATGTCCAGCTTCAAGCCGGACCTGCAATTGCTGCGCGATACATCCAGCATCCGCGCCTTTCTACCCGTGGGCGACATCAGCCTAAATAATTACACGGCAGCCTTTGAACGCGCGCCCGTGGGGTTATTCGTCTTCAACTCTGTGCTGGTCACTGGCGTCACGGTGCTTCTGTCGTTGCTGCTCTGCTCAATGGCCGGGTTTTCCTTCGTGTTCCTCCAATGGAAGGGGCGCAATATTCTGCTGTCCATCATCATCGCAACACTGATAGTTCCCTTCGAGACGATCGCTATTCCGCTGCTCTTGCTGGTGTCGAAACTGCCTTGGATCGGACTGGAAGGGTTTTCAGTGGGCTGGCTGAACAGCTACCGGGTGCAGATCATCCCGTGGATTGCCGATGGCCTGACAATTTTCCTGTTCGTGCAATATTTTAAGGATCTTCCCCGCGACCTGATTGAGGCCTCCCGCGTGGAAGGTGCCAGCTGGTGGCAGATCTACATTAAGGTTGTAATGCCTTTGTCTGGTCCGGTCGTTGCCACAGCGGCGATCCTTAAATTCCTGGTTATGTACAACCAGTATCTCTGGCCGCTGATCGTTGTGCAAGAAGAGACGTACCGCCCCGTCATGGTCGGCCTGCAATACTTCTTCCAACTCAATACCGCATGGGGCGAGATCATGGCCTACCTGACCATGATCACCGTGCCGGTGCTGGCGTTCTATCTTGTCCTGCAACGCGCGTTCATCGCGTCGATTGCCTCAACCGGTGTGAAAGGCTGAAACAATGGTTATTGCCCTCAAAGATCATTTTATCTGGGACAGCTGGTATGTTCATGACGGCGAGGTCTGGCATGGATATTTCCTCAAGGCACCGCGCTCCATAGGGGATCCCGAGTTGCGCCACTACAATGTTAGCTACGGCCATGCGACAAGCACCGATCTGACCAACTGGACCCATCTTGGCACGACATTCGAGCCCTCCCAAGAGCCCGCATGGGACGATTACACCACGTGGACCGGCTCAACCGTGCGCGGCGACGACGGGTTGTGGCACCTTTATTACACGGGCAGCTGCAAGGCCGAACAGGGCATGAAGCAGCGCATTGGCCACGCGACATCGACAGACCTGCACAACTGGACAAGGGTTGGCCGCGATGGGTTGATCCTCGACCTTGAGGGACCGAATGCTCAATATTATGAAGTAGACCACGCCGGGAAATGGCACGACCGCGCCATGCGCGACCCATGGGTGATGAAAGACCCTGAAGGGGACGGCTGGTTGATGTATTTCACCGCCCGAACTGATGGTATTTCCGAACCCAACGCGGGTGGAAACATCGGCTTTGCCACTTCGCCTGACGGCTATGACTGGACTCTCCAACCCCCTGTTTTCACCGGTGGTTATGGTCAGCTCGAAGTGCCTCAGGTATTTCAGGTTGGCGGGCAATGGTATTGCTTGTTTTGCACCGCAGCCGAGCATTTCTCTAAAGAGCAAGCCGAGCAAACGAAACCCGTCACGGGCAACCACTATCTGATCGGCGAAAGCCCCCGCGGACCGTGGCGCGTCGCGCCAGGCTTCCTGGATGGTGATCTGCCGTGTCGTCGCTACGCCGCACGGATCGTGGACACGAGCGACGGGCTGGTTATCCTTGGCTTTGCCGATCGACCCGACGGCGTGGACTTCATCGGCCACGTTATGGACCCTCAACCCGTCGAGATCACTTCGGACAGGTTACTCAAAATCACCCCTTACTTAAAAGCGGCGGAATAAATCATGGCCACTGTAAAACTACGCGACCTTCGTAAATCCTATGGCGACGTCGAGGTCATCAAAGGTGTAGATATCGACATCGCCGACGGCGAATTCGTCGTCTTCGTCGGCCCCTCGGGCTGCGGTAAATCCACCCTCTTGCGAATGATCGCTGGGCTGGAAGACATTACAGACGGCACCCTCGAAATCGACGGTCAGCGTGTCAATGACCTCGAGCCGTCCAAGCGTGGCATCGCCATGGTTTTCCAATCTTACGCAATCTTCCCTCACATGACGGTGCGTGAAAACGTGGCCTTTGGCCTTACGATCAACAAAGCAAGTAAGGCAGAAAAGGAAGAAAAGGTCGCAGAGGCCGCCCGCATTTTGCAGATGGAGCACCTCCTTGATCGCCGCCCCTCCGAACTCTCTGGCGGTCAGCGCCAGCGCGTTGCTATCGGCCGCGCTATTGTGCGCGACCCCAAGGTTTTCTTGTTCGACGAACCGCTGTCTAACCTAGACGCCGCGTTACGGATGGACATGCGTATGGAGATCGGAAAGCTTCACCAGGACCTGGACGCCTCAATGATATACGTCACCCACGATCAGGTCGAGGCAATGACACTGGCCGACAAAATCGTCGTCCTCAAAGACGGTAAAGTAATGCAGATCGGTGCCCCAATGGAGCTCTATCACGAACCCGCCAACCTCTTCGTCGCAGGCTTCCTTGGCGCACCGTCGATGAACTTCCTTGATGTCACCGTGCATGCCGTGAACGACACAACCGTCACCATCAGCAGCGACTCACTGGATCAGATCGACGTCCCCCACAAAGGGCGCAGTTTCACGGTTGGGCAAGCCGCGACCTTGGGCGTGCGGCCACAATACCTTCACCCTGCTGCTGATGAGGTGGGAAGGCTGCACGGTAAAGTCATCCTCACGGAACGTCTTGGCAGCGAAACCGTGATCGACATCGGCCTTGCCGATGGCAGCAAGGTCATTGCCGCTCTGGCTGAGGACAGCATCCAAATCGCTGGCACTGATGTCAACCTAGACTTTGATCCAAACCAAGCACATATCTTCCCTGAAACCAGATGACGACCCCAGTGAGCGCGGATAAAAGTGTCGGAGGTCAAGCAAACATAGACGTTCCATAAGATTTGACGCCGTAATTTTCCAAAGTGTCGACCGCGCGATATGAGAGAAATTTGGCTTCAAGGTTAAGGGAATTTGCGATCTCACAATTTCTTGAGACTGAACGCGGATCATTGCGTTAAGCAGTCATTCAAACATGCTGTAGCATCAGTTGAAGTGGGCTCGAAGCCGCCTTGCGGCGGTGCAGAGCACAGCCCGGAAATTGCACCGATTGAATGGCGGCTTTGATCATTGCGTTCTGGTTGGCTCACGACTGCAGCGAATGTCAGGTTTCCGCCCATCGGAACAGAGAAACCTCGGACCGATTAGGGCAACGTCCCTCATCTAATCGATCGTTACTCAATTTGCATCGAGCATCGCCGCAACCATCGCGTACCAGTCATGGTTTCCCAAAAGCATTACAAACGCATCCCACGTGACACACGCTCTGGGGAAAGTTTTTGTACATCATGCGTTTTTATACGTTGTTTATTGTGGTTTTAATTATTAATAGAGCGCCGGGAAGATTAATCTCAGCGACTCACACGAGGGAACACACCATGAAACACTTAATCAAACCTGCTCTGGCACTGGCTGCTCTTGTGACTGCCGGTCCCGTTTTTGCCGCGGGTGACGGCCTTGGCATCCAGGCAGGCTTCACTGAAGTAGGCGACGACCTGCAAACCTTGATGGGCGGGGCAGGGGGCTTTTTGATCGTCATTATCTCGATCGCTCTGGCAGCTATCATGCTAGCCATTGGCCGCGGCTGGGGACAAGCGGTCACCGCCTTTGCTGTGGCTTTGTTCCTTGGCTACGGCGTCAATGCCTTGCAAGGGATCTCCGGCGTATCCGGCACCGCAGATCTTCTGGCAGAGAATGTGCTTCTGCTTGACGGCGAGCCTTCACTCTAAGCCATTTTTTGAAGCGGGTGCTGTTCTAGGTGCCCGCTCATTCTTTCCACGAGGAGTGCGTCTTCATGTTCGTTGTTATCGAACAAAGGCTTCAAGACCCCCCACGGTTTCTGATGATGCCAGCGGATGAAGCGGCCATTCTTGGAGTGCCGATCCTGATGGGGCTTTTGGGGCGCATGCTCATCGTCGGGCTTCTCGTGGCTCTCCTCACCTGGGCCGCCTGGAAGCGGCTGAAAGGGGAGGGGGGTTTAGAGATGCTTCTTGCGGCCACCTATTGGTACACGCCGCAGGCTTTTGGCCTTTTCGCACCGCTACCTGATTCAGCTCCGGAAACCTGGGAAGCGTAAATGAACTTTCAAGCGATGCAGAAATCCGTGCGCCAAGCCCGCATGGCACGCAACATCCTTGCCTGCACCAGTGCTGCACTGTTTGGCATCAATGGTCTTCTGGCCTATGAGATATTCAGCCAAAGCAACCAGGTGATCCTCGTTCCCACGAATGTGAGCGACGGCATGATTGCACGGGGCTCAGTTGATAAACGCTATCTCGAAGCTCTGGCCCTTGATGCGGTCTATGGGCTTTACAATGCCAATCCGGAGAACCTGGATTACGGCCGCAATGTCATCGCGCGTCTTGCGGCAGTGGGAGAGCGCAACACGCTTTTACGCCACTACGACAGTGTCGCGACTGATATCCGCGAACGATCCATCTCCACAGTCTTTTTTGCCCGCCGTATTGAACACAATTTCGACCGGCTTGAAGTGATTGTCGAAGGCGACATGCAGACCTTCCTCAACACGGTTCTCGTCAAACAAGAGCCCCGACGGATCAAGCTCGCTTTCGTCATTGAGGCAGGCTCCACGCGTTTGTCGCGCATCAGCAAATTGGAGGCCGAGGAATGACAAAGGCACTGGTGATCGCTGGCCTCATTGCTTTGGGTCTTCTTGTTGGTACCGCCGGACATGCGGCACAAAATCTAAGCGTGGAGCCCGATGGCACCATCAGGTTTGAAGCCTCTTTGAGCGGCGTCACACGATTGAGCATCAAAGGCGACCGTATTCGGCGTCTGGTCAACACCGCCTCTGATTTTGAGGCAACCAACGATCCAGAAACCGGCGACCTGTTTCTGCGCTACGTTGGTGTGGGGTATTTTGACGAGCCGGAAACCGGGTTCATCGTCAGCGAGAGCGGTGTGACCATCGACTATACGCTCTTGCCGGTCGAGGCACCGGGTGAAACCGTCCTCATCTCTCTTGTTGGTGTCGAGCTTGACGCGGATGAAGATGCGGTTCCCGGTTTCGCTGATAGTTTTGGCTATTCCGATGACATCGCAGAATTTGCCACAAGCATGATCCGCGACATTGCGCAGAAACACGTACTGGGTCGACAGGTCCCGAGCGGACGAGACGGGAAGACCGTCCGACACGTCCCGGGGGACAGTTGGAGTGCAAGCCTGCAAATCGCTGTCGCCAGGGACAATGCCCGCCTTGTGAGAGAACAAGACTTTTATCGCCCAGGCGTTCTGGCGATCTGGGTGCATCAAACGCAACTGGCTGCCGGGGAACGCAGCTGGGTCATTGTGCTCGAGGACGACTGATGGCCGCGCCCGATAGAAAGAAACAACAATATATCGTCTTCGGACTGGGCCTCGGCGCGGTTCTGGCATTGGGCATTGTTATCTTTGGTGTCCTTGCCCCAAAGAGCCCCGCAGCACTACCGATGCGAAGCTCAAACGACGGGATCGATGTCAGCATCGTTGCCGATCGCACCTCTGCGGCTGCACCCGAGATGTCCTGGGTTACCTCGAGCCGCGCAGAAATCGACCGGCTCGCCGCTCTCGTCGACGATCTCACTAAAAGCATGGATGCGCAAAGAGAGGCAACATCAGAGCAGATCGCTTCGATCCGACAGGAATACGACGACATGATCCTTCAGCAGGCCGATCGGATTGCCGAGTTGGAAGTGGTCCCGGCACCAGTTGTCCGACCGTCAGGTGGGCAAGGATCCTCTGCCGGTGTGTCAACACCCGATTACGCCTCCTTTGGCGGTGAGTTCATCAGCCGGGAGCCTATCCGCCGAGACCCAACTTCGCAGGTCGAGGGCGGGCAAAGAAGCGCGAACGATGCTGGAGGCGGTTCTGAGCATTCAGCCGGACGTGCGCCGCAACCGGGCAGCTTTGGTCAGAGTTTTACGCTTGTCGAACCTACGCAGTCAGAGAGGCAAGACGCACCCACCAGGCTCGGCAATTACATTCCCGCCGGATCCTATGCGCCTGCCGTGGTGCTTTCGGGCGCGGATGCCGCCACAAACGTAGTTGATAGAGAAAACCCTACGCCCGTCCTGTTTCGGATCACAGGGCCTGCGATCACTGCCGGGCGCAAAGGCAGTGCCGGCGGTAAGATCAACATCGAAGGCTGCACGGTGCAGGGATCAGCCATTGGCGACCTGAGCTCGGAGCGCGTTCGGGTCAGGCTATTGTCGCTCACCTGCCTCAAGCGCGGCGGCGAGATCATCGAAGAGCGGATCGCCGGCTACATGGTCGGGGCTGGCAAGGCCGGAGTGCGGGGCAGGGTGGTGAGCCGCGAAGGGGCCCTTGTCACCAACGCCGCCATCGCCGGCGCCTTGAACGGGTTGGCAAGTGCTGCAGACACCGCGTCTGCCTCAGGTGGCGAGACCACTTCCATCGAGGATATCGCGCGCACCGCTGGCATCGCGGCAGGCACGGGCGGCGTGCAGTCCGCCGCCAACACGCTCTCGGAATACTACATCAATCGCGCCGAACAATATCAGCCGGTGATTTCTCTAAATGGTGGAACGAACGTCGAGCTGGTGTTTATGGAAGGAATATCCCTGCAATGAAACATCTCCCAATCATTGCAAGCCTCGCCCTTGCAGGCTGCAGTGTGACAAACACCGAAGCGGATTTCCTGTGTCGCGCTCAAGCGGGCACGCCTTGCGCGACAATTGCCGAGGCCGATGGTCAAAACGGGCAAGAGCTCACTCCGGTCACGGAAACACGCGAAGACCTTGCCTTAAAAAGCCTGTCACAAGAGCCAATTGGGGTCGGCAAAACAGCCGACATTTACGCAGACCTGCCCGACAGCGGCTATCCTTACGACTCTGATCGCTATCGCCAGCCGGAAGTGGTCGGGCGGCTCTGGATTGCGCCCTATCTTGATCAAAACGAGTTGCTTCATGAATCGCGCTATGTGCATTTCATCGTGCAGGACGCACACTGGGTGCAGCGCTGATGGGCAAGTTTTCTGATTTCTGGGGCACGCTTTTTGGCGATGACAGCTTTCGCCAAGCCCAAACGCAAATCCTCGAGCACGCTGCTTTGGCTGATCTCCTGCCCTGGCGCGTCTATGATCCGGAAAAGCGGTTTTATCATAACGACAGAACCACCGGTTTTATTCTCGAGATCGCCCCCCAGATCGCCAGCGAAGAGGTGGTCGGCAATCTGCATTCGGCCCTACTCACCAGCATGCCAGCGCAAGCCGGGTTTCAGGTGATCAGTTGGTCGTCGCCGGACCTACGCGCGCCGCTAAACGCCTGGGCTGCGCAGCGCTCATCGGGTGGCGAGCTGACAGAGGCCATGGCCAAGGGGCGCGTCGAGCATTTAAACGATCTGCGCTTCGGCAGCGCGCACACCATCAAAGCGATCCCCACAAACCGCAGAGCCTTTGTGACCGGCTGGATCGAAGGCGATACGAGCATGAGCAAGCTTGCAGGCCTTGAAGAATATCGCCGCGCCATTCTTGGGGCTTTGGGTCTGGCACACACAAGTGGCATGGAGCCCACGGCCTTCTTGCAGCTCCTTGAGGAGATCCTGCATGCCGAGCAATGGGGCGGGCTGTCCCAGGTAAGTTATGACGACCAGCTTCCTCTCAATGCCCAGGTGCCGGGGGCATCCCTGCACGTGGCGTCGGACTTTATCCAGTTTGGCGGGGATCCTATGGTCTCTGCCAGCGTCACGAGCGTTGCAAGGTTTCCAAAAGAATGGAGCGCCGCCCTTGGGGCCACCTTGCTTGGCGAGCCGGAAAAGATCTCCGAGCGGCCCCACGGTCCGGTTCTGAGCGCGCTAACCGCCGTCTCAATCCCGGCCCAAAAGGCGGCAAGTGACATGCTTTCACGGCGCGGAAAGTTGGAGCATAGCCGCAAAACAGGCTTCAATCGCTTCGTGAGTGACTTTGAAGGCAAGGCAAAGGAATACCAGACTCTCTCCGAGGAACTGGAAAACGGCGAGCGGCTCTTTCAAACGGTGATGACGGTTGTCGGCTACACCAAGGGCCGTGGCCAAGAGGCTCGCATCGCCAGCTCGGAGCTGGCAAAGATTTACCGCCGCGTCGGCTTTGGACTGCGCCAGGAAAAATACCTGCAACTGCCTCTTCTCATCAATTCTCTTCCGCTTGGCTCGTCGGAGAAATACATGACCACGCTGACCCGCTTGCAACGCATGCGACTTCTCAAAGCACGTGCGCTCACCTCCGTGGCCCCGGTTTCGGGCGAATGGAAGGGCAATAGCGCAGGGACAGGCATGCTGCTTGTCGGGCGACAAGGGCAGGTCTTCACCTGGTCGAACTTTCAAAGCGAGGGAAACTACAACGTCGCCGTTGTCGGGAAATCCGGTGCCGGGAAATCGGTTTTCATGCAGGAGCTGATCACCTCGATTTACGCCAATGGCGGCCGTGCCCTGGTGATTGATGATGGCTATAGTTTCCAGACCACATGCGAAATCTTGGGCGGGCGCCACATCGCCTTTGACGGGGATCAGGAACTGCGTCTGAACCCGTTTTCGATGCTGCAAGCCGACAAAATGCAGGATGGGGAGGCCGGAGCCCCCACGGATTACGCCGCCGAGGCCGTGGATCTGATCACCCGTGTCGTGGCCTCAATGGCAGCGCTTGGCGCGCAGCGCGAAGGCCGGGTGGAAGGGATCGAAGAGAAAGCCATCTCAGACGCGGTCTTTGCTGTCTGGAACGAGAAGGGCCCCGCAGGCGAGATCACCGATGTTTACCTCAAACTCAAAGCCCGCGTCGCGGCCGATCCACGGCTGGAAGATGTTTGCACCAAGCTCAAATCCTTCACCCATAACGGGGTCTACGGCAAATATTTTCAGGGTCAGTCCACGGTGGATGTGGAAACCCCCTTCACCGTCGTCGAGCTCTCGAACCTCAAGAGCCAGCCCGATCTCGAACAGGTCGTCTTGCAGATCATCATGTTTCTCGGGACCGAGCTGATGTTCAAAACGGATCGCTCTGTGCCTGTGGCCATCCTCATCGATGAAGCCTGGGATTTGCTTAAAGGGGCAGGGACCGCCAAGTTCATCGAAGGCGTGGTTCGGCGCGCGCGCAAATACACCGGTGCGCTCATCACTGGCACGCAGTCCGTTGACGACTATTTTCAGAACCAGGCAGCAGAAGTCTGTCTGCAAAACTCAGACTGGACGGTGTTTCTCGCGCAAAACCCCGAAACAATTGATCGGTTGGAACAAAACAAGCGCCTATCGATCCCGGCGGGCTTTGCGAGCAAGCTCAAATCCATCACCAGCGTGCCGGGTCAGTTTTCTGAAATGGCGGTGAAAGGGCCGGGTGGGTGGTTTTTTGGTCGGCTGATGCTCGATCCGTTTTCTCTGGCGGTGTTTTCCTCAAAGGGCGCGACTGTCGAGCATCTGAAGCGCCGCAGGGCCGCAGGTCTCACCACGGTCGAGGCGCTGAAAGACATGGTCGCCAAGGGAGATGTGGCATGACCTGGGCCACGCGCGCGGTGATGGGCCTATTGTCCATCCTTGGAGTGATCACGATCCAGCTTGGAACGCTGAGCTATCTTGGTCACTTGGACAGACCTGAAGAGGTGCTGATCGTTGATGCAAAGTCGGTCGTGCGGATATTCGTCGAAGAACGCGGCCAGCATTTGAGCGAAGACGCGCTGCGTGACGCCATCCGCACCTTCGATCACTTGGTGATGGAGGAAGCGCAGGCCCTCCACGCCCAGACCAGCGCACTTCTCATCAATGCAAATCACGTTCTAGCCGGCGGGGTGGATATAAGTCAGGGGTTTGCCGCGCGCGTGATTGCACGTTGGGATCTGATCCAATGAGCAGGGTTAAAAGATCGATAGGCCTTGGCCTTTTGGGCGGCTTTGTCCTGGTTGGCTTTTATACCCTCAGCGCGGGCACTTTGGTCATCAATGGTACAAGCTCTTTGCCCCATTCCGGTTACGTCATGCTGCGCTGGCCTATCGTTCCCTTAAAGGGCAGCTATATTGCCTTCCGAACGCCAGTGGCTGTGGATGATCGGTTCCAGAACTTCCCTTTCGTGAAACGTGTCGCAGGACGTCCCGGTGACAAGATCACCTCAACCGATACCCGGGTTTGCATTGCAGACGACTGCAGATCCTTGCTCGGGGACCTCACGGCCAAAGGGTTGAGATCGCTGCCAAGTGGCAAGATCGGTGACGATCAATATGTCGTCTTCGGAGACGCTCCTGACTCCCTCGACAGCCGCTATGCCCTCATCGGCACCGTGGCGAAGTCCGATATTCTGGCGGTTGGGTTTCCGGTGCCCATTCCCCATTGGACGGAGCTACACGCATGGTTTCAGTAAGGCTGACAGCATTGGCTTTTTGCCTCTCCCTTCTCGCACCTGGAGCCATGATGGCCAAGGATTTCGGCACCCATGGGCCCGTCTGGGAGATTGCCGAGCCGAACCTGCTCGAGGTCATCAACGCGCGACTTTCTGCGATGGAAGACAGCGGCGAACTTGATGACATGCGCGACGAGATGCAGGATACCACGCGGGCCTATGTAAACCGGCCAAGGCCGGTACCGGGGCTGTTGCCAGCAGAGGAGGCGCATAGCTACGAGGTTGATCTCTCGATCACCCTTGATCGTGATCTGATGGATCATCGCGGCGTGGTCTTTGCGCGCGCCGGGACACGTATCAATCCGCTGGAGTATTCGCATTTCAACCAGCGTATCGTTGTTTTCGATGGCGATGTGCCTGATCAGGTGGCATTCGCGCTTTCTGAAGGCAACGAGCTCGACACGCTCTTGGTTCTGACCAATGGCGCGCCGCTAGACTTGATGCGCGCCCATGGTCGACGGTTCTACTTTGATCAGGACGCTCGGATCACCTCCCGCTTCCACATTACCCGACTGCCCAGCGTCATCACGCGCGGCGAACGGGTGATGATGGTTGAGGAAGTGCCCGTCGGGGGTACGCAATGAAGCTTTGGTTTACGGCACTTATCGCCGCGCTCCTGATCTCGGGCAATGCGCAAGCCAAATGCAATGCGAAGTTCCTCAACCCGATCACCGAAGTTTGTTGGGACTGCATCTTTCCCATTTCCATTGGCGCCATCAGTCTTGGCACAAGCCGACCCGATACGCGCAATCAAGGCTTTCCGCTTTGTGCCTGCTGGGAAGGTCTCTTACCAAGGATTGGCTTGTCCATCGGACTTTGGGAACCCGCGCGGCTCGTGGATGTGGCCAATGAGGCCGGCTGCTTTGTCAATATGGGCTTTGACATGGATTTCCAGCTCTTGGCCAATGGCACGTCAACGGCCACGGGTTCAAACGGATCGGATTCCGGCTCGGCTTGGCAGGCGCATTATTACTACTACCCGCTGATCAGCTGGCTTGGCACCATCATCGACGGGCTGTGTCTGGAAACCACCGTGTTCGACGTGGCCTATATCAGCGAGATCGATCCGCTCTGGAACAATGTCGAGCTCAATAATCTGCTCAACCCCGAAGCCATTCTTTTTGCCAACCCGATCGCGCAAGCGGCCTGTGCGGCCGAATGCGTAGCCACAAGTTCCGGCTCTCTCAGCATGGACGCGCTATTTTGGTGCAACGGCTGTCAGGGATCACTCTACCCGATCGCCGGAGAGGTCAACAGTCACTACGGCTGTGTGATGGCCAGCCAGTCTGTGGCGGCACGTCTCACCGCGCGCATGCACCGGCTGCTGCTCGCCCGCAAAACCGCCAGCAACCCGACGGCCTGCAGCCCGCGCATCGCGCCGATCATTCCCAAAAGCCAGTACCGAATGCAAATCACCCGACCCCGGGCAAAAACAGGCGGGCGCTATGGCTGCGCGCCCATCGGGTCCAGCACGCAATACGTCGATCGCGGGAGAGAAATACCATTCACCGGCGAAAGCTTTGGATGGCTCATGTGGAGGAAAAGAAATTGCTGCGCACTCTAATGACGATAGTCTTCCTAGTCCTTGGTGCAACTCCGCCCTTGGCGGGCGACGAGGTGCTGCAGTTTGCACCCGGCGCCCAAGGCTTCATCGAGCCTTCCATTCCAGACATGTTGGAGGGCGCGCGACAGCTTGGGGACCAATGGTCCGAAAACCTCGACATTCAGGAGGCCGACGGCTTCGGGCGGGATTTTGACATCGAGGCGTTCCGCGAAAAGGCGCTCAGCAATCCACGGGTGCGCGAAATGCTCGGCGTTGAGGAGGGCACGCTTCTCTCAGAGCAGGAAAACGACCGCTGGGGATCGGACAGGATCTTCCTGCTGGCAAGCTTTTCCATGCCGGCACCAACTTTGAGAGCCATGATGGTCGAGGCGCGCGAGTTTGGTGTCCCTATCGTGTTTCGCGGCTTTCTGGACAACTCGGTCTTTGCCACCCAAGCGGCTATCACGGAGACTTTTGGCGAAGACGCGGATGCTGTGGGGTTCGGCATTGATCCGACGTTATTCACGCGGTTTCAAGTAGAGACCGTACCGCAGATCATTGTCACCTCCGAGCCCTTGGACGTTTGTGAAACCTCGGGCTGCGAAGGCGATCTGGCCCCGCTTCACGACCGGATTTCCGGCAATATTCCTCTGCAAGCGGCGCTTGAGATCATTGCCGAGGGGGATGGGAAAGCTGCCCACACCGCCCGCGCTGCTTTGGAAAAGGTGAAATGGAGCCTATGAGGCATCTCGTTTTCATTCTAATCCTGACTGCCACGCCGCTATCCGCGCAGTCCCTGCAGGATCGAGCGGCGGCGCAGATTGATGCCCTGGGACCGGTCACGCAGACCCTCACTCAAAGTGCGCTCGAAGAGGTCGTGCTGCCCTTTGAGACCGCCACGCCCTTTGAAGCAAGCCTCGGAGACGGAGATCTGAGTGACGCCATCATCGCCACCAGAGCAGGGGATAGCACCGCAAGCCAAGCGTTTCGGGCGACAGTGGACAGCGCCACGGGGCGGCCGGATGTCGCCCCCTCAAACGGCGCGCTTGGTCTGGCGAACCTGGCCGTTTCGATAGGCGCCGACTCTGTGGTCGGGATGTTTAGCGGAAATAGCGGATCCTGCACCAGCGCCTTTGACGGGCCGATTGCCTCGGGCACATATAATTGCTCCGCCCCGCTCACCCAGGATTTCCGATATTGCCACGAAGAGCGACAGGTCACAGTACACCGGACCGATAAATGGAGCTGCGCAGAAGAAACCCCGGAGTATCGTAAAACATGCTCCAAAAACGTTGAATGGCGCTGTACCGGCACCACAGGGGGCGCGTGCTTGAAAGAGGCAGTTCAGGTTTCCAGACCGGTCAGCTGGAATGCCTCGGGAGACAGGGTCGAGACCACGTTTTCTGGCGGTGGTACCGGAGCTTGCAGTCTGCGCGAGAAAACCGTTCAGATCTCGGTTCAGGACATTGCACAAATCACAAGCCTGCGCCTCGAAGACATCACCTATCAAGGCGTCGCGCAAGTGCGCATCAACGGCCAAAATGTCTGGACGCAAGGGACGAGCGGTGGCTCAAACCTTGCAGTCAGATCCCGTGATTGCGGGAAAAACTGCGCCGTGGACGCGGTCTATGCCGGCAACACTTGGATCGCGGATTGCAGCGCAACGCCCAATGCCCGCACCCCCGGTATTGAGCTGGAGCCGGAGTTTTCCCAAGCCACTCCCGGGCCAAATTCATCGCTCGAGAGTACCCCGGTGCGCGCGCTGACCGGATCGCAAAGCTTGCCGTTGCAGATCACCCTCATCACAGCCAACACACAAGAGTCAGGACCAACCCTTCGCTTCGCACTGCGCGGATCCTGCTGCTCGGAGTTTACCGCCAGCTTAGGTGACGCATGTTGAGATCCGCCCTCTTCGCATTTCTCCAGATTGGTGCAGCCGCCGCTTCGGCAGACACATGCCAATTGGACGCCGCTGTTTGCACCTCGAGCGGTTCTGTCACTGTGGACGGTGTGACACTGGATAATGTCTGTCTCGCTTACACGCGCGTCGAGACCTGCGCGCGCGATGAGAGCATCAGTGAATGTGGGGCTCTTGAATGGGTCTCCGTGCAAAGCGAACCGCTGACAAGCGGGCAATGCCAATTGATGCTCGAGACCTGCACCCGTGAAACGGCCGGGGTCTGCGATCAGGTAAACCGCGACTACACCTGTCTCAACGGGCCGGTGGAGGCTACGCCCGCAAGCTTGAATGAACGTCGATTTACAGATTTCGAGGAACGCCTGGAAAGTAGTTGCGCGCAAGCTATCCCTGCGAGTTGCAGCTACTTTTCAACAGATACTATCCAGGGCGGCAGCACCCGCAATTTCAACGGCAAGAATGTCACCCGCAGCTGGTGGCAGCGCGCGCACAGCTATAATTGCGATGACAGCGGCTATGTGAACTCCTGCTCGCCTTATGAAGACAACCCCGTCTGCAGACAGATCGCTGAACCCGTGTGTCAGAGCTACGATGACGGCGGGAAATGCGCATACGCCTCCTATACCTACACCTGCGAAAGCGACACCTCCTTCTCGGCTGATTGTAGCAGCACCGACATTTGCGCGGATGGGGCTTGCGACGGAGCGCCCGAAGAGGTCTCGAGTGACTATGCCGAGGCATCCGCCTGGCTGAATTTCCTCGATGATATGGCCGATAAAAACCAATGCGACGCCGATGCAACAGCACCGGTGGAGGAAAATGGCGTCGTCGTGGACGACTGCCAGAACGATCGCTTGGACGGCGGTCAAGCCACCCCTGAGGTTTTTGATGGCGCCTATATGACTTGCCGGCGAGGCAACACCAATTGCTGCGATTTGGACGGCAAGGGCAGCTGTTCGCCCGAAGAGGACAGATTGGCTGAATTAAGACTGGCAGGCGCTGCGCATTATCTCGGCATGACATGCAACCGATTTTTGGGACTTTGCGTCTCTGTGGATGAATATTGGTGTGCCTATAGCAGCAAATTCGCGCGGGTTTTCCAGGAAGAAGCCCATGATCAGACAGGCACGCAGTTCAACTATCCAAGCGACAATCCCTGTCCGGCCCTGTCGATCGGCGAGCTTCAATCGCTTGATATGAGCCAGATGGATCTCTCCGAGATCTACGGCGATCTGCTGAGCCAAACCGGCACGCCTGTAGAGGCCTTCATCATCGATCAATTGGAATCTGAACTAGGATCCTATCAAAGTGATGTTCAAAACACCCTTGAATAGACGACAAGTCTTATTTGGTCCTCCAGCCCTGCTCTTTGCGGGGTCGGCCACGGCCCAAGTAACTTCGACCGGCATCATATTCGCCGGGGCCTCCTGGTGTCCGGTTTGCAAGAAAGCCGCGCCAATTTTGGCAGCTTTAAGCGAGCGTCACGGGCTTCCGGTGATTGTCGCCAGCGCCGACAATCGCCCCATTGCGCCTTTCGCGCGTGCCGTGCCCTTGGCCGAGCATCCGATTGCAGATGCCGTCACGGCCTATCCGACAACCTTCATTTACAATTCAAACCGCGATGCCGTGATCGGCAGCATCGAGGGCTACAGAGATCCCACATGGTATCTCGCAGCGCTGAGATCCTTCATCCGCCAGTCAGAAGAGGTCTTCGAATGAGCAGGGCAGGGGGATTGGCTCTGCTCGCCCTGTCAGGGATGATCTGGACAGGCCCAGCCGGTGCGGACGGGTTCACGCTTAATATGTGCGACAGCCCCTCGACCAAAGGCTGGTCTTTTTATTGCACGGCTCCAGATCCTGAAGATCCTCAGGACCAGGCTGACCCAGCACCTGAAGTGGTGCCCGCAGAGCCAGAAGACACGCCTATCCCTGAGTTTCCGGCAACGGACGCGATGATGGCGTTTCGCGCTCATGCCGATGAGCTGAAATACCGCGCCGTACTCGATCCAACGCCAGAAAATGTGTTGGCCTATATGGAGATCAACAAAGAGATCGCAGAGAGGGCAGGGGATTTCACGGAAACCTGGCAGCGGGTCTTGTTTGCGACCCCGCATCTCAACGCCAACGTTGATTATCCGCTGGCCACGGTCGGCGCCAATGTCTGGCAGGATCAGATGAAGGCCGCGCGCGAAGATACCTTCCGCGAGATCGCGACCGAGGCTGGTATCCTGTTTATATTCGATGGCGATGCGGCGTGCGAGATCTGCAAGGTCCAAGGTCAAATCCTCGCGCAGATGGAAGCGCAGTTCGGCGTCACGATCCTTGCTGTCTCAAAGGATGGCGGGGGAAATGCCGCCTATCCGAATGCCTTCGTGGACGACGGCAGACTGGCCGAACTTGGACTGCAGGACTACCCCACCCCGACGCTGGTTCTGGCGAAACCCGGCACCCAAGAGATTGCCGTGATTGGCTCGGGCATTCTAACCGCCGATCAGATCCTCGAAAACGTCCACATCCTCACAAAAATCCCCTTTGGCGAAAGATACTAGGCCATGAATAAACTGCGCAAACTGGCGGTTGGTGCCGTCTCGTCATTCGCACTCGCGGCTGTGCCCGCCAAGGCGGACATTGGCGCGGACCTTGCGGACTTCTGGTCCAAATCCGGTGGTGGTGTGAATGTCTCTCGGCCGATGTCTTACGAGGGGCAGCGGGCGGGCTATGCGACGCTGGGGTCTGTGCAGGTGCGCACACGAACCCGCAGCTCTGAGCTTTACAACATCCAGCTACCTTCTGTCCGCGCAGGTTGCGGTGGCATCGACATCTTTGGCGGCTCCTTTTCCTTCATCAGCGCCGAAGAGCTGATCGCGCTCATGGAAGCCATCATGCAAAATGCCGCCGGCTTTGCTTTTGAGCTGGCCCTTGAAAGCATGTCCCCGGCCGTTCAGGAAACCGTCGCGAAGCTGCGCGATCTCGTGCAACAGGTCAACGCAATGAATGTCAATTCCTGTGAGGCGGGCCAGCTTCTTTCCTCTTCGCTTTGGCCTGCGATGGATGGTGCCAGCCAACATGTTTGTGAAACCATCGGTTCTTATCAGGGCATGTTTGCCGACAGGTTGGCGGCCAAACACGGCTGTGGCACCGGAGGGCAGCGCAACGCCACGCTCTCGGCCGCCAATGCAGAACTACAGGAACAGGTGCCTGTAAATGTGAACTACGCCTGGCGGGCGATCCGAAAGAATGCGTTTCTCTCCTCCGATCCCGCACTGGCAGAGTTTTTCATGACGCTGACCGGCACAATCATCACGCTGGAACCCGCCAGCGAGTACGAAGGCCCCCAACAAAACCCGATCGCGCCACGTGCCGCCAGCTCAGAAATGATCGAAGCCCTCGTCGAAGGGGGCACAGTCCAAATCCTGCGCTGTGATGAATACACCGAGTGTTTGGAACCCACGCTCCAAGACGTCACCGTCACAGACGCAAGCTCGCTGATTGAAAAGACCCGCGCGACCATTTTAGGCATCAAAGATGCCATTGAAGACGGCGACGCTCAAATCCCGGATGCCGCCGTCGCTCTTCTTGGCATGACCTCTGTGCCAGTGCTCGACATGCTGGTCACTGGCATGTCCTATCAGCATGTTTTCGTAGAAAGCGAGATCGATGCCATGGCCGAAGTGGTCGCTGTGGATCTCGCGATGATTTACATTGATCGCGCGCTGCAAGAAATGAGCGCGTCAGCCAGCCGGGTCGCCACCTTCGGAGCCCTGCCGCTTGAGTATCAAAAGCAAATTCAGACAACGCTGAACAGTCTTGGCAAAGAGCGCATGCTGGCGGCGGAACGCTACTCGGCGGCTATGCGCACCCTTGAGCGGCTCAATCTCGCAAAGACCGAGCTGGCGGCCTATTCGTCCTCGCGCTTCACCGCGATGTTGGAGGCCAACTGATGCCCGAGTTTGAGGTCTATACGACCGGTGGTGGCTTTTACCTCTATGACATTTTCAACTTCCTGGCGCTCTTTACCAGCGGCAGTGCCTTCCAGGACATGTTGGTTGTCGGCATCATCCTTGGGGTGTTCTACATGGTCACCAAGATGACCTTCACTGGCAGCATCGAGGGCGTCTTGCCCTATATCGCAACAGTCGCTGTGGTCGGCGCGCTCGGGATCGGACCCAAGGCACGCGTGATCGTTATGGACAGCACATATCCGCTCGAGATCTATGGCACCGTCGACAATGTGCCCTACTCCGTGGCCCTGGTGGCCAATCTCACCACCAAAACCAGCTATGATCTGACGCGCCGCATGGAAGCGCTGCTCTCAACACCTGACAACCTCGTTTATCAGGAACATGGCATTCTTTTTGGGGCCAGCCTGATGGCGCAGGCGGCACGGTGGCGGGCTGTTACGGCCTCCGTGCACCAGAACTTGGTAGGTTTCATGGAAAACTGCATCGTGGATGGGACCAATATCGGGCTTGTGGATCTTGATGCGCTTGTGACCTCCGGCGATCTTGCCTCCTTTATTGGCAGCAATGTGCCCGGCGCTCTGGCCTACTATGACGAAACAGCAGAGGCGACGACGGGATGCGCTGCCGGTTGGGCAGGGCTGGAAGCCGAGTTGGGCGATGAGGTGGTGCGCATTCTGCAGGCCAGAGCCGCCTCCCGTGCCCCTCAAACCGGCAACGCGGCGGGCACTGTTGAGGTTAATGCGCTGACCGGAACACTGGAAGACTTCCAGAACATGATGGGTCTCGCGGGCTACTCCGCCACCAGCTATCTCAAGCAATCCATGTTGGTACTGGCATTGGATGATGCCGCGGGACGGCTTATCGCCAATTCGGGAAACGCCGCGGCCATGGAGCTTTATCAGGCGGCCCGCGCGGAATCTCAAACCCGGTCGAGCTATCAGATCGTTGGCGCCAATGCCACGAAATGGGTGCCTCTGCTCAAAGTCACCTTCGAGACGCTCTATTACGGTGCTTTTCCACTGGCGATGTTACTGATGATGACCCCCATGGCGGCCGCCGTCGCGAAGGGGTATTTTGGCGGCTATGTCTGGCTTGCCTCCTGGGAGCCTCTGAGCGCCATCCTTCACACAACGCTTCTGAAAGCCTCAACCGGCTGGTACCGAGAACACACGACGACGCTTTCAGGCACGAACGCCATCGATGTTTTGAACTGGGCCAATCACTTTGGCATTCAGTCGGTCGAGCAGGACGTAGGCATGGTGGCAGGCTATCTGATGATGTCGGTGCCCTTCCTTGGCTTCGCGCTGATGTTTGGCGCCAGCAAAATGGCCGGGCTGGCCACATCGATGCTGAATGTCAGCCAGGGGGCCGCCATTGAGACGGGCAGGGAGGCGGCCACCGGCAGTCTCGGACTTGGCAATGTCTCGATGAACTCCATGAATGCGAATAAGTGGAATACCTCTGCTCTCATGGACAATGGCCGAGCGACGCGCGTGATGGGCGATGGAGGTATGGTCACGTCGAACTCTGATGGCACGCGCACCTATAGTGCGGGATCTGCCCAATCCAATGTCGGTATGACTGCGAGCATCGGGCAGTCCGTGCGTGAGGAGGTTAGCGATCGCAGCTCTCAGGCCTGGCGCGCTGTTGAAACCCAAAGCGAAGACTTCGCGCAATCCGTCAGCAAGACGGCCAGCCAACTCTCGGACTTCGGGAAAACCGTGACCGAGTCACAAACCGCCGGGGGTGAAATCGGATGGTCTGCCTCCGAGGAACAACGCACCGATCTCCGCAATGCCTGGAGTGAGGTGGAGCGATTTGCCTCGGCGCATAATCTCTCGACCGATGTTGCACTGCAAGCAATGTTGGCCGGCAGTGCCGGCGCCGGGGGTGGTGAAGCAGTGAGACTGGGGGCAAACTTAGAGGCACGAGGATCACTTTCAGCCTCTTCCCAAGAATCCTTCACGACGGCCGTCGATGCGGCGCGCGATGGAAGTTACTCGGAAACGCTCGGGCTTCTCTCAAGTTCGTCTCAGCGGGGATATTCCGGCACCCATTCCAACGAAGTGGAAACAGGGTCGAACTCGATCAGATCCAACTTCGACAGTGTTATGCAATCTGCACAGCGATTGTCATCAGCCTATGAGCAAGCCGAAAGCCTGGACCGTGCGGAAACCTATCTGGAATCCCAAGACATGGGTTATAACGCTAAGATCACCGATGCGGTTATCGGGAAGCTGCAGGACGAGGGCTACAGCGATGAACGTATCTCCATGCTGGTTAACCCAAAGACCGCAGCCGGCCTTACCCAGCAACAAGAGGTTCTAAGTAATTATCTACCGGATATCATGCGAGATCTCGGTCTCGACAAGGGGGCAATGTCCGCTCCACCGATGATGCAAAACGATGCTGGTCTCTATCAAGATTTGGCACATTCGCCAGTCGATCACTCATCGGCCGACGTGTTTAAGCCGCAGATGGGGGAATATCGAGAGCGAAGCGCAGATGCAGAACGTGCTTCAGGTGTCAATTTTGATCATGTCTATAGCGGGATGTCCGAGGCTCGGATCACTCCCGATGGTGTGGATGGAAAACAGGACACTGGTAGCGAGATTGCCGATCGAAGTGTCGGACGGGCATTTGCCGATCGCGGAGCCGGGATCCTTGGTCTTGAGACGGATTGGATGCCGGATGCAGGAGTGCAATCAGCGCAAGGGCAGGGTAACGAGCCCGCAACGTCACCAACATCGGCCGCGACCTCAACTCAAGCTTCTGGAGCACCACTGTCTCTTGACTTGGGCGGGCGAAATACACTGACCAATTATGATCGGGATGTGGTCGCCCGCACCATTCTTGGCGAGGCGGCTGGAGAATCTGAGGCGGGCATGGCGGCCGTCGCGTCGGTTATTAAGAACCGTGTCGCAGATCCGCGATGGGGGGATGATCCGGCAGACGTTGCTCTGCAGATGCAACAGTTCTCCGCTTGGAATGCGGGATCTGGTGGGAATGATCTCGTCGCAAATCACCAACCAGGCGATCCGGAGTACGACCGCGCTGCGAAAATTGCGGACCTCGTTTTCGGTGGGCAAATTGCGGACCAAACCGGTGGCGCCACACATTATTACTCACCGCACGGGATGCAGGACTTGGTGGAGCAGGGGGCGCAGACCTACGAGGCGCCCATTTGGTTGCAAGAAGAAAACAACCGTCGCGACGGAGCGCCAGTTGTAATTGGATATCACGTGTTCACTGGGAAGGGTTCAGAGTAATCCTATCGTTTTCGGCGCAATGGAATGAAACCCTGAAAACCAATGGGGTTCGGGTCGAACTCGAATTGATGCCCCTTGCCTTGTGGCGAAACCCCTCGCCGAAGAATGACCCCAACCAATCCCAAAAACGCGGACAGCACGAAAAACCCCTCGGCCTGAACAATGCCGAGAACACCGCAAAGCATGGCGGCCAGAAAAGCCGCGAGGGAGAGGCGTGGATAACGTTTTTGGGTCGTCATTTGTGGTCTCCAGGCCGGGGATTCAGAAGTAACAGAGTATTGATTTAGAGAGCAAGCCGAAGAGCTGACTGACGATAGCAGGTTTGCATGAAGATCCGACGTCGCATTCTAATTGCACCAGTTCCCCGTACGCGGCGGACAGCTCGTTCTTCCGCAAATATATGAAGCCGCCAGACCTTCCGAGATGAGGATCTTTCCCACATCCCGGCCATCGAGTTTGAGAACTCCGCATTGACGGCCAAAGTTGCAGCGACTGGTGCCTTCCGTCCCCGGTGCACAAGCACATTGCACTCTGGTTAATTCAATGGAAATGGCAGATCTGATTAATGCCCTCAACCTGTCCGTTGCGCGACCTCCCATGGCCAGCTCATTGGAGCATTTTGGAGACCCGACTTCGGGGGCATTAAATCCAACCAAGCGTACATTCGCGGATTGGCGCGCGATGTCCAATGTATCACCGTCAATCACACGAATATCAGACGCTTGAAGGTCACGGGTGTTCGAGCTTTGCCTCGCAGTCGTTTCGAATTGCGCAGCATTTGAGCTGAGATAGCGCGAAGACATCCAGCCGAGGCCGTGTGCTGACCAGACCTCAGTCCAATTGCCTTGCTCCTGAAGAAACCGAACACGCGTGCCCTTGGAGAGTTGGCCGATAACTTCGTACTGGGTTCCCGGCCCTTTTCGCTGGTTTACCACGTTACCGGTGACCCAGCGGTATTCCGATCCGCTTGCCTTAGATCTTTGGGAAGGTGATTGTGCACCATCATTTCCAAACAGCGCTCCAATGATCCCCATAACCCCAAAAACAAGAAGCATTGGCAAAAACATCGCCCTCTGCGCACGACGGATTACCCGGTAAGGGTTTGGACCAATACGGGGTCTAAACCTGCGGTGGGGCGGCACTGGTCGCCTCTTTCGCACTCGAGTCTCTGGCTTTGTACTTGCTGGTTTCGGGGAGGGGGAGGGCTGGGGGTTATCGCGATCGAGTTGTGTTCTTTGTGGTGCTGCTTTCTCTAATTTTAAAAGGGCGTGGAGCTTTCGATACTGCGCATCGCTCAGGCGGGTGCTTTCGCCAAAACGATCAAAGAGATCAGACATGTTGGCAAGAAATTCCCGCTCCCACTTATTGAGAGTATCGTCCTCCAAGCGTTCTTTGAGCTTGGTTTTGATCAGTTGGGTTCGCTCTTTGGAAAATGGCATGCGATAATCTTTTGGTCTGGATAACACCATCGTAAGGGCAAGAGTTGCGCCTGCAAGATGAACCTGTGAGAATAAGGGAATTCTTTAAATTAGTCGAGTATGTGGTTTCAATTGGTCGGTTCTTGACTTTCAGTTAGTCAAGAGTGTACTTTCAATTGGTCGAGATAAGGCTACCCAAATATGTACCCAAGATTTGCAAAAACAAGGATAGAAGAAGCGCTGTCCGATACACGCGTAGTACTTATCTCTGGACCCCGTCAGTCCGGCAAGACAACGCTCGCTACTGAAATTGCATCAAACCAGACACCCTTTCTTACATTAGACGATGCCAACGTTTTGAGAGCAGCGATCGACGATCCAGTTGGCTTTGTTCGTGGCTTGGACAAAGCCGTTATCGATGAGATCCAACGCGCACCTGAACTGCTGCTTGCCATTAAACAATCAGTAGACGGCGACAAAACACCGGGTAGGTTTCTATTGACCGGATCGGCCAACATTCTAACCATTCCAAAGGTGTCTGATTCCCTTGCTGGTCGCATGGAAGCCGTTCAATTGCTGCCACTCTCGCAGGCGGAGATCCTGCACACGAAATCGGCTTTCATTGATCGGGCTTTTGCAGGGGAGGCCCCTTCGGTCGATCACGTAATCATTGGCGACGAACTCATTGAAAACGTCCTTTCCGGCGGATATCCGGAAGCGCTAGAAAGAGCCCGATGGTCGCGCAAACAGGATTGGTACCATGGCTACCTCGATGCAATCGTCCAGCGCGACGTTAGGGACGTCGCTCAGATTGAACAACTTGCGATCATGCCGAAACTGATGTCGGTGCTTGCCGAGCACTCAGGTCAGTTGGTCAACTACTCAGGCATCGGAGCCGGCATCGCTCTCAATCATGTCACAACGCAGAAGTATGTGAATATCTTCGAGAGTCTCTACCTCGTTCACACCTTACAGCCTTGGTTTACGAACCGCCTGAAGCGTCTGACCAAATCGCCAAAGTTACATTTTTGCGATGCGGGTTTGCTCGCAGCGATGCGGGACGTTTCACCCGATGTTGTTCGCAAAGATAAAACAAGTTTCGGTGCAATCCTGGAAACCTTTGTGTTCAGTGAGCTTCGGAAGATCGCAACATGGAGCGAACAGAGATGCACGTTCTCGCATTTCCGGGACAAAGATAAAAACGAGGTCGATATTGTATTGGAAAACCGCCGCGGGGAGGTGGTTGGAATTGAGGTGAAATCTTCCGCCACCGTTTCAGCGAGTGACTTTTCAGGAATGCGCAAACTGGCAGACGCGTGTGGAGAGAAGTTTATTCAAGGCGTGGTGCTCTACGATCACGATCAGGTCGTCCCATTTAGGGAAAACATGTTTGCTGCACCGCTCTCATGTCTCTGGGGATCACGTTAATCCAAATCGAAGGGTGGATTGCGGTCATTCGCCGCAGGTGCAGAGTGATCCTCTCGTGACGACAGAAGCGGACGTTTAGTGAGGCGTTAAATTAAGCTGGATCACTACGAACGAAGCCGGGAACCGTTTTTCCCGATGATTAGCAAGCTTTTGAAGGATAACTACAAAGAGTTCGAACGAACAACTCCTTCATCTGCGCGCACTTCCCTGCTAGTAAACTTCTGCTTGATGACCAATACTAGCTAACAGATGAATTTGAGTTCAGTTGGATTGAAAGGTTAAGCCTTGCCGTCAAAAAAAAAGTTGAAGCTGCCAC
>JAQWQJ010000132.1 GCA_029244725.1 Paracoccaceae bacterium
CGCCTTCTGCTTGCTTCAGGATCGTCATGATCTGCGCGTCGCTGTATCGTCCGTTCTTCATTCAAAATCTCCTCAGATATCTTGCCGAGAAAATTCTACTCGTGAACACCATTAATTTTAGGGGGGATTACCGCAGCAGCACACGACGCGGGCCGCGATGAGTGGGCTGAGAAAGGCTGGGTTCTCAATCGTTGGAACCAAGCCTGCAGGAGGAGGGTTGGCTCGATACCCCATACGCTCGGCGCCAGCTCTAGATTCAAACCCCATTACGCAAGGCCTCAGAAATGGGGCGTAATCCACACCCTGATCGGCCTGCGGCTCTACAAGACTGGGCCGCAGCATTCGGAACGCCACCGCCAGCGTTTCTGTCCGTCGGCTTCATGCAGAAAGCGTGTGCATATGAGGCGCAATGCAGGCGCCACGGAGGCCTGCCCGCAACAACACGACGTGCGCTCAAGCAGATCGCAACGGGCGAGAAAGCAGAAGTCGCGAAAGCCCCCAGCCTCAGCCCCGGCGCGCATTTTGTGCGTGAATGGAACGGGCGGACGTATCAGGTGCATGTGGTGACGGGCGGTTTTGAGATGGACGGGAAGACATGGCGGTCGCTGTCGGCCATTGCCAAACACATCACAGGGGCCACTTGGTCGGGACCAAGGTTCTTTGGCTTGAATGGTAGAGCAGGGGGGCGGGCATGAAGAAGCTGCGCTGCGCCATCTACACCCGTAAGTCATCCGAGGATGGATTGGAGCAAGAGTTCAACTCGCTGGATGCGCAGCGCGAAGCATGTGCGGCGTATATCGCCAGCCAGAAGCATGAAGGCTGGATTTTACTACCGGAGCACTATGATGACGGTGGGTTGTCGGGCGGGTCGCTAGAACGACCCTCACTCAAGCAACTCCTGCAAGACATCGCAGACGGGCGTGTTGATCAGATCGTGGTCTATAAGATTGACCGCCTGACCCGATCCCTCGCGGACTTCTCCAAGATCGTAGACACGCTTGATGCAGCAGAGGCCTCGTTCGTCTCGGTCACCCAGTCCTTCAATACGGCGACAAGCATGGGGCGACTGACCCTCAACATGCTTCTGTCGTTTGCTCAGTTCGAGCGCGAGGTGACAGCGGAACGCATCCGCGACAAGATCGCAGCGTCCAAACGCAGAGGCCTCTGGATGGGTGGGCTAGTACCCTTTGGATACGATGCAGATGGCAGAACGCTGAAGATCAACGGCGTAGCCTGTTTTGAGATCTCTTTTCTAAGAGAGCTTTTCGCAATTGATGACGGGGATTTTTGGCTCAAAAGGCAGTGAGAGAAAATTGTTGTGTGACAATCATTTTATTTCGATAGGTTTAAATGCATTCGGAGGAATGCAATGTTTCGCAGCAAGTAGAGAAAATTTTTCTGTTGGCATAGATGTCGTATTTTTCAGGCACAAATCCTATTCCCAAACTCGAACGAGCATACTCAAGCTTGTGCCTATTGGAACGCGTTGCCTTGCAGCGATTTGCTCAGCAGTTAGAATGCTAAGTTGCAGAAATAGGTCTGTTTTTTGCAACTTTGGGCTTGGTGCCGATTTTGCATACCGTGTTTCAATTAATTGATGTGTATTCCACGCTGATGGTTGCACTTTTTAGCCATCCAAAATTAGAGAGTAAGAAACAGAAAAAGGTATCCTAAACTGTGCAATTTCAACATCTTATCATGCTACATAAAGAGTCAACTTATGTGAACGTGACGCTGCGCTGTGTTATGCAAATTGCTTTACTTAACACTTAGGATGACATCGATGGGCTCCCGTTTTTACTATTGTAAGAGCACCGATTTGAAGTTGAGTTGACAACGAAATCAAGCGACGATCGTGGCGCACCTTAATACAGTCCCAATGTTTCTACTTCTAAATCCGCAAAATGATCTCGGCCATAGGCTACTATCCCAATAGACCGTATTTTGCCTGCTACTAAAGACTTACGCATGAATTTTCCTGATGGTTCAAAATCGGCGAACGGAATATTAATGTAGCTCCAATCTTCAGTCGTAGGAAAACTAGCTTGATAATATTGCCAAGGTAATCTGGTCCCGGAGGTGCGGATGTGAACAAAGTACATCTCGCCATTTCCTCGGACTCTCAGCTTTAGCCCTTTAAAAATTTTGTCGAGAGGGCTTATAAGCCTGGTTCGTGCCTGAATGAACCCTCCATTATTAGAGGTGCTAACCGCACCAACAAGTTTCAGGTATGAATTATCCGCATCTGCCAGAAACTCGACGCGTCCCTGTGAAACGCCCCCCATGACGGTATCCGCAAAATACTCCCAACGAGATTCCGGACTATTGCTAAAGTCTTCTATAAGCGCTTCGTCTCCCGTTGCCGCGCTTGCAAAATTTATCACGCAAAGACAGATTACTTTTACTACAGGATGTCCCATTAGTCTCATTCTGTATTACTCCGCTGCCATTAAATGTACGATTTCTGGATTTTCGTTTGCCGAGTCCTGAAGTTTCTTTGACTCCTGACTTATTGGTTGAAACTGCGATACAATCGCCTTTACAGCACTTGTAATGTGATGTTGTGCCATGAATATTGACGGAACGGTAACAACGATGATCAAAGTTCCAATCAACACGCCATAGCCAATCGAAACTGCAAGCGGGATCAAGAATTGTGCTTGCAATGATGTCTCAGTAATCAGTGGGTAAACCCCTAAAAATGTCGTGAGCGAAGTCAGCAATATTGGGCGAAAGCGCTGTTTGGTGCCTTTAATTACGGCTTCTCGAGCGTCTATGCCCTGCCTGATATACTCGTTGTAAACGTCGACCATCACGAGTGAGTTGTTGATGACAACCCCAGCTAGACCGATGATTCCAAAAACAGAAAGCAACGACAGCGGGATATTCAATAATAGATGTCCGGTGATTGCGCCGATCAAACCCAGTGGTATCGCAAACATGACCACGATTGGTTGAACATAAGATCGGAATACCAAGGCAAGTAGCGCAAAGATAATGAACAGAGCGATTCCCAAAGCTTGACTGAGCGCTGTTTGAGCATCGCCCTGAGTTCTTTGCTCTCCACCCAGTTCAAACAGTAGGCTAGGGTTGGATTCTTGAATTCTTGGCAAAATTTGCGTTGTGATCAGCGTATTTACCTCACGGCTGGTTGCGATCGAGATATCAAGATCAGCGGTTACCGTCGTAACTTGGCGCCCGTCACGGCGAAGGATTTCTGTTGCGGCCAATCCCTCGCGCACAAAAGCAACCGTCGAAAGAGGGATCAAAGCACCTTCAGACGTTCTGATTTGGGTGTCCAACAAGTCTGAAAGACTGTCCCGCTGATCTTCGGGAAAACGGACGTTGACGGACACGTTGTCTGCGCCGCGCTGAACACGCGTTGCCTCGATCCCAAAGAATCCTGCGCGGGTCTGCTGTGCAAGGTTTTCTAGCGTGACCCCAAAAAGACGGGCTTCGTCCTTAAGAGCCAACTCATACTCTAGACGGCCAGATGAATTGTCATCGCGAATTGAGAAAATCCCTGGGATTGCCCGAAGTTCGGTTCGAAGTTGGCTGACAATCAGGGAAATATCCTGACCCTCCGGCAAGGATAGCTCGACCGAGATCGGATCCCCCGCGCCGATCAGTTCAGCAGAAATGATCAGCTTGTTTACAGAAGCGACGTCCCCAACCTCGTCCCGCCAAATAGCTTCGAACTCTTTGGCCTCCCATGTTCGCTCGGTTGGATCAGTGATCTGAACAACAACATTAGCAACGGTCGTACCGCCCGCTGCACTGCCGCCATTAGGACCGCCGCCTCCAATACCTCGGCCAACAACCATATTGACGCCCACAATTACGGAAGGCGTTGCATTAGGCAGGCGGGACTGCATGATTTTTCCGGCTCGTAGGGCTGCTGACTGGACATCTTCGGCCACACGCTGCGTCATCGCAAAGCTGGTACCCTCATTCATTTCAATGCTGGCGGTTACAAAGTCGGTTTCGATTGAGGGGAAGAAATTGAACTTCACATAGCCGTGGACTAACAGTCCAACCGCCCCCATCATCAACGCAATGGACAGCGCAATTGGGATCAGTATCGCAAATCCCTTTGTTATGAACCGAAGAATTGCGTCCAGTGGGACGCGGATAATCCACTGAAGGATTGCGTTTACGACGCCACGGACAGCCCCCAACAACCGAAACACGAGATTGGGATTGTAGTCTGCCGAGACGTTCAGAGAACTCAAATTGCGCGGCAGGATGAATAAAGCCTGCAATAGTGACAAGCCAAGAACAACCATCACCACTATCGGTATATCCGCCAAGAATTTACCTAGCGTTCCGGGCAACTGAAGTAGTGGCCAGAAGGCGACAATTGTCGTTAGCGTTGAGAACACTACCGGAATTGCGATCCGCTGTGCTCCCTTTACGGCTGCCTTTACAGGATTTAATCCTGCCTCGCCTTTTTGATAAATGTTTTCGCTTACGACAATGGCGTTATCGACAACGATGCCGATAGCTAAAATAAATCCGAAAAGCGAAATTTGGTTGATCGAAAGACCCAGCGCACCCAACACAATGAACGTTGCCGCGAATGAAACACCTATCCCAACTGCGGACCAAAATGCCAGTCTGATGTCCAAAAACAATGCAAGACAAAGCACCACGAGAGTCAGGCCTACTGCTGCGTTTTCAACAAGTAGGTTGATACGATCTTGAAGACCCTCGGCATCGTTCTGCCAGATGGTGGCTTCTAGGCCTGGCGCCAGAGATGGAATGAAGCTGGAATTTAAGTAGCTGCGCGCATCTTCGACAATCTTGATGATCTGTTCATCTCCGACGCGGAAGACGTTGATCGAAACCGAGTTTTCGCCATTGAAATTCGCCGTTAGCTTAGCATCAACAAACCCGTCAATGACTGTTGCAACATCACGCACATAGACTTTGCCGCCAAGATCGTCGGTACGCACGACAATGTTCTCAAAATCTGATTGGCTGTAGTTTCGCCCTGAAGTCCGGATCGGAATCGACACGGTATTTGTATCAATTGAACCGCCCGGAAGTTCCAATGAACTTTGACGAATGGCCGAAGCGATTTCGTTCATCGTCAACCCATAGGCCTGCAGTGCACCGCGGCTAACTTCGACGGAAATTTCGTAGTCACGGGTGTTCGCAACTTCGACGAAGCTGATGCTATCAAGCAGGATCAGTTCGTCCTTAAGTCGCTCAGCTTCTTGCTTAAGAACTTTTTCACCAGTGATTCCGTGAAGAGAAATCTCTAAGATTCTGCTCGAGTTGTTGGGCTGAACCACTACAGGGTCATTGGCATCTTCAGGAAAAACAGTGATCCTGTCTATTTCGTTTTTGATCTCGTCCGTCTTCTTGTCAATGTCAGCCCCGCGAAAGAATGAGACTGAAACTCCGCCTCTGCCCTCACTGATCGTAGCGCTAATGCTGTCGATTCCGTCGATACTGGCAAGCTGGTCTTCGATCGGCCGCACGATGCTATCTTGAATTTCGCTCGGAGAAGCGCCGGGATAGCTGACGGAAATACTGACAGTATCCAAAGTGAAATCTGGAAAGGTCTTTTGAGGCATAGAAATGGCCGTTAGAACGCCCAAGATGATTACAAAGACCATGGTCAAATTTGAGGCAACAGGATGTTCAGCCATCCATTTAATCATACGGTTCATCAGCTTACTCCATCCCGCCATTGGCCAACGTGGCAATTGATATATCGCGTAGCGCCATGCCCGGCGTTGACGCCGCCAAAGACGTTCGGATCAAGCGTAAACCCTGAGGCCAATTTTCTACGGTCACATATGTGGTTTCACCATCAACATGAACAGGGGTTACATCGACAGTTTTCAGCGTGCCACGGTCCCCTTCATCATTATCAAAAACCCAAATCTGGTCTCCGCTTCGAATTGCTATAGAAGGCACTGCGTAGGTGTCTTTTAGGAGAACGCCTTGGACTTCAACCTTCGCAAATGCGTTTATCAATGCAGGAGGATTCCCGGTTGCAATTGTGTTCGAATTCAAAAGCAATGGATTGTCGATCTCATGCAGGCCTACAGATACACTGAGCGTGCGCGTTTTGGGGTCTAGTGCAGGATCTATCCGAGTGACTGATGCTGGCCATTGATAAGATTGACCAGAAAAGTCGACAGTCACTCTTGCCGCCGCGACACCTTCTCCGAAGAGGCCAGGAATGAGAGCAGCTTCAGCTTCACGTACGGGAATCACGACTTCCATCTTTTTGTGCGTATAGATTTCGGCAACTGACTGACCACTTCCAACGACGCTGCCAACCTCCAATACCTTCTCCAAGACGGCCCCATTGAAAGGGGCAATTATGCTTTTGTTGTCTACCGCAATTCGGGCAGATGCTTGGGCTGCGATCAACGCATTTAAGCTAGCTGATATCTCGGCTTCCTGACCCAGAATTTGGTCTAGTGCTTGCTGGCTAGCAACTCCTCGCTCGCGCAATTCTTCGGTTCGCACGCGTTGGGCCTGAACGAGTTCGAGACGAGCAAGAGTGGCTTCAGAATTCGCAACAGTTTGAGACAGAGATGCCCGTTCCGAGCTATTTTCAAGCTGGACCAGAACGTCTCCCTTGCTGAAGGTGCCTAAGTTCAAAATCGCGGGATGTAGCGCTGCTATGCGGCCGCCCGATGGCGCAGACAGACTGACTTGGCGAAATGGGCGTATAAAACCTTCAGCTCGAACGGGCAAAGGTTGGTCAAATAGTTCTACGTCTAGTGTCTCGACAAGCGCGATTGGTCGTTCAGCCGGCGATATTTCAACAACCTTTTTGTTGTCGCCAAGGTATTGGAAGCCCAGATAGCCTCCGTAAACGCATCCAACTGCGATTGTGATCCAGAAACTTTCGCGCAGTACAGTCAGTGCAATTTGTAACATTTTTTTCATATCAGAACCCGATTGAACCACGATCAAAGGCCGAAACAAACTCGTTTTGGCCAATTTAAATTGATACGCATCGAGTTTGCATATGGTTCAGTTTTTTAGAAAAATGGAATTCGTTAGAAGGCTTTTTCGGTTAAAGAACTTGCCAATATTGCTCCCAAAATCTCGCTGCTTGGATGTCGAGGGAACCCCGACTTGGAGACCTATAATCGGTGATAGTGTGAGCAGAAATGGCGATATTCTGCCCACATGAACGGTGCATTCTCAGCAGTCTATTTTGATTTCTCTATTTGATCACACGCGTTTTGAATACCACTCGTCCGATCCGCCTCTAGACGTCAGTATTCGGATTTCAATCCGCCGTTGATTTGAAGTGAACGTGCCACAGGTTTGTTTGATTTCATATCGTTCGGCAGTGATGCAAGCATTACGCTTCTCATGCTACTTGATACAAAATTGGGAAGAATTCGGTTAAATTTTTCATCGGATAATTGATGTGAAGTGTTCCAAAGATACCTCATTTCGTTCATTTCTCGGGCAAGTTCCCAGAATGGTGCAAGCATTGTAAACAACCACCATGGGAACTGAGTGATCTTGATTTTGTGGCCAAAATGGTCCTGAAGCACACTCTGCAATTCAAGAATGGAAAAGCTGTGCCCCGGAAACGGAATATCTTCGAAAATGGCAAGCTGAGCGCGCACTTCTGCCAGCTGAACAGCAGCTTTGGCCCAATCTGGCAGGTAGCACATTGCCTGTGATACATCTGTGTTTCCCGGTGCTGTCAACTTTCCTTTTTTGATTGCGCGATAGTGCAGCAAATTCATAACGCAGTCAGTCCGCTCAGGGTCAATGAAGTTGCCAGCTCGTAGAACAATGGTCTGCACGCCAGAAGCCCGATAGGCACTTTCCATTTCGACGCGGACACGGCCCTTAACTGAGTTTGGGCGTTGCGGGGTAGATTCGGACCAGACGCCGGGCGTGTTGCCAAAGTTATAAACATTGCCAGGGATGATTACCGTTGCACCACTGGCCTTGGCCGCGGCGATAACCTGTTTTGTGATTTCTGGGATTGTCTCGACCCAGTTGTGATAATTGGGCGGGTTGAGGCCATTTAGAATGATGTCAGCTCCTTGCGCAGCTTTAGTCACATCGTTCGAATTACGATCATAGAGGTGCACATTCCAACCCGCACTGGCAAAGGCGTGCTCTGCATTTTGCCCGATTTTTCCTGAGGCGCCTAGGATTAAAGCCGTCTTTGACATTTGAAATCTCCCTTGAATTTTGAATCGATAGCTGTTTATCGTCCATTCAAAAGAGGTTAGTAATTGCGAAATATACTTTATGTGCTATTCATAATTGAATGGTAAAAGATGTAGGCGAATTGGATTGGAGTTTGCTGCAGTCATTTTCGGCTGTGGTTGATGCGGGGTCTTTATCGGGCGCAGCACGAGCATTGGCGCAAAGCCAACCAACAATTGGGCGACATATTAAGGCATTAGAGGCAGCGTTAGGTGTTGGTCTGTTCACGCGCGCACCGCGTGGACTAGCGCCGACTTCTGCGGGACTGGAAATCGCTGAAATGGCGCGTGAAATGCAAAGCGCTGCCAATCGTTTGCGTTTGATCGCCGATGGTAAGGCCGACGATTTGAACGGAACCGTGCGGATTACAGCCAGTGTGGTGACTTCACATTATGTTTTGCCATCCATTATTGCAGACATGCGCCAAGCAATGCCAGAAATCCAGATCGAACTCGTGCCATCCGACACCACCGAGAATCTTATTTTTCGAGAGGCTGATATTGCCGTGCGAATGTATCGACCTACACAGTTGGATGTGATTACCAAACATGTCGGCGATCAGCCGACCGCAGTTTATGCAGCCAAATCCTATTTGGATCGGATGGGTCGTCCCAAAATGCTAAAGGACGCGACCAATCTGGACTTTGTTGGGTTTGACAAAAGCGACCTGATTATTCGTGTGATGGCTGACCTCGGAATAAAGACCACACGCGACTTTTTTTCCTTGCGATGTGATCAGCAAGCGGTGCATTGGGAGCTTGTTCGCGCAGGATGCGGATTGGGAGGTGCGCAGACGATTGTCGGGGATGCTGATCCACTGGTTGAGCGTCTCTTGGATGGGCAGATACAGATGCAGTCGCTTCCAATTTGGCTGACTGCTCCTCAAGCTTTGCACACAAACCTCCGAATTCGCGCAGTTTGGGACTACTTGTCCAACGCTTTGGCTAAACAAATTGGAATTTGATCAAGAAACCTTTTGCCCGGTCACAATTCAAAGATTGTAAGTTGCTGCATTGCAATACGCTCAACGCGACGCGGTTGAAAGGCAGCGTTAAGCGAGCAGCGCGGAAATTTGGCCTTGTAGGGTGATAAAACGTGACCTTTTCAAGTACATCAAGGCGAGCGCAACGCATTGTCGCGCTCACTGGATAAAGTCCTGTACAACCTGTGCATATCATAAAGGCTGGATCGGGCTGCCAGTTCATTCAGAGCCTCAAGGTTGAAACTAGTCTCAACAGCAATTGGTTCTCCCCAAAGTCGACAAAGCATCCCGACTACTAGCCGTCTCTCCAAAGATTGAAGCAGGTCGCGCCATCATACCCCAAGAAGCGCCCTGGCTCGCTGATTTACAGCGCGAAATCACCCTCTTTTCCAACGGTAAACACGACGATCAAGTCTACATCGTCTCTCAGTTCCTCAAGTGGTTCGCAAAACCAAAACCGATGATCAGAGTGAGATCGTGAGGGTTGGGAAGGATTTTCGGCCCAAGACTGCCAATCACGTCATTGCCGAGCGCTGCGGCGCGGCTTCACTAGACCAGTCATTCGCCCATTGTGCAATTTCGGTTATGAGTCGGTCGGATCGCAAAGCAAAGCTGACCGTCTCTTATCTTTCATATCAGGCCATATGCGGCCTTAGCATTTCAACTTCAGGGCGGTAAGGTGACGCCCCAGTGGGCAGTTCCGGCACGATGACGGCGTCCTGATACTGCAGCTGTTTGACCAGCACCGGAAGCAACCGCTTGAATGCCATTCCTATTGAACGTTCTGGTGGCGGCAGTTCGTGCTTGATCAACTCATGGAGCTTCGGAAGGTTATAATACGGAACCATGGTGAACATGTGATGTTCCAAATGATAATTCATATTCAAATAAATGAAGCGACTGATCGGATTCATCAAGACCGTCCGGGTGTTTAGGCGGTGGTCCGAAACATTTTCAGCGAGTCCAAGATGTTGCAAGAGGCCCGTCATCACATGATGCCACGCTCCGTAAAGGCGTGGAAGGCCGATCAACAACAAAGGCAATATGGAAGCGACAAGAACTGAAACCGTTATGGTGAGTGCATAGATCGCCAGCCACATTCGGGCGACCCTGAAGACTTTTCGGAAGTCTTTAGAGGCTACATACATAGCCTCCTCAGAATCAATGCGACCGAAGGCGTGCGCAAACATGCGTTTGAACGCAGTATAGACGTCAACAACCCCCAAAAACATCAAAGCAATACGTAATAAGTCAGGGGGGCGCATTGCAACAATTTCGGGATCACGTCCCACAACGATTGTGTCTGCATGATGCCGGACGTGGCTGGCACGCCAAACTACAGGATTGCGCATTATCATAAAGCTGGCGATTTGATAAACGACATTGTTCATCCACGCGGTCTTGAACGCCGTTTTGTGCCCGCACTCATGCCAGCGCGAGTCCGCTCCCGACCCATACAAAACGCCGTATATAAACCAAAATGGAATTGACCACACTGTCGGCCATAATACGATTGCACATCCAGCGGAGGCACACATCGTCCCTAGCCATATTGCCGTGTCACGCATCGCGCGTGCATCGGATTTTTGCATCAATTCGCGAATACACTGCGGGTCCACTTTGGGACGGAACCAATTAGGATTGGCAGTACCATTCTTGATGGCAATGCGGCCTGCTTCACCTGAAAGTCGGTAGTCGTCGCTCATAGAAAACTGTAACCACACACCCTGGGCCGGTCAACTAACACCAAAATTTGCGGTTCTTCGCTTTTCCAGGCCAGTAATGGCTTTTCCGCGAGTGACGGCCCTTAGTGGAATCTTGTCCGCGTTTCAGGTGCTGCAATGCAGCAGTACCATAGAGGTCATTCGTGAACCATACAGTGATCTCGGATTGGGATGGCGGTGTGCGGCAGTTCGCACCAATGTCGCTAACGAGTGATCAAAATTCTAGCCAAGACATTAACATAGTTGCAACGACTTCATTGATGAGCCCGACATGACATCCATTGCGCCAGCCTCATCCAATGCGGATGCCCACAAGTACGGTGTGCTCTTCGTCTTTTCGGCAGGCGTACTGTGGTCAACCGTCGGCCTTGGCATTCGCCTAATCGAAGATGCCGTCGTATGGCAAATACTGCTCTATCGGTCGATCAGTTTGTCGCTTTTTCTGTACGTTCTCATTAGAATGCGGTCGGGCGAAAGCCCCTTTGTGCAGATCCGCCGTATCGGCTCCCCGGCCATCATCGCAGGGCTGTCACTGGTTGCGGCCTATTCCGGTGGGATCTACGCGATTCAGAACACCTCAGTCGCGAATGCTATGCTGCTGTTTGCGACCGCACCATTTATGGCCGCGGTGCTCGGATGGATCGTGTTGCGAGAACCCGTCCGTGCCGCTACCTGGATAGCGATCACGGTCGCAATCGGAGGGATTGCGATCATGGTTTCCGACAAGTCTGGAGGCGTTGCGCTAAAGGGCAGCCTTGCGGCGCTTGGATCAGCCTTCGGTTTTGCTGTCTTCACCGTGGCGCTGCGATTGGGCCGTACAGGGGAGATGCTACCAGCGGTGTTCCTTTCGGGTGTCTTCGCAATCGTCATCACCTTGTCAATATGTGCCAGTCTTGAGCTCTCCTTAGTCCTGAGCGCAAATGATGGCGGTATCGCGATGGGCATGGGTGTGTTCCAGGTTGGCGCCGGTCTGATCCTCTACACACTGGGATCGCGTAGCCTTCCCGCAGCAGAGCTTGCCCTGCTGTCTCTGGCCGAAGTTTTGCTTGGTCCGCTCTGGGTTTGGCTGTTCCTAGGGGAGACCGCGAGCATGTACACATTGATCGGCGGCACTGTTCTGCTCGCAGCTATCGCGGGGAATGCACTGTCGGGCAAGCGACGAAAACCAGCGCCTATTATGGCTCCCTAAAATGAAAGCCAACGGCCCTGAGCGGTCGTTGCCAACGGCCGTCCCTTGCTGCATTGCGGCCCGTGAGTGCGGACATTCGCTGCGTGCGCGAAATCAGATGATGGGCGAATTAACACAATGCGGACG
>JAQWQJ010000086.1 GCA_029244725.1 Paracoccaceae bacterium
AGCAACGCTTGCAGCAACGATCATTGTGGCTGTCCTGTCACTGGTTGATTTCTCGATCCTAAAAAAGACCTGGCGCCATTCAAAAGCTGATTTTGCAGCCGTCGCAGCAACGATGAGCATTACACTTTTGATGGGTGTTGAATTGGGCGTCACAGCAGGGGTCGCGGTTTCAATCCTTATTCATCTTTATAAAACATCACGTCCCCACATGGCCATTGTAGGTCAAGTGCCGAATACCGAGCACTACCGCAACGTTCTGCGTCATCATGTTATTACGGACCCAAAAATTCTAACCATACGCATCGATGAAAGCCTTTATTTTGCAAACACACGCTTCTTGGAAGATCGCATCTATTACGAAGTTGCCAAACAGCCGGAACTACAACATGTCGTGCTGATGTGCTCTGCAGTGAACACGATTGACATGTCAGCACTGGAATCGCTTGAAGCAATCAATGAGCGCTTGAAGGCTGGCGGCGTCACGTTCCACTTTTCCGAAGTGAAGGGGTCAGTTATGGATCAGCTGAGCGCGACCGGATTTCTGGAAGTATTGAGTGGCGAAGTCTTCCTAAGCCAACACGACGCTCAAACTACTTTACGGGCTGGATCAGGTCTGTGATCGCCGCGCGTTCCTTTACATTTCTTGGAAACAAACTAAGCAAAGTAGCTCTTGGAGCGCGCATAGGGAACGGCAGCTTTGTCCGCGTTGCGGTCATTCAAGTTTGAAGAAGCCAAGGTCGGCAATGCGGACTTTGCTTCCGTTCGCTGCGGGGGCACCAATGTCGGCTTCGCTCCATATATCGCTCACGGGTTATCGAGTTTTTCTGGTTTTGGTTCAAACGCGGCAAATATCTTCTTCATAAGCTTCGTCTGACGTTTTGCATGTGGGCAAATCGCGGCATAGGTATATGTCATCGGGAGTGTGATTTCGGATGGCAAAATCAAACGGCCAGCCTCCACATCTTCTTTCAAAAAACTTCTGGGTGCCAGCGCGACTCCAAGTCCGCGCCTCGCTGCCGATATGACAAGCGTTGTATCACTAAATGAATACCGCGAAGCTTCGCTAAGATCTTCAGGACGTTCAGGCGGACGAAACCAGTCCTCCCAATTCGGTTCGGATGCATAGGCAGGACCCCAACGATTGTGCAGAAAATACTGCGCTGGAACGGCGTTTAAGGTGGCGTCGGAATTGCCATGACGCTGCCAAAATGCGGGGCTGCATGTCGGGACGGCGACATCCGTGAGGATCTCGGAGCGAAAGTACTCTTTGTAATATCTTGAATCGTACGTCAGCCGCAGATCAACGCCGGATTGTTCAAAATCAATCGGATCATTCTCTACACGTATATCAAGCGAGACATCAAGCGACGCACTGATCTGCGCCAATCTTGGAAGCAACCAGAACTCGGACAGGATCGGCAACACACTGATCACAAACTGCCCCCGCATCCGGCGCCGCTGGAGCTTTTCGCTGGCGTGCGACAGCTGTTCCAAGGCGCTCGCGACGTCGGGATAAATCGACTCGCCTGCGTCTGTCAGGAAAATCTTGTTGCCACGCCGCAAGAACAGTTCTTTGCTATAATAGGCTTCAAGGTTCTTCACTTGCAGGCTCACCGCTGCTGAACTCACGCCAAGCTCTTTGCCCGCTTGCACAAATCCACCGCATCTTGCGGCGCACTCAAATGACCGCAGCGCGTTTAGAGGTAAGTGTTCAGCCATTTTGATTCTATTTTTTCTTATGATGCATAATAATTTTTCTAGTTGCTATAACACGTGGAATGGCCCTAAGCAATGTTACTGGAGGCCCGAAATGCACACTCTTATTGATCTTGAACGTTTTCCAATCGATCGACCGGAAAGTGTGGAATATGCCGCTCTTGTGGCGCAATGTCAGGCTGATCTTGCGACAGACGGGATGTACAATCTTGCAGGCTTTTTGCGGCCCGAGCAGGCGCAACTGGCCGCCGACAATCTCAAGCCCGAAATCGCCGAGAACAGTTATACGCATAGCCGTAAGCACAACATCTACTTCAAAAAGGAGTTAAGCGATCTGCCAGCAGACCATCCTGCCTTGGCCGAATTTCAGACACTAAATCACACGTTGTGTGCTGATCAGTTGGCAGAAAATGCTGTTATGACGATTTATCAATGGCAGCCGTTGGTGACGTTTCTCGCCCTAACGATGGGCAAGGAAAAACTGTTCCCCATGGACGACACGATGGCGAAAGTTAACGTCATGGCCTACCGCGCTGGAGAAACACTGAACTGGCACTTTGACCGGTCCGAATTCACGACAACGCTTTTGCTTCAGGCACCAAAAGCTGGGGGTGACTTTGAATACCGCACGGACCTGCGCACCGCGGATGATCCCAATTATGACGGCGTGGCAAAACTACTGCGCGGGGAGGATCCAGATTTGAAATCAATCACGCCGACCCCCGGCACGCTTAACGTTTTCCGCGGGATCAACACGCCCCATCGTGTGACGAAAATTCAAGGTGATCGTGACCGTATCATCGCCGTCTATTCGTTTTATGACCGACCCGGCGTTGTGTTTTCCCCCGAAGAGCAGATTGGTTTTTATGGCCGCACAACTGCTGGCCAAGCCACTTGATCCCGACAAACCCTACTTTGGAAACCCTCTCATGAACAAAGTTGATACCGCATTCAAAGATGACCGGAAGCTGACTTATCTGAACAGCGAAGGGGCTGACAAACCTTTGATTAGTCCCGTGCCCGATGCGGTGCTTGACGATGCGCGTGCGTATCGGCTTGGGCGTTTTCGCGATCAGGTGGCCAAGCGCGATGTCGCGGCCTTGCTTCTCTATGATCCGATTAACATTCGCTACGCGTTTGACAGTTCAAACATGCAAATCTGGACGACTCACAATCCCATGCGCTACGCGATGATTTTGGCGGACGGCCCTGCGATCTTGTGGGAGTTCAAAGGCTGTGAGCATCTCAACGACGGTCTGCCCGGTATCGATGAGGTGCGCACCGCGATCTCTTGGATGTTCATGTCAAAGGGTGACAAGGCCGAAGGCAGCATTGGGCCGTGGGCCGATGAGCTTGCAGCACTTGTGCGCGAGCATGGCGGCGGCAATACACGGATCGCCGTAGATAAACTCGATCCGCCGGGGCTGGTTGCACTGGAAGAGCGCGGGCTGACCTATGTTGAAGGCACTGAGTTGACAGAAATTGCCCGTGTCATCAAATCCCCATCCGAGATTGAGCTGATGCGCTGGACAATTCGCGTCTGCGAAGCGGGGATTGCCCGCATTTACGACCATTCGGTTCCCGGTGCCAAAGAACGCGAACTTTGGGCGCATTTGCATTTTGAAAACGCGCGCTCCGGTGGTGATTGGTTAGAGACCAAGCTGCTGACTTGCGGATCACATACAAACCCGTGGTACAAGGAATGCTCTGATCGGGTTTGCGCGTTGGGAGAGATGATCTCTTTTGATACCGACATGATCGGACCGTACGGTTATTGCGCCGACTTGTCGCGCAGCTGGACATGCGGCTACACGCCGATGAACGACACGCAAAAGAGACTTTATGCTACCGCGCGCGATCAGATTGAACATAACCTCGCGTTGGTTGTGCCCGGCATGAGTTATGCAGAATATAACGCCAAGAGCTGGCGCATCCCCGCGGGCCATGTCGATTACCGCTATTCGCTGGCGTTGCACGGTGTGGGCATGGCGGATGAATATCCCGTTGTTCCGCTGCACGTCGATTTTGATGAGAAGACGGCCATGAGCGGGCACCTTGAACCCGGTATGGTGGTTTGCGTCGAAAGTCTGATTGCTGAGGTGGGTTCGGAAAGTATCAAACTTGAAACCCAGGTTTTGATCACTGAAACCGGACATGAAAGACTTGATAGTTTTCCTTGGGAAGACGTTTGACACCCGCGTCTGTCAGCGCGTCACGGGTTGAAGCAATGCTCGACTTTGATCTTGGGACGCATTCCTTTCCCATCAGTACCTGCGTGCCTATGGCCCAGAACTTGTTTGATCAGGGTCTAAACTGGTGCTTTGGCTTTAACCAAGAAGAGGCGCTTGCCTGCTTTCAAGAAGCGCTGAAACACGATCCAACCTGCGCCATGCTTCACTGGGGTGCTGCCTATGCTGCGGGGCCTTTCTACAACATGCCATGGGTCGACTTCTGTGAGGCCGAGGCAACTGAATGCACGGCCTTTTGCAGATCGCAGATAGAACAAGCTTTGGCCCTGTCTTCCGAGGCCCCCCCGTTAGAAGCCGCATTGATCGGTGCTTTGTCACAGCGCGTGCAGAAACCGCATATCGTGTCGCAATCCGAATTTGACAGCTGGGACGATGCTTATGCCGTTGCCATGCGGCAGATCAACCAAGACTTTCCCGAACATCAAGACGTGATGGCCCTGTTTATCGAGGCGATGATGTCGCGTACCCCGTGGAAAATGTGGAATGTGACGACCAAAGCGCCGCCCGAAAACGCAGATACGCTTGAGGCGATTGCAGTTTGCGAACAAGCCATCGCATTGGCCGATAGGCGCGGCGAAGTCCAACACGCGGCGATCCTGCATCTACAAATTCATCTTCTTGAAATGTCCACGGAACCGGAACGGGCAATTGGATCGGCGGATCGTCTCGGCAACCTTTGCCCCGACGCCGGACATATCCATCACATGCCCGGCCACATCTATGTTCTGTGTGGCGAATACGCACGGGCGAAAACAGCAAGCGAGGCGGCGATCCTAGTCAACCGAAAGTACCTCGCCTATGCTGGTCCCTACAACTATTACACGACCGCGCGATGCCATGACCTGCATCTGATGATGTATACCTGCATGTTGATGGGCCAGTTTGAACCAGCCATGGCCGCCGCCGAAGAGATTTGCGAAAATCTAACTCCTGATGTCATTGATCTGAAAAGCAAGCCCTTCATCGCCAGTACGATGGAAGGCTACTTTGCAATGAAAATGCACGCGCTTGTCCGGTTTGGCAGATGGCAAGATATCGTGGATGCGCCGATGCCCGACAACCCAAACCTCTACTGCGTCTCAACGGCTATGCATCACTATGCCAAAGGGATCGCGTTTGCTGCGCTCAAGAATTTTGCCAAAGCTGAAGACCAAAAAGACATGTTCTATCAGTCGCTAACCCGTATCCCCGCCAGTCGAAAATTTTTCAACAATCCTGCTTCGAAAACGCTTGGAGTTGGCGAAAAGATGTTGCTGGGGGAATTGGAATACCACAAAGGGAACTACGAAACCGCCTATGCACATCTGCGCGAAAGTGTGCAGCGCTGCGATGATCTGCATTATTCCGAACCTTGGCCATGGATGCACCCGCCACGCCACGCACTCGGGGCGCTGCTGATGGAACAGGGCCACTACGGCGAGGCCGAGGCCGTTTATCGCGCTGATCTGGGTCTAACGGATGTCGTGCCGCGCTGCGCACAACATCGCAACAATGTCTGGGCGCTTCACGGGCTGGTCGAATGTCTCCTACATCGCGGTGAAACCACCGAACGTGCGGGGCTGCAAATCCAGTTGGACCTCGCCTTAGCCTTGACCGATATTCCCATAACGTCATCTTGTTGTTGCCGAAAATCCATCCCTAACACGCCACCACCCAAAACAAGGACCGTCTTATGATCGCCAGTCTTTCCATGTATGATCGGCCCGAGTTGGCCACTGCCCATCAGCGGTTCTGGGATCTGATCCGGCACAGGCTGCACAGCCATGGCATCGCGGCACCCCAAACGCTGTCGCAACACGACGACGTGATGACAGTCTGGACCGATCCCGCGTTGGTGCTGTCCCAGACCTGCGGCATGCCATACCGCAAATTTCTCCACGGCAAAGTCAATTTGGTCGGCACTCCGGATTATCGCCTTAAGGATTGCCCTGCAGGCCATTACAACAGCACGATTGTGGTGCGCAAAAATGATCCACGGACAACCTTGCAAGACTATGATCTGGCAACTTTTGCCTTCAACGAAGAGAATTCGCAGTCCGGGTTTGCCGCCCCGTTGAACCACGGCGCCGCAACAGGTGTTACGTTCCCTAACCGCATCCAGTCGTTTGGCCACGTATTTTCTGCCCAGATGGTCGCATCGGGAAAGGCAGATATTGCAGCGCTCGATGCGGTGACATGGCGGTTGATCGAACGCTATGACGCGTTTGCAAATGATCTGCGCGTACTTCAAATCACAGCGCCAACGACACCAGTTCTGCCCTTTATCACCTCAACACATAATGACCCCGAACTGGTGTTTGATGCCGTCGAACAGGGCATTGCCCAATTGTCAGACACGGATAAAGCCAC
>JAQWQJ010000106.1 GCA_029244725.1 Paracoccaceae bacterium
AGCAACGCCCATTGCAACGATTGCAGCTGTTAGAACAACCCAGTCGATTGATACTGCGCCAGCTTCGTCTTTTGCGAAATTTTTAATAAGGTTCATCATTTTTAGTCCCTCCTACAGGAATATAAAGTGGTCTGTGTGTTACCTCCTCGGCTTTCCTAGGTGCTCCTCTCAGCGCCTCGTTGGCCTTGGTGATGAAGCCTTTTTGGCCTTTGAATGGGGCGGGATTTAGACACGTTTGGTCTGATTTTGAGAAATCTTTCAGAAATTTAAATCTAAACGAAAATACACTTTTTCCGAGTGTTGAGTTGTCCAAGACCCTTATTTATAAGGCTATGATTGTTCTGAAATGGTAAACAACTGTATCCAATATGCGTGCCCCATTTTGAAAGGCGTCAAAAAAAGAATGGGCGACCCTTTCGGACCGCCCAATTAAATACTCAGTATTTTAAGGTGATTCAGACGATATTTGCTTCCGTCGCTGCAATTACATCTTCACGCGTCACGCCTGGCGCCATCTCAACGATGTGCAAACCTTTATGTTCAACCTCAAAAACACATAGATTGGTTATGATCATGTCCACAACGCCTCTGCCAGTCAGCGGCAGTGTGCATTCTTTTAGAACCTTGGACACGCCGTGTTTGTTGGTGTGGTCCATCACAACAATCACGCGGCCAACGCCTGCAACCAAATCCATGGCGCCGCCCATGCCCTTGACCAGCTTGCCAGGAATCATCCAGTTTGCTAGATCGCCGTTTTCTGCAACTTCCATAGCGCCAAGGATCGCCATCGCAATTTTGCCACCGCGGATCATGCCAAAACTGAACGAGCTGTCGAAATAAGCCGAGTGCGGCAATTCGGTAATAGTTTGCTTGCCAGCATTGATCAGATCAGGGTCCTCATCGCCTTCGTAAGGGAAGGGGCCCATGCCAAGCATGCCGTTCTCGGACTGCAGGGTGACAGTCATGCCTTCGGGGATGTAGTTTGACACCAGCGTCGGAATACCGATGCCAAGGTTAACATACATACCGTCTTCTAGTTCTTGCGCCGCTCGCGCGGCCATTTGGTTACGATCCCAACCCATGATTAAGCCTCCTCGCGTTGGCGCACGGTGCGCTGTTCGATGCGTTTCTCGTGTTGACCGGTGATTATACGGTGCACATAGACGCCGGGCAGGTGGATGCTATCTGGATCCAATTCGCCGGGCTCAACGATTTCTTCAACTTCGACCACGCAAATTTTGCCACACATTGCAGCAGGCGGGTTAAAGTTGCGGGCGGTTTTGCGGAACACAAGGTTACCAGTCGTGTCGGCTTTCCATGCTTTCACGATAGACAGATCCGCGAAAATTCCACGCTCAAGGATATAATCCTCGCCGTCGAATTCTTTCACTTCCTTGCCTTCAGCGATCACGGTGCCAACGCCAGTCTTTGTGTAAAAACCGGGAATGCCGCATCCAGCAGAGCGCATACGCTCGGCCAGTGTGCCCTGAGGCGTGAATTCCAACTCAAGTTCACCAGACAGATACTGACGCATGAATTCTGCATTTTCGCCGACATAGGACGAGATCATTTTTCTGACCTGCTTGGTCTGCAACAGAATTCCGATGCCAAAATCATCAACACCCGCGTTGTTCGATGCAAAGGTCAAATCCTTAACGCCGCTTTCCTTAATCGCTTGCAATAGCAGCTCTGGAATACCGCTGAGGCCAAACCCTCCTGCCGCAATCAGCATGTCGTCGTGAAGCAACCCATCGAGTGCCTCAGTCGCATTTGCATAGACTTTTCCCATGAAAGTCCTCCCGTAATAAAAACCCTGAGGCGATATGGTCTGGCCATTGGGCACGAGTCAACAAAATGGGGACTGAAACAGCCCCCATTAAGTAATCATACGTAACGTGAATGTTCTATTTCTTCGCAGCAGGCTTCTTTTTAGCAGCGGGTTTCTTTTTGGCCGCCGGCTTCTTTTTCGCGGATGCTTTTTTCTTGGTTCCGGATTTGGCAGCTTTTTCAGTAATTAGTTGAACAGCCGCCTCCATCGTCAAATCTTCGGGTTTTACGTCCTTGGGTAAAGTGGCATTCACTTTTTCCCATTTCACATAGGCACCATAACGACCGTCCATAACATTGACCGGACCGCCGCTATCAGGATGCTCTCCCAGTTCTTTCAGTGGTTTCACCGCAGCTCCTCCACCACGTCGTCCCGGGTTGGCGCGCTTCTCGGCCAAAATCTCGACCGCGCGGTTCATACCAATCTCGAACACATCATTTGGGTCTTTGACGTTGGCGTAGACGGGTTTCGCGTCATCGGGCAATTGATGCATCACATAAGGACCAAAACGCCCAAAGTTTGAGGTGATCATTCCACCTTCGGGATGCATCCCAATTTCGCGGGGCAAGGACAGAAGCGTCAAAGCCTTCTCAAGATCCATGTCATCTTTTGACCAGCCACGCGGCAACGACGCCCGAGGCGGCTTTTTGTTTTCTGGTGTTGGTTCACCACGCTGGACGTATGGACCAAAGCGTCCGGCCTTTAGATGGATCTCGTCGCCGGCATCTTCGCCGAGCACACGTTCGTCGCCATCAGCACCCTCGCCAGCGATTGGGCGCGTATAGGTGCACTCAGGGTAATTGCCGCAACCGACAAAGCCACCGGTGCGAGACGTTTTAAGGTGCAACTGGCCCTGGCCGCATTTTGGACAGATGCGCGGGTCGCTGCCATCTTCCTTAGGTGGATAAAGCTGTGGAGCGAGCGCGTCGTCCAAAACATCCAGAACTTGCGTGATCCGAAGTTCCGACGTCTCAGAGATTGCGACCGAGAAATCTTTCCAGAACGAGCTGAGAATTTCTTTGTAGTCCTGATCGCCTGCTGACACTTGGTCAAGCTGCTCTTCCAAGTTCGCCGTGAACTCATAACCCACGTATTTGCGGAAGAAGTTCATTAGGAAGATCGTAACGATCCGCCCCTTATCTTCTGGGAATAGACGGTTTTTGTCTTTGCGCACGTATTCGCGGTCTTGGATCGTCGTGATGACGCTGGCGTAGGTCGACGGGCGACCGATGCCCAGTTCTTCCATCCGTTTAACCAAGGTCGCTTCGGTGTAGCGGGGTGGCGGTTGTGTGAAGTGCTGCTCTGGCTGAACATCGCGCTTTGCGGTTTTATCGCCAGACGACAGTTGCGGAAGACGCTTGTCGTCGTCATCAACAACATCGTCACGGCCTTCTTCGTAAACTTTTAGAAAGCCGTCGAACAAAACAACCTGACCAGTGGCGCGAAGGCCAACTTGACCGTCGTCGCTGGTGATATCGACTGTTGTGCGTTCCATCCGCGCGGCTGCCATCTGACAGGCAATCGTGCGTTTCCAGATCAGATCGTAGAGTTTTCGCTGATCAGTTTCGCTAAGTTTTAAGCTGCTTGCATCACGCCGCAGATCAGTTGGGCGGATACATTCGTGCGCTTCCTGCGCGTTCTTGGCCTTGTTCTTATATATACGCGGGCTGCCCGGCACGTATTCTGCGCCATATCGCTCGGTGATGGCGTCGCGGGTTTCGGTCACGGCTTCTGGCGCCATGTCAATTCCGTCAGTACGCATGTACGTAATATGCCCGGCCTCATAGAGACGCTGGGCCGCGTTCATCGTTTGGCGTGCACCCATTCCGAATTTACGGCTGGCTTCTTGCTGCAAGGTCGACGTCATAAACGGCGCCGAGGGATTGCGGTTCGCGGGTTTTGCCTCAACACCAGCGACTTTTAGATCACGGCTGTTAATCGCTTGAACGGCAAGTTCAGCTTGAGTCTCGTTGCCTAAATCGAATTTATCGAGCTTAGCACCCGCCAAAGTCACAAGACGCGCTTCGAACTCTTTGCCGCGCGGCGTAGTGAGCAGTGCCTTAACGGTCCAGTATTCTTGCGGGCCAAAAGCTTCAATTTCGGTTTCACGCTCAACGATCAGACGAAGACAAACCGATTGCACACGTCCAGCTGAACGCGCACCGGGAAGTTTGCGCCATAGAACCGGTGAGAGTTTAAAGCCAACAAGATAGTCCAACGCACGACGCGCCAGATACGCTTCGACCAGTGGGGCATCAACTTGGCGCGGATTTTGCATCGCTTCGTTGACGGCAGCTTTGGTGATCGCGTTAAACGTCACACGGCTAACAGCAGTTGTTTTCTTGATCGAGCGGCGCTTTGTCAGGGCTTCCTGAAGGTGCCAACTAATCGCCTCGCCTTCGCGATCGGGGTCGGTTGCGAGGATCAATGCGTCGTCATCTTTCAGCGCATCTGCGATCGCCTTGACGTGTTTGCGTGAATCCGTGCCAATCTCCCACAACATTTCAAAATCGTTCTCGGGATCAACCGAGCCGTCTTTCGGCGGCAGATCACGAACGTGGCCGTACGACGCTAAAACGGTATAGTCGCTGCCCAAATATTTGTTGATGGTTTTGGCCTTCGCGGGCGACTCGACAACAACAACGGGCATTTTGGTCCAACTCTAAATCAATGCATGGGGCTCTGGCGGCGGAAAATGGGTCGCGACGGGCCCGTTTGTCAACATGCCTTATAATAAAGAATTGTGAAGTTTGATTTTGGACGCAGGTTAGCGACGCCCTGATGCAAGGGCCAAAAGCCCCCCAGCTTGGCGCGCGATCTTGCCTGTCATTTCCAATTCGGTCAGCGCAGGCGAGATATGTTGGCTGTCGGCGCGTAGGTCCCTAATCAGCTGGTCTTCTGAAAGGGGAGAGGGTCCGAGACGCGTCAATATCTCTCCATGCAGCGATGCCGTTTGATGCAATTGTTTACGGGACGTTTTTGGAGGTGCCAAATCTAACGCGGATTGGCCGGTATCGGGTTCGATTTTTTCTGGACCGAGCGCTTCAATAATGTCCTCGGCAGATCGAACAAGCGTTGCGCCGTCGCGAATCAAGTGGTTGCAACCGGCTGCTCGATTGTCCATCGGATGACCCGGAACCACTAAAATATCGCGTCCTTGATCCAAAGCGTTGCGCGCCGTGATCAAGCTGCCGGACCGAGTAGCCGCTTCGATTACCACAACGGCTTTTGCAAGCCCCGAGATCAGACGATTGCGCATCGGAAAGTGTCGAGCCTGCGCCACGAGGCCAATGGGCTGTTCGGAAATTAACGCACCAGAGTTGAGGATATTGGCGGCCAGTTCGGTATTTTCGGCGGGATAGATCGTCTCAATACCGCCAGCCAACACAGCGATGCCGCCAGTCTTCAGGCTTCCAACATGCGCAGCAGTGTCCACACCGCGCGCCAATCCCGAGACGATAGTATAACCTGCCTCACCCAATTCACTTGCAAGCTTTCGGGCCATGCGCGTGCCAAGTGAAGACGCGTTGCGTGCCCCCACAATGGCGATGGTAGGTGAAGACAAAACGCTAGTGTGCCCGCGCATCCAAAAAAAGGGCGGAGCATCGGGCAGGTCACAAAGGCGTTTGGGGTAATCTGTCGCGCCCATAAAGACCAATCGCGCGCCCGCTTTGCGACCAGCAGTCATTTCCTTAACCGCCACATCACGTGAACAGGTTGAATAATTCTCAACGCCGGCTTTAGCGGCGACGTCAGGCAACGCCTCAAGCGCGGCTTTTGCGGTGCCATGTTCATTAAGCAGCCGATAAAACGTCGCGGTCCCAACGCGACGAGATCGCAACAGACGAAGCCACGTCACCTGATCATCTTCCGAGGAGGGTGGGAATGGGGGATGAGTGGAAGAATTACTGTTTTCTTGCATCGTCGCTCCGCCTGATTGCTGAATCAGGTGTAAGCGTTGATGGTTAATCGTTGGTAACTTCGATCAAAGCAATTTTCATCAAGCCATAATCAACCACTACCCCCAACGGTCAATCCTCCGATCAGCACGCTTGGCTGGCCGACGCCGACCGGCACCCATTGACCCTGTTTGCCGCACATTCCCATACCTGGGTCCAGCGCCATGTCGTTGCCCAATGCACGGATCTGTTTTAGCGCAGTCGCGCCGTCACCGATTAGCGTTGCGCCTTTCACCGGTGCTCCAACTTTGCCGTTTTTGACCTGATAGGCCTCGGTGCAGGAAAACACGAACTTGCCGTTGGTGATGTCTACTTGACCGCCACCAAAGCCGACCGCGTGGATGCCGTCCTCAAGACCCGCCAGCATGTCTTTCGGGTCATTGTCCCCGCCCATCATGATCGTGTTGGTCATCCGAGGCATTGGCACGTGGGCGTAGCTTTCGCGCCGTCCGTTGCCTGTTGGGGCGCCATCCATCAACCGCGCGTTCTGACGATCTTGCATAAAGCCGACCAGAACGCCGTCCTCAATCAAAACGTTACGGGTCGATGGCGTGCCTTCGTCGTCAAATGAGATTGAGCCTCGGCGGTCGCGGATTGTGCCGTCATCCACAACAGTTACACCGTCCGAGGCGATCTTTTCACCCATTAGACCGGCAAAGACGCTGACACCTTTGCGGTTTGCATCGCCCTCAAGCCCGTGGCCAATGGCTTCGTGCAGCAAAATACCGGGCCAACCTGGGCCGAGAATCACGTCTTGCACGCCGGCCTTCGCGGGAACGGCGCTTAAATTGACAAGCGCAATGCGCAGTGCCTCGTCAACCGTGGCCTTCCAATGTTTAGGTTCCATTAGGCCATTCAAGGCAATTCGGCCTCCGCCACCGTGCGAACCAGATTCGCGGCGCCCGTTTTCCTCGACGCTGACCGATGCATTCAGCCGGACCATCGGGCGACTATCGCGTAAATGCGTGCCGTCGGGTCTGAGGATTTCGATCTCTTGCAATGACGCCGCAATTGACGCCGAGACCTGCACAACGCGGGAATCAGCGGCGCGGGCGTAGGCGTCAATCTCTCGAAGAAGGTCGATTTTGACGGGAAATTCGGCGTCACCAAGTGGATCGTGGCCCGAATAGAGACGTTCTTTGATAGCTTCGGGCGACATTGCTAACGTGCCACCGCCATTTCCGACCGCAAGGCGCGCTGTTTCGGACGCGCGTATCAAAGCGGCCATACTTAGATCGCTCGAATGTGCAAAACCGGTCACTTCGCCCTTCACCGCTCGAAGACCGAATCCCTCGGAGGCGTCGTAACTGGCCATTTTCAGGCGTCCATCGTCGAAAGATAGCATTTCCGCGCGCCTTCTTTCGGCGAAAATCTCTCCGTCGTCGGCGCCATCTGTCGCTTGGCGTAGGACGCGCAAAGCGTCCTCAAAGGGCAAATCAGCCTCAAAAGGTTGGAAAAAGTTGTGTGTCATTTGCCCTCCAAGGGAAATATTTGATCTAAATCAAGAAAAAGCGTCCGTTTGCCGCAAGCATATTTCTTGTCCCGAGCTCTAGAATATGGTTTCTCCTCGCTCCAACACAACGGGATTCCGTGCATCTTTTCGCATGGGTTTTGTTTCGACCATTTTGCAAATAACCGATCAGGGTGAAACATGCGACTTCTGACGACACTTTTAGGCCTTGCGGCCACACTGATGGCCCTACCTGCGACTGCGCAGGAAGGACTGGAAATTATCGGTAAGCCAACCGATCGCGGCCTAGGCTTTCAGCCAGCGGCAACTGAACTAGCCCGACTATTCCAACGCCTTGATGGTATGGTCCTTGTGATCATCACCATCATCAGTGTTTTTGTAATTGGCTTGGTGATCTACGCGTTGGTGCGTTTTAATCGCCGCGCCAATCCAACACCGGCGACATTCACGCACAATTCTCCGCTTGAGGTTGCTTGGACGATTATTCCGATCATCATCCTGATCTTCATCGGCACATTCTCGCTTCCAGTGTTGTTCAAACAGCAGGAAATTCCTGAAGCCGACATCACCATCAAAGTGACAGGCTATCAGTGGTACTGGGGTTACGAGTACGTTGATCATGATTTTGGATTTGAAAGCTTCCTTCTTCAGAAGGACGAGCTTGAAGATCATGGTTACAGCCAAAGCGAGTGGCTATTGGCAACAGACACAGCCGTTGTTGTTCCGATTGGCAAGACCATCGTTATGCAGATCACAGCAGCGGACGTTATCCATGCTTGGACGATCCCGGCATTTGGTGTGAAACAGGATGCTGTTCCTGGACGTTTGGCGCAGCTTTGGTTCAACGCTGAGCGTGAAGGCGTCTACTTCGGCCAGTGTTCCGAACTTTGCGGCAAGGACCACGCCTATATGCCAATCACTGTCAAAGTCGTTTCGCAAGAAGTGTATGACGACTGGCTAAAAGGAGCGATTGACGAATACGCTGACGCAGGTGCGTCGGACGTGATCCAGATCGCATCGTTAAACTAAGCAATTTGCAGCGCCCGTGGGTTTGTCGCGTGCGCTGCTTTCTGACAGACAAGCGCCTGTTTGCGCTTTTTATGTAGCGGAAGATCATGAGCGACGTGACAATCAATACTCAGGCACATGAAGGCGAAGCTGGATTTGGCGATTACTTTGCCTTGCTAAAGCCGCGCGTCATGTCGCTGGTTGTGTTTACCGCGCTTGTCGGTCTTTTGGTCGCGCCCAATAGCGTTCATCCAATGATCGCGTTTTCGTCCATTCTGTTCATCGCCGTTGGCGGAGGCGCCTCTGGTGCTTTGAATATGTGGTGGGACGCTGACATCGACCGCAAAATGAAGCGTACCAAGACGCGCCCAATCCCGTCTGGCAAAGTGGAAGAATCCGAGGCCTTGGGCCTAGGCATAACGCTTTCAGTCTTTGCCGTTGTCATGTTGGGCTTGGCATCGAACCTGTTGGCGGCCGCTCTACTGGCCTTTACGATCTTCTTCTACGTTGTGATCTACACGATGTGGCTAAAGCGCATTACTCCGCAGAACATCGTTATTGGTGGCGCGGCTGGCGCGTTCCCTCCAATGATTGGCTGGGCGGTTGCTACCGGCGGCATCGGCGTTGAAAGCGTGTTGATGTTTATGATTACGTTTATGTGGACGCCTCCGCACTTTTGGGCGCTGGCTTTGTTTACAAAGTCTGACTATGGCGACGCCAAAGTGCCAATGTTGACCGTTACTCATGGGCGCAAGTCGACGCGTGTTCACATTCTTGTCTACACATTCATTTTGGCGGCTGTTTGCCTTGCAACTGGTGTGACCTCAATCGGTGGCCCGTTCTATATGACGGTTGCCGTTGTGCTGAACGCTTTGTTTATCAAAGGCGCATTCAAGATTTGGCGCCGAGATGATGCTGCGGCCGATGCAGACAACTACCAAGAAGAGCGTAAGTTCTTTAAACTGTCGTTGCTGTTTTTGTTCGTGCACTTCGGTGCTCTGATGGGCGAAGCGGCTTTGGCACCGTTCGGACTGGGAGGTTGGTAATATGAACTTCCCGAAAGAACATGAGATCCACAAACGTCGCATGGGCCGCAATCTTGGTGTTGGCTTGGTTCTCGCTGCGTTTATTGCCATCGTCTTTGGTCTGACTATTGCAAAGATCAATAATGGTGGACAGGTTCAAGGCTTGGACCATTCCGGCACGACGGTCACCGAGGCCGATCAATGACACTCACCGGCACCAACAAAACTCTGGCTCAGACGCTCGGCGTTGTCCTAATGATGGGATCACTGGCTTGGGCTTCGGTTCCGCTATACGACATGTTCTGTCGTGTAACTGGGTTTGGCGGTGTTACGACTGTGTCTGATACTGGGTCTGAGGTGGTGCTAGCACAAACCATCAAAGTTCGGTTCGATGCATCCCTTTCCAGAGATATGCCGTGGGAGTTTAAACCTGTCGAGCGCGAGATGGAAATTAAGATCGGGGAAACCGGTCTGGCCTTTTATGAGGCGTACAACCCGACAGACCGACCGATCGCTGGATCCGCCAGCTACAACGTTGCACCGTTTTCGGCTGGAAGTTACTTTGTGAAAATCGACTGCTTCTGCTTTGAAGAGCAAGTCCTAGCCCCCGGCGAACGGATAAGCATGCCTGTCAGCTTTTATGTTGACCCCGAAATTGTGGATGATCGCGAGGCAAAATTTGCCAATCGCATTACGCTTTCATACACATTCTACGAAATCGAATTGCCCGAGGACTATGTTGTCGCGGGTAACGAAACAACGAAACTAAACTAACCTCCAACTGAGGGACTACGATGGCACACGAAAAGAACCACGATTATCACATCCTGACCCCGTCGCTTTGGCCCTTTCTGGGTGCAGTCGCGGCGTTTGTAATGCTCTTTGGAGCAGTTCAGTATTTCCACGACAAAGGCATTTGGTTGCTGCTGATCGGCTTTGTTGGCGTTCTTTACGTCATGTTTGGCTGGTGGTCTGAGACCGTTGCAGAAGAGCACGCTGGTGATCACACGCCGGTTGTTCGTATTGGCCTGCGCTATGGCTTCATCCTATTCATCATGTCCGAAGTTATGTTCTTCTCGGCATGGTTCTGGAGCTTCTTCAAACACGCTCTTTACCCGATGGGCCCAGAGAGCCCGATTAAAGACGCTGTTTGGCCGCCTGTTGGTATCGAGACATTCGACCCGTTCCACCTGCCGCTGATAAACACGCTGATCCTACTTTGCTCGGGCGCAGCTGCTACATGGGCACACCATGCACTGGCACACGAAGACAATCGCAGCGACATCAAGTGGGGCCTAATCATCTCAGTCGCACTTGGCCTGATCTTCACAGCGTTCCAAGCGTACGAATACAGCCATGCTGCGTTCGGGTTCTCGGGTAACATCTACGGTGCGAACTTCTTCATGGCGACTGGCTTTCACGGCTTCCACGTTGTTGTTGGCACGATCTTCCTATTCATCTGTTACTTGCGTGTCCTACGTGGCCACTTCACTGCAGAAAGCCACATCGGCTTTGAGGCAGCGGCTTGGTACTGGCACTTCGTTGACGTTGTTTGGTTGTTCCTCTTCGTCGCAGTTTACGTTTGGGGCGGCTAAGCGCTGTTCTTAATGGTGTTTGCGGTTGAAATACCGCAGACAAAAAGCATAAGAAAACCGCGGGCGTATAAAGCGTCCGCGGTTTTGTTTTAGGAAAAAGTCCCTTGCTTCGACGCATTATATTTCCACTGTTGCTGGGCGTTATCGGTACAGCCATTTTGTTAAAGCTCGGGTTTTGGCAGCTGGATCGGCACGAATGGAAAAAAGGTGTGCTGACAGAAATTGGCAGCCAAATCACTGCTGAACCTGTCGCGCTTCCTGATGCACCGACCAAATCGGATCACCAATATCTTTCGGTTCAGGCCAGTGGCTTTATTGGCAACGAGCAAGTCCATGTTCTGGCCTCAACTAAGCAGGTCGGTGCGATCTACAGGATTGTGTCTCCGCTTAGAATGCAGGATGGCCGGAAGATCCTAGTGGATCGCGGATATGTTCTGGACGAGCTGAAAAACAATCCACGTCCTAATGGCGACGACACGGTTATTGGCAATCTCTTGTGGCCTGATGAAATTGACACATACACGCCCGATCCAGATATGAACGCCAACATTTGGTTTGCGCGTGATTTGGAGAAGTTGGCTGCCCATTTGAACACCGAACCCGTTTTGTTGGTGGTGCGCGAATCCTCACAGCCAAAGAATGGAATTACTCCTTTGCCTGTAGACATCTCTGGCATTCCAAACGATCACTTTGAATATGTCATTACATGGTTCGGACTTGCCCTTGTATGGGTGATGATGTCCGGCCTACTAATCTGGCGGCAAACACGCAAAAGCGAAGGCTAAACGACATGCGTTACATCTCAACTCGCGGCAACGCACCGGTTCTGAGCTTTGAAGAGGCCATGCTTACGGGTCTTGCCCGCGACGGTGGGCTTTATGTGCCTGAGACTATCCCGCAAATGAGTGTCGAGGACATCAAAGCGCTGCGTGGACTATCCTACGAAGAAATAGGCTATCGCGTAATGCGGCCCTTTATCGGCGGCACATTCACCGATGACGAATTCCGCGAAATCATCGCCAAGGCTTATTCGTCCTTTGGCCATGACGCGCGCGCACCGTTGGTGCAATTAGGTGCGAACCACTATTTGCTAGAGCTGTTCCACGGCCCGACACTCGCGTTCAAAGACTTCGCGATGCAGTTGATCGGTCAGTTGTTTCAGGCTGCCTTGGGTCGTTCTGGTGAGCGTGTGACGATAGTTGGCGCGACATCTGGCGATACCGGTTCAGCTGCGATCGAAGCGTTCAAAGGTCTCGATGCTGTTGACGTGTTCATCCTGTTCCCTCATGGTCGCGTGTCTGAGGTTCAGCGTCGCCAAATGACGACTCCACCCGAAAGCAACGTGCATGCATTGGCGATGGACGGACATTTTGACGATTGTCAGGCCCGTCTTAAGGATATGTTCAATGATTTCGATTTCCGTGACGGGGTGAGACTTGCTGGCGTGAATTCGATCAACTGGGCGCGCGTTTTGGCGCAAGTTGTATACTATTTCTCATCCGCAGTTTCGCTGGGTGCGCCAGATCGAAAAGTTAGCTTTACTGTGCCAACCGGAAATTTCGGTGACGTTTTTGCGGGCTATATAGCCAAGCAGATGGGCCTACCTATTGATCGCCTTGTTATCGCAACGAACCAAAACGACATTCTGCACCGTTGCCTTTCGACCGGCGAATACAAAACGTCTGAGGTTCATCCCTCGATCAGCCCATCGATGGATATTCAGGTTTCCTCAAATTTTGAACGCGCGTTGTTCTATGCCTACGGGCAGGATGGCAATGCCGTCGGCCAGTTGATGGACGAACTGAAGGAGGGCGGGTTTACCGTATCACAAGGTGCGCTTCAGGCATTGGGCGAGCATTTTGACAGTGGCCGAGTATCCGAGCAGGAAACCGGCGCGACCATTACCGAGATGCTGGCACGAACCGGTGAAATCCTCTGCCCGCATTCTGCGATTGGCGCACGAATCGGCGACCAAGCCCAAGATGGCGAGACGCCGATGATCACTTTGGCAACGGCACATCCAGCGAAGTTCCCAGATGCTGTTGAAGCTGCCACTGGTCATCGCCCGGGACTTCCCAACCGTATGGGCGATCTATATGAACGATCAGAGCGTGTGACGCGGGTCGAGAACGACCTCGAAGCACTCAAATCATTGGTTAAAGATCGGATCGCGCGTTGAGCGTACAAACACACACATTGTCAAACGGCCTGAGGGTCGTAACCGAACACATGCCAGGCCTCGAAAGCGCGGCATTGGGCATCTGGGTGCTGGCCGGTGGCCGCCATGAACAGGTTGAGCAAAACGGTATTGCCCACTTCCTTGAGCATATGGCTTTCAAGGGAACCGAAACGCGTTCGGCGCTACAAATTGCCGAAGCGATTGAGGATGTAGGTGGATTTATCAACGCCTATACATCACGCGAGGTGACGGCGTATTACACTAGAGTTCTGCGCGAAGACACGTCGTTGGCGCTGGATGTCATTGCTGACATTCTGATGAACCCCGTGTTTGATCAGCGAGAGATCGAAGTTGAACGCGGCGTGATTTTGCAAGAAATCGGCCAAGCTGCTGATACGCCCGACGACATCATTTTTGACTGGCTTCAGGAAGAGGCTTATCCTGATCAACCCATCGGCCGTACGATCCTCGGTCCGACTGAGCGGGTAAGCAATTTCACGCGTGAAGATTTACTGCGATTTGTGGCCGAACATTACGGCCCCGAGCAGATGATCCTGTCTGCCGCTGGTGCGGTAGATCACGACCAACTGGTTAAAGAAGCCGAAGAGAAATTCGGAAGCCTTGCCAAGCGAACGATAATCCAAGCCGCGCCGTCTTCGTTCCGTGGTGGACAAAAAATCATTCAAAAGGACCTTGAGCAGGTTCACTTTACGATGGGCTTTGACAGCCCGAACTATCGCGATCCTGATATCTACACCGCGCAGATTTATGGCACGGCGATGGGCGGCGGAATGTCCTCGCGGCTGTTCCAGGAAATTCGCGAAAAGCGCGGTATGTGCTATACAATTTTTGCCCAAGCAGGCGCCTATTCAGACACTGGCATGACGATGCTTTACGCTGGAACTTCGGCCGAACAAATTGAAGAACTGGCACTGGTCTGCATGGACGAAATGAAACGCGCTGCCGAAGATATGTCTGAACCCGAAGTCAAACGCGCACGTGCACAGATGAAGGCGGGATTGCTAATGGGGCTGGAAAGCCCATCGTCACGTGCGGAACGTCACGCGCGGATGATGCAAATCTGGGGCCGAATTCCTGATCTTTCTGAGACGATAGAGCGGGTCGATGCAGTTGGAACTGACGATGTTCGCCGCTTTGCTGAGACTTTGGTCACCGACGCAAAATCAGCCCTAGCTCTTTATGGTCCAATCTCGAAAGCGCCCGATCTGGCCACGTTGCAAAAGAGATTGGCGGCTTAATGATCTTTTCCAAGCGCAGGATCCGAATAGAAACCGAACGTATGACGCTTCGGCTTCCTGCTCATTCGGACTATGTGCCTTGGACTTCGGTTCGCCAAACCAGCCGGGAATTTTTGACGCCGTGGGAACCAACTTGGGCTGAAGATCATTTGACGCGTAAAAGCTTCACCAACCGGGTGCATTGGGCGCAACGGGCTGTAACATCTGGCACGGGTGCGCCCTTGTTTATGTTTCGCCGTGAAGATGATGCGCTGCTTGGGGCCATAACGCTCGACAATATTGTTCGCGGTCCTTCGCAATCAGGTACTCTAGGGTATTGGACCGGCGCTGCCCATGCGCGACAGGGCTATATGAAAGAGGCTATCGTGGCAGTGGCACATTATGCATTCAACTCGATGGACCTTAGCCGTATTCAGGCGGCTTGCTTGCCAGAAAATGAAGCATCGCGCGGGGCGCTTGAAAAGACTGGATTTAAGTATGAAGGCGTCGCGCAAAGCTATCTGCAAATCAACGGACGCTGGCGCAATCACGTGATCTATTCTTGCCTGCGAAGCGACCGACGTGGCCGCAGTATGGCGATGTAAGATGGCGCTGTCTCCTGCCAACCCCGCGTTTGTAGAGAAGCTATCGGCATGTTTGCCCGCTGATACTATCAGACCGGTCGAGGCTAAGTACCTGCAAGAAATGCGTGGTAAATGGCATGGAAAGGCAGGCTGCATTGCTTTGCCCAGAACGACCGCGGATGTTTCCACTATTCTAAGCAATGCAAGTGAAGCGTGCGTGCCTGTTGTCCCTTATGGCGGAGGAACGGGTCTGGTTGGTGGTCAGGTTTATCCCCAAGGTCCGGACCCCATCGTGCTATCGCTAGAACGCATGAATGCCATTACCTCAGTCGATCCGATTGAGAATGTGATTGTCGCTGAAGCTGGCGCAATCCTAGACAACCTCCACGCTGCGGCCGAGGCTGAGAACCGTCTATTTCCACTGTCCATAGCCTCTAGTGGTTCGGCCCAGATTGGCGGCAATCTGGCAACGAACGCAGGTGGTGTTAACGTACTGCGCTACGGAAATACCCGCGATCTGTGTTTGGGGCTTGAGGCAGTTTTGCCGGATGGGCGAATTTGGAATGGGCTAAGCCGTTTGCGAAAAGACAACACCGGCTATGATCTGAAAAACCTGTTGATTGGTTCCGAGGGTTCGCTTGGCGTTATCACGAAGGCAAGTCTCAAATTATTCGCGCGCCCTAGCAATTTTGGCACGGCAATGCTTGTTGTAAAAGGACCAGCTGCTGCTTTGGATCTTCTGGCATTGGTGCGTGAAAAAGCTGGTGAGGCTGTTTCAGCGTTCGAGCTTATCCATGCCAACGGGTTGCACTTTCTTGCGGAAACGATGCCCCAAATCACGCTACCTTTTAACAATCCGCCCGAATGGTCGGCGCTTATTGATCTTGGCCTTTCGGCTGATCAAAATGCGCAGTCCTTGATCGAGGCGATCTTTAACGATGCGCATGAGGCTGGTTTGGTTAGCGACGGCGTTGTCGCCTCGTCTGAGGCACAGAGACAAGCGCTTTGGACAGTGCGTGAATCTATCCCCAACGCAAATCGCGCTGTCGGATCAATTGCCAGCCATGATGTCTCTTTGCCGCTGAGATCGTTGCCCGATTTCATCGATGTATCGATCAAAGCGCTGGCTGCGATAGGTGACATGCGGATCAATTGTTTCGGGCATCTTGGGGATGGCAATCTTCATTTCAACGTGTTTCCACTTGTTGGAAAGAACCGTGATACATATTCTGACTTGCGCGATGCGATCACAAAATGCGTCCATGATTTGGTGCACAATTTTGAGGGTTCGGTCAGTGCCGAGCACGGGATAGGGCGCGCGAAAACCTCTGATCTGGCGCGATACAAAGACCCTGTAGCACTGGCGCTTATGACGGATATCAAAAAGACGTTTGACCCCAAGGGCATCATGAACCCTGGCGTGATATTTCCTGTTTAATTCGTATCCGTCGGCAAGTGAAGCTGAGGCGCTGATCCATGGAACCTGACATGGGTGGCGGTCAGATTACGGTATTTTTCGGGGGAAGGGGCGCCCCAGTTTCTACTTGCCCTGTTTGTTTACGGTGTTTGCGGTCAATCAATCCATATGCGCAAAAGTCTAGTTCGACGCGCGTTTGAACAGACCAGCGTGCTGAAGGGTAGGGTATGGTTAACGCCGATACTGCACATTCCTGCGCGACGTCACATAGTGGTTCATCCGGTTCCCGGCTAGCGAAAGCAATGATGTATAACGGAACTGATCCGACCACCGATTAGATCGATAGGTGCAGGGGGAAACCCCCTGAAGGATGAAACGAACCGCATACTGGCGGGCCCGCCTTCTTTCACTTCGAATATGCCTTTACCCTGCACCGTTTCAACGGTGCGGGTCGAAGCTACATGTGCAAGTTGGCTTAATCGCGCGTTCCAGCGAAACGTTCTTGCCAGTCTTCGCGTTGATCGTCGGTTATCTTGGCGAATAAAACGTCGGGCACAGTAAAGGCATGTCCCTCAGGCAAAGCCGAAAGCGCATCCGAAACATTGTCTGGCCAGCTGTCATCATCGGTCTGCATCGAAGCCAGCATGTTGGCCGATGTAGACGGCATAAAGGGGGCAGACAGAACGGCATAAAGACGGATCAAATTCAGGCCCAAGCGGACCTGTGCAGCAGCTTGCGCGGGATCGGTTTTGAAAGTCGACCATGGGGCCGCAGCCTGAAGGTATTCATTGCCTGCAACCCAAATGCCGCGCAGCTCTTGCGCCGCTTTGCGAACCTCTTTGTCTTCCATGTGGCCTTCGTAGGCACGGATTTTGGTGGTTAGGTCAGCGATCAGCGCGGTCTCTTGTTCACCAAATGCGCCGCCCTCAGGAACGGCCTCGCCAAACTTGCCACGGCAGAATTTAGTTATCCGGCTGATGAAGTTGCCCAGCACATCGGCAAGGTCTTTGTTCACGCCAGTTTGGAAGTTTTCCCAAGTAAACTCGCTGTCCGACGTTTCAGGCACGTTCGACAGCAACCACCAACGCCAATAGTCCGCCGGTAGGATCTCCAACGCCTGATCCATGAACACACCACGCCCGCGCGAGGTGCTGAACTGACCGCCGTCGTAGTTGAGGTAGTTGAACGATTTGATGAAATCGACCAGCTTCCAAGGCTCTGCAGACCCAAGGATCGTCGCTGGGAAACTGAGCGTGTGAAACGGCACGTTATCCTTGCCCATGAACTGAGTGTAGGTCACGTCGTCAGCACCTTTGTCGGTGCGCCACCAGCGCTCCCAATCACTACCCTTACCCGCGCCAACCCATTCCTGCGAACAAGCGATGTATTCGATGGGTGCGTCGAACCATACGTAAAAGACTTTGCCCTCCATCCCCGGCCAAGGCTGATCGCCACGCATCACAGGCACGCCCCAGTCGAGGTCACGGGTGATGCCGCGGTCTTGCAGGCCGTCACCATCGTTCAGCCATTTCTTGGCGATCGAGGTCGTTAGAACTGGCCAGCCCTCGCGGGTGTCGATCCAGTTTTCCAGCTTTTCTTTCAACTGGCTCTGACAAAGGTAAAGATGCTTGGTATTGCGCATCTCAAGATCGGTCGAGCCCGAAATCGTCGAGTGTGGATTGATCAAATCAACCGGATCAAGCTGCTTTGTGCAATTATCGCACTGGTCGCCACGCGCACTATCAAATCCGCAATTGGGGCATGTGCCCTCGATGTAGCGATCTGGCAAAAAGCGGCCATCTTCGTGTGAAAACATCTGCGTTTCGTTGACTTCGCGGATTAAGCCTTGGTCAGCCAAAACCCCGGCAAAATGTTGGGTCAGCGCCTTGTTTTCGTCGCTGGACGAGCGACCGAAATGATCAAAGCTGAGGCCAAAGCCTTCGGCGATTTTTGCCTGCACGTCCCACATTTCGGCACAATATTCTGCAACCGGCTTGTTGGCTTTGGCAGCTGCCAGTTCTGCAGGTGTTCCGTGTTCATCAGTTGAACACAGAAACAGCACTTCATTACCGCGCGCGCGCTGGTAACGGGCAAACAAATCTGCCGGCAGTTGACTGCCCACAAGATTGCCCAGATGCTTGATGCCATTGATATACGGAATGGCCGAAGTGATGAGGTGACGTGTCATGGTTCGCGCCCTTAAAAAACGTTTCGCAACCCTTAGCCTATGCCTTAGCCAAGGGCCACCGTCCTTGCATCTTTACCTTTGAAAAATACTCAATTCTGACACCGGTCAATCACGGTCAGCTAGTCTTGGGGGTCGCGTATACGTTTCATCAAACGCCCAATAATAAAAGAGGTTCGGGGCGAGTAAACATAAGGTGTCTTGTCTGCGACTGTCGGGCGCGCGCCCATTCGCACTAAGCCAAAGACGACCAAAACGCCGTGACCAACCGCGATCATAACGAACATGGCGGGTGGTCCGAAAACCTCGATCAATCGTGACGCCAACAGAGGTGCCGCGATTGCACCAAGGGCGAAGAAGAACATCAAGGCGGCGGACAATTCAACCCGTTCATCTGAGCTGGCAAAGTCATGCGCATGGGCGGCGGCGACCGAATAGATGGGAAAGGTTGTCAGACCAAAGAAACCCGCCGTCAGCATTATGCCCCATGCGGGTAAATCGTGGGTCAAAGCCGTTATAGCGCAAGATAGGATCGCCGCGATTGACAGCCAGATCAGCACCCAGCGACGGTCGTATTTGTCGGCCAACCATCCGGCTGGGTATTGTGCTAACGCTCCGCCCGCGACGAATGCCGCAAGGAAATAGGCGATCTCGCTGATCGGAAGGCCGACCTCTTGCCCGTAAAGGGGGCCAACCATTCGAAATGAAGCGCTCGACAAGGCCGCGACGACAACGCCGGCTGCTGCCAAGGGTGATCTGGTTAGTGCCAGCATTGGGCGCAATCTCGGTGCCGAGGGCGTCTCTGGTTGGCGCACTTTTGTGAGGGCCATCGGCAAGATGGCGGCGCAGCACAAAAGAGCGAGGATGTTGTAAGAAACATAGCTGGCGGGTTCGAGGATCGAGATGAACATCTGCGCCGCAAGCGAGGCCCCCATGTCGGCAACTCGGTAGACGCCCATGGTGCGCCCGCGTGTTTCGTTTGTGACTTTTGCCTGTAGCCATGCTTCGATCACTGTGTAGCACCCTGCAACACACAGCCCCGAGGCGACTCGCATTAAGGCCCAAGCGATTGGGTCTATGACGAGCATATGACCAAGCATGCCCATCGCGCCAGCGGCGGTGAAAGCGGCAAAGGCACGCGAGTGGCCGATCCCTCCCATTAAGCGCGGGGCCCACCAACAGCCGATAAAAAACCCGAAAAAATGCGCTGAACCCAGTAGGCCAACTTGCCCGGTCGAGAAATCTAAAGTGATGCCTGATAACGCATCGAGCGGGCCAATGGCACCGGACGACAATTGCAGCAGGATGACGGAAAGAAAGAGGGCAGCAAAGGATATGAGCATGCGCATGGCTGGGGCCATCCTGACGTTTGAATAGCTTCAACCTGACAGGTTGGTTGTTGGGGGCAAGCGGGTTTTCGACAAAGTTGGTCGAATTTGGCGGTTGGGTGGAAATTGTATTGCGGTTCAGCCTGTGGTCTGCCCCATCAGACTGAACGCCCCCGCATTCTGTTTGACGTGCCATTCGGCCACCGGTTCTGTGCGTGCCCGTAGTCGTTTAAGCTGCCAACCGTCCTCGGCCGGTTTGTGAGCAGGGGACAGTTTCCAGCGGCTTTCAACACCCTGCGCGCCCCCGTCCCCGGGGGTAAGTAGCAGGCCGGTGGGCAGCAGGTTGCCTTCGACTCCGCCTGTTTCGGCCGCCAGATGCAAGCGGCGAACCTGTGTCAGGCCGGGCATGCCTGGGATGTCGGCGACGGCAAGGGTGACGATGCCACTGCGCAAAACCTCTTCGAGCGTCCAAAGAATATCTTCGGGCCTTTGGGGGCTGACAAAGATGAACCGTGCCGGGTCAACCAGCCCGACCATACCGTCTGGGTTCAGCGCATCGGGCATCCACGAAGGGGAGATCCAAATAACCGGCCCCTCGGATTGGGCAATCATCAGCAGCGCAAAAAGATGCCGCGCGCTGCCGCAGCATTCATGTAGGCGGCCTTTTTTCAGCTCCAACTCTCCGATCAGGGGTTGGCCTGAACGGGGGCTGTGCTTGCGGCGAGTGAGCAGTTGAGTCGTCATCGGGTGAGTATATATGTTCCCTAAATGTTCTCAACGCTCTTTTACAGTGATGGAATAAAACAAATTCATGCATCGGAATAATAAATGGGGCTGACCCAGATAACTAGTTCAAATACTTCTTAACCCATTGTCTTAGCTGTGATAATTGCACTGACGGGTCACTGTTGTTAAAACGCCACTCACATTCCTTCAAATATAGTCCAAATTGGGCCTTTGGA
>JAQWQJ010000112.1 GCA_029244725.1 Paracoccaceae bacterium
CATATCGATGATCTGCTGACATCAACAACAGCCCCCAGCGTTGTCGTGATGAACCCGCCGTTTGCATCCTCGGTCGATCGCTCCCGTGATAAGCATATCGCAGCAAAACATCTCATTGGCGCCGCGAAACGACTGGTATCCGGCGGGCGTCTTGTTGCAATCATGCCGATGGGCTTCACCCCAGAGCGCGACGAAGCGCATTGGGCGCGGGCCTCGAGCTTTCTCACACCGCGGCTTGCTCTAACCATCCCAGGCCATGTCTATCGCAAGCTCGGCACCAGCGTGGATACCCAACTGATGGTCTTTGACAAGACCAGTGATGACGTCGAGATGATCCGAACCTCCGTCGATGATCTCGATGCAGCGGTCAGTATCGTGGACCGGATCGCCAAGGCGCGTCCGATTGTGGCGTCTGTGACGGCGGCACGCTCATTGAATGTCGGGCGCCCTCTGATGGAACCCGCGCCTCACAAAGCGCGCAAGCCTGCAGTATCAAATCCATCTGGTGCCAAAACTCCAAAACACGCAGCAATACCGCTGTCGTTCACCACGTTCGACATCCCGCGCGAAAACACTCCGATTTCCGAGATCTATGCGCGCTACCGCCCGCAGCGGATCGACATTGCGGGTGCACAGGAACACCCAACGCCGCTGGTTGAAAGCATTGCCATGGCGTCGGTCGCACCACCCGTGCCCTCCCTGCAGGCTGCCGAGGAACTGCGCCTGCCGAACCGACTGATTGCAGAGGGTCATCTCTCTGAGGCTCAACTGGAAACCATCATCATGGCCAACGATGCCCACGGGCGTGATTTGCCCGGCAAGTTCACCATCGATGACGACCAGACCAAGATGCTGCGCAGTGATGAGGATGCGGAGGCACGCGCCTACCGCCTGGGCTATTTCCTCGGTGACGGCACCGGCTGCGGTAAGGGCCGTGAGTGCGCTGGCCTGATCTTGGTCAATTGGCTCTCCGGGCGGCGCAAGGCCGTCTGGGTGTCGAAATCCGCCACTCTGATTGAGGACGCCGTGCGCGATTGGACCGATCTCGGCGGCTCGCCCGCAGATATCCAGCCGCTCTCGAAATGGAAGCCCGACCAGCAAGTCACGATGAGCGACGGCATTATGTTCGTAACGTATGCAACGCTGCGGTCTGCCGGAAAATGCGGCACCACGCGCTTGAACCAGCTTCTCGACTGGATGGGGGGTGACTTTGACGGCGTGTTGGCCTTCGACGAGGCCCATGCGATGCAAAATGCGGCTGGATCGGAGCAGGGCAGGGGGGCAAAGCCGTCCCAACAAGGTCTTGCGGGTCTGCGCCTGCAACTCGCCTCCCCACGCGCTCGCGTCTTCTATGTTTCAGCGACGGGGGCTACATCTGTCCACAACCTTGCCTATGCATCCCGGCTCGGGCTTTGGGGCCAAGGCCCAGAATATCCGTTCCCGAGCCGCGAGAGCTTTGTCTCAGCGATGGAGGCGGGCGGTGTGGCGGCAATGGAGGTGGTGGCCCGCGATCTTAAGACGCTCGGGTTCTATACCGCGCGCGCCCTGAGCTTTGATGGGGTCGAATATGATGTGCTGGAACATGCACTGACGTCTGCCCAAACAGAGATCTACGATGCCTATGCGGGCGCGTTCCGCACGATTCACCATAACTTAGAGGCTGCACTGACCGCGACAGGCGTCAATGATGCCTCGGGCGAGACAAATGCTTCTGCCGCAAAAGCCTCCGCCAAGTCGCGGTTCGAGAGCACAAAGCAGCGCTTCTTCAATCATCTGCTGATGGGGATGAAAGCCCCGTCGATTGTCAGCGCCATTCAGCAGGACCTGTCCGATGGCTTTGCCTGCGTCATCCAAGTGGTCTCGACGGGTGAAAGCCTTTTGAAACGGCGCTTGGAGGTGATGGACCCCGATGATGAACTGGTCGAAGGCGCGCTGACGCCGCGCGACTACGTGCTCGGCTACCTCGAACAGGCGTTCCCGATCCACACCCAGAAGCTCGTCGAGATTGACGGCAATGTCGTCGCAGAACCGCTGCGCGATGAAGCAGGGGCCTTGGTCGTTTCGCGCGAAGCGCTCGCCCTGCGTGACGAGGCGATGATGGACCTGATGGCGCTGGCCCCGATCCCCGCGGCACTCGATCAAGTTCTCTGGGCGTTCGGGGATGAAGCCGTGGCAGAAGTCACGGGGCGGTCTATTCGCCCGCTCAAATCCAGCGACGGCGCGCTCTTCATCGAAAAACGCGCCGCGAGCAGCAATTCGTCCGAGACGCAGGCCTTTATGGATGGCGAGAAAAACATCCTGATCTTCTCGGATGCGGGTGGCACAGGGCGATCCTATCATGCGGCACAAACGGCCAAAAACCAAAAGCGGCGTCGCCACTATCTGCTGGAGCCCGGCTGGCGCGCGGATGCGGCCATTCAGGGACTTGGGCGCACGCATCGCTCTGCGCAGGTCAGCGCGCCGTTCTTCCGGGTCTGCACCTCGGATGTGCATGGCGAAAAACGCTTCACTTCGACAATCAGCAAGCGGCTTGACCAACTTGGGGCGCTCACCAAAGGCCAACGCGAGACTGGCTCGCAAGGCATGTTCCGTGAAGAGGATAATCTCGAAAGCCCCATCGCGCGGTCTGCGCTACGGGGATATTACGCCGATCTTGCTGCGGGGCGAGCGGAGGCGATGGGTTATGAGACCTTTACCGATTGGACGGCGTTGCGCCTGATCGACAAGGACGGTGTGCTGCTTGAAGAGCTGCCGCCGATCCAGCGGTTTCTCAATCGGGTGTTGGCGTTGCCGATCCATATGCAAAACGCGCTCTTTGCGGAGTTCATGCAGCGCATTGCTGATCAGACAGAGCGTGCACGGGACGCAGGTACGCTCGATCTCGGGGTGGAAACGCTGCGAGGCGAGACGATCAAACAGGTCTCAGTAGAGGACCTTTGGACCTGCCCGCAATCAGGTGCAGTGACGCGCATCATTGGATTGGAGGTGACAGATCCGGTTCATATCGCGCGCGCGGAAGCTGCACTCGGCAATAACTTCGACAAACTTCCGATGGTAAATCGCGCGTCGGGGCGGGTTGGGCTCATCTCAAAACGCCCGATGCAGATGTATGACGAAGACATCGTAACCCTGATGCGCAAGGTTGTCCGGCCCACTGGCAAATCCTACCTCGAGGAGGCGAAGTTTGAAGCCTCGGCTTGGGAGGCGGTCGCGCAATCAGAGTTCATCCTCCTTTGGGACGAGGAGGCCGATGGTCTTCCCAAAACCACCACGACGAAGCTCTACCTGCTCACAGGTCTGTTGCTTCCGATCTGGAAGACCATCCCGACAAGCAACGAGCGTATCTATCGCGTCACGCCTGAAGGCTGTGCAAGCATGATCGGCCGCACACTCAGTGAAGAGGGGGCCGCAGCCCTTCGGGCGCGGTTCATGACGGGGACTCCTGAAACACCGGGGGAGATGCTGACAGCTGTTCTTGGCACGACAGCACCAGTCGATCTGGGGCGCGGCTTGACGCTCACGCGCCGCCGCGTTGCTGGCGATGTGCGCCTGGAGATCAATGGGGCGGATAAGGGCACGATTGAGTGTCTCAAAGCTCTCGGATGTTTCACGGAAATCATCGCTTTCCAGCTGCGGGTTTTTGTCCCGCACGGTGAAGGGGTCGATACGGAAACGATCTTGACCCGCATCGTTGGCGATGAGCATGCGCGTATCCGCGACGCAGCCTGACCCAAAGTGTTGACTGTAATCACAATTCTTCAAACGCACCAAAGCAAGCACCGGCCCAAAGAGGCGGGTGCGCGGCAGGCATTACTCAATCTAGATGGAAAGACACATGAACATCGCAGAAATCAAAACAGCTGCGGACGCAGGGAAGTCCGTTCACTGGTCAAACGAGGGATATGTGGTCCGCAAGGATACACTGGGCCAGTATCTCATCGTCTTTGAGCCGGGCGGCAGTGCCATTGGTTTGACTGACCGCAGTGGGGGCCGTCTGAATGGTCAGGAAGAGGAGTTCTTCCTTTCCGATCGTGATGTCTGAAACATCCCATTTGACTATTGGGCAAAGAATGGGTCGCGCTGGTGTTGTGGCGACGAGCGTCCATTTAGGGCTCTGCACTGTCTGAGAGGTCGGGAAAAAGGGGAAAGCAGGCTTTCTGTTTTGTGACTCCATGAGGGGTCGAAAAGCAATCTCGGATGGTCTGGCAAGATGTCGGGCCCCGATAACCCAAGAAGGATAAGACCCATGTTCGCAGGAACCCTTACCAAAACCGCCGACACCGCAGCCGCAGTCTTCACCGGCACAATCCACAACACCAAGTTCGACATCGCGATCCAGCTGGAGACGCGCCCGAAGATGTCCGAGCGCAGCCCGGACTTCGACGTTACCGCCGTCAACAAATCTGGTCGCAAGGTGCGTATCGGCACGGCTTGGAACGAGACAGGCAATACCAGTGGTAATCCCTACATTTCGATGCAGATCGATGTTGGACTTGGCCCGTTCCGCGTTAATGCGGTGCAAACGCAGGAAGCCCGCAAAGCCAAGAGTGAAGACTTCGAGATCGTCCCGTTGGTCTCAAACGGCACGATGAAATCCGGCTCAATCTCCGGCGAACTGACGGCAATGGATGCTGACAACGCATTTGCGGGTTACATCGCCAACATGATGTTCGATCTGGATTTCATGCTGATTGAGAATGACTACAAGACTGAGGAAACCCATCCCGACTACCGGATCGAGGTCAGCTCACCAAAAGGCAAAGCGATCCGTGTGGGTTCGGCCTGGATGGCGAAAAGCATCCGGACCGGTAATGAATACCTCTCGTTGTTGATCAACACGCCTGACGGTGATCTGCGGGTCAATGCCGTGCAGAACGAAGAGCAGCGGGGTGGCCAGACGTTCTCGATCATTCCGTTTGTGCAGAGCGGGGATGAACAGCCAGATTCAAACGGTGGACTGTCACTGGTTGCCTGATCAGATCGTGACTATCGACAGACAGAACAGGGGAGCCGCGGCAACGCGGTTCCCCTTTTTTGTGTGAGTGTGCTTGAAAGACACCCGTGCCGAGCCCGGTGCTTTGATTGGCACCCACAACACCATCGCTTGTTATCTCCGGACTTGTCGAAGAACCCCATTATGCTACAAGGATATACTATCGTAGCGTGGTTTTTGAGAGGGCGGATGGCTAGAAAACCGAAAATGGACCGGGTTTGGTTCGAAAACTTTGACCTCGAAGTGGAAATCACTGCGCTGATCACGCGCATTGAGACATTTACCAAGTTTGAGCTACCAGACAAAAAGTGGGATATGGTGTTTTCTTACGCAGCGACGAAGCTGGGTAAAACGAAAGAGGCCTACGCCAACGCGAAGAGCGAGGGCAAACCGGTCTCCACATCCCGTCGCGACTTTTTAGAAACGATTCAGGATACGATTTTCTTAGCGATTCCAGCCGAGAATGTCGCGTTGATGCCAATAAGCGAATATGTCCTGAACGATCCATCGTATTATCAGGATGCGATGTGTCGCGCGGCATCCCTCACCGAGGACGAGCTCTTTATGGCCCTCTCTCCCATACTCAAAGATATGACGGTGCAGGATGCCCGCGAATTTGTATCGAAGCTTTGGCATGATGGGATCGACGGCAATGCCAGAAAGTATGCGGAAGCATTGAAGCGTCCGGAGCGTGAGCGCGTTCCATTGCGGCGAGGCTATATTGTCTAGGCAAGCGGCGCCGTGTTTTGTCCGATCTTATCAGGCACTGACACTCTGGCACCGCTGTTGGGTGGGATATTTAGGTGCGGCCCAAGCCGGAAATAGACGGCTTGCGCAGCAAAAGTCTCGAAAGAGTCCTCTTTCCCAAATGCCGTCCCGCAGCATTTAGCTTGAGCAGAAAATTCAGCTTGCTGCGATCGGCCCGAAGCTGACGCCAATCCAGGCTGACAGCAGGCGATCAGAATCTTCGTCCAGACGTAAAAACCGGATCGCCCGCACTGCCGTTCATAGGTGCAGAGAGGCAAAGTGCTTCTGGCTCCGCCTTCCGATTTTCGTGGGGTGTTGGAAGTGTATGAATATCCATTTGGCCTTGACTTCAGCCAGAACTCGTGTGGACTTTTACACATTGTCGCTGTGCCGTATCACCCAGTCAGAAAGAACGCGCAGGCTTAATTTTAAACCGAAAAAAGGAGAGTATTCATGGCACTTAAACCAGGTCCAAAGCCGATAGCAAAATCAACAGGGAAACCAGATCAGCGCCGTCGTGATAACAAAACCACGCCAGGGAATACACCTTCCCTGAAACCTAGCAAATCTAGCAAGCCCCCAAAAAAGAAATGAAAGAGGGCTCTCGCTAATTTGCCCTTTTAGCCCTGCAGACCAATCACTTCTACGTTGAATGACTGGTATTGGGACAGAAAGGTCGGATCGTTCCGGCTACCCGCCGCCATTCAGCTGCGACTGGACGCAGCGGCATGCGGGCGGTTGAAAACGTGCTCTGAAATCTATTTTTTATCTGGATGTTTCACAGGTAATATTTGAAAGGCTGCGGCCCGCCCTCCTTCGCTGATCCCATCACCAGAATATCCCCTACCATTTTAGCGAACCGGACGGTCACCGGCAGGCCATCGTTGAAATTGCATGAGTTATAGTTGATCTTCGTCAGCCCCATAATGTCAGTTAAGACGGACTGAATATCAGGACGAGAATATTTTGACCGTAGCACTGTGATGAAAAGGGGGTTGGGTGTTTCCGGTCCGATGTATGTATCCAGTTGAGGGACGTATCCGCTTGTCCAAAGATATGCGTTTCGATCATCTAAGAGCAGCGCCGTTCCCCGGATGACCGGGTAGTCTCCGTTACGGAAAAGCTTCGCATCCCCACCGGTCGATTTAATCCGAACTCCAACGACGTTTGTTCCCGGAGGCGCTGCACGGCAAAAGGCTTTCCATTCCAGATCATTAAACGATGCCTGGCCATGGATAAAAAGTTCCTTTGGTGGGGAACCATGCATTTCAGTGTAAGTATCGATGACGGTCGCAAGGAGATCTTCGGCAGCCGCAGGGCTCAGGTGATATTCGTATTCATCAGTTTTCCACGGCCCGTTCGCACCACGGAATACGACTCCGTCGCCTTCGTTGAGAAACATCTGTGCGGCGCAGCAGACATGGTTGTCGCGATTGTTTGGAAGGTTTTTATAAACCATCCCAATGTAGCAAACCCCCGGTCGTATGTCAGACAACCGCCAAGGTGGTTTCGGTTGGGATTTGTAGTAGAGCCCCGTCGCTAGGTTCCAAGCTACCGTCGCCGCGTCCTGTGTCTTCCGAGTTGGATAACCTGCACTGTTTAGAAAAGCGTCTGGGTCCAAAGTTGTTTCCCGTAGAACCTGCGTGGGTGCAATAGCCAGAAATTCGGCCTTTATCCGTCGACGGAAATCAGGAACATCGTCGAAGATATCTTCTGAACTCGTATCGAAGTCAGCCAGAGTTTCGAACAGGGGCATGCTGGCACGTGCTTTTTGCTTCTTCGACGCACGTCCTGACGTAAGTTCGATGCCTGTCCGCTTCGATTCAGGACGACAGCGATCATAGACAATCTCCGGAACGACAAAGATCCACACATCGATCGCGCGCTCTTCGTTGCGAAGATATCGCCTGACCCGGTCGGTGTAGATGCGAGCAACAGTATCGACAGCCTCGTGCTTATTTTCAATCTTAGTCGCCCGGTCGATATCCTTCAGATCAACTATGAGCTCGCTGCACCCGTCAGGGTCGAACGTGATGCCGAAAGTCTCCTCCAGCCCCGCGAAATCAGCTAAGTGCAGCCTGTCCTTTTTCTCCGTCGGGCCGGGAGGTGGCACAGAAATTCCCTCTAGAAGCCTTTTACTCCAACCTCGGAAATGTTTGATGCCGCTCTGCGTGGCCACGACACCAATTCGGACCTCCGAAATTTTCCGGCCAGCCGCATGAGGTCCATAAAGAAACAGGCCGTCCTTCGGGTGATGGCTCCGTTGTCCAAACCTGAATTCAAGCTCGGGCTCATTAAGATGCTCAACGGCGAGGCCGGGTTCACGAAACCTCATGCTTCTTCCTCCTCTACTTCGGAGCGCCCAAGCGTGCTCTCGTCAGCCTCCTCCCCATCCGCGTCCAACACGTCTGGCATGCTGGTGCTGACTGGTGACGTGAAAAGCACCGGTTCCGAGGACAGAAGCATATTTTGACCGGGTGCAAGCGGGACACGAATGTAAGCAGAATCCATCGACATAATTTCCAGGAAGGCCAGCAAACGACCATGCCACTGCTTGTTGCGCCAACTTTTGCAACCGGATCGGCGGAGGCGGTGTATCTTTTTCGGATCGTCGACACTTTTACCCTCAGGCGTGCCATTATCCTCTGCGAAGAGCACGCGGGCTTTCAATCGGACATGCCAGAATGGCCAAAGCCTCGGAAGTGCGGTGACACCGTATTTCCAGACATGTTTGCGCGCGACATTACGCAGCATAGATGACCGTCGTCCTCCACCCTGCCTCCCCCATGGCACCCTGTGGCCGTTGGCAGCCTGTTCTGAGGAAATATGAAACCCTTCCGCACCAGAATATGCGTAAGAGATCATTCCTCTGTCGCGGCAAAGGCGCTCCCAGGATTCCCGGATCAGGTGGGTCATCATATTCGACGCATCACGTGCTCGTAGATCTACGTCTGGAAAACCTTCCTCGACGAATTTTGTTACCGAAACAAACGCCCGTAGCCGCAAACTAGCAACACCCTCGAAGCTGTCCTCAATATCCTTCGGGTCTGCGAAGGCGATCAAGCTCCTGCCATGTTGCACGGCAGGATAAGACAGGCGGGAAATACGGCGCTTAAGCGCATCCTCGCGGAGAGATCCTACCGCATCGTAGTAGTGAATCTCATCCGGCATCTCAACGATCGAAAGCCAGTTTGAAGTAAGCTGCTCTGGTTCCCGCAAGAGGGGGATGGCTCGCTGTGTGCGGAACTCATCCCACTGCGAAGCAACGTCGATATCCTCGGTCTTACAAGGAATTTTTTGGCGATGGAGCGTGCTAACAAGCCGTTCCAACCCTCGGCCCCAGCCGCACGAGAAATCGACTGGGACGGCGTCCCTCAATCCGTCAATCCTGCTTCCTTCTTCCATTCGCAGAGGGATAACGAATCTCGGGTCCTCAAGCACCTTGGCGACCTCACCAGATTTGTCGATCACATCCATCAGGCCATCGTCCTGTCGCGTCGCGGGGCTGGTGGGCACGAGGACTTTTACTGCCCGATGCTCAAGCGCGCGGTATACCTCTTTCCGCCACCGGTCGCCGGGCTCGAGTGTCATGAGCTCAGAGAAAACTCGATATCCAAGCGCCTCCAGTTTAGGACCTAACCAAAGAATAAACTGATCATCTGCGGGCCGGGTCCCAAGAATGAAAAGAACGTCTCGAGCTGCTTCTTTTGTCGGGCCCGGTTCCGAGCCGGCACGGGGCAGGAGAGATGACAGAATTGTGGGTGGTTGCACCCTCTTACTGCGTTTATCCAGTGTTCTGTTCAAGACCGTCTCGAGCACGGTGGCGCTGGCTTGCCACAACTCAGGATGAGCTTCCAACACATCGGGATGATTGCGAAGAAGGGTTTCGATATCTTCTTTTCCGTAGATGTCGCCTTGCTCCAACAAGGACGGTCCGATGATCTCCATCAGCTGCGTCTTTTTGTTCGGAGTCATTGATACAGATGTGGACAGAATGTAGCGGTTTGGGACGAGCTTATCGATGGTCGCCCGTTCCTTTCGGAGCACGCGCGTCAATTGCGAGAAGCCTGAGCCCTCGTAGTTCTTCGCTTGCAAAATCGTTAGATCTGGCCCTTTAGCGTGCCGGCCATCCATGCCGCCATCGGGCCCGGCACCAAACTGCTCAAATCGCACGCCGATATCTCGGCCAATCAGATCGGCCGAGATAGCTTCAAATTGAGAGGGGGACAATGAAGGGAAACTAAAAGACATGAGGCTGATAGTGCCAACATGTTCCTATTCCTACAAGTTGTGTTTTTTTTGGGTAGCAATACAAAGCATGGTATTAAAAGGGAGCCTTTTTCGGCCATCTGTATTTGTGAACCCGCTGAACAGCTTTGCGGTAAGTCTTACCCTGTCTACCGGTTGCGACATAACCCGCACCGGGGGCACCCGTCTGCTTATTGACGACGATGGCCTGCAGCGGTGGTAAGTTTTGACGTCGACACTCCTCTTGAATGACCCCCAAAAACCAGCGTGCAGATCGGTGGTGAAGTCCGAGAGGTTTGGTTAGATCTTCATATGAGATCCTCCCACCTTTTCGAGCAAGCTTATAGAGGGGTTTCCAAGCAGCCCTTGCCCGCGCAACATGATCAATTTTTGACATCTCGTTTCCTTTGAGATGCGGCTTTGAAGGTTTGAGATGCGGCTTTGAAGGTTTGAGATCTTGTGTAAGCCGCAGCCACATGACCCCCGCCACATACCGGAGCATATGGTTTGGAAGTCAGCGGCCCCCGTTTTATTCGAGGGTTCGGCTCCTACAGCGTAGGCGGGTCTTTTATGTGGTGCGTTTGCACCGCCCCTGATCTCTTATATTTATTATAATAAAGGCATCATTCAAGATATGGTAGAAAAAGAACTTTTGGGTTCACTTCTAAATTGGAGCATCATACCAGCCCTCTGGAAATCCTGCAGTTACCCACCGAAAGGATAAGCCATGCTAAAGGCGCGTAAGCCCCTATATGCACATATTCTGCAACTGCTGGCGCTAAGGTCCGCTTTCGTGTTTTCCAAAAGATGTTCTCGCGCTTGCAGCGAAAGGCAACAAGTTCCCTCTGCCGTGTTTGCCAACCAATTGAGCCTCTGACGAAATACCTAACGTTCTCCCCTGCTCGGCTTCGCGTGTCGCAGGAGAGAACGGCCCTGCGGTCCGTCGCGCATGCGGCCATGCGGCCTTACCGCGATGTCGCACTGTGGGTCCCGGTTTGCCCGTCTCGCGAGCACGGCGGGTCTCGGCCACGCCTGCGGTCTTCGCTCTGGTCTGTTTTGCCGAGGCAAAACGATCCCGCCGCTGCGTCCGCCTGCGTGTCCGGCCCCACCGCTTGCCTGCTCGCGTCGGGCAAACCTTGCGTCAAAACACACACACATGAGTATGGAAGCATATCCTCCGGATGGCCCCCAAATCAGCCCGCCTCAAGGATCGCAAAACTTTTCTGCAAGGGTGGGGGTGTGTGGCGAGGCCAGTCTTGTGCGCGAGGGTGCGCCTTTTGTCGGCGTCGTGCTTCGAAAACTTTTGCACCCAGCAAGCTGGCGGCTGCGCCGTCCCTGACCCGGACAGATTTGGTGAACCAGAAATCGGCCATGCCCCCACAATCACGTGGTGGTCATCAAACTCAAACATCTGGAGATGAACACATGGCCTACGATCAAGCGACAACATACGAGACAATCGAACTCTTCGGCCTGACGGAGAAAGATGCACACCTGCCAATCCCGCAGGACGATATCCTGAAAGACAGCATCATGCGCGAAGCATTTGAGACCCTGCTCGGGCAATTGCGGAATACCGGACTTGAAGGAGAGATCGAACCTCTCGCGCATGGGTTGGCAACAATCCTGCAGCGCCGCAAGGTTGCTCTCGACAAGGAAGTCGACCGCACAGCTGACAAGATCGGCGCATTGGCAAAATGTCACGACGGATCAGAAATCGCCGAGACCGCACTGGAAGAGGCGCAAGCGCGCTTCGTGCAGTTGCGCGAGATCGTGGACGCCATCGAGACGATGGGAGAGGCGGCAGCGGAATGCTACGAGGTCGAGACCGGGAACGCCTTTATTCCGGCAGCGGGATCGCGGGCCAGCGTTAGGGCGCAAGAGACGGGAGCCGTCTTCGAAGCTAAGCAACTTCTGGAACAGCATGATCGTGAGACGGCCGCCAAGTCAAAAGTCGAGGGAGTTCCTCTGATTGTCTCGGGAGCGACGGACTGGACTGACATCGACGTCATCTTCCGGACACTCGATAAGGTTCGGGACCGCATCAAACAAAACCGCAATCAGGATATCTTCATTTGCCACAAAGGCGGCAAGCATGGAGCGGAAATGATTGCGGCCCGGTGGGCACGTGCGCGGGGCATCAACCAAGCGCGCTTCGATCCGCGTTGGTCCGCACACGGACGTGCAGCTCCGTTCAAGTGCAACGATGAGATGCTAGACGACAAGTTCGCCGCAACTGGAGTTGTCCTCTTCGGAGGCAACGGGGTCGCACTGAACCTCGGGCAGAAAGCCGAAGCGAAAGGACTGACGGTGATGCGGGTAGCGGATCCAGTGAGGGAGAAGGCAGAGGCATAAGTCAAAGAGGGTCACCTTCGGGTGGCCCTTTCTTCGTTCTCAAGATCGTGGGTAGACATTCAGATGCGCGGTGCTGATCTGCAGCAAAGGTTCATTTAAGTCGTGACGGTGGATGTCCGATTTTCCCGTTTTCCGAATAGCTTGACCTTATCTCAATGTAATCCCTGTCTATTGTGTCCGCGCCACAAATGACTTTTGTTGTGCAGCATATCACGCGCGCAGGTTTTACAGTCGATGCCCTTTTCCCCGGAACGCACCAAAGAGATTCAATCGCGTATTGATGCGCGTTTGCAATCTGGTCAGGCGAACGATTGGGAGGTGGCGTTTCTTACAAACATGGCCGCGCGGTTTCAGAAGTATGGAGCCGACACACGTTTGAGTAAGGCCCAGTATGCGAGTTTACACAAAACTCTGAAGCTGGAACGTGAGACATCATCGCAGCCTTCTGCAGAGATTAGCGATAGCGCATCGCGTCCGGCCCCGAAGCGCCGCACCAAGTCTTACCAACCAAAGTCCAGACCGATGTCTGTCACCCGCGCAATCACTGCACCTCGGCGGGCGGTCCGTAGGGCCCAGCGGCAAATCATGGTGCCGCTTGTTATTGTCGTCGCGTTCGTTGCTTTGATTGGATCGTTCTTCGATTCAACATCATCGCAATCCACATCTAACGGCTCACCAGCGACGTCCGCACCGCAAACGGCAAGTGCGGCTTACGTCTATGTGACAGGCACTCGGGTCAATCAGCGGGACGGGCCGTCCACGTCTGATCGGGTCATGGGCGTTCTGGTTGAAGGCACGCGTGTCCAACTGCTTCGTGACCAAGGGCAATGGGCGCAAATCCGGTCTGACTTGGGAACCGGCTGGATGTCCTCCAGCTTCCTGTCTCTCGATGGGCCGGCCGCGGTGCAACCCACTCCACCGGATCGGACCCTCCGTTCAAGCGATGTACGGATCATCGACGGTGACACCGTCGACATTCGCGGGCTGCCGGCGAACGTGCGCCTTGTCGGATTCAATGCCCCAGAGACATGGCGGCCGTCTTGCACTGCTGAGCGTCAGGTCGGGGAACGTGCAACGGCGCGTTTGAGCCAACTGGTACGGAATGCGGCATCGATAGAATTTGAACGCGTGGCATGTTCGTGCAGGCCTGGTACCGAAGGCACAGATCGTTGCAACTTTGGACGCCTATGTGGATCGCTGTTCGTAGACGGTCAGGATGTTGGACGCACTCTGATTGGGGAAGGACTGGCCGTGCCATACCGGTGCGGCCGGACCAGCTGTCCTCCGCGTCCTCAAGCTTGGTGCGGATAACATCACAACCATCTCAACACCGAGAAATTGATCTTCGCCCGAGGCCGAACAACCGCCCTGCCTTTCGATGCGCGCGACAGACCAAACCCCAACACGTTGCATCAAGGCGCACCCGACCTTTACCTCCATCGAGATCAACGAGAACCGTGGCGACTGCGATGTGGGGGCATACATTTTGGTCTCTTCTTTTTGCTCATTGATGTGGATCGCACGGGGTCGGACCGGCCGTTCCCTACGCTGCGCTCCGGCAAGCACAAATACGGCTTCCACGCCTGTGGCGCGGACCCTCCGCATTTGCGCTTGCGACCGGTCCTGATGCCCCGTGCTTTTTGATCCCCATCGCAAAAAGGAGAGACCAAAATGACCAACCACTACGTCGCAACAGTTCCCGTCAAATACACCGATGGCGAAGGCCAGGAACGCACCCGTTTCCAACGCGTCGGAGCCATGTTCCGCAACACCCGCAACGGGGATGGATCGGAGTTCTTCAGCCTCAAGCTCGACTTCCCCGTCGGCGTCGAAGAGCTGGTGATGTTTCCACCAAGCTCAAAGGAACCCCAAGAGTAAATCCTCCACGAGGATGGGCCGCCGTCAGGCGGCCCTATCTCTGTTCCAGAGATCGCTGCAGGTCCCGTTGAGACCCCTGCTTTCGGCAGCGGTCACGGTTGCCGATGACAGGACTGCGGAGCAGTCCTGTTGGTTTTTGTTGGGGTTGAAAAAGCGCGGTGACAGAGCCGCCAGCCAGCCTCAAGGAGGCCATCCCCAAAAACCTATCGGCGGCGCCCTCAGGTTTTTACGGCAGAGAATTGGCAAGCAATTCTGGCCTCCCTTGACCCTGTCTGTCAGCCCTGTCGGTTGAGGTTTGTCCCGCCCCTTCGGTTCCGTCCGAACATGACATGTTCAGACAGACCTCAGGCGCGGGCTCTGTTGAGAGCGGCCGATGTTGGAGCCTGCGGCTGGTGTTGGTTGGCGCCCTCTCGGGCGCGGCCTCGCACCTGCGGTGCTCGGCGCTAAACGGAATACAAGGCTGCCAGCGCGCCAATTCACCGCAAGTATATTATTGACAGATTAGTATAGTTTCGTATGGTAGGTGCAGCCTTGTATGAAGGTGGCAGGAAATAGGGGGTCTTTCTTCGCATGTCTCGCTCAAAACGTCTCACCGATGCGCAACGCATGGAGATCGTGCGCGAAGCCGCGAGCGGAGTCTCAACGTCCGTGCTTGCACAGCGGTTCGGGGTGACACCGCGGGCAGTGCAATACACGGTGAAGAGTGACGCAGAGCGCCAGCGCGATACGGCGGTTCCGGTCTTGGCGGTGAGTGTGAAAGTGACCTCCGAGGAGATGGCAGCGTTCGATGCGGTGCTGGCGTCAGCCGAGATCGAGACACGCTCGGAAGGGCTGCGCCGATTGATGCAAGCGGCAGGTGGCACCTTCGTTGCGGACGCCCAACTGGCGGCAGAGATGGTGCGTTATCGCGCCTCGTTGAACGAGGTTGGAAACGGTGTCGCCCAGATCGCCAAGCAGATGCAAAAGGCCAATCGGGCGGGACAGGGATCTGGCGCAGAGTTCTCAGAGTTGCGCCTCGTCCAGATGCGCGGGTTGGCACGGTTCATCCTTGATAGTGCAGACGAGATTGATCTGCTTGTGCGCCGCCGCCGTGATGCAGTGCAGCTGGAAGCAACGGTCGCTCTGAGGGAGTTTGCGCATGCGGCTGAATGATGCGGTAGACGCTGTTACGGGCGAGGTGTTTCGGGATGGATGGAGCCGAATTCGCGGCTCAATGCAGGGTCTGTATGCTTCAAAGCAAAAGCAGATGGTGCGCGCCGCTGCGGGTCATCGTGCGGCGGTGTTCAAGGCGATCCGGGGTGGTGGGACACACACTAAGTCCCAGCTCGCAAACCAGCTCGAATACCTCACGACGAAGTCCACCCACATCGTCGACAGCAGCGGATTCCTGGATGGCAAATCCAAGCTTGATCGCGGCGAGATCAAAGACCTCACCGAGCGCTTTGCCAAGCGGTGGGATGGCGGGTTCAAACCCAAGCTTGGGCAGACCACACATCTGCTGATGTCGTTTCCTATGGATACGCGCGGAGAGGATGTGCGCGACATCGCCACGGATGTGGCCGAGCGGTTCTTCCAGAACGATGAGGGGCATTTCGATTACATCATCGCGGTGCATGAGGACCGCGATCACCCGCATGCGCATCTGGTGTTGAACCGCCGCTCGCAAGAGGGTGAGTTCTTCTACTTGGCCCGCAATCATCGGTTCAATTATGACGACTTCCGGTTGGCGATGGTTGAAGAGGCCGAGACCTATGGCGTGCGGCTGGAAGCCACGCGGCGGATAGATCGTGGCGAGGTGCATTACCCGGCCAAGACCCGCGAAGTCTACGTGGCTAAGGAAGAGGGCAGGGTGCCCCAAGAGCGGGAACGGGTGGGGAAAGACCTGACCCGCACGCTTGCTGAGATCGCAAACACCAGAATCATGTTCCACTCGCTGGCCGCCGAGGCATCGTCTGAGAACCGCGAAGACATTGCTGAGGTTCTGTTCCGTGCCGGCGAGGTACTGGCGAAGGGTGGTCACGTTGAAACCGCAGGAGGCATTTACATGGCCGAAGACGATACGTTCGAGGATCTGCGCAGCCGTTACGCGGAGAAGGTCGCAAACATCACAGATTTGATCGCGGCAAAACCAGATGCAGAGCGGCCCGCGCTGGAAAAATCCCTCAACGCAATTCAAGCGCGTGTGCAGCATATGCAGCCGCTGGGGCTTCGGTCCAATTCCCTCTCGGAAGTCCCGTCAGAGGGTGGGGTTTATTCTGAAGCCAATATTCAGCAAAGCCAGCTGGAGCGTCTGTCTGAGCCACGGGTGCGCGCCCGCGTGGATGCAGCACTGCACGGCACGGGGATCAGCACAGCGCAGGTTGTGGCCCGGATGGAGACAGGGGCGCAGAACGCGGCGCTCGAGCATCAATGGATCGCGGATGACCTTTCCAAGGTGGCCGAGGCGAAGGATCTGAACCTTGAGCGCCGCGCGGATTTGGAACAGGCGCGGGATATTCTCAATGATGTACATGTGCAGCTGGGGACCATGCTGGAGCGGGAAGGTGTGCTGCGCCGTGACGGAGTCATTGAAGACGCCCGCGAGGTGCAGGCGCATGTGACTGAGGCCCAGATTGAAACTGCTGCAGAGGCCGTTCGCATCGAGACTCGGATTGAAGCCGGGACTGAAGATCGAGACGACGCCGTGATCGAAAGCCGTGCCGTAGAGCGTTTGGAAGACGAACAGCGGAACTATCTGCGCGACCACCCAGAGCTGATCGCCCGCCCGACGGATGTGATCCGCGTGGATGAAGAGGGCAGGGCGGTGATCGTAGATCAGGCCGCAGCAGAGCGGGTTATCATTGAAGTTGAAGCGGCACGTTTGGGTGCGCACAGCAGCACGCCAATCTCCGTTTCCGTCGCGCGCGATCTACAGACCCGATATCCTGATATGCCCGAGCAGCTGGTGGAGGGCCTCGGCGACACATACGCGCGGGTTTATGAAGCGCGCTACGCTGAACGGGAGGAAATCCTTACGGAGCGCGAAACAACTACGATTGGAACGCCTGAACTGTCCCGTGTTCTCGCGCATGAACGGGCAGGGGCATTGTCGTCGCCTTTTGAGAGAGAAACCGATCGCGAGGCCTTCCGCACCGAGGTGGCGTGGGTTCTGGACGCGGCGCAGCTTGATCGCCTGAAGGAGGGCGACAGCGACGCTTTGGAAAATGTCATCGAAGATCGCCTCGACCGGCTCTATGCCGCAAAGGTCTATTTGCAATCGGATGCGGCAACCGCAAACTCGGATGCGTTGCGACAGGTTGTCGACGAGTTGGCAGATGTTGAAGTCGAGAGACACCGCGCGGCGGACGTGGACGGCGAGACAGAGCGGGGCCAGGTCCATTGAGTAGATCTATTGGCAGGGTGCGGATAGCCATCGGGGTGGTTCTCGTGACTTTGGTGGCGGGTGCTATGGGCTACACCATTGCCTCTGCTGTGCTGACCTTCAAGGCACTTGGGTTCAGCGCCGATATCGATTTTGGATATATCG
>JAQWQJ010000020.1 GCA_029244725.1 Paracoccaceae bacterium
GGTGTTCCAAAGGCCCAATTTGGACTATATTTGAAGGAATGTGAGTGGCGTTTTAACAACAGTGACCCGTCAGTGCAATTATCACAGCTAAGACAATGGGTTAAGAAGTATTTGAACTAGTTATCTGGGTCAGCCCCTTCATTAATTATTAGACAAGGGCGGGCGAATGTCCGCCCTTGGTCGTTGTATCGTGTCTAGACCTCGGCCGCGGAATCGTTCATACGAGGGGTGAAATTTCCGGAGGCTTTCATGGGCATTCTCAGAACCGCAATGCGCGCTGTCACTTGGTGGCATGGTCAGACACTGAACACCCAGTTTTACACTTGGCGCAAAGGCGTCAAAGTTGGCGAAGACGATCAGGGAAACACGTTCTACACAAATCGTGATGGCAGCCGACGCTGGATTATTTTCAACGGCGACATCGAAGCTAGCAAGATTAGCCCAGACTGGCATGGTTGGCTGCACGGAACTTGGGATGAGACCCCAACAGATCGCCCACTTGCGCACAAAAAGTGGGAACAGCCACATCAAGAAAACATGACCGGCTCAGCGATGGCATATGCCCCAACGGGTTCAATGCGTCAGGCTAAACCGTCGGATCGACAAGACTATGAGGCGTGGTCGCCGGAATAAGAGCGTTAGCATGACCGAAAAACGATCAGAAATATTCGTTGGCGCCGTGGTTCTTGCCGTGGCTGTCGCATTTCTGATTTATCTTATTCAATCAACAGGTTTGGGCCCCTCTGGGGACCGCTATAGCCTATCAGCGTCCTTCCGCTCTGCTGAGGGTGTGTCTGCAGGCACAGAGGTTCGTTTGGCGGGTGTTAAGATCGGCTCAGTTACGAATGTGACTTTGGACCCCAAAACGTTTCGCGCGGTCACGGATATTAGTTTGGCTGAGAATATTCAGATCCCAGACGACAGTGCCGTAATCGTCGCTTCTGAAGGATTGCTTGGTGGCAGTTTCGTTGAGATTATACCTGGTGGCTCGCCTTTCAACCTCGAAGCTGGTGGTGAAATTGAAGACACTCAAAGCTCAGTCAGTTTGATCAATCTATTGCTGAAATTCGTGGCTGGTGGTGAATGATCCGTGTCTGGTTGACCGTTTTTGGTGTCTTGGCCGCGACATCTGTTTTTGCTCAAGATATCGAAGTAACCACCCTTGAGCCATCGAATCCAGAAGCCGTGCTCGAAGAAATTTTGCCCGAAGAAAAGGCAGAAATTCCGACGCTTTCAATTGGCCAAGTCATATTGCGAGGCATCGACAAGCTAAATGGCACGGCTGACAATATCGTCGTTGCTACTGATTTACCTCGTAAATTTGGTCTGCTTGATATCGAATTGAAAGAATGTCGCTACCCACAGGACAATCCGACCGGAGAAGCCTTTGCCTTTCTGTTCATTAAAGAGGCGTCTGAAACTGTATTCTCGGGCTGGATGGTTGCCTCGTCACCAGCGCTGAACGCTTTAGATCACCAACGTTACGATATTTGGGTTCAGCGTTGCAGGGTTTCACTAGCCGCAGGCGGCGATGAATAGCGCGTAAAAGACTCGGGCAGTTGGATCGCTGATTGCAGCCGTTCTAAATAGTCTTCTTGTGAAATCTCAACTGCACCAAGCGACGCCAAATGTGGCGTCAAAAATTGTGTGTCGAATAAGGTAAATCCACATTTTCGCAGGTGGGTTATCAAATAGGCGAGCGCCATTTTTGAGGCGTTTGTAGCACGTGAAAACATGCTTTCACCAAAAAATGCCCCCCCAAGCGTGACGCCGTAAACGCCACCAATCAGTTTATCTTCTCGCCAAATTTCAAGGGAATGTGCGTGGCCCAGATTGTGTAAATCCATGTAACCTTTGCGGATTGTCGCGTTGATCCATGTTTCATCGCGTTCCGCACAAGCGTCTACAACAGCGCCAAAATCTCGGTTAATGGCAACCTCATAGTCTGTCTTGCCAATCGCCTTAGCTAACGAGCGTGAGACGTGGAATTGATCTAATGGAAATACGCCTCGCAGCTTTGGCTCTAACCACACAACCGCAGGATCCTCGCGACTTTCCGCCATAGGGAAGACGCCCATCGAGTAGGCGTGAAGCAGTAGCTGAGGTGATAATTCCATGGGCAAACTATTGACGTAAGTATGCAAAGCCACAATCAAAAAGCGCCCCAATTTAGGGGCGCCTGATTGTCGTTAACCGTATGTGCGGTCTAGCCAGTCTTCCAACCAGTGGATGTTGAAGTCGCCTGTGTGCAGGTCTTCTTCTTCTAGTAACGCGTGGAACAATGGGATCGTCGTGTCGACACCATCCACGATCAGTTCACCTAACGCACGTTGAAGGCGTGCCATTGCTTCGGGTCGATCTCGGCCGTGCACAATAAGTTTGGCAATCAAACTGTCGTAGTAAGGTGGGATCGAATAGCCGTCATAAAGCGCAGAATCCATTCGCACACCCAGACCACCTGGTGCGTGGTATTGCGTGATTTTTCCAGGGCAAGGTGCGAAATTGGGTAGGCGCTCTGCGTTGATGCGAACCTCAATCGAGTGCCCGTTGATGACCAAATCGTCCTGCGTGAAGGACATAGGCAGGCCAGCCGCGACGCGTATTTGCTCGCGCACCAGATCAACTCCGAAGATGCTTTCAGTGACAGGGTGTTCCACTTGAAGTCGGGTGTTCATCTCGATGAAGAAGAATTCGCCCTTCTCATATAGAAATTCGACGGTACCAGCGCCGATGTAGTTGATGCCCGCAACCGCGTCTGCGCAGATCTTACCGATCTGGGCACGTTCCTCGGCCGAAATACAGGGCCCTGGGGCCTCTTCGAACACTTTCTGATGTCGGCGCTGCAAAGAGCAATCACGCTCAGCAAGGTGGACGGCATTGCCTTTGCCGTCACCAAATACTTGTACTTCAATGTGGCGTGGGGTGGTCAGGTACTTTTCAATGTATACTTCGTCGTTGCCAAAGTTGGATTTGCCTTCTGCGCGGGCAGTCATGAAGGCTTTCTCCATGTCCTCAGCAGACTCAGCCACTTTCATGCCTTTGCCGCCGCCACCAGCCGTTGCTTTGATGATAACTGGATAGCCAAAATCTTCGCCGATTTGCTTCGCAGCAGCCAAATCAGGCACACCGCCAGGAGAGCCGGGAACGCATGGCACGCCTAGGTCTTTCATCGTATCTTTGGCGGTAATCTTATCGCCCATGACCCGAATATGATCGGATGAAGGACCAATAAACGTCAGGTCATGGTCTTCGAGAATTTGCACGAAATTCGCGTTCTCAGACAGAAAGCCATAACCCGGATGGACAGCCTGCGCGCCAGTTATTTCACAGGCGCTGATAATGGCAGGAATGGATAGATAGCTTTGTGTGGCCGAAGGGGGACCAATACAGATGGATTCGTCAGCCATCCGGACATGCATCGCATCGGCATCAGCGGTCGAATGAACCGCAACACTTTTGATACCCATTTCACGACAGGCACGAATCACGCGAAGGGCAATCTCGCCACGGTTCGCGATTAGGATTTTATCAAACATAAGCTCGCCTTACTCGATGATCACCAATGGTGTTCCAAACTCGACCGCGGCGCCATCGTCGACAAGAATGCGCTTTACTGTGCCGGCTTTCGGGGCAGGGATGTGGTTCATGGTTTTCATAGCTTCTACAATCAGCAGCGTGTCGCCTTCGCCAACCGATGCACCGACGCTGATGAACGACGGGGCGCCCGGTTCGCCTTGCATATATACTGTTCCAACCATCGGAGACGTCACTGCACCAGGGTGGTTCGCTGGATCATCGCTTGCCGGGGCATCGGCCTCGCCGGCGGACGCTACTGCTGCCGGAGCCGCTGAAGGTGCGGCGGCCATCGCAGCCATTGGTGCCGCTGCCGCAGCAACCGGTGCAAAACCACGACTAACGCGAACAGTCAGGCTGTCGTCTTCGCCGTATTCGCGCATGACTTCAATTTCATTCAAGTCTTTGTCGCGCAGAAGTCCTGCCAGCGTTTCAATAAATGCTGCGTCTGCGTCTCGTTTGCTCTCGGTCATATGATCCCCTCGACCTTATAGTTGGTCATTATCATGCATGTTTCTGACACGAGTTTATACGGAAATGCAATTCAAGAAGAAAGCGTGCTTTTTAATATGGGCTTTTAACAAAAAAGGCCGGCCCGAGGCCAGCCTAAGAACGCACGAAGAGGGGAAGATTATCCGCGGTTCATTCTGTTTTCGATTAGCTCATCCACAACAGACGGATCGGCTAGGGTCGAAGTGTCGCCAAGGGCACCAAAATCGTTTTCAGCGATTTTACGTAGGATACGGCGCATTATTTTGCCTGAGCGGGTTTTGGGAAGTCCAGGGGCCCACTGGATGAGGTCAGGCGATGCGATCGGACCGATTTCTTTACGGACCCAATTACGCAGCTCGACCTTCAACTCGTCGGTGTATTCCTGACCTTCCATCAATGTGACGTAGCAATAGATGCCTTGGCCTTTGATTTCGTGCGGATAGCCAACAACAGCTGATTCCGATACGCTCGGGTGCGCAACGAGGGCGCTTTCAACTTCGGCAGTACCCATACGGTGACCTGAAACGTTGATCACGTCATCCACGCGACCCGTTATCCAGTAGTCTCCATCTTCGTCACGACGGCAACCGTCGCCAGAAAAATAGTAACCTTTGTAGTCACTAAAGTAAGTTTTTACGAAGCGATCGTGGTCGCCGTAAACGGTGCGCATTTGGCCGGGCCAGCTGTCGGCCATGCAGAGAACGCCTTCGATGGCATTTCCTTCAATCTCAACGCCTGTCGTTGGCTCAAGTACCACAGGTTGCACGCCGAAGAATGGTTTCATCGCGGCGCCAGGTTTGGCAGCATGCGCGCCCGGAAGGATCGTCATCATGTGACCACCGGTTTCAGTCTGCCACCAAGTATCAACGATTGGACAACGTCCTCCGCCGACAACTTCGTTGTACCAATCCCATGCTTCCGGATTGATCGGTTCACCCACCGTACCAAGCACTTTAAGCGAGGAAAGGTCGTGCTTTTGAACAAATTCAGGACCTTTGCCCATCAATGCGCGAATGGCTGTAGGTGCGGTATAGAACTGGTTAACTTTGTGTTTGTCACACACATCCCAGAAACGCCCGGCGTCAGGGTAAGTTGGAACGCCTTCAAACATCAACGTTGTCGCGCCATTGGCCAGAGGGCCATATACGATGTAGCTGTGGCCAGTGACCCAACCAACGTCAGCTGTACACCAGTAAATATCACCTTCGTGGTAATCGAACACATATTCGTGCGTCATCGACGCCCACACCAGATATCCGCCTGTTGAGTGAACAACACCTTTTGGCGCGCCGGTGGAGCCGGACGTGTAAAGGATGAACAGAGGATCTTCGGCGTTCATCGGCTCTGGCGCGCAATCAGCAGAGGCGTGCGCCATAAGTGTAGCGTAGGAATGGTCGCGACCTTCCTTCATACCAACATCCGCTCCTGTGCGTTCAACAACGAGAACATTGGTGTCGCCGCAGATGTCTAACGCTTTATCTACATTGGTCTTGAGCGGTGTGTTTTTACCCCCGCGCGGGGCCTCGTCAGCCGTGACGACCAAAGACGCCTTAGAACCATCAACACGCGCAGCCAAAGCTTCGGGGCTGAAACCGGCAAATACGATTGAGTGGACGGCTCCGATGCGCGCACATGCAAGCATAGCATAGGCAGCTTCTGGGATCATTGGCATGTAGAGAACAACGCGGTCGCCTTTGCCCACGCCAAGACCTTTATAGACATTGGCCAGCTTGTTCACTTGCTCAGAAAGTTCGAGATATGTGATGTGCTTGGAAATGCCGGGATCATCACTTTCCCAGATGATAGCCGTTTGATCTGCACGCGTGGCAAGATGGCGGTCGACGCAATTTGCAGCGACATTTAACTCACCGTCTTCGTACCACTTTATCGATACATCGGGATGCGAGAATGAGACGTTCTTCACCTTTGAAAAAGGCTTTATCCAGTCAACGCGCTTGCCGTGTTCGGCCCAAAATGCATCGGGATCATTTACCGAAGCCGCGTACATCTCATCGTATTGCGCCTCATTGATTTTGGCGTTTGCAACGAAATCGGCGGAGGGCGGGTGAGATACTTTCTCTGACATGGCGAGTCCTTTTCCAGTCAACTTGTTAGTCCCTGCCCAAAAAAATAAAGAGGGCAGGGATATGCGATTAAATCGCTAGATATTCGGCGCGAAGCTCTTCGTTTTCGAGAACTTCTTCGGCTGTGCCGTCAAAGACGACGCTTCCTGTGTCAAGGATCACGGCGCGGTCAGCCAATTGAAGCGCTCGAACAGCGTTTTGCTCAACGATCACTGTGGTGATGCCTTGTTCCTTAATAATTCGCAACGTCTTCTCAATTTCATCAACGATGACAGGAGCAAGACCTTCGTAAGGCTCATCAAGAAGCAAAACTTTGATGTCGCGTGCCAGAGCGCGTGCAATTGCAAGCATCTGTTGCTCGCCGCCCGAAAGTGTCACGCCTTCTTGCTTGCGACGCTCACCGAGACGCGGGAACAGGTCGTAGATACGTTCAAGTGACCAACCAACAGGCGGAGCAATTTGCGCCAACTGCAGATTTTCCTCGACCGTAAGACCGGGAATGATACGGCGATCCTCTGGGACAAGCCCAAGACCAGCAGCTGAAGCTTCATACGACGCCATCGTGTGAAGTGGCTGGTGGTCCAGCCAGATCTCGCCGTGTTGAACCTGCGGGTCGCCAAGGCGTGCGATAGAACGCAGAGTTGTGGTTTTACCAGCTCCGTTACGGCCTAGCAGCGCCAAAATTTCACCTTCGTGCACGTTAAATGAAACGCCCTGAATGATGTAACTTTCGCCGTAATACGAGTGCATGTCCCAAATCGACAAATACGCGGGCGCGGTTTCGGCTTTGTTAGCTTGCTTTGAGAAATCGGGTCTGACGTTCATATCACCCCTCCTTATGCGGCTTCGCCAAGGTAAGCTTCTTTTACCTTGGGGTGGCCCTTAATGTTGTCCGGTGTGTCTTCAACAAGCGGTGTGCCCTGCGCAAGAACTGTGATCCGCTCAGAAAGCGAGAAAACCACATGCATATCGTGTTCGATAATCGCGATAGTAATGTCGCGCTCGTCCTTGATCTGCTTGAGCAAGTCGATCGTATTGTTGGTGTCTGCACGCGCCATACCAGCTGTCGGTTCATCGAGCAAAAGCAAGCGAGGTTCTTGTGATAGACACATAGCGATCTCAAGGCGACGTTTGTCACCACGAGACATGGCCGCTGTGTGGTCATAACGTTTGTCCGCCATCTCCATATCGACAAGCATTTTTTCGGCTTTTTCGACAACGTCCTTTTCACCGAACATGTCGGCCATTGCTTGCATGCGGAATGAACCATCACGTTTGGCGAAGCATGAAATCATCATGTTTTCCATCACGTTTAGCTCGCTAAAGATTTCCGGTGTTTGGAAAACTCGGCTGATACCCATCTGGTTAATTTCGTGCGGCGCGCGCCCCAGAACAGATTGGCCGTCGAACATGACGCTTCCAGTGTCCGGAATGAGTTTGCCGATTAGAACGTTTAGCAGAGTGGATTTACCGGCCCCATTTGGGCCGATAATTGCGTGTACAGTGTTTTCAGCAATGCTGAGATTTACATCTCCTAGTGCCTGCAATCCACCGAAGCGTTTGTTGACGCCTTTGACTTCAAGAATTCCCATCAGTCTACTCCTTTACTCGGCTGGTTGCTTAGTTGCTGCGTCATCCGTAGATTTTCTTTTGCGACGGCCGAACAGCTTGTTGCTGCCTTGGACAAGTCCACCGGGCAAGAAGATAATCACGAGCATGAATACAACACCCTGAGTCATGTGCCAGCCTTCACCGGTGAACCATGACGCCGACCAGACCATCGCCTTTTCAAGGCTTTCTGGAAGGAAGCTGAACCACTCATGCAAGAGCTTTTCGTTCATCTTCGAGATGATGTTTTCCATGTACTTAATGGTGCCTGCGCCAAGAACCGGTCCGATCAACGTGCCTACGCCACCAAGAACTGTCATGATCACAACTGCGCCACTTTCTGTCCAGTACATACGCTCAGCGCCCGCAAGAGGATCCATCGAGGCAAGAAGACCACCAGCCAAGCCAGCATACATTCCCGAGATGATAAACGCCGCGAGAGTGTAGGGACGGGGGTTGAGGCCAGTATATGTCATCCGCTGGTTGTTTGATTTCACAGCGCGCAGCATCAGTCCGAATGGTGAGCGGAAGATACGGATCGACAGGTAGAATGAAATCACCAAGAATATTGCGCAGAAGTAGTAACCCACAGGGAATACAAATTCCCATGGACCTACGGGTAGCGTTAGTCGTGAACTCATTTCCAAACCGAAGATGTGCGGAACAGTAGAACTGTCTGGGCCCATCAGGATTTGTGGATCATTGTTATAGACCTGAAGACCTGTTTCACCGTTGGTTAGCGTGATGCCGAGCCAGCGACCGAAAAGATCCGAATAGGCGATCGAATACATCATCTGTGCAAAAGCCAGTGTCAGGATCGAGAAGTAGATGCCCGAGCGTCGCAGAGACACAAAGCCAATGACGACTGACAGGAGTCCAGCAACAACGACGCTAAGGATCAACCCAGGCAGAACGTTGTACCCGAGCAGCTTGAACATCCAAACTGCGGCGTAAGAACCGACACCCAAAAAGGCTGCGTGGCCAAAAGATAGGTAGCCGGTCAAACCGAACAGAATGTTAAACCCGATTGCAAATATACCGAAGATTGCAAAACGCTGCATCAGGTCAGGGTAGCCTCCGTTGAAAAAGGCAAAGGCCGATTCCTTTGGGAAGATGTTTAAGATGAGTGGAGCGAATAAGCTCAGCGCCACAACCACCATTAGAAGATTGAAGTCTTTCTTTTCGAGACCCAGCATGATTAATCCTCCATCACACCTTTTTTGCCCATCAAGCCGCGTGGGCGAGTAAGCAAAATGATGATTGCTACGAGATAAATGATGATCTGATCCAGACCGTCAAAAATCTTGAAGCGCTCCCAAGAGGCAAAGCTTTCCAGAATGCCCAGCAGAAAGCCTGCTGCAACTGCGCCTGGTAGCGAGCCCATGCCGCCGACAACAACCACAACAAAGCTGAGAACCAGAAAGTCCATGCCCATGTGGTAGTTCGGCGCGTTAATTGGCGCGTACATTACGCCTGCCCAGCCGGCGACAACTGCCGCGATCGCGAACATAACAGTGAAACGGCGGTCGATGTTAATACCCATCAAACCGACGGTTTCGCGATCAGCCATACCGGCGCGAACGACCATTCCAAAGGTTGTGAAGCGCAGGAATGCGAAAACACCACCAATGACTGCGAGCGAGAAGAAGAAGTAGACCATACGCCAAGCGGGGTAGACAATTTCTAGTCCCAGTGAACCACCGAGTTGAGCAACAGACGACAACGCCTCTGGTGCGGGGGTTTGGATCGGGTTAGCCCCGTAAAATCCGCGAACAAGTTCCTGCAGGATGATAGCCAAGCCGAAGGTAACCAGAATCTGATCAGCATGTGGACGCTTATAGAAGTGCTTTATTAGCCCTCGCTCCATTGCGATTCCGACAACGATCATGATTGGAATTGAGAACAGGATAGCCAGTGGTACTGACCAGTCAGTGATTGCTCCACCGACCTCGGGCCCAAACCAGCTTTCCATATAAGAAGATTTGACTTTCAGGGGATTACCCAAAAAGTCCTTCTGTGTGGGGTCAATAGTTACATAGCTAGCGTTTAGTATCCGTGAAAGTGTCACAGAGCAGAATGCACCGATCATGAACAGGGCCCCGTGGGCAAAGTTCACGACACCTAGTGTGCCGAAAATTAGCGTCAGACCAAGGGCAATCAGCGCGTATGCCGAACCCTTGTCGAGGCCGTTTAGGATTTGAAGAATGAATTCGCTCATCTTCCCCCACCTCTAGAAGAATGAATAACCTACGTTTTCAGCGAAACGATGGGTCCTTGATTAGTTGTAGGGTGGAGAATTTCCCCACCCTACAGAGTTTTGGGACTTAAGCGCCCGAGTTACAAGCACCAAGCTCGCCACCGGCGAACATTGGGTGATCAGGTGCATACTCAACCTGTGCACGCGGTGTAACTTCGAGGATCTGCAGTGTGTCGTACTCGTTTGATGGGTTTTCTTTACCCTTCATTACCAGAACGTCTTTGAAACACTGGTGATCTTCAGCACGGTACAATGTTGGTCCGTTGCCCATTCCGTCGAATTCAAAGCCTTCAAGAGCTTCGCCTACGCCACATGGGTTGAATGTGCCAGCACGCTCACATGCGTCTGCATACAGAATAGTCTGTACGTAGCATGTGTGAGCTGAGTTGGATGGTGGACGACCGTACTTTTCGCCGAACGACTTAACGAATGCTTTTGTGCCTTCGTCTGTCAGCTGCCAGTTCCAGTTCATCGAACCGATAACACCTTCAACGTTTTTGCCAGCACCAGCAGCCATAAGCTCTGAGTACAGTGGAACAACGATCTCGAAGTTTTTACCGTTAACGACTTTGTCACGCAGACCAAACTGAATTGCGTTTGTCAGCGAGTTGACCATGTTTCCGCCGTAGTGGTTCAGAACCAGAACGTCAGCACCAGAGTTAAGAACGGGCGTGATGTACGACGAGAAGTCTGTCGATGCCAGCGGTGTCAGAACGTTGTTTACTGTGTTCCAACCCATGGCTTCGGTCGCTGCTGCGATCGATTCCTGCTGTGTCCAGCCCCATGTATAGTCGGCAGTCAGGTGGTAAGCGTTACGGTCTGAGCCGTATGCGCTAGAAAGCACAGGAGCAAGAGCTGCGCCTGACATGTAACCGTTGAAGAAGTGACGGAAACCGTTAGCTTTCTTGTCTTTACCAGTTGTATCGTTCGAGTGGGTTAGACCCGCCATGAAGATAACACCAGCGTCCTGACATAGTCCCTGAACAGCGATCGCAACGCCCGAAGACGAACCACCGTTGATCATGACTGCGCCGTCTTTTTCGATCATCGACTTTGCAGAAGCACGTGCAGCGTCAGACTTAGTCTGAGTATCGCCAGTTACGAACTCAACTTTTTTGCCAAGGATGCCGTTACCTTTCAGAGCTTTCGAGCTGAATGTGTTCATCATTCCGCCGTCGCCCATACCGTTCAGGTGCTCAACAGCAAGTTCCTGAGCGCGCAGTTCGTCAAGACCTTCTTCCGCATAAGGACCAGTCTGTGGAACGTTGAAGCCCAGAGTTACTGACGAACCGGTAGGCTCGTTTGTATAGGCCGCTGCTGAAGAAGCAGTGAAGATTGTCGGTACGGCCAGGCCGGCGCCTGCAACAGCACCTGACTTTAGCACGCCGCGACGTGTAAGGTTTTTAGTCATGGAATTCCTCCCGTTTCATGAAACGCAATAGAGTGCTCCTCAACACTCAATTACATGCACTATTGTGCAGGTGTATTATCTGTCATTGTAAGAAAAGTTCGCAACAACTGCTTTGAAAGAAAGAATTATTTTGTAAAAACGTAAACAGAATGATATGCAAAGTTGTAAATTAATTTTCGCGCAACTGCAGAAACTCATTGATTTGTAAGGACGATACATGCCGCGAGCTTCACTTATCGGGTCGAGAATTCGAGAGCGCAGGATCCAAAAGGAAATTCGTCAAACGGATCTAGCCAAACTTGTTGGCATCTCGGCTGCATATCTAAACTTAATTGAGCATAATCGGCGTAGAATCGGCGGCAAGCTGTTGCTGGATATTGCCGAAGTGCTTCAGGTTGAACCGTCGCTGCTTAGTGAGGGGGCAGAGGCCGCATTGTTGTCCGCGCTTCAAAAAGCAAGTGCAGATCAGCCGGACATTGATGTCGAAGACGACCGTCTTGAAGAATTTGCTGGCCGTTTCCCGGGATGGGCGCAACTGATGACGCGTCAAAGCGGTGAAATTGAAAACTTAAAGAACGCAGTTGAGATATTAAACGACCGCTTGTCGCACGATCCGTTCTTGGCTGCGGCTTTGCACGAAGTGATTTCGACCGTTTCTTCCATTCAATCGAGCGCTTCTATTCTTGTTGAGTCTGACGATATTGAAAAAGAATGGCGCGATCGGTTTCACAGGAATATTTTCGAAGACAGCGGAAGATTGGCAGATACCAGCGAGTCGTTGGTCGGATACCTCGATCCAGCGCAGGACGAGAACGTCAACCAAGATACGCCGCTCGATAACCTTGAGAAGATGTTGCTTGATCGAGAGTTTTTTGTGCCAGAAATTGAACACAAAGATCTGACAGGCGCGCGAAGAGAGATAGACGTAAAGTTGACCACAGATCAAATTGAGACCACTCAATTTTTGGCGCTACATCAAGGCATTGTAGAAAGAATACCACCAGCATCATTGGAGCAAGCTGAAGCACAGACCGACGACCCCGCAGAGATGGCGGCCATTTGTGACGTAACGATACCAGAAATGTTTCACAGGCTTTCGTTCCGCCCGTCGAGCGACGCTCATGCAGATTACGGGTACTTAAAGGCGGACATGGCAGGCGCATTTTTGTCCAAGCGAACCATTGATGGATTCAGCTTGCCACGTTCTGGGGTAGGTTGCGCTTTGTGGCCGATGTATTCGGCGCTCGCACAGCCGACTGTGCCAATCGTAGAGGCCATCAAGCAAGAGGGGCGAGGAGCTGAGACGATGCTGGCATACGCGATTGCCGTGCCCGAAGACGCGCGGTCATTTTCTCACAGCCCACGATATACCACGCACATGCTGCTAAGACAGGTAACGAAGACCGAGACTAAACCAAAGTCAGTGGGTGTGAATTGCCGAATTTGTCCGGTTGATAATTGCGATGCACGAAGAGAAATATCAATCCTATCCAATGGATTTTGACAATTATCGTCCACTAAGCAATATTTCGAGAACGGGACGGCACTGATGAGGGAGCAACATGGGGCATTCAGTTCTACTGATCGAAGATGAACCCAATATCATCGAGGCGATTAGTTTTATTCTGTCCCGCGACGGCTGGACGGTACATTCGCACTCGAACGGGGCAGATGCTTCGAACGAAGTAATTCGAAGACAGCCAGATGTCGTGGTCTTGGATGTGATGTTGCCGGGTAAAACTGGTTTCGAAGTCCTTCAAGAAATTCGCGAAAACACCGAAACTGCAAACATACCGGTTCTGATGCTGACAGCGCGTGGCCAAAACAAAGATCGCGAAAAAGCAGAAAGCTATGGCGCGAACATGTATATGACCAAACCGTTTTCCAATTCTGAAGTGCTGGAAAAAGTTAAGACGTTGGTGGCGTAGTGGACGAGAAAAAGCGCCTTCCGGTCTTTTTGGAGCGGTCGAGTTATCGGCGTAGGCGCGCGCGCGATGCTTCTCGTGTTCTTCCAGTTCTCAGCTTGTTTTTGTTTGCCTACCCTGGACTCTGGGCACTCGATGGAGAAAACGGAATTGTTCTGTCCGACGCCCTTTATTTTCTGTTTGCTGTTTGGTGTATCGCGATAATAGTCGCGGCAATCCTTTCCCGATATTTGAGTGAACCCGTTATCGGGGAACATGAACTCTCAGATTTGAAGGCAGGCGAGTAGTTTCATGTTGAACACGCTGATAGCAGTCTCTCTGGCGTATGTTGCGGCACTGTTTTTGGTCGCATTCTATGCCGAAAGGCTTGCCTCGCGTGGTCGAGGGGCGTGGCTGCGCAGTCCAATTGTCTACACCTTGTCTCTGTCTGTATATTGTACTGCTTGGACTTTTTATGGCGCCGTAGGATCAGCAGCCCGAGCAGGGTTAGAATTTCTTGCAATCTACATGGGACCAACACTGGTACTTATCGGCTGGTGGTGGGTTCTACGCAAAATTGTCCGTATTGGACGAAGCCAAAAAATCACATCAATTGCTGACCTAATATCTTCCAGATATGGAAAGTCGAACTCTATTGCGGTGATTGTGACGATCATGGCGGTCATCGGGACGACGCCATATATTGCACTACAACTTCAATCTGTAACCCTTTCATTTAATACGTTTTTAGTTGAATCTGACGCCAGTTCTGGCCTGTACGATGCGCAGTCGACGGCGTTCTGGGTTGCGCTTGGGTTGGCCTTTTTCACGATCCTGTTCGGCACACGAAATCTCGACGCCAATGAACGTCACCACGGTGTTGTGACGGCGATTGCGCTTGAAGCCGTCGTGAAACTTGTCGCGCTTGTTGCAGTCGGTGTTTTTGTGGTTTGGCAAGTTATGGGCGGGGTTTCTGAGACTTTTGCCGCCATTGATGCATCTGAAATCAACATGTGGAATCGCGATGCGGGTCGATGGACAGGTATATTGTTCGTTTCGGCCGCTGCCTTCATCGCACTGCCACGGATGTTCCAAGTTATGGTGGTCGAGATTGATGATGAAAAGCATCTCGCGACTGCCAGTTGGGCCTTTCCCATATACGTAATGCTGATGAGCCTTTTCGTGGTCCCGATTGCGGTTGCGGGCCTACAAATGTTCCCAAATGGGGCCAATCCGGATTTGTTTGTTCTGACCGTCCCGTTGGCGCATGGCTGGAACAGTTTGGCAATGTTTGCATTTATCGGCGGATTTTCAGCAGCTACTTCTATGGTGATCGTCGCAGCAATTGCGCTTTCAACGATGGTTTCTAATCACGTTGTGATGCCGATCTGGTTAAAATGGTCATCGCGCGATTTATCGGTTGCCGGTGACGTTCGCCAAATCGTTCTGATTTCGCGCAGACTGTCTATCGCGGGCATTTTGGCGCTCGGTTACTTTTACCTCCAACTTACGGGTGGAGGGGCAGCTTTGGCTGCGATCGGCTTGATATCATTTGCAGGCGTAGCCCAGTTTCTACCGGCAATGATTGGTGGAATATTCTGGCGTGCAGCAAATCGACACGGCGCATTGTTGGGGCTAATAACCGGCTTTTCCGTATGGGCCTTCACACTGTTTTTGCCAAGCTTTGGCCCGGATGCATTGATTTCGAAAGAAATTATCGAGGAAGGATTGTTTGGACTATCTTGGCTTCGTCCCAATGCATTGTTTGGGATCAATGGATTGGATAGCTTGGTTCACGCTCTGGTTTGGAGCATATCTCTAAACACCCTTGTTTTTGTCCTCGTGTCGTTGGTGACATTTCCTAACCCGATGGAGCGGTTGCAAGGCGCGCAATTTGTTAACGTTTATGATCACTCAGTCGAGGCAAGCAGCTGGTCAAAAGGTCGGGCAGAAACCGAAGATCTTTTGCTCATGAGCCAGCGCATTGTGGGCGCGAACGAAGCCCAAAAGATTTTTCGAGCTGAGTCTGAAAGACAGGGGATGCTGGGATACTTGCCGGATACCACGCCAGGGTTCATCCAACGACTTGAACGAGAGCTAGCAGGATCGGTCGGGGCCGCCACTGCACATGCGATGATTGCTCAGATTGTGGGCCGATCCAGTGTGTCGGTTGATGATCTAATGCGGGTGGCCGACGAAACTGCGCAAATCATGGAATATTCTAGCCAGCTAGAGGCTAAATCGGATGAATTGGCACGGTCTGCCCGTCAGTTAACCGAGGCTAATGAAAAGCTAACGAATATGTCCGTTCAAAAAGACGCCTTTCTATCGCAGATAAGCCACGAATTGCGGACACCGATGACGTCTATCAGGGCATTTTCAGAAATATTAGAGAGCGAAGGCGGTCTGACCGATTTGGATCGGGCAAAATATGCAGGAATTATCCACGGAGAAACTCTGCGTTTAACACACTTGCTGGATGACTTGCTTGACTTAAGTGTTCTTGAGAACGGTCAGGTTAAACTGAATATAACCCAAGGCAATGTAGCAGACATCATCGATCAAGCAATTTCCGCTACGCATTTTTCAAAAGATCAGTTGCGGATTGCTCGAAATCGAGCAGACGAAGATTTTGCCGTGACAACGGACATCGACCGGCTGAGTCAGGTTGTCATTAATTTGATAACCAACGCGGCGAAGTATTGCGAAAACGATGCACCTCAGCTGGAAATTTCCGTTCGAAGCGTGGACGAACTGCTGACGTTGGATTTCATCGACAATGGAAAAGGCGTCCCCACGGCCCTTCAAGACGAGATTTTTGAAAAGTTTTCACGTGCTTCGGATCGTGCGGCAGGGGCAGGGCTTGGCTTGGCTATCTGCCGCGAAGTGATGGCCAATTTAGGTGGCCAAATAACCTATCTTCCCGGGCAATCTGGCGCCGGCTTTCGCGTGACGTTGCCAGCGACATAAACGGTTTCTCAAAGTTAGATTTTGTTGATGGGCACTTTGAGGTAAACGTCACCGTTTTCGTCTTCGGGCGGCATATGGCCCGCGCGCATATTAACCTGAAGCGAAGGAACGATCAGTTTTGGCATGCCAAGGGTCGCGTCACGCGTATCACGCATCTCCATGAATTCACCTTGGGTTTTGCCATCGCCGATGTGCACGTTTGTGGCTTTTTGCTCGGCCACCGTTGTTTCCCACGCGAATTCGTCTCGACCGGGCGCTTTGTAATCATGCCCGACGAAAATTCGGGTTTCATCTGGAAGTGCCAGTATCCTCTGGACGGAATTGTAGAGCATTTCGGATGATCCGCCGGGGAAATCACAGCGAGCGGTGCCGAAGTCCGGCATGAACAAGGTGTCGCCAACAAAGGCCGCGTCGCCAATGACGTAAGTTAGGCAAGCAGGTGTATGGCCCGGAGTGTGCAGAACGTCGCCCCGCATCTGACCAATGTGGATGCTTGAACCGTCAACGAAGAGCGCATCGAACTGCGAGCCGTCGCGCTCAAACTCAGTGCCTTCATTAAAGACTTTTCCAAAAGTCTCCTGAATAATTTTAATGTTGTCGCCAATGCCAATTTTGCCGCCTAACTTCTCTTGAAGGTAAGGTGCCGCGGACAAATGGTCGGCGTGAACATGAGTTTCGAGGATCCACTGTACATCGAGGCCCTTGGATGTGACGTATTCAATTATCGCGTCCGCAGACTTGGTATCAGTCCTGCCAGAGGCGTAATCAAAGTCCAAAACAGAATCTATGATTGCACAGGATGATCCTTCAGGATCGCGCACAAGAAACGAGATCGTGTTCGTCGCTTCATCAAAAAATGCTTTTACTTCGGGTTTCATAGCGTTTCTCCGTTGTCGCATTTTAATATATCGTTATTGGAATATGTAATTCAAGTGCAAATTGATATGTGTCAACGCGGCGGCTTTGTGTGGTGCATTACCAAAACGTTAACACAATCAATCGCTCTCATCAAAAAGGGATGCATAAATGAAGACGTCTGCAGATATCGAAATATCAAAACTGATCGAAGATCTAGTAAGCGAAGGTCATTCGCAAGACGAATTGGCTGAAGCACTGCGTAAAGCTTTGCGCAATCTGGCCCTCAAAATGGATTCCCTGAGCAAAGAAGATGAATTCGTGCAAGATGACGAGTTCGACAATATGCCGATTTAAGGTCTTAAAATGAAAACGTATGGTTGAAATCTCTACCTTTTTTTGGTCAAGTCGTCTCAGATAAGTGTCATTTCTTTGGACGTAAGGAGTCGAAGTGTCAGAAGGCGTTTCGTTCCATTTAGAAAACGATGTCGTTTGGCTCGGCCTGTCTGAAGGCGGCGCTAAGATTCTTTCGGCTGCGTTTGCAAAATCGCTTGGGGATGCTCTGCAAAGGGCCATCGCGACGCCTGACGTCAAATGCATCGTATTATCCGGTGCGCCTAAGGGTTTTCCACGCGGTAATTTAAATACCGATCGTCCTGAATTGGATGAAACAGTTGCCATTTCAAATATACTAGATCAGATCGAAGCATGCCAAATTCCGGTTGTCGCTATCGTTCCAGATGCAGCAATTAACGAAGGCTTGGAATTAGCGCTCGCTGCACATTATCGAATTGCGGCCAAGTCTGCGCGTTTTGGCTATAACCACATCTCAACAGGCCTCATGCCTGCGCTGGGTGGTTCACAAAGGTTGCCACGCTTGGCAGGCGCAAAATTTGCCTTAGAAGTCTTGTTAAACGGTAAAATATTTACAGCGTCACAGGCCTTTGACGCCGGCATGATCGACTTGGTAACTGAAATCGATTTCGCGACTGAAACAACAAGTTTCATCAAGAACCTTGTAGAAAAAGAGCTGGGACCGCGCCCGACTGGCAGCATCGTAGGTGGGCAATCTGATTCGGTGCGGTATCAAGCGCAAATGAACGAGGCCAAAAAGCTGGTCGAAAGTTTAAAATTCCAGCAGCTGCAGCGATTGTTGATTGTGTTGAGGCGGCGCAGATCACACCGTTAGCCGTTGGTCTAAACGTTGAGCGTTCGAAATACGTAGAATGCCTAAACTCGGATGAGGCTCATGCCCTGCGTCATATGGCGATGGCTGAAAAACGGCTAAGTCGCCCAACGCGTACAATTGGCAATTTTGTTAGCGTTTGCGTTTTTGGCGCAAAGGCCGAAGACGCTGGACTTTGCGTTGCAATGTTGGATGCCGGGCTAGAGGTCACCGTCATCGATCATCTCGGACCACCGCACCCAAGCATGTCTGGTGCCGTCATTGGAATATACGATCAAGCGGTCCAAAACGGCCGCATGTCGACTGAGGTGCGAAGTACTCGTGTCGCACGGCTGGATGTCGTTCAGCTTGAGAACATCGACGAGGTGGCAGACGTTATTGTTGATGCTGGCAAGATCTCAACCACTGAATTTGTCGATTGGCTTGCTCCGAAGTTGGAATCAGCTGATCGGCCACGCATGCTTTTGACTGCAAGAACGCTGAAAGAAACCACCGAGTTGGTGGAACAACTGCCGGATAATATTGAATGTGCGGCTTTTCACTTTGAAAAATCACCTCATATAGCTAAGACGGTCGAAGTTTTTGGCATTCCTGGCCAGAACGCTTCCGCGCTTGAAGGCATTCAGGAATTTTTCCGCATCGTCAAACGGCTTCCGATCTTGATCGAAGGGCAGAATGATCCTGTTTCCGCTGGCATACGCCGAATTTTGTTTCAGACTGCAGAAACGCTTTTGCTGCATGGGGCAGAGCCAAAGCAGATAGACGGTGCACTTGGTGAATTTGGGTTTCGCAAGGGACCGCTTGCTTGGCGAGATGAGATTGGGCTTGAGCTTGATTTAATCCCCGGGCAACAGCCTGCCACTGAAGCGCTGATTGCCTCGGGGCGTACGGGAAAAGACGTTGGGTTAGGGTACTTCCGTTATGCCAAGGGCGATGCGCGCCCCCGTCCTGACGGTATCGTTGTGTGGAGTCTGACGAATTCGCGTGACCAGTTGGGGATCGACGCGCTCGAATTTACAGAACCAGAGATCGTAAATCTGTTTGTTGGCGCGCTACTGAATTTCGGAGCACATTTGCTTGACGAAGACATCTTGCAGCGCGCATCCGATTTGGACGTTCTTGCTGTGCATTCAATTGGTTTCCCACGACGTAAGGGTGGGCCAATGCAGGCAGCTGAACAAATTGGATTATTTCGAGTTGCGCAAACGCTTGATCGCTATGCGGCACTTGCGCCGGACCTTTGGCAGACCCATTCGTTAATCTCAGACTTAATTAAATACGGTCAGGGGTTCGAGAAGATGGATTTGCCCGACATGGATGAAGCTAGCTAAGCGTAATCCCCACGATAACCATCATCAGACCAAGGACCGAAAGGAACAGTGAACCCAAGTTCAAAGGCAAAACCTTTTGAACTGCGACGCGCAAGTCTTCGTCCGATAGTTTGGCTTTTCGTGCCTTTGATACTTTCAGAATGCTAGAGATCAGTCCGATCAAGCCCAACATTGAAACGGCGGCGCCAATCCAGACAAGGTATTCCATACTGTATTCTCCTACATTAGGTTCGCGCGGCGTAAATGATCACGTACCAACAGACAACCCCTTGCGGGTCGGATAGGACGGCGTTAGTCATTGCGCTCTGACCCGATAATGAGGCCCAAAATGCAAGACAGCACCCCTGATAGCTACCGAGTGACAGCAGACGAACTTCGTCAGTTTATCGAGCGTTACGAACGTTTGGAGATGGAAAAGAAAGACATCGCCGATCAGCAAAAAGAGGTGATGGCTGAAGCTAAAGGCCGTGGTTACGACACCAAAGTGATGCGCAAGATAGTGGCTTTACGTAAGCGCGATGACAATGACATCGCCGAAGAAGAAGCTGTTTTGGAAATGTATAAAGAAGCGCTGGGAATGTAATCCAGGTTTCGACCGAGATTTAAACCGGGCCGTGAAAACGGTCCGGTTTTTGTGTTTTAGGGGGTTAGGAACGTCACGCCTGGTATGCGCTCAATTTCGAACATGTCTTCTTCGTAGGCTTCAGTCATCGCAATTAGCGTCTGTTCGGTCAAGCCAGGCGCTGTCAATTCTTCCTCGATTGCATCTTCCATAGCGTACTTATCCAGAAACGCGGCAATTACCCTGCGCAATTGCATTTCATTCTGAGGATGGTTTTGGCCGATGTAGGCCTTAAACCTTGTCATGCCCTCGGGGGTCATGATTGAGCGTAGAAGGTCATAGCCGCCCTTAAGTTTGGAACCATGCTCAAGCGCCGCAATATCGCGCACAACTTGGGTCCAGATCAACGGCGTGTCTTCATTACACCAAACGGTCATTGGGATATCCGGCTCGGCCTCGCGGATACGGCGAATGACGTCCGACCACCTAAGGTCCATAGGTTCTACGCCATCTAAAAAATCGGGAAAACTACGGCCTTCGACCTTGGAAAACGCTGCAGACAGGAATGTCGCGGGGTTTCTGATGGCCATATAGATTTCCAACTCATCCCCGGCCAACAAATCAGATATTGACTTCAATCTCCTGGCGGCAAGGCGGTAAAAAGATCCGCCGTCGAAAATGCGATGAGGAAAGTTGATAAAATTCTCGTTAGATAGGATGAGGCGGTCAGCCTTTTGATCGCCCAGCACCATTTTCAAGAACAAGTCGCGCGCACCCGCCTTAGGAGAGCCCTGCGGCATAGCCAGCAAAGCCTCGTGAAGAAGTTTGCGATATTTCGAAGGTGAAGGGACAGCAGTCCCACGCTCAGCCAACATTTCGGTGTTCTTTCGCAGCGTGCCAATCAGCAGATTGTCATCCGTACAATGCGCGCCGATATGAAGTATGACCTGCATTTGATCCTGTCTGCTTTGACTAATGAGTACCAGTTGCCGCAATATACGGTCTGTTCTGGACAGTTATACTGCATTCGGGCATTGGAAAAGCATGAATACTAAGACAATTCGACACCCAAAATACTTCTTAGCGTTTCGACCGAACCTGTGGTCTGTCGGAGCGGTACTGATTGCTTTGGTTGTCTTGTCTCCGATCATTGCTGTTGTCTGGATTGCACTTAGCCCTGCAGACAATATTTGGCCTCATCTATTGGCCACGACGCTACCGCGATATTTGAAAACCACCCTCATTTCGATGTTCGCTGTGGGGATCCTTTCGGCCTGTATTGGCACAGGCACAGCATGGCTGGTTGCGCGATACCGTTTTCCGTTTAGTGGCTGGCTAGAGTGGCTACTGCTGCTACCGTTGTCTATCCCCGCTTATGTCGGCGCCTACGCATTGGTGGACTTCTTAGAGTTCGCTGGCCCTGTCCAAACTGCGATGCGCGAAGTTTTTGGTTGGGCATCGTCACGGGATTATTGGTTCCCCGAAATTAGGTCGCTAAATGCGGCGATCATAGTTCTGTCCGCCGCGCTTTACCCTTATGTCTATTTGCTTGCTCGGGCGGCATTCCGCGAACAGTCGGGTTGCGGGCATGAGGTCGCACAATCGTTGGGTGCTGGGCCGTTCAAGCGGTTTTGGAAAGTCGGACTGCCTTTGGCGCGTCCAGCGATCGCAGCAGGAGCCGCGATTGTCATGATGGAGACCGTCAACGATTTCGGGACCATGGACTATTTCGCTGTCCAAACGCTTACGACTGGGATTTTCACTGTTTGGTTGGAAAGCAGCAATGCTGGCGGGGCCGCGCAGATTGCTATGGTTATTCTGATCTTGGTGATTTTCCTCGTCGCGCTCGAAAAGATCAGTCGAAACCGAGTGCGGCACTATAATCTGTCAAACCGCGCTAGGCCGGTTGAGCGTACTTTGCTTCGCGGTGGTCATGCTTGGGCAGCAACGATTGTATGTTCGGTGCCATTTATTGTCGGATTTGTGATGCCCGTTGCCGTGATTTCCAGTCACGCGTGGGGCAATCTGGACGATTTCGCCGCAAAGGGTTTGGTGCGGGCGCTTGGCAACACTTTGGTCGTGGGTGGTATCGCTGCTTTGGTTACAGTCACTGCTGGATTGTTTATGGTTTACGGCGTTCGCTTGTCGGGCCGACGGATACCTCAGCTTTTGTTGCCGATCACCACGATAGGCTATGCGGCACCAGGCGCTGTTTTGGGCGTCGGTATTCTGATCCCTCTCGCAGCAACGGACAACGCAGTGGCTGATGCGATATGGTCAGCGACCGGATATGACATTGGCTTGGTGATGACGGGCTCGGCCTTTGCTTTGGTCCTGGCATATTCCGTTCGGTTCTTCGCAATTGCTCAGGGCGCCGCTGATGCCGCACTTGGGCGGGTGTCTCCCAGTTTACCGCTTGCCGCTAGATCGTTGGGCCGTACGTTGGGAGGGACGTTGAAGGACGTCTATCTTCCACTGATTAAGGGCTCAGTAGGTTCAGCATTGTTGCTGGTTTTTGTGGATTGCGTCAAAGAACTGCCAGCGACACTGTTGCTGCGACCATTTAACTACGAAACCTTAGCAACGCGGGTGCATCAGCAGGCGTCTCTTGAAAATCTCGGTGATGCGGCGCCCTCGGCGGTTTTAATCATCCTGGTCGGATTGGCCGCGGTTGGGCTGTTAGCGCGGGCGAACAGGTAGCATTTCTTAGAATTGCAGGCGAAGCCAATTTTCAAACGCTTCAACATTTGACCGTACAGCCGTTCTTTTTTCCATGCGCGCAAGGTAATGCGATTGGCCCAATTCAACCGGGTCTCCAACAATTTGTATTTGTTGACCACTTAAGATTGCCTGATGTGCGAATTTTTCAATTACTACAGCGCAGCCCAATCCGGCTGCCACCATTTCAATAGCGGCGGTTGAGGTGTCAGTGATCAGCCGCCCGACTGTGTCGGTGGGCTCAATATGATAGGCTGCTAAGTATCGCGCCCAATGATCATCAAAGCCCATAACGTAAATCGGGGGCTGTAGTGGCAAATCCTTCGGTGAAAGCTTTTTGGTACCAGAAGCAGATCCAACGATTGGCACAATTGCTTCGTCTGACAGAAGCTCAAAATTAGACTTTGGGTTTTCTTTTGGTGCCAAAATAATATCGACATCGACTGGGTGATTTTCCGCTGCGTTTCTCCAAATTGAGGTGACCAGTTTAATGCCGATATCCGGATGGTCTTGCAGAAACATGTCTAACCTTGGCGACAGCCACATGATGAACGCCATAGATGCGCGGATAGTTATCGTACTGGTCTGACGTGGCCCAAAAAGGCCGTTTGTGGACATCTCAATTGTATCCAAGGCCTCACGAACAGTCTGAAGATATGCCTTTCCGACATCAGTCAAATGCAAACTTTTCGGACGTCGTAAGAAAAGGGTATCGCCCAATTGGGTCTCAAGCGCCTTGATATGTTGACTAACGGCGGTTTGCGTTAAACCGATCTCTCGGCCGGCAGCAGTAAAACTGAGCAACCGTGCCGCCGCTTCAAAACTACGAAGCCAGTTTAAGTTGAGGTTTTTGCGCATTTGAGACCCATAAATATTTTATGGTCATGAGTGTCTATTATTTCGTTTTATCTGTCCAGATTGTAGCGACATAGTGCCAGAAAGCGCTCCAAGTTCCGGTAGCGGCGCTGATTTCGCAGGAGATAAAATGAATCAGATTACTAGGGAAAACCACGACATCGCTCTTGATCTTGTTGACCTTAAACGATTTCCGATTGCGGACTTGGAAAATGGCGAAGGGGCCAACTTTTTGGCGGAATGCCAACGCAGTATGGCGGTTCAAGGGTGGTGTAATTTGGATGGGTTCATCCGGCCGGATGCCCTTGAGCAGTTGAATGCTGAGGCCAATGAACTTTTGCCAACCGCTGAGGTTTTGCACGTAAAACGCAATATCTATCAGGGCGCGATCGATCCGTCGCTGCCTGAAGATGATCCTAGACGCATGGAATTTATGCACGTCGCTGTCCAACTGGCGGATGACCAAATACCGCCTAAGACGCGGCTCAAACAGCTTTACCATTCAGAACTACTGACAGATTTTGTACGCCGCGTTCAAAAAAAGGATCAGCTGTATCGCTGCGCGGATGAGTTTCAGGCATTGAATGTGGTCGCCTTGCACCCAGATAGTTGGCACGCTTGGCACTATGACACGACCGAATGCACGGTGACGCTTTTGTTGCAGGCTGCCGAGGCAGGCGGCGAGTTCACGTTCTTACCAAACTCTCGCACTGATGATGATGAGGATCGAGAAGCCGTAGACCGACTTCTTTCTGGTGATATGTCCCAAGCGCGATCATTTTCACGTGGGGCAGGTACGTTTACCTTGTTTCGCGGCGGATATTCGTTGCACGGTGTGACGAAAGTTGAAGGCGCCCGCCCACGCATATCTGCCATTATGACATATGACGAACAGAAGGGCCGTGTGATCGACGATGATATTAATGTGCGAATTTACGGCGAGCGGGTTAAAAAAATATTGGCCAAACGTGAAACAGCGACCGGCGAACAAGGACGAGACGAATGAAAACAGCATTGATTGTGATAGACGTACAGATGGCATTGGCACATGCGGACGCTTCCGGAGAAAAGCGTTCTTGTCCTGAGGCCGAGAAGAACATTGCGTCATTGATGGAAAAGTTCCGAAATTCGGGTGACACTGTCGTTCACGTCCATCATCACGATACCAATCCTGACTATCCGTTTTATCCAGGGACACCGGGAGTAGTAGTTCAACCATTTGCCGCACCACTTCCGGATGAGGCTGTGGTCATTAAGACCACCAGTAGCGGGTTCTCTGGAACGGAATTGCAGAGCATTCTTCAAGAAGCTGGCGTTGAGCGGACAGTGCTTTGCGGGGCTACGGCCAATCATTGTGTTGAATCGACCACTCGAAGCGCCGCCGATTTGGGGTATCAGCCAATCTATGCAGCTGATGCAGTCTGGACATATGCTCTGACTGGTCCCGACGGCGTGACACATACCGCCGAGCAGATACATTCTGTCAGTATGGCAACGCTAGAAGGCGAATTGGCGAGTGTGATGCCCACCAAGGACATTCTGGCGATGTGAGTAAGGCCTCTGTCACCATGTTCCTCGGATTGATTGAAAAGCAATGAGTGCTGTCCTTGAAACGCTGACCGAGCGCCATGTGCGAGACGCATTTATCTTAGCAACGAAAGTGTTTGTTGAGCACAGCACATTGCACAAAGCACTTGGCATAAGGCTGGACGAATATCGTGAATACCTACGGCCGTCTTTCGAAGCCATGGTCAATGAGGGCTTGTCAGTTGTGGCCATATCTGAAGAGACAAACGAAGTCGTGGGTTGCCTGATCGCTTCGGATTTTTTGCATCATGTCAGCGGGAATGAAATTGAACTTGGAAAGTTTGGGCCTTTGTCGGCTTTAACCAACGCGCTCAATCGACACTATGCCAGCAAGCGACAAATTGGTGAACGAGAGGCTGTTTTGATAGACATGGGTGCAGTCGTGCAAAGTGAGATTGGCGAGGGAACTTACCAAGCGATGCGGAATTCTGCACAAAATGTTGCGAAAAACGCAGGCTTTCAGTGGGTGGTCGGTGAATTGTCATCCGCCGCCACCCAGCATGTCGTTTTGGATAAACTGGGTCACTTGAAAGTTGCAGAGCTGTTTTTTGATGAGTTTGAACATCAGGGGCAGCGTCCGTTCAAAGACATTGCTTCGCCGCCAAGCATAATTTTGGCAGAAGGATCTCTTGAGTGACCTTCGAGTGCTGCGCCAATATCCTATTTAGCACGCGTTCAGAAAATATCAGGTTCCGGCGTGGGGCCTCCGAAATCGTTCCTCAAAAAGTCGAAATCACAGCCTTTGTCTGCTTGCTCGATGTGGCGTGTGAACATCCAGCCGTAACCTCGTTCAAATCTTCGAGTTTTTGGTGCCCAAGCTTCACGGCGACTGTCGAGTTCTTCTTGAGTTACGTCCAAGTGAAGTTTTCGCGCAGGAATATCCAATTCGATGAAGTCACCCGTTTGAACAAGGGCGAGCGGACCGCCGATATAAGCTTCTGGGGCGACGTGTAAAACACAGGCGCCAAAGGCCGTGCCCGACATGCGGGCGTCCGAAATCCGAACCATATCTCGGTGACCGTCCTTTAACAGGGCTCTTGGCATTGGGATCATACCCCATTCTGGCATGCCTGGACCGCCTCGGGGGCCGGCGTTACGAAGGACTAGAACGTGATCAGGAGTCATCGGGTAATTTGGGTCGTCGATGATTTCTTTCATTTCAGGATAGCTGTCCGCCACGATGGCTGGGCCGCGATGAACGTGATATTTTGGGTCGCACGCAGCGGGTTTTATGACCGCGCCATCGGGTGCAAGGTTACCTTTGAGAACGGCAAGAGAGCCTTCGTGGTAAACTGGATTGGAAAGCGGGCGGATCACATCTGGATTGTAGTTTTTGGCATCTTTGATGTCGTCGCCGAGTGTCTTTCCACTTACAGTCAACGCTTGCAGGTCTAGCTTTTCGCCCAGCTCCTTCATCAATGCGCGTAGGCCACCGGCGTAGAAGAAATCCTCCATTAAGTAGGTGTCGCCAGAGGGTCGGATATTAGCAATTACCGGAGTGGTTCGGCCAATATCATCCAGATCGTCGAGTTTCAGTGGAATTCCCGCACGGCGCGCCATAGCAATTAGGTGGATTATCGCATTTGTTGAGCAGCCAGTAGCCATTGCGACAGTCACGGCGTTTTCCACCGCCGACTCGGTGATAATTTTGTCCGGTGTTAGGTCATTCCAAACCATATCAACGATCCTACGCCCACAGTTCGCGGCCATCCGTTGGTGATTGGAGTCTGCGGCAGGGATTGAGGATGCGCCGGGTAGGGTGAGGCCAAGGCCCTCGGCAATCGCGGTCATCGTGCTTGCTGTACCCATCGTCATGCAGTGGCCATAGGATCGCGCAATTCCGGTTTCCATTTGAAGGATTTGCTCTTCGCTTACGGTTCCAGCGCGACGCTCATCCCACGCTTTGAAAGCATCGGTTCCCGAGCCTAGGATTTTACCTGCATAATTACCCCTGAGCATGGGGCCAGCGGGTAAGTATATAAACGGCAAACCCATTGATATTGCGCCTAATATTAGGCCCGGCGTGGTCTTATCACACCCGCCCATAAGCACGGCCCCATCAATCGGATGCGACCGTAGAAGCTCTTCAGTCTCCATCGCCAGCATATTGCGGTAGAGCATTGCAGACGGCTTTACAAATTGCTCGCCTAGCGACATTGCGGGAAGTTCGATAGGCCAACCGCCCGCCTGGTGAATGCCACGCTTCACCCATTCCGCGCGCTCTTTGAGATGTGCGTGGCATTGGCTGATTTCGGACCAAGTGTTGATGATAGCGATAGCAGGACGGCCTTCCCAATCTTCGCGAGACAGCCCCATTTGCATGGCGCGACTTCTATGACCAAATGACCTCATGTCATCGGGGGCCATCCAGCGCGAAGAACGCAGATCTTCATATTTTTTCTTTGTCATCGTCTAGTACCGTCTCAACCGTTGGTGTTGTCCACTACCACAAAATCTCATTTTTTCCGATTTGTCGCGTAGAACCACTAACCCTTCACACATTTTTGCAACCGGTGGCAAAAATGTGTTGACGCAGACGAAGTAATCGCACCAATCTAAGAAGGTCGAAAGATTCGAGACAGAATCTCGACAAAGACAGACTGGGAGAACAATGCTCGATTTCGGGTTAAATCAGGTCACAATGTCCGAAGTTCCGCTTGGGGACTTCTTGGATGCCGCCGCCCAGTTGGGGTGCGTTGGTGTTGAATTGCGAAATGATCTAGGACGCTCGATGTTCGACGGTGCGCCCGCTCGCGATGTGCGTGGACAAGTAAAAGACCGAGGTCTCCGTCTACTTGGTTTGTCTGAGATTTATCCTATCAATCGTTGGTCAGATAAAATTGAGGATGAACTTCGTGCCTTGATTGAAGTGGCGATAGAAGCAGGTGCGGAAACTATTAACCTAATCCCCTGCAACGATGGTTCGGGAACCGACGTCCAAACTAGGCGCGATGATCTTGACCAAGCAATCGCTGGCTGTTTACCCGTTCTCAAAGACGCAGGCGTCATTGCTCTTATTGAGCCTCTTGGTTTTGAGCGCTCGTCGCTTCAACTGAAGTCTGAGCTGATAGACTCTATCGACCGCATGGGCGCGACGGGATCTATCAAGATCGTTCACGATACTTTTCATCACACATTGGCTGGTGAAGCTGACATGTATTCAAGCCAAACTGGGATTGTTCACATCTCAGGGGTTTCGACAGCAACTTTGCCGATTGCCCAAATGGAAGATAAGCACCGAGGTTTGATCGACGGGCAGGACCGTTTGGACAACTTGGGCCAAATCAAATCACTAAACGATGCTGGGTACACCGGCGTATTTTCATTCGAATGTTTTGCAACTGAAGTGCGTAATCACCCGCACCCGAAAGAAGCGATTCAAAGATCAATAGATTTCATATCGTCACGGACGCAGCAAATGGCGGCGTAACGCGGAGATTGAATACCCTGATTTAGGGATTTCCGGTTGAAAAATTAGGCGTACCGGACGCCATTCCTTGGGAGGATTAAAATGAAAAAGACTCTAACAACAGCAAGCATTATCGCAATGATGGCATCAGGTGCAGTTGCACAGGAAATCGGCGCCACATTTTCGCGTTTCGATGACAACTGGTTGACAGTTCTGCGTAACGGCATGGTTGAGTATGCTTCAACTATTGATGGCCTGTCCTATCAGCAAGAAGATGCGACTGACGATCTTGCTAAGCAAATCGACCAAGTTCGTAACTTCGTTGCAAACGGCGTTGACGCGATCATTGTGAACATCGTTGACACATCTGCTGGTGCTGCGGTTTCAGCTGCTGCTGGCGACACTCCACTGGTCTACGTAAACCGTGAGCCTGACAACGTTGACGTACTGCCTGCAACACAGGCATTTGTTGCTTCAAACGAAATTGAATCTGGCACTCTTTCGGCATTTGAAATCTGTAAGAACCTACGTGCAGACGGAAAAGCCGGTGGCGCTACTGGTTATCTGATGAACGGTCAGCTTTCGAACCAAGCTGCTGTTCAGCGTTCTAAGGACGTGCATGACGTAATCGGCATGGACATGTGTAACTTCATGACCATCATCGATGAGCAGACTGCAAACTGGTCTCGCGACGAAGCACAAGACCTTATGACTAACTGGATGTCTTCGGGCGAGCCTTTCGACTTCGTTCTTGCGAACAACGACGAAATGGCAATCGGCGCGATCCAAGCTATGAAGGCTGCTGGTCTTGATATGGCTGACGTACAGGTTGGTGGCGTTGACGCATCTCAGGATGCTTTGCTTGTAATGGCTGCTGGCGACTATGACGTCACAGTGTTCCAAGACTCTGTTGGCCAAGGTACAGGATCAATCGATGCTGCACTTAAGTTGATTGCTGGCGAAAAAGTAGACACAAAAGTCTACATTCCATTCAAGCTGGTTACACCTGCGAACATGGGTGAGTTCCTAGCGAAGAACTAATTTCGTTCTGACTAAGAATTGGGGCGCGGCGCAAAAGCGGCGCGCCTCTTTTTAAAACTGCCACAAAAGACAACAAAAGAGGTATTCAGAATGTCAGAAACCAGCCACGGTATTGGTGGGCTCACGTTCGACAAATCAAAGCGATCTTGGCCGAACGAAATGAATATCTTACTTGCGCTGATAATTATCGTCGTAATTTTCGAAATTCTGGGACAGGTCCTGCCCTATATGAAAGATCAAAGCTTCCTGTTTGATAGCAGAGACCGCTTTGACAGCATTTTCAACGAAGCACGACTAAAGATCATTATCTTACAGGTTGCCATTATTGGGATCATTGCCCTTGGGGTGACGCAAGTCATCATTACAGCCGGTATCGATCTTAGCTCTGGACCGTTGGTTGCCGCGACGGCGATGATCGCGATGAGCTTTGGCCAAACCGAATTGGTCAACGGTTTCGCAAATCCAAAAGCATTGTTTGGCACATGGGCCATGGATCTTCCGGTGCTCATCCCGATAGCCGTAGGATTGGCCTTTGGGGCCTTTATAGGGGCCATCAACGGGACGTTTATCGCCTATCTTCGCATACCACCGTTTATCGCGACATTGGGAATGTTCCTGATTTGCCGCGGGATCGCACTTTGGTGGTCAGGCGGGAACCCGATTTCTTTCCCCACAGAGAGCTACAAAGCAATCGGCGCTGGCATGATGCCGGTGGTATGGTTCCTATCGCTGGCCGTAATCTTTCACTTGATCATGCGCTATACGGTTTACGGCAAACACACTTATGCGATTGGTTCCAACGAAGAAGCCGCGCGGATGTCCGGGATCAACGTGAAGCGCCACAAAGTCATGGTTTACATGATCGCTTCTATGCTAGCCGCTTTTGCTGGGGTTATTCTTGCGTCCAAAAGTGAAACCGCGCAGGCGGGTATGGGTGAATTTTACGAACTCTTTGCGATTGCCATGGCCGTTATCGGCGGCATCAGTTTGCAGGGTGGCCGTGGGTCCATAGTCGGCACGGTTTTGGGGGCGATGGTCCTTGGGGTCATCCGATCTGGTTTTACCTATATCAAACTAGATGGTTCTTATCAGTTGATGGCAATGGGTAGCATTATTATCGCCGCGATTGTTCTTGACCAGTATCGACAACGAAACAAAGCATAGGGTGGAGAACTGAAATGAGCGACGACATAGTTCTAAAAACAGAAGATCTGACCAAACACTACGGTGGTGTTCACGCCCTTCAGAATGCAAATTTTGAAATGAAAATGGGTGAACATGTGGCCATCATGGGCGACAACGGTGCGGGAAAATCCACATTCGTTCGCCAGATTACGGGTGTGGAACAGCGTACGGCCGGCAAGGTTTGGTTGTACGGCGACGAAGTCAATTTTTCGGGGCCGCTAGACGCCCGTGAAGCTGGCATAGAAACAGTGTTCCAAACGCTGGCTTTGGCGGATGACTTGGATGTGCCTGACAACCTGTTCCTTGGCCGCGAAAAGACATACGCCGATTGGCTCGGCCCTTTCCGGCTGTTGGACTACAAGGGCATGCGCCGAGCAACCATGGCCGGATTGGAAAAAACGGGGGTCAAAATTCCCAACATCCGCAATTCCATCCGCAACATGTCTGGTGGTCAGCGTCAGTGTGTTGCGATTGCACGGACAGCGACCTTTCATTCACGTTTGACGATCATGGATGAGCCGACAGCGGCTTTGGGTGTTCAAGAAACCGCTCAGGTGGAAAACATTGTCCGACAGCTAAAAGAACAGGGCGAACCCCTGATCCTAGTTAGCCACAACATGCGTCAGGTCTTTGACTTGGTGGATCGCGTTGTTGTGTTCCGTCGCGGCCGCATCTGCGCCAACCTTGATATCAAGAGTGGCGATTACACAGGCGAGGACGTCGTTTCCTACATCACCGGTGCAAAAACGGGTGAAGAATACATGGAACACGCAACTTAATGAACGTTCGTTTTGCCATTTTGGGCGCGGGTCGGATCGGTCAGGTCCATGCCCGCGCCGTCGCTTCAGTGCGAAACGCGCAATTGATCGCCGTCGCCGAACCCTTTGCCGAGGCCGCAAAAGCGGTGCAAGAAGAGTTTGGTTGCGACATTCGCACGATTGATGAAATCGCAGCATCTGATGATGTTGACGCGGTGGCGATCTGCACTCCTACAGACACGCATGCTGATTTGATTGAGCAGTTTGTGAATGCGGGCAAGGCAGTGTTTTGCGAAAAGCCAATCGACTTGGACATCGAACGTGTCCGCGCTTGTCTTACGCATGTTCAGGCTAAAAGCGGCCGGTTGATGCTAGGGTTTAATCGTCGCTTTGATCCTGATTTTATGGCTCTTAAATCTGCTATCGATGACGGAAAAATCGGTGATGTTGAGATGGTGACAATCACCAGCCGCGATCCCTCTCCGCCGCCATATGATTACATCACACGCTCAGGCGGCATATTCCGCGACATGACTATCCATGATTTTGACGTTGCCCGTTGGATTTTGGACGAGGAAATCACCTCGGTTCAGGCGGCGGCATCTGTGTTGACTGACCCAAAGATCAAAGAACTAGGTGACTACGATAGTGCAAATCTGATTTTGACCACTGCAAGTGGCAAGCAATGCACGATCAATAACTCACGTCGGGCAACGTATGGCTACGATCAGCGCATAGAGGTGCATGGCTCCTTAGGGTCTGTACGTGCAGAAAATCAGCGCGAGGCAAATATTGAAATTGCGGGCGAGGGTGGCTATGAGCGCCCTCCTTTGTTGAACTTTTTCATGACGCGATACGTGAAAGCGTACGCCAACGAAATCGAGGCGTTTGTTCAGGCCGTTGCAAACGACAGCCCTATGCCCGTGACAGGCGAAGATGGTTTGCGTGCACTCGAATTGGCTGAAGCTGCATTGAAATCGGTGGAAACCGGCCAGTCGATTTACCCGTGTTGAGCAACGCTTAGAACTGAAACCCTTCGTATTAAGGATAGAGTATGCAAGGCTACTTTACCGAAAATGATTGCGACATAGATGAGTTCGAAGCTCTGATCGCTGAACCTGTTGATGCCAACGAAGTTCCTTTCGCCGACTGTATAATAAATAGAGTCCCGATCTATAGTGCCGACAGAGTGGCTGCGGCGCTAGAAGACCCGAGTGATCGGTCAGCGATTATGGCTGAATGGGCGCGCGTCATAGGACAACTGTCAGGTGTCGTTGTTCTGAAGGGTGCCATGCCCGACCTCCAGGCAGTTGATGAAGCTACGGCTGCGTTTGAAGCAATTATCAAAGAGGAACTAACCGGTTCGTCCGGTGGGGACCACTTTGGAGAACGAGGCGCTAACGATCGTATTTGGAACTCAGCACAAAAGCTTTGTTTGCACGATCCAAAATTATTCGCCCGCTATTTTGCGAGCCCTGCAATTGCAGCCGTTAGTGAGGCTTGGTTAGGCCCTTGGTGGCAAATGACCGCGCAGGTAAATCTAGTTCGACCTGGCGGCAAGGCGCAAACATGCCATCGCGACTATCACCTTGGCTTTATGACGCAAGAACAGGCGCAAGCGTTTCCGGCCCATGCTCACATGCTTTCGGCCAGTATGACGCTACAAGGCGCAGTCGCTCATTGCGATATGCCGATAGAAAGCGGTCCAACGAAACTGCTTCCCAATTCGCAACGCTATGGACCGGGGTATGTTGCAACATTGCTGCCGGAATTTAGAGAGTTATTTGAGAAGCATCATGTCCAATTGCCGCTCGAAAAAGGCGACGCCGTGTTTTTCAATCCAGCACTGTTTCATGCGGCCGGCGACAATCGATCGGCAGACATCCATAGAATGGCAAACTTGATGCAAATCGGCTCGGCTATGGGGCGCACTTTGGAACGGATTGACCGAACCGCGATGGTGCGTGCGGTCTACCCCGCAATGCGAGAATTGAACCTTCAAGGCCAGGCACGTTCGGCAGCTATTGCAGCGACGGCCGAGGGTTATGCGTTCCCAACAAACTTGGATACTGATCCACCAATTGGTGGACTGGCCTCTGAAAGCCAAGCGGAACTGTTGGCCCGAGCACTGGATCAAGGTTTAACCGAAGACGCATTCAATGGCGCCTTGGACGAAAACAGAGCACGTCGATTGCCCTAGTAAGGATTGAGAATGACAGATCTACTCATCAAGCCCCAAGGTGGTCACGGCAAGGTCCACGATATTAGTCCAGCAAGCGCTGGCTGGGGTTATGTTGGGTTTGCACTGTATCATCTGCATGCTGGCGAAACTGCTGCCGAGGTTACTGGGGAACGTGAGGCAATACTGATCATAGTAGAAGGCAAAGCCCAAATAACCAGCGATGGCCAAGATTGGGGCGAGCTTGGCGACAGAATGAGCGTATGGGAACGAACAGCGCCGCACGCTTTATACGTTCCCAACGAGAGCAACTGGTCAGCCGTAGCCACAACGAATTGCATTATCGCCGTTTGTACAGCGCCAGGAAAAGGCGGGCACCAAGCACAGAGACTTGGCCCCGATGGTATAAACCTTACCGAACGGGGCAGGGGAACGAACACCCGCTATATCAACAATATCGCGATGGAAGACCGAGACGTATGCGACAGTCTTCTCGTGACCGAAGTATTCACGCCTGCTGGACATTGGTCCAGTTTTCCAAGTCATCGCCACGACGAAGATGATTTCCCAAATATCACCTATCTGGAAGAGACTTACTATCACCGGATCGCTCCTGACGATGGCTTTGGAATTCAACGGGTCTACACCGAAGACGGTGAACTAGACGAAACGATGGCCGTAAGGGATGGAGATGTGGTTTTGGTTCCAAAGGGGCACCATCCATGCGGCGCAGTTTACGGAAACGACATGTATTACTTGAACGTTATGGCAGGTCCATTGCGCAAGTGGCGGTTCCAATTTGACCCCTCAGTCGAGTGGATTGCCGAGAGGGATAACTAACTGCCTTTAACAACGAATGTGCCAATTTTATGGATGGCTGGTGGCGATCCAGCCACCGGTGATACCAAGCGGAGCTAAGTGTGATCTTGTCTGGTCGAGCTTGAACAGTTAAGGGCGAATGAATTTTGGATCATTGGCAATGGTTCGTTTGGAATTCGAAAGGTAGAAAATGGCGGTTACGCTGAAAGAGGTGGCAGCACGCGCGGGGGTTTCCCGCTCTGCAGTGTCGCGCACTTTCACGCCAGGAGCCTCAATTTCTGCCAAAATGCGCGAGCGCGTTGAGCAAGCAGCGGATGAACTTGGATATCACCCCAACGCTCTTGCTTCCTCACTGACCACAGGGCGTACAAAGCTCATCGGGCTGGTTTCCAATAACTTTAGAAACCCATTCTTCCTCGAAGTTTTTGACCTGTTTACAAAGGGTTTACAGGAAATCGGTCTGCGTCCGTTGTTGGTAAATCTCACAGATGAGACCGACCCGCAAAATTCTGTTCGAATGCTTCGTCAATACTCGGTCGACGGTGTCATTGTGGCGTCATCGACACTTCCACCGGGGTTTTCACGGGCGTTCCGAGACGCTGGCGTGCCGGTTGTTCACAGCTTCGGCAGATTCTCTACAGAGCCGCACGTCGATGTCATTGGAATCGACAACATCGAATGTGGACGAATGGCTGCGCGCGAACTCATTGGTCGTGGCTACCAGTCGATTGCTTTTATGGGTGGTCCAGAAAGCGCCACATCGACTCAGGACCGCCTTGAGGGCTTTAAGTGCGAATTATCACGACATCCGGACATTGAATTCAGTTTAAGCTACGCGGCTGACTATACCTTCGAAGCGGGCCGAACTGAAATGCATCGCCTTCTTCAAAACGATAAGGCGGAAGCCTATTTTTGCGGTGACGATGTACTTTCCATTGGCGCTTTATCCGCGATCTCGGATGCCGGTCTATCGGTTCCCGACGACGTTGGTGTAATTGGTCTTAACGACATGGAAATGGCACGCTGGGAGAACATTGATCTCACGACAATTCACCAGCCTATTGATGGGATTATCGATGCATCGATAAACAAGGTCGTTTCGATCTTGGACGATCCCGATCAAGCGCCTGAGTCCCGGTTGTTTCCGTGCCACGTCGTTGAACGTGGCACGCTTCGTTCAAATTAACGGAACATTGGTGGACGTGCGTCCATCCATTCGCCATCCGCTTTCGCCGATGCGACGGCTGTGTGGACAGCCGCCATAGAGCGAACGCCGTCGGCAGCGCTTGGAAGCTCTGGACGTTTTGCACCACCAATTGCACTGGCCAAGTCGCAGTAGATATTAGCGACGGCCAAAGGAAATCCCTCGGGGTGAGCGATTGCAACGCGCGATAGACGGACAGCGTCGTCGTGTAGACCGCCTTCGCCCTTTTCGATGATCTGGGTGCGCCCGCCAACTGGAGTGTAGATCAGCTGATTTGGCTGTTCCGCATGCCAGCGCAAACCGCCGGTTTCGCCGAATGCCTGAATTTCGAAGCCATGCTGACGACCGATTGCAACAGACGATGTCCAGAGACGTCCGACGGTCCCACCGGTCATTCGGAAATTGACCATTGCATCGTCTTCCAGCTCACGGCTGGAAATGGTCGATGCGAAATCGGCTGAGAGGGTTTCAACTTCGTCATTGCAGATAAAGCTTGCCATGTGCATGGCATGAATTCCGCAATCTGCAAACTGACCTGAAACACCCGCCATCGATGGATCATAGCGCCAGCGAACACGAGGGTTGTCAGCATCGCCAGCATCACCGTGATGGCCGTGACTAAAGTTTGTGACGACTAGACGAACTTTGCCAATCTCACCCGCTTGCACCATCGCGCGCGCTTGGCGCACCATCGGATACGCTGAATAGCAATAGTTGACAGCGCATATTTTGCTGGTTTTTTCAGCTACGCGAACGATGTCTTCACCTTCTTCAACAGACATCGTCATTGGCTTTTCGCAAAGCACGTTAAAACCTGCCTCGAGAAATGCTTTGGTGATTTCGAAATGCGTCGCGTTAGGTGTCGCTACCGTGACCAGGTCGATCCGATCGTCGCGATTTTTTTCACCTTCGAGCATTTCCTGCCAACTGCCATATGCGCGGTCGGATGCTATCCCAAGTCGTTGTGCATATTCTTTGCCAACGTCTGCACGGTGATCCAGTGCACCAGCGGTGAATTCAAACAGCCCATCAGCCTGCGCACCCAAGCGGTGTGCTGGTCCGATCTGGCTTCCTTCGCCGCCACCTATCATGCCCCATTTTAGTTTTGTCATGATGTTGATCCTTATTTGAAGCCAATACTTTCAAGGTATTCACGGTTTTTACGCGCATCGCCAAGCGGGTCTGGATCAAGTGTCGGATCACAATCTTGCTCGATCGTGCACCAGCCCTCGTAGCCGCTGTAAAGCAACAATTGTCGTACTGCCGGAAGATCCACCTCTCCGTCGGCTAGATTGCAGAATATTCCTTGGCCACAAGCGTCATAGAAACCCGTACGGTTTGAAATAGCCTTGGCTTTGACTGCTGCGTCTGTGGATTTGAAGTGCACATATGTTATGCGCTCCATGTGCCGTTCCATAAAGGCGACGGGATCAAAGCCTGCGTAAGTGCAATGACCTGTATCGATGCAAAGTTTCAAAACTTCAGGGTCGACCTCAGAGAGGATACGTTCGACCTCTGGTTCAAAGTCCATAAACCCGCCTGCATGGGGATGAAGCTCTGGTATCAGTCCATATTCTTCGGCGCCCATTTTGGCCACGGTCACGATACGATCGCGATAGGCTGCCCATTCGGCGTCATCCATTTGTTCAGCTTCGCTGCCACGGCCCGCAGTGGGCGCGCGTCGAGGAGAAATGGAATCGATCAACACGAAATGCTTGGCGCCATGCGCCTTAAGAGCTTCACATGTACGCTTTGCCCCATCCATTACATCGTCCCATGCGTTTGGGTCGTGGAAGGCGCGAAATACAACGCCGCCAATAAGCTCTAAATCGAACTCATCAAGCGCTTCACTCAAGATAGCGGGATCTTCTGGCATAAAGCCGACTGGACCCAATTCGATGCCTTTGTAGCCAGCATCGGCGCAATCTTTGAGTACGGATCGCCAAGTGGGATTTCGCGGATCGTCCGCGAACTCGACGCCCCAGGAACAGGGCGCATTTCCAATACGAATTGTCATAGTGATCTCTCCTCAGACCTGCACGACGGGCGTCCAAGCTCCGTGTCGTGCGGATAGTTGTGCTGCTTCGATGACTTCTGCAACGGCCAATCCGTCGCGAAAACTGGGCCAACGTGATTTGCCGGAAGCAATAGCTTCAAGGAAATCTTTGGCCTCAATAATAATTTGATCTTGGTAACCAGTTCCGTGCCCTGGTCCTTGGCAAAAAGGCTCATAATCGGGATGAGCTGGGCCGATTAGGATTTTGCGAAAACCGCGCTCGGCTTCGGGACCCTCAGATTTGTAAAGCCAGATGGCGTTTTGATCTTCTTGGTCGAAACGGATTGCGCCTTTTGTGCCGTGAATTTCATAGGCATAACCCATTTTTCGCCCTGTCGCGACGCGGCTGGAGTATATGTGACCACGCACACCATTTGCGAACCGGCACATGATTTGGGCGTGATCGTCGTTAGTGACAGTACCACCTGGGCGCTTATTGTGGACAGTTTCGATGTCAGCCATCACGCTTTCAATCGGCCCCATCAGGGCCAGCGCGGCATTTATCGGGTGAGGGGCTAGATCACCCATATTTCCGTTCGCGATACCTTCACATCGCCAATTATGCGGACTTGAAGGGTCTGCCAGGAAGTCCTCGGTATGTTCGCCGCGAAACCACGTGACGTCGCCTATGGCACCTTCTGCAAGCAATTGACGTGCGAATTGGCTGGCAGGGGTGCGAATATAGTTGAAACCAACCATATTTACGGCACCGGATTTTTCCGCGGCCTCAACCATGGCTCTTGAGTCCACTAACGAGTCGGCAAGAGGTTTTTCGCAAAGAACTGGCTTGCCAAGAGCAAAAGCTGCAAGCGCAATTTCGCGATGAGATTCCTGAGGAGACGCGATCACTATGGCCTCGACTGCCGGATCTTCCACCAGTTGTTGCCAATTAGCTGCTGCGCGCGCAAAGCCAAACTTCTTGCGATAATTCTCGGCTGAGCTAGCGGAAGAAGCGGCAACCATTTCAAGACGAGGGCGGAGCGCTGTGTCAAAAATCGCGCCGACCGACGACATGGCAACAGCATGAGCTTTGCCCATATATCCGCCACCAACTATGCCAATACCGATAGCTGTCATTAGGTCTCTCCCATCCGGTGTTGAATGTATTTGCAACCGGTTGCAAAAGCTGTAACTTGGGATTCGGAACCGCGCAAGTGGCAAACGGTTCCGGTACAGATTCACGCACATCTTGCAGGAGTGCTCAAGTGGCGGACAAGACAATTCGGTTGACCACAGCCCAAGCGATTATTCGTTGGCTGTCGCAACAATATATCGAAATCGACGGCGAAGAAATGCGCTTGTGCGGTGGTGGCTTTGGCATTTTCGGACACGGGAATGTGACGTGCCTTGGTGAGGCATTGCACAATCATCGCGAAGAGCTGCCGCTTTATCGTGGTCAAAACGAACAAAGCATGGGCTTTGCAGCGTCTGGTTATGCAAAGCAATGGATGCGTCAGCGCTTTATGTTCTGCACGGCCTCGGCCGGTCCAGGCACTTTGAACCTTGTTACGTCGGCAGCTTTGGCGCACGCGAACCGTCTTCCTATGTTGTTGTTGTGCGGAGATACATTTCTTACTCGTTTGCCCGACCCAGTGTTGCAGCAAATGGAGAATTTCAACGATCCTACGTTTGGCGCAAACGATGCGTTCAAACCTGTGTCACGCTACTGGGATCGTATCACCCATCCTGCGCAAATTATTCAGTCGTTGCCTGCCGCGATAGCGACAATGCTTGATCCAGGTGATTGCGGCCCTGCCTTTCTAGGATTGCCGCAAGATGTCCAAGGTTGGACGTTCGATTACCCCGACGTATTTTTTGCTAAGAAAGTCCATCGTATCCGCCGTCAGTCGCCAGATACGGACGAGATTGCAGACGCGGTCGCCCTTTTAAAATCAGCGGATCGCCCAATGATCATCGCAGGTGGGGGCGTCCAGTATTCAAGAGCTGTCAACGAACTGACCAACTTTGCCGAAAACCATAACATCCCGGTTGTTGAGACGATCGCGGGCAGGGCCAATATGGTTGAGACTCATCCCCTCAACATCGGTCCACTTGGTGTGACAGGTTCTGATAGTGCAAATGCAATTGCCGAGAAAGCTGATGTCATCCTTGCAGTTGGCACGCGACTACAGGATTTCACGACAGGCTCTTGGACCGCGTTCGACAAAGACGCCAAGTTTATTTCAGTTAATGCCGCACGTCACGATGCTGGCAAGCATATGTCGCTTCCTATTGTCGGTGATGCGAAGTGCTCGCTTATTGCGCTCTCAGACGCATTGGGCGATTTAAAAGGCTCTGATGAATGGGCCAGCTCTGCGCAGGCTGAACGCCAAAAGTGGGACGCATATGTTGCAGACAACGTTGCATATGGTGACAATCGCCCAAATTCCTACGCTCAAGCAATTGGCGTAGTAAACGCGCTTTGTGATCCTCGCGATCGTGTCGTTGCTGCAGCCGGTGGTTTGCCGGCCGAAGTAACAGCCAATTGGCGCACGCTTGATATTGGGACTGTAGATGTCGAGTTCGGCTTTTCGTGCATGGGATACGAAATTGCTGGTGCATGGGGCGCGCGTATTGCGCAATCTGAACGTGAGCCAGAGAAAGACACGATTACTTTCTGTGGCGACGGCTCTTATATGATGCTCAATTCTGATATCTATTCTTCTGTTTTGACACAGAAAAAGATGATCGTGTTGGTGCTGGATAACGGTGGATTTGCCGTCATCAACAAACTGCAAAACAACACTGGCAACGAAAGCTTCAACAACCTTCTCGCAGATTCTCCGACGATCCCCGAGGCGTTTGGAGTCGATTTTGAGGCGCACGCTAAATCCATGGGCGCGGAAGCGGAAACTGTCTCTAACCCTGCTGAATTGGCCGAGGCCTTCAAGCGCGCAAAGGCGTGTGATAAAACCTATGTAATCGTTATGAACGTTGATCCGTACGAAGGCTGGACGACTGAAGGCCACACATGGTGGGAGGTCGGCACCCCTCATATTACGGAAAGTGATCGTGTTCGCGATGCACATATCGATTGGGAATCCTCTCGGTCTAAGCAGCGAAAGGGCGTCTGATGACAGCGTTGTTAGATGGAATTCGCGGTAATCGGTTTGCTGTTTTTGGGCGCGCTGGCATGGATATGTTTGCAGCACCTATCGGCACTAAAAGCGAACATGCCGAAAGTTTTCAGTCGGACCTAGGCGGATCGTCGGCAAATATTTGCGCGGGCATTTGTAAGCTTGGTGGGTATTCTGCGCTGGTAACTTCGGTCTCAGATGACGCTGTCGGGCGCTTTTGTGTTAATCGGTTGGACCATTACGGTGTGAACACGCAATATATTCGCTCTGTCGGTGGTGAGTTTCGAACCTCGTTAGCGATCTATGAAAGCCGCATCGAAGATTTTCAAAACGTCATATACCGAAATGGTGCAGCAGATTTTCAAGTAACAAACGCGGACGTAGATGCGGTGAACTACAGTGACTTTTCGGCTGTTGTGTCGGCAGGTACCGTCTTTGCAGCAGAGCCTTCACGCGAAGCGACGTTCCGCGCGTTTGAGAACGCCCGTGCCGCTGGCCTTCCAGTGATTTTTGACATTGATTACCGGCCCTATAGCTGGCCATCACCAGAAGTTGCCGCAGATGTATTATCGCGCGCAGGTGAAGAAAGCGACCTGATCGTCGGCAACGATGAAGAGTTTGGCTTTATGGCCGGTGGCATTGAAAAGGGTTTGGACAAAGCACGTGAGTTGGCCAGTAAACCTGGACGCATCGTTATATACAAAATGGGTGAAGCAGGTGCGATCACATTTGTCGACGGTGAAGAAATTCGAACCGGAATTTATCCAGTTAAAGCCGTAAAGCCAAACGGTGCTGGTGATAGCTTTATGGCTGGATTGTTGGTTTCAATTGCCGATGGTTTTGATCTAAAGCAGGCAGTCTTACGCGGCTCAGCGTGCGCTTCGATCGTGGTTTCACAGCCCGGTTGCGCCCCCGCTATGCCAACTAATCCACAACTCACAGACTTCTTGGCAAAACATTCCGGCCCGACCGAGGCCTAAGAGGACAAAACCATGCATATCGCCCCCCATAACAACCACAATCAAGCGATTGTTGACGTTGAAAATGACAACGTTCCTTTGGTTTATTTCAATATTGTTAAGCTTAAAAAGGGCGAGGCATTTGAGTACCAAGTGCCGGGATATGAAACCTGTATCGTCCCGGCAACGGGAACCGTTGATGTCGACGTTGAAGGCCTGTCATACAGCGCCTTGGGCGGTCGTGGCGTAGATGTTTGGGACGGCGATCCGCAAGGCGTCTATGTGCCGACTGGCGCCAAAACTACAATCGTTTGTGTATCAGAGGAAACTGAAGTTTTCATCGCGGGGGCAAGATACGAGAAAGTATTGGATCCTTTCGACGTTCGTGAACACGATTTGGTCCAGTACGGTTCCGATGACACGAAAACACACCGCAAGATCAAACACATTTTGGGTCAAAAGCATCACGACAAGGTCGGACGTCTTCTTGTCAGTGAGCTTTACACTGTAGGAGCTGGAGGTTGGTCCGGCTTTCCAAGCCACAAGCACGACACCGAGCGCCAGCCAATCGAAACCCGCCATGATGAGTGTTATAATTTCCGTTTCAAGCCGGACTACGGCTCCGGTTTGCAAATGCTTCAACGTGTCGATAACGAACCCGGTGATGCGTATCATATCGTAAATGGCTCGACCGTGCTGATTGACAACGGCTACCACCCTTGCTGTGTCCTTCCAGGATATGAAATGTACTATTTCACGATCCTTGGCGGCTTAACTCAGCGTAGCCTCGTCCAATATTTCCAACCTACACATGCCGCGCAGATTGAAACCATTCCCGGCATTAAAGACATGATCGCGAAATTTAAATGACACTGGCAACACTTTCGGAAGTTCTACAACCCGCATTGAAGGGTCGTTTTGCTGTTGCTGGCCTCGTGACGCTTGGGTGGGAAGATATGTGCGCATATGTGGCCGCTGCTGAAGAAGAGGGCGTTTCGGTCATCTTGCAAGCTGGACCTTCTTGTCGTGCGCACACTCCGTTGCCAATTCTGGGTAAAATGTTTCGGCACCTCGCTGAACAAGCATCGGTACCCGTGGTTGCGCATTTGGATCACGGCTACACGTTTGATGAATGCAAAGAAGCGTTAGACAGTGGTTTTACCTCGATTATGTTTGACGGATCGAGAAAACCATTGTCCCAAAACATCGAAGAAACTGCGCGAATTGCCCAAATGGCGCATAGCGCTGGTATTTCTTGCGAAGGTGAAATCGGTTTTGTGGGATATTCAGGCGGGGAAAACTCTGCGGGAACTGATCCAGCGGACGCCGCTAAGTTTGCCAGTCAAACGGGCGTTGATGGCATGGCTATATCGGTAGGCAACGTGCATCTACAGCAAGACAAAGAGGGCGGATTGGATATCGATAGAATTCGCTCGATCGAGGCCCAAACCGAGGTTCCGTTGGTTATCCACGGTGGATCAGGGGTTCCCATTGAGCAACGCAAACTATTGGCAACGACTTCGAAGATCTGCAAATTTAATATCGGCACAGAATTAAGAATGGCTTTCGGCGATGCTTTGCGAGAAGCGGTAAACCGCGACCCTGAGCGCTTTGATCGCGTGCAAATATTGAAAGAAGTGCATTCACCATTGGTAGACGCAACAAGAGGCGTTCTTCGATCATTCAAGCCAGCGTAAGTGGTGTTTTGGCATTGGTTTCGTTGCTAGTCTGCGCGCTGATTTCGCCAAAGATCCAATTGGATTTTGGCGCATGATAGACCGTCGTCAATCGCCGGAATTGAGTGCGATAAAACATTAGCGCCAAGATAAGTTGCCTCTGCTTAGGGAAGATCGCACGGCCCGTGTCTCGCAAGATGTTGGCATTCTGGAGACTGCTCGAATCCTAGAAGAAAACCAAAAGCGTTCTAATCGAATTGGCGGCCCCGGTGAAACATTTCTGCCCAAAACAACACGGCGCTCGCTTAGGGAATGTAGGTGATGAAATGTGCGAAGACGCTATCAAAAAAATACGAGCACGGCTGGGGCAACATGAATGAAGAATTCGCACCGGGCAATCATCCAAAAGACTGCGAGGCAAATCGCTGCCAATTAATTTCTTAAAGTTTCTTCTTGAGCTAATTTCAACGCGTGCTGGCGCAAATACCTTGGTTTCTTACGGCCAATAAAGGCGCATTGGGTTATCGACCAAGAGCCTCGTTTGCAGTTCGTTCGTTGGAGCAATTCGAGTTATAAAGTCGACCAATTCGCCGTCGTCAGGCATGTGGGATTTCATATTCGGGTGGGGCCAGTCTGTGCCCCAAAGCACTCGATCTGGAAAACGTTTCACAATAGCGGCCGGAAATGGCACGACGTCATCATACGGTGGTCCGAGTTTCGTTAGACGTTCAGGACAAGTAACTTTGGACCAGATATTCTCATTGTCGCTCATTAACCGCATAAACCGCTGAAAGTCTGGATGATCGACACCTAGCGACACTTCTGGTCGCCCCATATGATCGACGACTAAAGTTGTCGGCAATTGCTTCAGAAATGGCTCTAGCTCAGCCAAGTCTTGGGCTTCAAAGTAGACGACGATGTGCCAGCCGAATTCTTTGATTTTATCAGCTATGGACAAGAAAACTTCTTGCGGAGTTGAATCTACTAAGCGTTTAACGAAGTTGAAGCGGACGCCGCGAACACCAGCGTTGTGCATCTCGGCGATCTCAGTTTCTGTGATATCTGCGCCCACAGAAGCAATACCTCGGGCCAGTCCTTGAGAAGACTTGCATGCATCAATCATAGCACTGTTGTCTTTGCCATGGCACGTCGCTTGAACGATCACATTTCGCGCGAAACCTAAGTGATCTCGAAGGGCGAAAAGTTGATCCTTTCCCGCATTGCATGGTGTGTATTTTCGTTCGGGCGCGAAGGGAAACTCAGGGCTCGGCCCAAAGACATGACAATGAGCATCCACAGCACCATCAGGCAGTTTGAAATCTGGTCTCTTGGGGTTTGGGTGGAATTCCAACCAGTTGGCGTCCATTTCTTGAATTTCGGTCATACGAAAACTTCCCCATCCATTAGTTTGCGCGTTGTACGCAGCACCGCAGCGCTAGTCATTTCGCCGTCATCATCAAGCGAGGCGACAACCGTCATGTTTCCGGTTGGGTGTTCGATGGCCAAGTTTCGCTTTGGCCCTTCGCCTGTGTCAGCGATTTTGTTTGCTGGTGTGCCGTCAATCAAACAGGCTGTTGCAACGCTAACTGCGCCCAATACACCAATCGTTTTGTGGCAGCGATGGGGTATGAAAGTGCGGGTCGAAATTGCTCCACCGTTTTGTGGCGGGCTTATCATAGTCATCTTTGGGACGGATTTTTTGGTCACATCACCGAGATTCATAAGGGTGCCACAGGATAGTCGAATAGTCTCAAGTTGATTGCGCAATGCCTCGTTTGCTTCAAGTTCCTCAGGACTTTCTAGTCCGGATACCCCAATATCTGCAGAGTTGATCACTACACAAGGCATGCCGTTGTCGATCATCGTGACCGTGTAGCCTTCGACGATGTCCGTCGAGTTGCCCGTTGGCAACAAGGAGCCACAGCTGGAACCAGCGGTATCCTTGAACTCAATCGGGACTGGTGCGGACACGCCAGGAACGCCATCAATTTTTGCATCGCCAATGTAGGTGACTTGCCCGTTCGGCGTTTGCACGTCTATGAGCGCAGTCTGACCGGTGTTTTCCATAAACACGGTAACCGGAGTTATCTTATCGTGCGCTGCGATTAGGCCGCGCTCAATGGCAAACGCGGGAACACCGGCCAGTATATTCCCGCAGTTTTGGGCGTCGGTAACGATTGGCTGATCGACAAACACTTGAAGGAAAAGGTAATCAATGTCGACATTGGGTCTATTGGATTTCGAAACAACAGCCACTTTCGAGGTCAATGGATCGGCACCGCCCATACCGTCGATTTGACGAACGTCCGGCGAGCCCATGATCCTAAGTAACACCTCATCACGTGCAGCCGGATCACTCGGAAGATCGTCTTTTAGAAAATAACCTCCCTTCGACGTGCCCCCTCGCATCCACATTGCGCGTATGCCGTCAGACATATTTCAAACCCTTATCGGCCAGTCGTCCACGCATATTATATATATCGAGACCTAGCTCACCTGCTTCAAAGCGCGCGCGTTTAGCAATTTCATTGGCTTCGCGGTCTTGCGCTTTTTTAAGAACGCCTGAGGCTTCTTCACGCCGAACGACGCAGACGCCATCGTCGTCAGCCAAGACAACATCGCCTGGATTAATAAGCGCGCCTGAGCAAACAACGGGTATATTTACTGAACCAAGACTTTCTTTGATCGTGCCCTGTGCATGAATTGATCTTGCCCAAACTGGAAAGCCCATTTCGGTCAAATCGCGTACGTCGCGGGTTCCACCTTCGGTTATCAATCCGCGGCAACCCCGTGCCATTGCACTGGTCGCCAATAAGTCGCCAAAGTAACCTGCATTGGAAGGTGTGATTGTACCCAGAACCAAAACGTCACCGGGTTGGAGCTGTTCAATTGCAACATGGATCATCCAATTGTCGCAGGGAGGAGCTAGGATAGTGACGGCTGAACCGGCAATCCGTGCGCCAGAAAAAATCGGCCGGAGCTCGTCGCCAAGCAATCCTTTACGCCCTTGTGCTTCATGGACGGTTGAGACGCCGCATTCAGCAAGCCCGTCAATAACACTCTGCTCTGCCCGATTGATTTCTTGCACAACGACGCCGGTCGTTCCTAGTTCAAAACGGCTCATACCAACTCATCCATACAGAACGGAAAGATGCTCTCGAAGCCTTCTGCGTATTTACAATCACGTCCTCCGGCCATGCCGCCTGAATTTCGCTTAAAGTGATTGGCGCGTTGTTGGGCGACACGGGTGTAATAGTCCCAAAGATGAAGCTGGCCATTCATGCATTCCATAGCGGCGCGCTTTTTGTCCCAAACGGACGTAATGTCGAGGAACACATTTGGCTTCCATTGCATTTGCTCGGTCTGGTGCGGTTCAAAGAGATACATCTGTGGTGCTCCAAGAACCTTTTCACCTGGGTTGTGTCCCCAAGCCTGTGCGATCATGCGGCACGTCAAAGCAAACTCAGTCGTTTTCATATGGTCCGTGTTGTAGGGGTCCCACTTTGAATGCGAAAACATGAAATTTGGCTGTACTTCACGGATGATATCGACAACTTTGTTTTCGTATTCTTCGGTGAATCGAAGGGGGTAGTCCCCCATATCTAGAAAACGAATGTCATGTACGCCAAGCGCTTTGGCAGAACCTTCAGCTTCTGCTTTGCGAATTGATTTTACTTCGTCGAGCGATTTGCCTTCTTTCCAAAGGCGCGCACTTTCACCGCGTTCTCCATAAGAAAGACAGGCGACAGTCACGTTGTATCCTAGTTCTTGATGCAGTGCGATTGCGCCTCCACATCGCCAAACAAAATCAGCAGCGTGTGCAGAGATTACGAGAGCGGATTTATTGTCAGCCATTATTAATGCCCTTCAGAATGTCCTGGTGATATCCCTAGGATCATGCGGCAACTGGACGAAATTGGCCATTTTGAATGGTAGCTTGCGAGATTTGATTTTGTTATAGGTTGGAAGATGCTAGGCACTGACAACATACCTGAACTCCCCCATATCCGTTATCTCTTCGTGGTACGCGAGGTGTTTCGCCTACGTAGAATTGGTGCAGCAGCAGACGTCGTTCATCTATCGCAGCCTGCGGCCACTCAGGCCCTGTCACGCATCGAAGCATTGTTAGGAGTTACCCTTTTTGACCGACGTCCAAGTGGAATGTACCCGACAGATGCAGGGAATTTTTTTGAGTCACGACTACAACGTATACTGGATCATCTTCAGTTAGGTGATCGTCAGGCGCGGCGGAAGGCTGGCCGAAAAGAGGGCAGCGGAGCGAACAAAAGCTTTCATTCCTTTTGTACGCCGGTGCAATTGCGGGCGTTGTTGGCAATTGCAAAATCTGGCAATTTTAGTCAGGCGGCCAATGACTTGGGGGTCAAACAGCCGGGCATCCACCGAGCTTCGCGTGATCTAAGCGCATTGGCCGGCTTTGCATTATTTGAACAAACTCGCGGTGGAGTCGTATTAACCGCTGCCGCTGAAGTTTTTGCCCATCAAGTTCGTTTGGCGGCAAGCGAATTTCGACAGGCAATCTATGAAATCAACGAATTGATGGGGCGCGATGTTACAACCGTAAACGTTGGTTCAATGCCTTTGTCGCGAACCGAAATATTGCCTGCAGCAATTGATATGCTGTTAAAAACCGTCGGTGGAAATGTGCAAGTCCACTGTGTTGACGCACGATACGACGCGCTTTTGAAGGATTTGCGATTTGGGGATTTGGACTTTCTTCTAGGTGCCTTGAGGTATCCTTTGCCAGCGAATGACGTCGTACAAGAAGAATTGTTTGTTGATAAGTTGGCGTTAGTTGTGTCTCCTCAGCATCCTCTTGCAAAAAGAGAGCGCATTGAATTGCAGGAAACACTTGAGTTTCCTTGGATAGCGCCACCCAAATCCAGCCCATCCGGTGCCTATCTATTTGAGACCTTACGCATTCAAGATCTTCCAAATACCCCTGTGCGGGCAGTCTCTAGCTCTTTGGTTTTGCTCAGAGGTTTGCTAGCCCGAGGAAACTACATCTCAATCGCGTCGGCACGACAAGTAGAAGTCGATGAGCAGATGGGAGCGTTGGTTCGCTTGCCGATTAATTTGCCTGAATCAGGACGAGCAATTGGATTCACTTTCCGCAAAGGATGGCGCGCAACGCCTATTCAAGAAGAGTTTCTGAATATCATTCGACGAGGCACATTAGCCGGTACTAATTGACGGTCCTATAACATTTACAAATGTCATTGGCCGCATTCGAATTCGCCAGATGGCGCCTGTTGGGCTAAGTTAATCGAATATGAAAAGAGAATAGTTTGTCCTTCAAACCGATAGGGGAATGACGAGGATGGCGATAAACAAAGATTACGAGGATATTCCAGGTACGTTTGTGTTTGATGCCGATCGAGCACGAATTGGCTATCACTTAAACCAATTCTGTATTTCGCTAAGCAAAGCCGAAAATCGCGACGCTTTCAAAACAGACCCCGAAGCGCATATGGCAAAATTTCCAATGAGCGAAGAGCAGTCGCAGGCCGTTCGAGATCGTGATTGGAACCGCATGCTCGAGCTATGTGGTAACATCTATTATACCAGTAAGCTTGCCGCATTTGATGGAATAAACTTTCAACAACTTGCCGGGCTTATGACCGGAATGGGCGATAGTTACCGTGAAATGATGGTAAACGGTGGCCGCCCAATTGCGGGCAACAGATACAAGCATGAATGGAAGGAAGACTAATGGCGCGCATAACCGCAGGTGTGGGGTGCTCTCACGTGCCGGCTATCGGTGTAGCTATGGATCAAGGAATAACCGAAGACGACTACTGGAAACCAGTCTTCGCCGGCTTTGAGAAGTCTCGTGAATGGATGAAAGAGGCGAAGCCAGATGTAATTATCCTTGTCTATAATGATCATTGTACCGCTTTCGACTCGTCCATTATTCCGACATTTGCACTTGGGTGTGCAGCAGAGTTTCAGCCCGCTGATGAGGGTTGGGGACCTCGGCCAGTGCCAGTTGTCAAAAATCATCAAGTGATGGCGAGCCACATTGCACAGAGCCTGATCCTTGATGAGTTTGACATCACAATTATGAACGAAATGGACGTGGATCACGGGCTGACTGTACCGCTGTCAGTTATGTATAATCAGCCAACTGAATGGCCCGCACTGGTAATCCCATTGGCCGTTAACGTCGTGATGTACCCTGCGCCAACTGGAAATCGTTGTTACAATCTTGGTAAGGCCATTCGTCGCGCCGTTGAAAGCTTTGACGAGGACTTAAACGTCGTGATTTTTGGTACCGGAGGTATGAGCCACCAGCTGCAATATAAAAGAGCCGGGTTGATAAATCCGGAGTGGGATAAAGATTTTCTGGATCGTTTGACCTCAGATCCTGTGGGTCTATCGCAAATGCCACACGTAGAGTACATGCGCGAAGCTGGCTCCGAAGGTGTCGAGATGGTCATGTGGCACGTTATGCGGGGCGCTCTGGACGATGAAGTGACTGAGGTTCACCGCCACTATCACGTTCCTGCTTCAAACACGGCGGTGGGTCATATCATTCTAGAAAACAAATCCTGAGGAAAAGCTCATGAAAATCTGTGTCGCAGGCGCCTACGGAGCGTTTGGAATGAAACACTTGGACGCATTGGCCGAAATCGAAGGCGTTGAAGTCACGTCGATCATGGGACCGAACAAAGAAAAGATCGAAGCGCTGGCGGCTAAGCGTGGCATTGGGCACGCAGGTACGACGCTTGAGGAATGCTTGGCGCGCAAAGATATTGATGCGGTAATTCTATCTACTCCGACACAAATGCATTCCGAGCAAGCGATTGCCTGTATGGATGCCGGTAAACACGTGATGATCGAAATACCGATGGCCGATAGTTTGGAAGACAGTCGCGCAATCGTGGCAAAGCAAGAGGAAACGGGCCTCGTCGCGATGGCGGGCCAAGTGCGGCGCTTTAATCCATCTCATCAATGGATTCACAATAAGATCGAAGCCGGTGAATTGAAGGTTCAACAGATGGACGTTCAGACATACTTTTTTCGACGGACAAATACCAATGCGAAGGGAGAGCCGCGGACTTGGACAGATCACCTGCTTTGGCATCACGCTTGTCACACCGTCGATTTATTCCAATACCAAACCGGCGGTCAGGCTGTTGCAGCCTTTGGTCTTCAAGGACCTTATCACCCCGACTTGGGGATTGCGTTGGATATGGTCATTGGCCTGAAAGCAGCAAACGGTGCAATATGCACGCTATCCTTGTCTTTTAATAACGATGGCCCGCTTGGAACGTACTTCCGATACATTTGCGACAAGGGAACGTATATCGCACGTTATGATGATTTGTTTGATGGCAATGAAAATCAGATCGACCTTAGGGACGTGGCAGTATCAAACAATGGCATCGAATTAATCGATCGCGAATTCATTTCGGCCATCCAAGAAAAACGTACACCTAACAGCAGCGTCGCCGATGTGCTGTCTGCCATGGAAACACTTGATCGGATCGATAAAACTATGTCGTGATTTCCGTGGGCCATTTGCGTTTGAACACAAGACCAGCGTAAAAGTTTTACTATTCGACAATTGACTCCGTTTAAGACGAATCCTCACTTTGTTGGGGTGCTGAATTTCAGTGCTCTAATTTCCTTCGATAATCACGAGGGGATTGGCCCGTGACACGTTTGAAAACACGACTAAAATATGAGGGATCCTCGTAGCCCAATTGGTAGCTTATTTCCGTAATGGTAAGGTTCGAAAACGCCAAGTTTCGCCTTGCTTCACGCACTATTCGGTTTTCAATAATTGCAGAAGCGGGTTGTCCCGTTGAAGCGCGCAAGACACGACTGAGATGTGTAGGTGTAATCGAAAGAAGCTGTGCGTACTCTGCCACGCTTAGGTGCTCTAAAAAATGTTCTTCTAACATTGTCTCAAATCGTCGGCGCAAACCATTTTCTATCGTAACACTCTGAGGTTGCAGTAAGGATATTTTTCGCGCCACTTGACCCACAAGTACGCCACACAATGCGCGTAGAATGTGGGCTCGGGCAAATATGCGATTGGGATATTCCGCAAAAATTGCCAAGACAACACGTCTAATTTCTTCAGATGATTCAACAATAATTGGTTTTTGCAGATAAGATTGTAGGCCTTCAGACTTCCGTAGCGAACTGTCCATCAATTCGCTTGCTACTGTCACCACCCATCCTTGAGTTCCAGGCTGAAATGAGAACCCATGTACCGTACCTATCGGCAAATTAACTAACATTCCGGACGAAATTTCTTGCGTTTGATTTTCAATTTTTGCTACGCCTTGCCCAACCTCAATCAACAAAAACTGGTGAAGTTGTGCATGTCGATGAGGTTGAAATTCCCATTGGTGGAGTAGAGATCGTGATTGATCGTTTCACAATGAACGACATCAGGCAAATTAGCCTGTTCACCAAAAAGATTGTAATTCTGTATCGTTTCGCTAGCCAGCGGGTGTTATTGCAAATTTTTACACCAGCATCAAATTCCAGCTACACGGTAATCCCCCCTAAAATTAATGGTGTTCACGAGTAGAATTTTCTCGGCAAGATATCTGAGGAGATTTTGAATGAA
>JAQWQJ010000029.1 GCA_029244725.1 Paracoccaceae bacterium
GATGCGTACAAGATATTCCAGCCAACCACGTGTAAAGTTCGCAATTTGTGCCCAATCATAAGTACGTGGGTCTTTAAGCGCGCGTACTTCTTGCTGAATGCGCAATGTTCCGCCAGCTTTTGCATGCGCAGCAGCGTGCGCTGGGGCGTCCACGCCGATCAATGCGTAAGCAGCCGCAGTCGTTGCGCCCAGAGCTGTTGCGCGTGTAAGAAATTCACGACGACTAAGATCGCCTGTTTTGCATTCCTCTGCGTACATCTTAACGGCTGAATGCTGCTTGTTTCCGGTAATTATGTCTTTAGACATGCGATATTCTCCTTGTTTTTAGGTACAGATTGCTAGTTTTCCGCCTTCTCGGTTTGTTCTTCAATTTTCCAAAAGTCAAAGGACGTCACCGCCTGACAATAGTTTGCAATTCTTGTAGAGGTTTGATTGCCTCACACTTGGCAGTATGCGTTTTTCGACTATGTTTTCGATAGCTGACACCCGTTCGATCATCGCCAGTTGCACGATTCGTTCTTCACTGGCATTTTCAACCAGCTCCTGCAGATAGAGAATGTTGGTAATTGTCTCAAAAACGCATAACCTCAAGGAATGAAACCATATCGCAAATCTACTCCGCCACTTGACCTACTCCCCGGAAGTATCTTCGCTTTTTAGTTAGTCTGTTCCTCAACAGAGGAGCTCCCTCCTCCTATTTTATTCCAGATCCCCTATCGGCGCGCCGATGGCCCTCTGAACCTGCTCGTTGACAGCACGGGCATCAAGTTTCTGGGCGATGGCGAGTGGCAGGCGCGCAAGCACGCCGTGCAACGGCGGCGCCAATTGCGCAAGGTCCCGCGACCAAAGACGTAATGCAGACTTTGTTGCCGCGGATCATGAGTTTCACTTAATCCATCGACGTGAAAGGTTTTTCAATCAGGCCAAGCGCGGGCTGGGGTCGCGGTCATTGGCTTGCCGAGAAAAGTTCTGTGGCCGAGTAGCCTTTTATTGGACCTTCATCGCCATCCCGTCAGATGCTGTGTACTCGGCACAAAAGTTTCCACTAGATGTGGGCCGGCTGCCACTTGTCCAGAGCTTCCAGGAATTTTTCCTGCTCGCCGTCATGCATGCGGACATTGTTCTGCGGATATGGAAAGTTGTGCGCCGTCACCTCGGTGTGAAATTTGCCAAGGGCCTCGACCCTTTCGAGATTGATCTGCCGGTGCAGGCGTCCAACATTGCCAAAGGCGTGGGCGTGTTTTGGTGGTTTGTCTTCTTCGCTGGCTTCCCCGCAAATGTCGGCAATAAAGCAAATCACCGCATCGGCGGCCTTGCCGGACCCAAGCGAAAAGGTGACCAGGTTCGTTTTGTCATTCACAGCCGCCAGGACCTCTTCGGCCACGCACTCGACCTCGACGGCAAATACACCGGCATCCTCCATCCGCTTGAGCGTCGCGTAGACCTTCATCGCTTCCTCGGCGGTGCGCCCCCAGGCACGCAGGCCACCACTGTAGTGGCTGAAGGTTGGGATCAGGCCGACGTGGCTTTGCACCGGGATCCCGTCGCGCGCCATGCGCTCCATCACGTCGAAAGACCGCACAGTGTAATACATGTCCGCCCCATTGCGCATCATCTCGTAGGCGTGGGCGATTAGCTCGTCATCTGAGCCGAATTGCGCCCAGGATGCGCCCACACCCGTGAAGTGGTATGGCGCGATGTCCCGCACATCCTTCAATTGGTCGGGCCAAACAGTTAGGAGATCAATTCCTGCCTCAACACAGGCACGCACCTCGTCACTGTTTGCAGGGTTGGCCATCGAAAGGGTGCGCCCAGATCCCTTGAGCGCCCGAAGATCCGACACGGTGTAGTTGCGTTTGGCCGGGCGGCGGTAGAAATCGTAGATGCGTTTCATTGTTCACTCCTGTTATCCGACATTCCCCAAGTGGACTGCCGCTCGACCGCAAGGTGGCCTGATTTTGCCTGCCGACCAAGTGTTTCGCGCCGCAGACGGTGCGCGGCATTCATCTGAATCCTCATATCTCCGCATTCACCCAAAATTTGCTTCATAGACCCGCAGCCAGTTGCCCGCGGTGAGAAGATGAATTTCTTCCTGCGAAAACCCCCTGCGCTTTAGCGCGGCAGGCAACAGGCCCATCTTGGAAATGTCAGGCAACCACTTTGGAGGGGGCGGCATCAGGGCCCTGTCCTTCGTGCCCGCACCATATTGGTCGCTTCGTGTCCAACGGCCCTGGCGCATCCAATCGAGCTCTGGTGTCCCAACATAGTGGCCCGCATCAGTGCCAACACCGACGTGTTCCAAACCCATTATGTCAACGGTGCGCGCCATCATCTCTGCCCATCCGTCTACACTGTCGCAAGCATCTTTAGGTGTGATATTCGGATAAATGGCCAAGCCCATGATGCCACCACTTTCAGCAAGCGCCCTGAGCACGGTGTCGGACTTATTACGAAAATGCGGCATGAGACTTCCAGCATTGGCATGTGTGACCGCGATTGGTTTGGAGGATGCTTCGATCGCATCGAGCGTGGTCTTCTCGCCGACGTGGGAGCAGTCGACCATCATGCCGTATTTGTTCATCTCACCGATGATTTCTCGGCCGAACCGGGTTAGGCCAGAATCATGTGGCTCATAGCAACTGCCGCCGATATCGTTCTGAATATTGTAGGTCAGTTGCGCCACACGAACGCCCAGTTGGGCGAAGAGTTCAGGGTATCTGATACGGCCCTCGAACATACC
>JAQWQJ010000076.1 GCA_029244725.1 Paracoccaceae bacterium
GCGCCAGCTTGCGGCCTGCGGCAAGGGACACATTGTCCTCAACGGAAAGCCCAGGAAAGATCGACGTGATTTGAAACGTATAGGCCATTCCAAGCTGCATCCGTTTATGGGCCGGAAGGCCACTAATGTCCTGACCTTCGTAATGCACCGTGCCGCGTGTGGGCAATGTGCGTCCGCTGACCATGCCGACAAAGGTGGACTTACCTGCGCCATTGGGGCCAATCAGGGCTGTGATCTTGTTGCGAGGCAGGACGAAATCCACATCTGTGTTGGCGTGCACGCCCCCATAGGATTTTGTAAGCCCTTTGGTTTCAAGTATATTTACGGCAGCCATTTGAAAACTTTCTTACGCAGAACTCCCGCTAACCCATGAGGTGCGAACAGAGTGATAAGGACCAGCGCGACCCCTGCGACCAGCATATAGGCATTCGTCAGTCCGCTGGAAAAGTCGATCAGGTAGAACATAAACATCACGCCGATCAGAGGGCCGATGGTCGTTCCCGCACCGCCCAAGAGCACCCACAAAAGCGGGAAGATGGAGTAGTGGACCGCCGCAAAGCTGGCGCCAACATACCCAAAGAGCAGCGCGTAAGCGGCCCCGGCAACGCCAGAGACGGTGCCCGACACAACCAAAGCCTGCAGTTTTAGGCGCCCGACGTCATATCCCAGCATGCGCGCCCGTTCTTCGTTTTCGCGGATCGCGACAAGACGTTTGCCAAAAGGGCTTTGCACCAGTCGCGCCATGACAAGAAAGCTCAGTGCAAACAGGATAAAGGCAGTGGCATAGCGAGCGGTCTCGGATGTCAAATCAATCCCGGCAATGCTGCGCTGTGCCTGCTGAACGATGAACCCTTCATCCCCGCGGGTGTATTCCCCAAAGTAGAGGATCACCAAATAGACGGTTTGCGCGAACATCAAAGTCACGATCATGAAGGCCACACCGATCGTTCTAAGCGCAAGATACCCTGCCCCAACGGCCAGAAGACCCGCCGTTGCCACTGCGATTGCAAACGCAGGAATAACAGGCAAACCGCCAAGGTTCACGCTGAGCCCAAAACCGTACATCCCAGCGGCAAAAAACATGGCGTGGCCAAGGCTCAGCAGTCCGGTATAGCCGAACAGTAAGTTGAACCCGATGGCATAGATGGCAAGCACCATAATCCGGGAAAAAGCACCCACATGGTAGGCGGGCAGCACGAAAAACAACACGGCCAGCACTGCAAGGACGCCAAGATGGAGCGTTATTGATTTGGATTGAGTCGTCATACTGCAATCCGCCCCATCAAACCTTGTGGCCGGAACACAAGAACCAAAGCCACCAAAAGGGTTGCGATGATCTTGGCTAGGGTAGGTGAGAAAAAGACGGAAATGATCCCATCACTCATACCGATCAGAACTGCAGCAATGACCGTTCCCGGTAAGCTGCCAAGACCGCCAATGATCACGACGATAAAGGCCAAGAGCAAAGGATCGCCGCCCATGAGATAGTGCGCCTGCTGGATGGGCACGACCAGCACGGCGCCTAAGGCTGCAAGCCCTGCGCCAAGGCCAAACACCCAGGAATAGACCTGCGCTACAGGCACGCCGAATGCCTGCGCCATGTCTCGATCCTGCTGCGTGGCGCGCATGATAAGACCGACCTTGGTGCGAGTCAGAACCAGCCAAAGCACACCCAGGACAGCGATGGCTGCGAAAATCACGAAAAGCTTGTAGCTC
>JAQWQJ010000088.1 GCA_029244725.1 Paracoccaceae bacterium
CGGTGTTCCAAAGGCCCAATTTGGACTATATTTGAAGGAATGTGAGTGGCGTTTTAACAACAGTGACCCGTCAGTGCAATTATCACAGCTAAGACAATGGGTTAAGAAGTATTTGAACTAGTTATCTGGGTCAGCCCCATACATTTAATTCAAAATGGACCCGTCAGAGAAATCTGGCGGGTCTTTTCGTTTGGGCGCCATATTCGTCTTAAAACATGAAAGAATTGCAGGCTCAGCGTGAGTTAAACCAAAGTTTATGACTGTTTTACAATGGTTTATGCGAGCGCAAATAAACCAAAACCCAATATCCTTTGTCGACGTTCAGGCGGCAAATCAGGGCATCGAACAATTTAACCCTATCGAGGCCCATTATGAGAAACACGATTTTATCGACCACAGCCCTAGTGATGATTAGTGGCACAAGCGCCTTTGCGCTAGATGATTTGGAAACCCCCACAATCGTCGCCGAGTTTTCGACCGCTCAACGAATTGAAATAAGTCGCGGATTTTTTCGCACGCGTGTCGAAGTGGTGATCGACGGTAAGATCATCGAACTCGTCTACAACAATACATCGTTTGAAGAAGTGTCCCGCGAAGAAACACCACTGAGCGAAGAAGAGATCGCCGAGCTGGAAGAAGAAGGCATCGAGATCGAAGTTGAGATTGAAGACGAGGATGACGAAGACGAGCTAGAGCTTGAGGAAGATGACGCCGAGGAAGAGGGCGAAGAAGAAGAGGAAGAGGATCACGACTCTGAGGACGATGATGACCTAGATGAAGATGACGACCTAGACGAAGATGACGATGAAGGTGAAGATGACGATGATGATGACGACGAAGAAGAAGATGACGATGATGACGATGATGGCGACGACTAATTGCGCCGTATCCTCGATGAATTTTATAGAGTAGCCTAAGTGTGTGAAACGCTGTCCCAATCCCTCGGGGCAGCGGTTTTCCGTTCAGCGAGATAACATGAGCAAACGCCAAACTTTTACCGCTATCGCCTTTGCTGCAACGCTTGCAGCCACTCCGGTTGTGGCAGACGAGTTTTCGGATCGCGTGGTGAACTGGCTTGAAGAGCAAGGGTTCACGCATTTTGAGATCAAACGCACTTGGCTTGGGCGGATAAAGATTGAGGCCTATGCCAACGGAATCGAGCGGGAAATAATCCTCAATGGACGTACTGGCGAGATCTTGCGCGACTATTGGGAGGTCGAGCATGATGATGCAGAAGACGCGACCATTCTTTTGGTGCCTGCGCCTGCAGATATTGGAAATTCACGCGGAGTTATGCCAGTTCAGGTGGTTGAAGACGAAAACGACGACGAGTCTGAACATGATGACGATGTGTCTGAAGATGACAGCTCTGATGACCCCGAAAGCGACGAAGAAGACGACAGCGATCAAGATGAGGACGAAGAAGACGACGAAGGCGAGGATGATGACGATGATGACGCCGAGGATGAAGAGTGATGCGCCAGACTATATTCTTTGCCGTAATCGTCATTGTTCAGTTCTTTTGCGCTCTGTTCTTCGTTTCGGACATCCTGTTGACCGTCCTCAATATTCGCGCGACCCCTATTGCCTGGCATGTGCGTGAGCTTCTCGAAATCGGTGCCTCAATCGGTTTGATCCTCGGCGTGATTGTCGGCGGGGTAGCATTGAACCGTACTTTGCAGAAATCGCGCGCCAGCGAAGAAAAGCTACGGCTGGTGTCAGCCGCGTTCATGGATGTTGTCGACGAAAAGTTTGGCGAATGGTCTCTGACTGCAGCCGAAAAGGACGTGGCATTGTTTTTGCTAAAAGGCATGTCCACACAAGAGATCTCGGATTTACGCCAAACATCCGAAGGCACCGTCAAGGCCCAGACCAATGCGATTTATCGCAAGGCCGAAGTAACGGGCCGTCCGCAACTGCTGAGCCTATTCATCGACGATCTAATGGATGACGTGAGCTTGCCTGCGAAATCTGAGGCAATGACTTACGCGGCGAAATAGGATTTGGTACGGGCGGCCGGACTCGAACCGGCACGGCCTATACGGCCTGGAGATTTTAAGTCTCCTGTGTCTACCATTCCACCACGCCCGCAACCTTCAAGCACCGATTTGCGCCGCGTAAGTGACGGTTAGATGCCGCATGCGCACGTAATTTGCAATGGCGGTTTTAAAGGCTTTTGCGCATTAGCAAAACATCACGAAGAATGGACTCGCTCATCCGGTGTTCAACCTGAGTTGAGAGCACTTCTAGCCCACAATCCGTGAACACTTCGCTTAGGGTGTCGCGTTTCGGCAGGTAGCTATTAAAGGCAATTGCGGCGACGCCACCGGCTTTAAGGGATGCCAGCCACGCAGGGGCAGCAGCTTTAAGCGTTTCAAGCGGGCTGCGGGTGTTTTTGCCGCCAAGGTGCTGGATGCCGTAGGGAATATCCGTCGCCAGAATGTCGAACTTGCGGTTTTGCAGAAGGGTGCAGACGTCTGCTGTGTCGCCTGTCACGACTCGCATGAATGCGCCGTCGGCAGAAAAATCCAGGGATTTGCCAATACCATGCTTGTTATTTTTGTGAACCCATCCCTGATCAAGCTTGTGCTTGGTCCGATGTAGTTTGGTCCATTTCTTCAGCCCACGCTGGAGATCAATCATCGCTTGGGGGTCCTGTTCGATGCCGGCAGTCTTTAGTCCGTAGCGCATTCCCCAGAGCAATGTCGTGGCGCGCCCACACATCGGATCGACCAGAGTTTGCGCTAAGGGATGTTCCGCGAGGCAGAGATTAATCAGCAATTGGGTCAGCGTCTCGTTCGTCTTGCCGCGATACTTCTCGCCCCAGATGAAATCTGGATGCAGGGCGAATTCTGCGGTTTGGTTGACGGGGGTAAGGCCCCCATCCGTAAGCTCGAATACGCCTTGCACAAAGCTGAGCCGCAGTAGGGTCGTCAGTTGGATCGCTTTGGCCTCGAGCGTCAGAAAGTGCATGTCACCGTGTGATATCGATTCAATTTCAGCGGTTGGCATGTGTGCGGCCAATTCAGCGCGGGCGACTTCTTGCGATTGTGCGAAATAAGCAGCGTCCGCTCGTGGCGAGATGAGGAGAGCATATCGCGCCATCAGCGGAACTTATCAGCGAGCTTTTGTAGCGGAGATCGCGCATCTTCGGTCGGTTTCACAGGCTCTGCCTTTGCGGTCTTCGCTGCTGGTTTTGTTGTTGAAGATCGGGGCGGGTTCACACGCAGCGCCACGGCGTTCATGAATTTACCAGCGTCGCCATCGGCCAATTTCGCAGCACCATCGCAAATACCGCGCAGTAATTCGTCGAGCCAATTCTGTTCAGCCTTGGCAAAGTCGCTTAGCACATAGCCGGACACGCGGTTTTTGTCGCCAGGGTGACCGATGCCAAGTCGAATACGATCATACTCGGCGCCGATATGCTGGTGGATTGAGCGAAGGCCGTTGTGACCCGCGTGGCCGCCGCCCGTTTTAGCGCGGGCTTTGCCAGGTGCCAGGTCGAGTTCGTCATGAAATACGATGACGTCTTCGGGGGTTAGTTTATAAAACCGCATCGCTTCGCCGACTGATTGGCCTGAGAGGTTCATGAACGTCTGAGGTTTGAGCAAGATGACTTTGTCGCTGCCCAACCGCCCTTCGGTGATCTGCGCCTGAAACTTGGATTTCCATGGGCCGAATCCTTGGTCCTCGGCGATGCGATCAAGCGCCATAAAACCGATGTTATGTCGGTTGGCTGCGTATTTCTGGCCGGGATTTCCCAAACCAACAAAGAGTTTCATGCCGCGCGACACCTTCTGACCAATGCGTTGGCGGTTGTATAGCCGCCCTCGGGCAGGCGATCCAGTGAAAGGGGGCGGGGCTTGGAAATCGTCGGTGTGTTTATCGGCCTAGGTCAAACCGCCTTGAAAAGCGAGTTGGCAATCATGTCCGCCGATGCGGGGCTGAGAGCGACGGGTGTGTCGTGTAACATCGCCAATCGCGTCAGCGCCTGCATGTCGACGTCGCCGCTATGGGCTTGGGTCGGGTCTGCGAAAAAGATGACGGCGTCCAGCTCTCCGGTTGCGACCAACGCGCCAAGCTGTTGGTCCCCACCACGAGAGCCACGCTGTAGACGCAGAACGTTGAGGGCAGGGGCGGCTTCTTTGATCATACGCCCTGTTCCACCGGTGCAAACCAAACGGTGAGCCCCTAATTGATCGGCGTATCGCATAACCCATGCCTTAAGATGTGCTTTGCGCGTGTCATGGGCTGCGAGAGCCAGTCGCAGTGGTCCGGTCGAGTTTCGCTTGGCTGCAGATGTCAGGTCTAGAATGGCGCGGATTTGTTCTGCGAAGCCCGTGCCTTTTGCGGGAAAAACCTCGGCGAATGCGGCTGTGCCAACGGTAAAACCTGCTGCGCCGGCGGTAGCGCAAGCATTAACGCGTTCGTCAGAATCGATACTGCCCGCCATGATGACTGGCTTTTCGACGGATTTGCAAACTTGGCTCATCAGGTCTGGCACGTCGCCGTCGAAGCGATAGGCCAGTAAATCCAGCCCATGGACGTGTTCAAGTTCCGCCAAGCGTTTGGCCGAGTCTACAATCGCGTCTACGGGACCCTGCAGAACGCTCGGGTGGTCGACGATTATGCCGGGAAAGGGGTAATAGCGGATTGGATGGCGTCGGGTGACTTCGGTGACCTGTGCGGCGCGGGTGCCCCCTAGCAGGCAGTCGACGTCAAGATCAACTGCTGCGCGGGCCGAGGCCAATTCACTGGTTTCGTCTAAGCTGACAACTTCAAGATATGAGCGCCCGCCGACTGATCGGATTTCGTCGGCGACGGCCTTTAGATCAGCAAATGGCAGACCGACGTCCTTAAAGCCGATGTGCCTAACGCCACCTTCCAAAGCTTCTTCTACACGTGCGCGTGCGTCCGAAATCGTTCGGTCGTTTGAGGTGAGCATTAGGATAAAGTCAAACGCCATGGAACTGCTTTCGTTGTTACTCGATCAAGCTTAATCACGTATGTGACCGACGGGAATGAAAAAACGCGGCCCCGAAAGGAAGCCGCGTTTCAAATCATTTTACATTTGGGGGAAGATTACTCTTCGCCACCCTCAGCTGGTGCTTCTGCATCTGCTTCAACTGCATCGTCTTCATCTTCGTCATCTGAAGACTTCAGACCCGAAGGTGCCTGAAGGTTTGCGATAACGAAATCACGATCGATCGTTGGCTTGGCGCCTGAAGGCAGGTTGATTGACGCGATGGTGATGGTATCGCCAATTTCTGCTTCTGAAAGATCTACGATCAGCTTCTCAGGAATATCGCCAGCAGTCACAACCAGTTCAACTTCAGGACGGACAATCGTCAGAACGCCGCCTTTTTTGATGCCAGGTGCTGTTTCTTCGTTCTCGAATTCAACCGGAATGAACAGGTTAATCTTCGTAGTACGACGCAAACGCATCAGGTCGAAGTGTGTTGGAAGGTCTTTAACGACGTCACGTTGTACGTCGCGGCAAATAACGCGCACGTCTTCTTGGCCTTCAACTTTGAGGTTGAAGAGTGTCGACTTAAAGCGCCCAGCTTTCAGCAGCTTGAAAAGCTTGTTGAAAGGGATCTGAATCGCAAGAGGGTCAGTGTCGCCACCAAAGACGACGCCAGGAACCATTTCAGCACGGCGTGCTGCACGAGCGGCGCCCTTGCCTGTCCCCGCACGTTCCTCGGCGTGTAGATCAGGAATTGATCCAGCCATAATAATTCTCCATAGGTTAGGGCGGGCATCCTCCAAGGCTGTATACCCGCGTGAAGCTGCGCATATAGACGGCTTCGATTTGCTTGAAAAGTGGGTAAGGGGGGATTTAAGTGCTGGATCATCGGAATAAGGGAAGAATCTAGATGAATATGCGCGATTTGCGGGTTTCTGTCCCTACAACGCTTGCCTTCATGGTTCAGGGCATTTGCTGGGGCAGTTTTGCGGCTTTGATCCCTGTGCTGAAATCCAACATCTCGGCCAGTGATTCTCAGTTCGGATTGGCGCTGTTGTTGGCGACCATCGGAGCCGTCGCGGCAATGTGGACCGCACCTGCATTTGAAAAGATCATGGGGCGTTCGTCAGTGGCTATTTTGTCCGTTGCGTTGGGGGTTTCCTTCTTGCTTCCGGGCATTGCTGGATCGTTAGGGTTTTTCATTTTTGCGATGTTTTTGGCGTCCGTTGCGTCGGGCGCATTGGACGTTTTGATGAACGCGCGAGTGTCGACAATGGAGTCCGCGTTAAAGCGATCGATGATGAATTATCACCACGCTATGTTCTCGGTTGCCTATGCCATTTCGGCGTTTCTGACAGGGTTGGCAAGATCATTAGAAATGACGCCAATGCAAATTTTTACCTGTGTGTTCGTAGCGGCCTTGGTATGCGCCGTTTTTGTCCTGCGACCAACGCCAACCGCCAAAGCTGAAGAGGGCGCAGAACCGTCCAATGCACATCTTGGCCTTGGGGTAATCATCTGTGGGGCGATCATGCTGATTGCCTTTATGGCCGAGCAATCGACCGAAGGTTGGTCAGCGCTTCACCTTGAACGAACCTTGGGGGCCGGTGCAGTTGGCGGAGCACTGGGACCAACGCTTTTGGGTGGAACAATGGCGCTTGGTCGTTTCGCTGGGCAAATACTAACCCGTTTTTTCTCGGATATTTGGATAACGTCCATCGCTGCATTGATGTCGGCACTTGGGGCGTTCATCGCTGCGCTGGCTAGCACTGTTGCAGTGGCTTATTTAGGATTTATCGTGTTGGGGCTTGGCGCATCAGTGATTGCCCCAATGTGCTTTGTCATTGTCGGTCGCATGGTGTCTGAAGAAAAGAGAACCCAAGCCATCGCTCGTACAGCGGCGTTTGGCTATTTCGGGTTTTTCATCGGGCCACCTGCGATGGGGTTTCTGTCCGAGTGGTTCGGCCTGTCTGCATCGTTTGCATTCGTCGGCCTAACACTGATGCTTATTCCAGTTCTAGGATTGCTTCTTTTAAAACGAATGAAGTGATCACCGCCCGTCTAAGACCAGCGGGTTGAGAAATCATTCGGCATCATCAGCATGTCGCGCGAAATCTGGTCTATAGATGTCCGTCCGCAAAGCGCCATTGAGACATCGAGCTCTTTTTGCAGAATATCGAGGGCCTTTGTCACACCGGGCTGGCCTAACGCCCCAAGACCGTAGATATAACTGCGCCCAATGAAAGTGCCCTTTGCGCCAAGCGCTAGGGCTTTCAGAATGTCTTGGCCAGTGCGAATTCCACTGTCCATATAGACGTCAACTTTGTTTCCAACTGCTTCGACAATGGGTTCTAACGCGCGGATCGAACTTAGAGCGCCATCCAATTGCCGCCCACCATGGTTAGAAACGATAATCGCGTCAGCACCAGCGTTCACAGCCTGTTTTGCATCCTCTGGGTCCATAATGCCCTTCAGAATGACCGGTCCATCCCACATGTTGCGCAGTTCTTTTACACGGTCCCAATCGAGTGCTTGGTCGAATTTCTCGTTTGTCCAGACAGCCAAGTTGGTAGGGTCAGAAACACCCTCGACTTGGCCAGCAATGTTGCCAAATGTCCTGCTTTTGGCACCCAGCATTCCAAGCCCCCATCGCCATTTAGTCGATAGATCGAGGATGGTTTTCAACGTTGGTTTGGGCGGTGTCGACAGTCCGTTTTTGATGTCCTTATGCCGCTGGCCTAAAACTTGGAGGTCAAGCGTGATAACAATCGCCGAGCAATTCGCATCTTTCGCACGGGCCATAAGGCGTCGCATGAAATCGTCATCGTTTAGGGTGTAGACCTGAAACCAAAAAGGGGTATTGGTCGCGTCGGCGACTTGCTCGATCGAGTTCACGGACATGGTGGAAAGCGTGTAGGGCACGCCAAAGTCGCGGGCAGCTAGGGCCGCCTTTATCTCGCCATCAGCGTGCTGCATGCCTGTCAGACCCACGGGCGCAAGCGCGACCGGCATCGCCGCCTTTTGGGTTAGCATATGACTGCTTGTACTTCGGTTGGACATGTCCACAGCGATTTTTTGACGGAATTTAATCTCGTCGAAATCCGAGGTGTTTTCTCGAAAGGTTTTCTCGGTGTAGCTGCCGGATTCCGCATAGTCATAAAACATTTTGGGAACGCGACGACGATAAAGACGCTTCAAATCGTCGATACAAGTAATCGTTGGCATGATGACGCTCTTTAGATGAATTGGTTAGTTTTTATTACCAAATGATGCAGCCCTTCGCAAGCTACGGATTTTGAGTGCGCAAATCGGTTGCAATTGGTCAAAATACCGAGCGGTTTGACGTGCGAATTACACATCTCTCGCAGGCGTAAACATTATTTAGGTAAGGCTAGCCTAACCTCCTTGATCTGAATGTCATGCTCAAGTTCAAGGCCTATGAGAATGTAGGGAAAAAATTGTCGCCGCGGCCGAAATAGAATCTCTGATTGCAGTAAGATGGATAGACTTAGTTTCAGCGCATATGTGATTGCAAACCCCGGCAATAAGCGCGGTTTTTTGGGGACTGGGGCGACCAGACTCTTTTTTTGATATGTGGCTTGTCTTTTCCAATACTTCGGGGGTAAACCCGTCGGCGGAGACGTGGCCGAGTGGTCGAAGGCGCTCCCCTGCTAAGGGAGTAGGCCCGGAAGGGTCTCGAGGGTTCGAATCCCTTCGTCTCCGCCACATACCTTTCTCATCAGATATCAAATTGTCTCATCAAGCCATGATAAAAAGGGGTTGGTGTAGCTTTCTGTCTTGTGGTGGATCACCTTGCCCCAGCAGATCTCATGCGTTATGTTGGGATAAATGTTGGGTAATGCACGCAAGGGGTCCAATGCCAAAGCTCACCGCCAGAAAAGCTGAGTCGCTCAAAGAGCCGGGCCATTATGTCGATGGTGATGGCTTGGCCTTAGTTATTGGTAAGCGTGGCGGCAAATCTTGGGTGCTCAGAACCATGGTTCGAGGCAAAAGATGCGATATTGGCTTGGGTGGATACTCTTGGGTTTCCCTCGCGGAAGCCCGAGAAAAGGCCCGTGAGGCCCGCAAAGTCGCGCGCGAGGGCGGAGATCCTATTGCCCAAAGGAAGGCGCGCGTGGCTTGTCCGACGTTCGCTGAAGCGGCAAGAAAGGTCCACGCCGATCAAGTTTTAGGCCAAGGATCAAATGGCAAGCACAAGGATCAATGGATCAACACCCTTGTGACCTATGCCTTTCCAGCAATCGGCCATAAGTCGGTTAAGGACGTAAAGCAGGCAGATGTATTAGCCGTTCTCGCCCCCATCTGGACAGAAAAGGCGGAAACGGCTCGAAGGGTTCGGCAGAGAATTCGGACGGTGATGGACTGGGCGCGTACAGCTGGCCACTATGAGGGGGTCAATCCGGTTGAGGGTGTTGATAAGGGCCTCACCAAACAGCGGGATATCGTCAAACACCACAAGGCCATGCCTTGGCAGGAAGTCCCGACGCTGATCCCCATGCTCGGCGACAGTGTTGCTGCACTCGCTTTGCGTTTCCTAATCCTCACAGCTGCCCGAACGGGCGAGACTATTGGGGCACAGTGGTCGGAAATCGACTTGCAGGAACGCCTTTGGATAATTCCCATGGAACGCATGAAGGCCAGTCGAGAACATCGCGTTCCCTTAACCGATGAAGCACTTGCAGTATTGGAAAAAGTGCGTGGCCTTGATGAGGACTTTATTTTCCCCGGCCAAAAGCGTGGCAAGGGTCTGTCCAACATGGCAATGGCGCAGTTGTTAAAACGTATTGGCCATGGCAACGCCACTGTGCATGGCTTTCGATCTAGCTTTCGGGATTGGGCAGCGGAGCGTAGTAGCATGCCACGCGAGATTGCAGAACTAAGCCTTGCCCATGCGGTCGGAGGTGCTGTGGAGCGTGCTTATAGAAGGTCAGACCTCATTGAAAAACGTCGAGACTTAATGGAGAGGTGGTCGGCGCACTGCCTGCCATTCTCAGGCCATATAATCCAATTGGAAAACCCAATAGGAAAACTGATGAAGTGATGTTGCTTGATCGTTGGGCGAAGTTTGCTGTCAGAATGACAGCGATGGTATCAAGATTGGAGCTAGGAAATGACAGCGATCGACAACCCATTCGACGGTGAAGCGGCTCGCCTGCAGGGACAGGAGAACATTACAGAGCAGCAGGCACGTGACTGCGTTGTTCTCCGATACCTGAAAGTTGGCGACACGCGCGCGCTAGCACATTGGCTAGAAGCTGCATATTGCCCCGGCGAACCGGTCAGACGTCTTCTTTCTTTTATGCTTCAGCCTGTTCGAGAAGATGTTGGTGACCCCGATAAGACCTACGCTTTTAGTCTTGAAGTGGTACCATTCGAATTGAAGGCCAAACGCAGAGATGGCAAACGCGGCGCCCCAAGAAATCCAGTTTCAGACGAACGAAACCAAACAATCTATGATTACTACGTTCGCCGCATGGCTGAGGTCGGTGCAGGTGGCTACGAGAGCGTCATTACTGACCTTTTTACGCTTTTAGGACCCGACATCAAAGAAAGTGCCATTCGTGAGGCCATCAAAGCACGATCACCGAAGTCTGGCTTGTAAGGGCACCTGAACGCACGGTTAGACTCTGCCGAACGAAGTTGGGTCATTCCGCATGAGCAGCGCGCCTTATCAACCGCACAAATTGAGCAGTGTCTTGGTTAGTCATCGGTTAAGAGGCCCGCTGAAAGCGCGTTTTAGCTTCCTAGCGTGGGCGCTGTTATTCATTTAAAGTTTTCCAGCAAGCTTCCGCATAGCAGTCATTGGCGCATAGAGCAGCGAATGACGGCAAGGAGCCCACTGTGACAGTTGCTGCGAGGTCACGGAATGACCGCGATGCGCGCAGAGCTGACTTTTTTGGTTGGGGACAAATCTGAACCGAATTTGATCGCCCTGCCCAATTTCCCGCGACGTTCATCCCATTGCAGTTCCGCACTTGTTTAGGAATTGATGAGATGAACCTCCGCCAAATCGCGCTACCGCATAGGATTGTGTGTGGGGACAATCGGCAGAGCCTCTGTTCAAGGTTCTTTCCCAACAGCGAGGCAGCTCACTCGATGCCCTGTCCTTCGGGGTTCCAGTTGCGGTGCCAAAGACCGGCATTCTTCCATCGCGATGGGGCATCGTGGATGGAACCTGCAGCCTGACGGGGGCGACAGGGGCGAAGGCAATTCTCCTTCCAGTGCGTGTTCCTCGGACAAGGGTTTGTCCAGTGTCGGCACCTCGCTTAGCAAAGCTTGGGTATAGGGGTGCAGGGGATTCTCCAAGAGATCGGAGGCCGGGGCAATTTCCACGATCTGCCCCAGGTACATCACTGCGATCCGATCCGAAACGTGCTCGACCACGCTGATGTCGTGGCTGATGAACAGATACGACAGGTTTAGACTGTCGCGCAGGTCAAGAAACAAGTTGATGATCTGAGCCTGAATGGAGACATCGAGCGACGCCACGGATTCATCACAGACGACGACTTCCGGATTGACCGCCAATGCACGCGCAATGCAGATCCGCTGACGTTGCCCCCCGGAGAACTGGTGCGGATAGCGGTCCAGTGCGTCCTCTCTCAGTCCGACCCGACCGAGCGCTTCGATCGCGAAGGCATGTGCTTCGGACCTTTGGATCAACCCGTGGGCAATGGGGGCTTCGGTGATTGCGTCAACAATGCGCTGACGCGGGTCCAGCGCAGCAGCGGGGTTCTGGAAGATCATCTGAACGCCCAGACCCGCGCCCGTCTTCTCTTTGGTCTTGTCCGCCATGGGCTTGCCATTGAACAAAACGTCACCGGAGTCGTGCGGCAGGATACCCGCCACAAGTCGACCGAGTGTGGATTTGCCGCAGCCAGATTCGCCCACAAGGCCCAACACTTCGCCTTGTTCAATCGTCAAATCGACATCATCAACGGCCTTCAATACATGAGCCGTGGATTTTGCCCCAAAGGCGGTCGCGATCCGATCCGCCAGATCCGTTTTCTTGCCAAAGCTGCGGTGGACAGATTTGAGCTCAATCACCTGTGGCATGCTGGCCCCTTTCATGTAGTGGAGAAACGCAGCGAACGGCGTGGTTTGCTGATGTGAAGCACAGGTCCGGCAGAATTTCGCAAGCCTCGGTGGCATGCGTGCAACGCGGGGCGAAAGAACAACCCTTTGGCAGGTTTGACAATTGTGGAAGACCACCTGGAATGGAGGCTAGACGTTGCCCGCGCGGCGTGTTCGCCGGCATGCTGGCCATCAACCCCACAGTGTAGGGATGCGACGGTGATTTCAGCATCTCCTCGGTTGCACCCTGTTCCACGATGCGCCCCGCATACATCACGGCCACACGATGGGCGATCTGCGCCACCACGCCTAGATCATGCGATATCCAGATCAGCGCCGTGCCGGTATCTCGGCAAAGGCGCCGCATATCGCGCAGGATTTGCGCCTGCACGGTGACGTCCAGTGCTGTGGTCGGTTCATCCGCGATGATCAGATCCGGCGCGTTCAGTAGTGCTGTGGCAATGACCACACGCTGTCGCATGCCGCCGGAGAATTGGTGGGGATAGGCTTCCAGCCGTTCATCCGGGCTGTTGATCCCGACACGCACCATCGCCTCGCGAACGATCTGACGCGCGGCATCGGAAGAGATGTCTCTATGGGCCTGAATGGCCTCGATCATCTGCGCGCCAATGCGCTGCACCGGGTTAAGACTGGTGGTTGGATCCTGAAAGATCATCGCGACTTTGTTGCCGCGCAAGCCTTGCCACTGTGCCTCGGAATAATTGGTGACATCGGTGCCATCGAACGTGATCCGCCCGGCGGTTACGCGGCCCGGCTGGTCCACCAATCCCATGATGGACAATCCAAGAACGGTCTTCCCGGAGCCGGATTCGCCGACAATGCCCAGAACATCACCGCGCGCGATTTCAAGATTGACACCATTCACGGCTGCAAGTGGCCCGTCAGGCGTGGGAAACTCTGTTCGCAGTCCTTGAATGGACAAGAGCTTTGTCGGGTTCATTTTGAAATCCTAGGATTGATAATTGCGCGCAATTGGTCACCGAAGATGTTGATCGCCGCAACGGTAGCGAGCAGCATAATGCCGGGGAAAAACGTGATCCAATAGGCACCCGACAGGACGTAGTCGAAGCCATTTGAAATCAGCGACCCAAGCGATGGCTCGGTGATGGGCACGCCCACACCGAGGAAGCTGAGGGTTGCTTCGATGGAAATTGAATGCGCCGTTTGTAGGGTTGCCAGAACAATAAGCGACGAAACGCTGTTGGGCAGAAGATGCTTCCAGATGATGCGAGCGTTGCTGAGTTCCAGGCAGGTCACTGCCTCGAAGTACTCTTTACGCCGTTCCACCATGGCGGCGGCACGGACCGTGCGCGCATAAAGCGCCCATTGCACGATGGCCAGTGCGATGATGACCTTGTCAACGCCCTTGCCCAGTAGTGCCAACAGCACAAGTGCGACCAGAATGGCCGGGAACGAAAGCTGAATATCGACAATCCGCATCAGGAACGCGTCGATCCGCCCTCCGTAGAACGCAGCGGTCAGCCCGACTGCAAGCCCCACTGTCAGTGCGATAAGGGCGCTGCTGATTGCCACAATCAGACTGGTGCGCAGACCATATATGATGGCGCTTAGAACATCGCGACCTGCCCCATCTGTGCCAAGCCAGGCGATCGTGCCGTCAAACATCTCATCACCCGGAGCAAGCCGACCGTCTAGAATGCTGACCGTCGCTAGATCATATGGGTTGGTCGGCGCGATAAGCGGCGCAAAGATCGCAGACACGACGATCGATAACAGCAGAAGGCCCGAGATTAGCGTTGTGGGCTTTGACATTAGCGCCTGCAGGGTCTTGGAAATGCGTTCATTGCCCGGCCTCAGGGCGGACATTGCCTTTGGGTTGCTCATCCCTCTTCTCCCTGCAAGCGTACGCGAGGATCCAGCACCGCGTAAATGATATCGACCACCAGGTTTAAGACCAGGAACAAAGCCACCACGAAAAGCAGGTAGGCCACGACAATGGGGCGATCGAGGTTAACGATTGCATCGATCACAAGCTTGCCCAGACCCGGCCAGGCAAAGATGGATTCCGTTACGGTCGCAAAGGCGATCAGCGTGCCAAATTCGATCCCCAACACGGTGATGATCGGAATAAGGATATTGGGCAGAAGATGGGCGCGCACGATACGTTTGGACGACAACCCCTTTGCGCGCGCAAACTTGATGTAGTCTTGGGCCATCACCTCTTCGGTCCCTGCCCGCGTCAGACGTATCACCATTGCGATTTTGAACAGGGCGAGGTTTGTGGCAGGCAGAATAATGTGCTTGAGGCCGTCAACCGTAAACAGGCTGCTTTCAATCCCAAAGAAGACGGCCGTTTCTCCGCGCCCCGAAACCGGTAGCCATCCAAGGATGACGGAAAAAACAATGATCATCATAAGACCAAGCCAGAACGTCGGAACCGAAATCCCAAGCACCGAGCCCCCCATGATGATGCGTGCGCCCCATCCATTGGGACGCAAGCCCGCGTAGACCCCCAATGGCAGGCCCACCGTTACCGCGATGACCAGGGCAGTGGTCGCAAGTTCCAGGGTGGCTGGAAAACGCTCGGCCATGAGTGCAAGGGCGGGTCTTCCGAAGATAAAGGAATTGCCCAGATCCCCCGACAGCGCCCCCGTCAGAAACTTCCAGTATTGCACATAGGCCGGCTGATCGAGGCCGAAGTCCCGGCGCACGCGGTCGATTTCTTCGGGTAGACTTTCTGGATTGACCAGCATGTCGACAGGATCACCCACCAGATTGATCATAGAAAACACGATCAACGACATGACGAACAAGACGACCACGCTTTGCATGATGCGCCTTAGGATAAAGGCTAACATTGAGGGTTCCTTTCGCAGCTTGGCCCGCGGCAGACGTGCGGCAGGCCAAGCTTACATCATTATTTCGAACGGATGTTGTGGATGAACGTACTGTCCAAAGCGCCGTGTTCGTAAGCGACGCCATCGCGGGCCGCCCAGGTCGCGATCTCATGGTGGATTGGAACCAGCGCATATTCCTGCATCGCGGTTTCAGTCGCCTGGATGAAGGCCTTTTCACCCATCGCAATGTCCATCGAGGCGCGACCATCTTCGATCAGCTTGTCGACTTCGGCATTGCTGTATCCATTCCGGTTCCCCGGTCCATAGCCGTTTCCTCGGGTGTGAATGAAGATCCGCAGCGGGTGCGAGGGCTCGCCCGACCCATTTGCATAGCCAGACATGGCGACGGTGAACTCAGGCGTGTCATCCGGTCCCCCGCGCGCGAAACGCTTGAAGAAGACCGAGGCCGGCATTGTCTCAACACTGGTGTCGATCCCGATGCGCGACAGCATCTGTGCGATGGCTTCAAGGATGCGCGTGTCGTTGGAATAGCGACCTGCGGGGCCATGGATGGTCAGCTTGAACCCATCGCTAAATCCTGCTTCGGCCAGCAATTCCTTTGCGCGGTCCGGATCATAGGCATCTGGTTTCAGATTGGCCGAATAGCCGATGTATCCTTCGGGCGAAAACTGACCCGATGGCGCCGACAACCCGTCCATCACGCGATCCGCGATGGCCTGTCGGTTGATGGCAACAGACACCGCTTGACGCACGCGAATGTCCTGAAACGGCGAGGCTATCAAGTTGCCGTCATTGTCGGTCACATAGGGTCGCATCCGATCATCTGCCAAATGCAATGTCATATAGAGCAGCCGGTTGGATACCGATTTGAAGACCGACAACCCATCGCGGCTTTCCAGATTGGGAAGATCAGCGGGCCCGACCCTTTCGATGAAATCCACATCACCGGCAATCAGCGCGGCAGCTCTGGTTGTTCCGTCGCCGATGGGGCGGATGGTAACATTGTCCCAATCCACTGCGGCCCCCCAATAGCCATCATTGCGTTTTAGCTCGATCACATCGCCGGGCAGCCATTTGGTGAGAGTGAACGGACCCGTCCCAAAAGCGGCTTGACCGGTGTTGAAATCCTCGGTCGTGGCATCGACGAAAGCGGAATCAATAATCGCAACCCGGGACATGTCGTTCGGCGTAAACGGATTGGGATTCTCGGTTGAAACGCGCAGGGTCAGATCATCGACAATTTCAAATGTCTTGCCTTTGATGAAGGTTGCGAAACTGGACGGGCTGTTGGGCACATTCGCGGCTCGTTGCATAGTGGCGACCACATCTTCGGCGGTGAAGGCCGCGCCATTGTGAAAGGTGACCCCTGAGCGCAGCTTGAACTCCCAGGTGGTGCCGTCGACCGGCTGCCAGGACTCAGCCAGCCCCGGGATTAAGTTCTGGTTCACATCCTGCAGAACCAGCGCATCATAGACCTGCGTCGCCATCGAGTTGTTGATCGTCAGGTTCTGGTAATGCGGGTCCATTGACGTCGGTTCGGCCGCCAGGGCCACCCGCAGGTCTTGAGCCGACACCGCTCCGCCGACAAGTCCAACACCCGCCGCGACAACGGCAAGCATGGCAATGGTTGTTCGTTTGGTCATCTTTCTTCCTCCCTTTCACTGATATCCAATCAGTTTTTTTGATGTTGATAGCCCGTGGCTTTTGCACTGGTTTGCAAACTGTCTAATCTGTTCGTTGAAGAGATCAGGGCATTCGGCGTAGGACGCGTGCCCCGTCTTGGGGAAAACGACCTGCTTTGCCTTCGGAAATGCCGAGACCAGCGCCGCATGCATGTCCGGCGAGATTACGGTGTCCGAACCACCCGACAGAATTAGAACCGGGGCGCGCACATTCGGGCTGATCGTCGCGTTATCAGCCTCCTGGCTCATACGGCCACCATCCCGAATACCTTCGATCCTTGCGCTCGTTGCAACTTCTGCCAGAAACCCGATGACCTCGTCAGATGTGCCTTCAGGCGTGCTGCGCCTGGCGCGGTCGAGCCCATAGGCCATGTCCACGCCTTCTTCGCGAATACGGTCAATCCGAGTGGCATAGCGGTCGAGCAACGCCTCGCCCTTGGGCCGCGCAAACCCGAGGTGCGTTGATGACAGAACCAGGCCTGCGACTGAAGTCTCTTTGTCCGAGGCCAGTTGTGCGGCCACGACGCCGCCCATCGAGTGACCAATTACAATCGGATCATTCAGGCTGAGAGCCTTCATCAACGCATTGGCAGCACAGACGAAGTCGTCCACCCTGTTGCCAAATTCATCAGAGGCGCCAAAGCTCGGCGCATCCCATGCAACGATGCGGAACGATGACGCCAGAGCCGCAAAAAGATGGCGCCAGGTCTGGCTGCTGCCGTTCATGCCATGAAGCAAAAAGAGCGCTGGACCCGCACCCGTTTCGCGATAGGCCAGGCGACCGCCTTTGTACGATACGTACTGCAACTCCGGCGTTTTCAACATGGCGTGACGTCCTCTGAACATTGACTTCATCAGAGGGTGCCATGAATTGGCTGAGATGCCTCGGCACCCGCTGCCAATCAATTGCAGCACAGAGGGTGTTCGTAAAAAAGAGTAAAAAATTTTACATACTTGCGTCGATTGATTGAGCCTCAAGCTCGCGCATGGATATCAATGTTTGAGCAAGCTTCAGAGCGCGTGAAAACTCTGGATTTACAAGAAGGGCGTTACAGTAATTGCGCCAGGCCTCTAACATTGGTTCTGTCGGGCGAAAATCGCGGCGACGGCGATCATCGGTGCCTGACAGCTCTTCTAAATACCCAAGTTCCAAGGCTTCGTGAACGGTCGAAGTGACAGTTGGTCGACTAAATTCAGAGACTTCGACAAGTTCAGTAATCGTGAAACTGCCCTTGGAGAAATAGTAGTTCATCATGTACCGGCGCAGTTCGAACGCGGTAAAGCTTGTGTTGAAAAAACGGCGCACTTGGCCGGGTCCGTGCTCTCGCCGATAGACATGACGTGAACTTTCGAACGAAGCCTGCGCAAAGCAAAACTGGTCAAAGATTGCTCCAGAGTCTGGCATGGATAATCCTCACATTTATGGGAAAATACTTACACGTTATGCTAATTCCCGGATCGAAGTTTTGCAAGGTGTCGCCGTTGGATAAGTCGTCCGGCATCTAGCTCTTTTGATCCAGCCCATCATTTCCCAGCCGTGCACCAAGCGCATAGAAAACAAATTTCGACCCGCCGACCGCCATTTCTTTCACCGACAACACGCAGAGCAGCGAAGGCGCGTCTTTGACTTGGAAAGCTTCAAACCGATCAGAATGGATTGCGTGTCTTCCGCGGCATCAATTAATGCTTTTGACCTTTAGCACCGCGTATGATTGCAGGTTCTTTGGAACTAGCTGCCGCGAAGAGCCATATCCGGCCATTCGACCACGAACTGAGAACGGCAGCAACGTCCGCATTGTGTTAATTCGCCCATCATCTGATTTCGCGCACGCAGCGAATGTCCGCACTCACGGGCCGCAATGCAGCAAGGGACGGCCGTTGGCAACGACCGCTCAGGGCCGTTGGCTTTCATTTTAGGGAGCCATAAT
>JAQWQJ010000092.1 GCA_029244725.1 Paracoccaceae bacterium
ATCATGAAAGACATCAAGAAAGCAGACAGACTTATAAGCAAAAACGCAGTGCCGCTCTCACAGAGTGGTTCCAAATCTGCGCTTCATAGATTTGTGTGATTGTGGTGCTTTGAGACGTGTTAGAATTTGTCTGACAACACCCCATTTTAGGTTCAAGCCTTACTCGTATTTGTGCTTGCGAATGTAGCACCAACAGAGAGCATTTGCCACGTATCAACCAAAATCATTCCCAGAAAATACAAGCATTGAAATGGGAGAGCATTTCCGATGATCAATTTTGAAGGGGGGGGTAATTAGGTGGATATAGCACTCAACAAATTTAATAAACTCTTCTAAATCAACGGATTAGAGCGAATAGTTGGTGCCCAGAAGAGGACTCGAACCTCCACGTCCATAAGGACACTAGCACCTGAAGCTAGCGCGTCTACCAATTCCGCCATCTGGGCACGGGTTGGTAACGCTGGGATTTAGTCCTGCCCATGAGTGGTGTCAACGGCTCTTTGCGACCTTTTTGACTGCGCTTTTGAATCGCCTTGTTCATTTGTGGCGGGGGCGCTAGGAAAAGACAGGATTTGATGGCCGGAGTCTAAAAAATGACCAATCTTGTGACGATCTATGGCGGTTCTGGATTTGTTGGGCGCTATATTGCTCAGGAAATGGCAAAGCAAGGTTGGAGGGTTCGTGTTGCGGTCCGTCGCCCGAACGAGGCGCTGTTTGTTAAGCCTTACGGCGCCGTTGGCCAGGTCGAGCCGGTGCTATGCAATGTTCGTGATGATGACAGCGTTCGCGCTGCAATGATCGGGGCAGACGCAGTCGTGAACTGTGTTGGCACATTTGATGCCGGTGGCAAAAATAGTTTTGAAGCAATTCAGGTAGGCGGCGCCGAGCGTATAGCCAGACTGGCCGCAGAAGAAGGCGTTGCGCGACTGGTCCATCTATCGGCGCTTGGTGCAGACGAGGATTCTGACAGTCTTTATCAAGCGTCAAAGGCACGAGGCGAACAGGCTGTCTTGGCGCATATGCCAAATGCAATGATCTTGCGTCCATCGGTTATAATCGGCACTGAAGATCAGTTCTTTAACCGATTTGCATTCATGACTCTTATGTCACCGATTTTACCAATTGTCGGAGCCAATACGAAGTTTCAACCAGTCTCGGTTGACGATGTGGCAGCAGCGGCAGCCAAGGGTATTTCCGGCGATGCAAACGGCGGAGTGTATGAGCTTGGCGGTCCGGATGTTGCGACTTTCCGATCATTGATGGATGTCCTTCGGGCCGTTATTCAGCGGCGCACGTTGGTATTGAATATCCCGTTTTGGGCAGCAGGCATTCTGGCAAACCTTCTTGGATTTGCTCAGGCAATAACCGTTGGTCTGTTCAAGAACACGATATTGACGTCCGACCAAGTGCGCAGCTTGAAATCGGACTCGGTTGTTAGCGCCGATGCCAAGTCGTTCGCTGATTTGGGGATTGAACCTGCTTCTATGGAAGTCGTCATGCCCAATTATCTGTGGCGTTTCCGTCCTTCTGGACAATACGCAGCGATTAAAAACTCGGCTAAAAACCTGCGAACCTAAGTCGTTTAGCTGTAGGCATACCAAAGCAATATCACGCCAAGGACCACTCTGTAGATCACATATGGGGTGAAGCTTACTGATTTTAACAAACGCATCATTAACGTTAAAGCGACCAGCGCTGCAGCAAATGCAAACGCCGCTGCAATCGCACCATCACGCGCCACTTGCATATCTGCCGACGAAAGAACCTCGGCAGTTAAAAGCGTCCCTGAGGCGAGGATTGTCGGTATCGACATTAGCATAGCGATCCGTGCTGCGCTTTCGCGGTCATAGCCCATCGCACGAGCACCGGTGATCGTTATGCCAGAGCGGGATGTACCAGGGATCAACGCGATTGCTTGCCACAGTCCCAGAATGAATGCTTGCTTAATCGACCAGCCTTCAAAAGTTTGATCGGTTTTACCGACCTGATCAAAGACATAGAGCACAATGCCAAATCCTAGCATCGTCCACCCGATGACGGCCACAGATCGCAACGCATCATTAAGGCCTGTCATCGAAATGATGACACCTGCGATTACGACTGGGATCGTCGCAATAACAAGGTTTTTGAACAGGCGGGCAGCTTCCGTGTCGCGTTTGCCAATAAATAGGTGGCCAAATCCACGGATGGATAGGGCAACGTCGCTGCGAAAATAGAGGCACACCGCAAAGAGAGTGCCGACGTGCACAGCAACGTCGATGGTCTGACCCTGATCCTCAAGACCGGTCAGATTCGGAAGCAATATCAAATGACCCGATGAAGATATGGGTAGAAATTCTGTGATGCCTTGAATGACGGCAACTAAAAAAAGTTGGAGTAATGGCATTAACAATGCTCCGGAAAAGAATACGCGACAATCTATAACTTATTGTAAGAAAAAGAGAAGAATCAATAAAGGTCCGATTCGGATTTATTATTAAGTGTAGTTGGAGGTAATTTGGCTTAAGAGCTCGCAATAATTCAAATATAGGTCAGCATTTATTACTTTTCTTTCGTTTCAGCCTGTTTTAGAAGGAGATCTCGGAAAAAATTCTAGTTGCGGAGGGATTCCCTTTGGCGAAACAGCCCATGCTTAAGTTTGTTCAAGTTGAACGTGATATGCCTGAAAAGCGTAATTCGGACACGCGTAGAACAGACTACAACGAAATCTATGCAGAATTTGCCAAGGCGAAAGCTGAAGAGCAAGCAAGCCGGTGTAGCCAATGTGGTGTACCGTACTGCCAAACGCATTGTCCCTTGCACAACAACATCCCTGACTGGTTGATGTTGACGGCAACCGGCCGCTTGGAGGAAGCATACCTGACCTCGCAGGCCACAAATACCTTCCCAGAGATTTGCGGACGCATATGTCCACAGGACCGGCTTTGCGAAGGCAATTGCGTAATTGAACAGTCGGGCCACGGTACTGTGACAATCGGAAGTGTTGAAAAATACATTACCGACACTGCGTGGGAAAATGGTTGGGTTAAGCCTGTTGTTCCCGCGGTTGAACGCAGCGAAAGCGTTGGCATTATCGGTGCTGGACCTGGTGGGTTGGCGGCGGCAGATCGTCTTCGTCAGGCGGGAATTCAAGTCACAGTGTATGATCGCCACGATCGTGCCGGCGGTTTGTTAACGTACGGCATCCCAGGATTTAAGCTGGAAAAAGACGTGGTTATGCGCCGCGTAGAACAGCTCAAAGCCTCGGGTGTTGAGATTGTACAGAATTGCAACGTCGGCGAAGACATGTCGTTCGACGACCTTCGGTCTAAACATAGTGCAATCATAATCGCGACAGGCGTTTACAAGTCCCGTGATCTTGCCGGCCCGGGTGCTGGAAATGATGGAATCGTTAAGGCGATCGACTATCTGACATGCTCAAACCGGCGCAATATGGGCGATACCGTTGCTGAATTTGACAGCGGTGAGTTGGACGCCTCGGGCAAGAAAGTTGTCGTGATTGGCGGCGGTGATACTGCCATGGACTGTGTTCGCACAGCGATCCGTCAAGGCGCCGAGAGTGTTAAGTGTCTCTATCGTCGTGACCGCGCAAATATGCCCGGTTCACAGCGCGAGACGCAAAATGCCGAAGAAGAAGGCGTTATTTTTGAATGGCTTGCAGCGCCAAAGGGTTTCACAGGAGACAGCAATGTTGACGGAGTGATGGTTCAAAAAATGCGTCTTGGCCAGCCGGATGCCTCGGGACGTCAAAGCCCTGAAGTGATCGAAGGCGCCGACTACGTCGAGCCCGCTGATCTGGTTATTAAGGCGCTGGGATTTGAACCAGAAGATCTTCCGACTCTATGGAACACTGATGAACTGGAAGTGACCCGTTGGGGCACGGTTCTGGCTGATTTCACCACGGGTAAAACCAAGCTGGATGGCGTTTACGCGGTAGGCGACATCGTGCGTGGTGCATCGCTGGTTGTGTGGGCCATCAAGGACGGGCGTGACTGCGCAGATGCAATCATTGCAGACCTGAACGCTTCGGCAAGTGTAGCTGCTGAATAACAATCTCTGCCCGTTTGTGAGGGCAAGCAACGGACAAAAGGATGGTTGTTTGGGCATTGGCTCGATCCATCTGGTGAAGGAAAGGTTATTGAAATGACCAAGTATGATGTTGAATGGGCGCGAGCCGAAGAAGCCAAACGCAAGTGGATGGCCGAGAACGGTCTCTACTCCGAAGAAGAAGAGCACTCATCTTGTGGTGTTGGCCTTGTGGTTTCTATTGACGGCAAAAAATCACGCAAAGTGGTAGAAGCCGGCATTGAGGCGCTCAAAGCAATTTGGCACCGTGGTGCAGTTGACGCAGACGGCATGACAGGTGATGGCGCGGGCATCCACGTTCAAATTCCAGTTCCATTTTTCTACGACCAAATTCGCCGCACAGGTCACGAGCCAGAAATGAACCAGCTATTTGCTGTTGGTCAGGTCTTTCTGCCACGTACTGATTTTGGTGCGCAGGAAACATGCCGGACTATCGTTGAAAGCGAAGTTCTTGAGATGGGCTACAGTATTTACGGCTGGCGCCACGTTCCGGTCGAAGTCAGCTGTCTTGGCGATAAGGCCAACGCGACCCGTCCTGAGATTGAACAAATCTTGATCTCGAACAGCAAAGGTGTCGACGAAGTCACTTTTGAGCGCGAACTTTATGTGATCCGTCGTCGCATCGAAAAGGCTGCCAATGCTGCAGGCATCGGCGAGCTGTATATTGCATCCCTGTCATGTCGTTCGATCATCTATAAGGGCATGATGTTGGCCGAGCAGGTCGCGGTGTTTTATCCCGATCTTATGGACGAGCGTTTTGAGTCTGCGTTTGCGTTATATCATCAGCGGTATTCAACAAACACATTCCCTCAATGGTGGTTGGCACAGCCATTCCGCATGTTGGCCCACAACGGCGAGATAAACACGCTTAAGGGCAACACAAACTGGATGAAAAGCCACGAAATTCGTATGGCCTCATCTTCATTTGGGGATTACGCCGAAGACATTAAACCGATCATCGCGGGTGGGTCGTCGGACTCGGCCGCATTGGATTCTGTCTTTGAGGTCCTTGTTCGTGCTGGACGAAATGCGCCAATGGCGAAAACTATGTTGGTGCCCGAAAGCTGGTCAAAGCAAGCGATTGAGCTGCCTCAGTCTTGGCGCGATATGTATTCCTACTGTAACTCGGTGATGGAACCTTGGGATGGTCCTGCAGCGCTGGTCATGACCGACGGTCGTTGGGTCTGCGCTGGACTTGACCGGAATGGTCTTCGCCCAATGCGCTACGTCGTGACGGGCGACGGTTTGCTGATCGCTGGGTCTGAGGCTGGCATGGTAACAGTTGATGAAACCACAGTTATTGAAAAGGGCGCTTTGGGGCCGGGTCAATTGCTAGCCGTTGATATGTCCAAAGGCGTTTTGTTCCACGATACCGAGATCAAAAATAAGCTAGCCTCGGCGCAACCCTTTGGTGACTGGGTAGGCAAGATCAACGAACTGGATACCGCGCTATCCGGGGTGACTGAAACCGCAATGTTTAGCGGCGAAGAACTGCGCAAGCGGCAGGTTGCTGCTGGTTATTCGATAGAAGAGCTTGAACACGTTTTGTCACCAATGGCAGAAGATGGGAAAGAGTCCCTCGCGTCTATGGGTGATGATACGCCAAGTGCTGTGCTTTCTAAGAAATATCGCCCCCTTAGCCACTTCTTCCGGCAAAACTTTAGCCAAGTGACTAACCCACCGATTGACTCGCTTCGTGAGTATCGCGTGATGTCGCTTAAAACTCGGTTTGGCAACCTCAAGAACGTTCTTGATGAAAGCAGCGCTCAGACCGAAATTTTGGTTCTAGAAAGCCCATTCGTTGGCAATGCTCAGTGGGATGAACTGGTTGTTCAGTTTAACGCGAAACTGGCCGAAATAGACTGTACCTTCCCTGCAAACGCTGGCCCGAATGCTTTGGGTGAAGCGTTGGCGCGAATAAGAGCTGAGGCCGAAGATGCGGTGCGCTCTGGTGCTGGGCATTTGGTTCTAACCGATCAACATCAAAACGGCGACAAAGTTGCTATTCCGATGATCCTAGCGACTTCGGCGGTGCATTCTTGGCTGACGCGTAAAGGATTGCGTACTTTTACATCATTGAATGTACGTGCGGCAGAATGCGTTGATCCCCACTATTTTGCGGTGCTGATTGGCGCTGGTGCGACTGTTGTGAACTCATATCTGGCCGAGGATTCGCTTGCGGACCGCATTGAACGCGGTTTGCTCGACGGGACATTGACCGAAAACGTCGCGCGGTACCGTGAAGCGGTCGATCAGGGTCTGTTGAAGATCATGGCTAAGATGGGAATTTCTGTAATCTCGTCCTACCGCGGTGGTCTGAACTTTGAGGCCGTGGGTCTCAGCCGTGCGATGTGCAAGGAATACTTCCCCGGAATGCTAAGCCGGATTTCCGGTATTGGCGTTACTGGTGTGCAGCGCAAAGTTGAACAAGTGCACGCGCAGGCGTTTAGCGGTGCGGACAATGTCCTTCCGGTTGGCGGATTTTATAAATCACGCAAATCTGGTGAAACTCACGCGTGGTCGGCGCAGGCGATGCATATGATGCAGTCAGCTTGTGACAAAGCCAGCTATGAGATGTGGAAGCAGTATTCGGCGAAGATGCGCTCGAACCCTCCGATCCACTTACGCGACTTGTTAGACTTTAAACCTCTGGGTGCACCAGTGCGGTTGGAAGAAGTCGAAAGCATCACGTCTATCCGTAAGCGTTTCGTAACACCGGGCATGTCGCTAGGTGCGCTATCGCCCGAGGCGCATAAGACATTGAATGTCGCTATGAACCGGATAGGTGCGAAATCGGATTCAGGCGAAGGCGGAGAAGACCCCGCACACTTTGTTCCAGAACCAAATGGCGATAATCCATCTGCGAAAATCAAGCAGGTTGCGTCAGGGCGTTTTGGCGTAACGGCTGAATACCTGAACCAATGTGAAGAGCTTGAGATCAAAGTCGCCCAAGGTGCGAAACCGGGCGAGGGTGGTCAACTGCCAGGCATGAAGGTCACTGACCTGATCGCACGATTACGGCACTCGACCAAAGGCGTGACGTTGATTTCACCGCCACCGCATCATGATATCTATTCGATCGAGGACTTGGCTCAGCTGATCTACGATCTGAAGCAGATTAACCCACGTTGTAAGGTAACTGTGAAGCTAGTTGCTTCTTCCGGTGTTGGTACAATTGCGGCGGGTGTTGCGAAGGCCGAAGCCGACGTGATCTTAATCTCTGGTCACAACGGCGGCACAGGTGCGTCGCCTGCGACATCAATCAAGTTTGCGGGTCTTCCTTGGGAAATGGGCTTGACCGAAGCGCATCAAGTTCTTGCGATGAACAACTTACGGGACCGTATAACATTACGAACCGACGGCGGTTTGCGTACGGGACGTGATATTGTCATGGCGGCGATGCTGGGGGCTGAAGAATACGGCATCGGTACCGCGGCGTTGATAGCGATGGGTTGCATCATGGTTCGCCAATGTCAGAGCAACACGTGCCCAGTTGGCGTTTGTACGCAAAACGAGGAACTTCGAGGTAAATTCACTGGCAGTGCGGACAAGGTTGTTAATCTGATCACCTTCTACGCACAGGAAGTGCGTGAGGTGTTGGCAGAGCTTGGCGCAAGATCGCTGGATGAAGTGATTGGTCGCGCAGATTTGTTAAGCCAGGTCAGCCGAGGATCGGCCCACTTAGATGATCTTGATTTGAATCCGCTATTGATCACTGTCGATGGAGCGGACAAGATTGTTTACGATCGTCGTAAACCGCGCAATGCGGTTCCCGATACTTTGGACGCCGAGATCGTTCGCGATGCTGCGCGTTTCCTTGAGGATGGCGAGAAGATGCAACTGTCCTATGCAGTTCAGAACACGGATCGATCTGTCGGAACACGCACGTCCAGCCACATCGTGCAAAATTTCGGGATGCGCAATTCGCTTCAGCCAGATCACTTGACGGTTAAGTTGACGGGCTCGGCAGGTCAATCGCTCGGAGCTTTCGCAGCCCCCGGCCTAAAAATCGAAGTGTCCGGTGATGCAAACGACTATGTTGGTAAGGGTCTGTCAGGTGGCACGATCACTGTTCGCAAACCAATGGCCTCGCCTTTGGTCGCTGCTGAAAACACAATTATCGGCAATACGGTTCTTTACGGTGCGACAGATGGGTATCTATTCGCTGCTGGGCGTGCCGGCGAGCGTTTCGCGGTTCGAAATTCGGGCGCGACGGTTGTGATTGAGGGCTGCGGCTCAAATGGCTGTGAGTATATGACAGGTGGAACGGCTGTTATACTTGGATCAATCGGATCGAACTTTGGCGCTGGTATGACAGGCGGCATGGCCTATCTCTACGATCCAGAGGGGACAGTGATGGCGATGATCAATCCTGAGTCACTCGTGTCTTGCGCGGTTTCTAGCGATCACTATGAGGCCGTTTTAAAGGGTTTGGTTCAACGACACGCTGACGAGACCTATAGTCGCAAGGCCAAGGACATCTTGCAGCACTGGGATATTGAAAGAGCGCATTTTGTTCAGGTTTGCCCGAAAGAGATGCTCGACAAATTGGTGGAACCGTTAGGTGTTGAGCCGATGGCCATCCCCGCTGAATGAAGCGGCATAAATTAGATGAAAAGGCGCCCCTAGGGGCGCCTTTTCTTGTTTTGACGGGCTGCGCCCGAAGTGTGAGTATTTGAAACAAAGATAAAGTGCTTTGGTTTTTTGGGGTTGGTTCTAGTTGCAATCGCTGTGATAGAGTTTTGCAAGCGAGGTGGCAGTGGCACGTAAAAAAAAGATTAATCGCGGCTTTTGGGCGTGGCTTGGGAGAATGCGTAGACGGGCAATGCGCTGGGTCTGGCGCATACTGCTGGCATTTTTGGCAGTGGTTTTCCTGGCGGTTCTGGTCTTTCGGTTCATTGATCCACCGTTGACGTATTTGACACTGATGGAAGAGCGTCGTTTAGGCAGCATATCGCAGGACTGGGTTGAATTTGAGGATTTAGCCTCAGTGATGCCCCGATCGGTCGTAGCTGCCGAGGATGCAAATTTTTGCTTGCACTGGGGCTTTGATATGGGCGCGATCCGTGAAGCCGTGGCCTCGGGCGCTGAACGTGGTGCCTCAACAATAACGCAGCAGGTTGTGAAGAATGTATACCTATGGCCTGCAAGGCGTTGGGATCGCAAAGCGTTGGAAGCGATTGTAACCCCGATTGTAGAATTGGTTTGGCCTAAGCGACGGATTTTAGAGGTTTATTTAAACGTCGCAGAATTTGGCGAAGGCGTCTTTGGCGTTGAAGCTGCCGCAAAACAATATTTCGGTGTTAAGGCAAGCGCACTATCTGCTGAACAAGCTGCTTTGCTGTCAGCTGTATTGCCCAACCCAAAGGCGCGATCTGTGAAAAACCCGACTACATTTATGGCGAACCGTGCGCGCAGCATCATTGATGGTGCGGCAACGATCCAAGCGGATGGGCGCGCATTCTGTTTCGAGGATTGATATTGGCGTGTCTTGGGTGCATTGAATTGAAAACCACATTTTCTGGGTCTGAATTGTAATGAACCGTCTTTTTCACGTTCCGCTGTCCCCTTTCTGTCGCAAAGTACGTCTTGTGCTGGCGGAGAAGAAGATTGAAGTTGAACTGGTTGAAGAGAAATACTGGTCGAAAGATCCAGATTTCTTGCGCCGAAACCCAGCTGGAAAAGTACCTGTTTTAAAGATGGGCAGTAAGAATTTTTCGGAGTCTGCTGCGATTTGCGAATATCTTGAGGAGCTTCAGCCGGAGCCGTCATTGATGCCGCGCTCGATTGAAAAGCGCTATGAAGTGCGCCGTTTGGTGGGCTGGTTCGATGACAAGTTCCACAGCGAAGTGACGTCGAACTTGCTTTATGAGCGAGTGAATAAAAAGATGATGGGGCAAGGATATCCTGACAGCAAATCGATCAAAGCCGGCGGCAAGAACATAAAGTTCCATCTCGATTATATGGCATTTTTGTTGGATCAGCGCACTTGGTTGGCTGGGGATCAGATGACGTTGGCAGACTTTGCTGCGGCAGCTCAACTATCAGCATTGGACTATATATCGGATGTGGATTGGAACCGGTCGGCGGTGGTCAAGGATTGGTACGCAAAGATCAAGTCGAGGCCAGCTTTTCGAGGAATTTTGGCGGATTATGTTTCCGGCTTCCCACCCGCGAGACACTATTCGGATCTCGATTTTTGACTTGGGGCGCTGCCCCAAACCCCGAGGTATTTTTAGCAAGATAAAGGGCTTGGCGTGACGGATATAAAGGCACGGTTGCTGGACGAAGCGCACGAGATCGGATTTGATCTGTGCCGCGTTTGTCGTCCTTGGGACGTGCCTGAGGTTCCCGAGCGGTTGTCGGAATTTGTTGAGTCTGGCTATCATGGTCAGATGGGTTGGATGGCTGATCGGATGCATTGGCGTGGGGCACCTCAGGTTTTGTGGCCCGAAGCGCGATCTGTGATCATGTTGGCCGAGAATTACGCGCCTGAATGTGACCCGATGGAGGTTGTTGGGGAAACCGACGGTGGGGCTGTATCTGTCTATGCTCGGGGGCGTGATTACCACGACGTTGTTAAAAAGAAGCTGAAACGCTTGGCCCGTTGGCTGATAGCGGAGGGCGGCGGCGAAGTTAAAGTGTTTGTGGATACAGCACCAGTTCCCGAAAAGGCGCTGGGCATGGCTGCGGGTTTGGGCTGGCAGGGCAAACATACGAATTTGGTCTCGCGAGACTTGGGAAGCTGGTTTTTCATTGGATCGGTGTTCACGACGCTGGAGCTGTCCACAGATGAGACCGAAGTGGATCACTGCGGGAGCTGCCGATCTTGCCTGGAGGCTTGTCCTACGGGGGCTTTCCCAGCGCCCTATAAAATTGATGCGCGGCGGTGCATTTCCTATTTGACGATTGAACATCACGGTCCTGTTGACGAAGAGCTGCGTTCAATGATGGGGAACCGGATATACGGTTGCGATGATTGTCTGGCGGCATGTCCATGGAACAAATTTGCCGTCGAGGCGCGTGAGGTGAAATATGCTGCGCGCGATGGTATTATTGCGCCGGATTTGGCTGAGCTTGCAGGGCTCGATGATGCGGCATTTCGGTTGCGGTTCTCGGGGTCTCCGATCAAGCGGATTGGGCGGAACCGGTTTGTGCGCAATGTGCTATATGCAATCGGAAATTCGGGCTCTGAACGGTTTTTGCAGACTGCACAGGGGCTTTGTGAAGACGCTGATCCAACTGTCGCGGATGCGGCGCGTTGGGCCGTTGAACGTGTCGCAAATGGGCTGGCTAAGGGATAACCCTAGGGCTAGTCATATCGGGCGAGCGAACAGGAGATCCTCATGAGCTTACTCTTAGGGGTGGATACGGGCGGCACCTACACGGATGCGGTACTAATCCGTGATGAAAAAGAGGTGATCGCCTCGGCCAAATCCCTGACAACTAAACGGGATCTGGCAATAGGGATAGGTGGTGCGGTTGAGGCTGTCTTGGCTGAGAGCGGTATTGATCCTTCCGAGGTTTCGCTGGCCTCTTTATCAACGACCTTAGCAACGAACGCATTGGTCGAAGGTCAAGGCGGGCGTGTGGGTTTGGTTTATATCGGCTTTCGCGAGAAGGATTTAGTCAGCCACGGCTTAAGCGAAGTCTTGAATAGCGATCCGGCTTTGGTCCTGACTGGCGGGCATGATCACGCCGGGGGACAGGCGGCTGCTTTGGACGTCGATACCCTTCGTGATTGGTTGCAGGGTGCGGGCGCTTCGGTCTCAGGCTATGGGGTGGCAAGCGTTTTTGCGACACGCAATCCGGCACATGAGCTAGAGGTGGCTAGAATAATTGCCGAGGTAACAGGACGTCCAGTTAGTCTATCGCACCAGCTGTCAGCCAAATTGAACGGTCCAAAACGGGCTTTGACGGCAGTGTTGAATGCAAGATTAATTGGGATGATTGACCGGTTGATCTCAAAGGCCCAAGGCAAATTGGCTGATCTTGGGATCACAGCACCTTTGATGGTAGTACGCGGGGACGGGGCCTTAATCTCGGCCGCGATGGCGCGGGAGCGTCCGATTGAAACGATCTTAAGCGGGCCTGCAGCATCGATTGTCGGGGCGCGGTGGATGACGGGCGCAGATGAGGCGCTGGTGTCTGACATTGGTGGAACGACCACGGATGTTGCTGTGTTGCGCAAGGGAAAGCCGGCGATTGATCCTGCGGGTGCACGGGTTGGCCCGTACCGCACGATGGTTGAAGCGGTTGCAATGCGGACGACGGGTCTTGGCGGCGACAGCGAAGTGCATTTTGTCTCAGAGGGGTTGAAGGGCGGGGTAACTTTGGGACCGCGTCGTTTGATGCCAATCAGCTTGATCGCGATAGAGGCACCCGAAATCGTACACGAGGCATTAGATATTCAAATGCGCTCAGAATTGGTTGGCGAGCATGACGCACGGTTTGTGCGGGCAGTTCCCGGTGTCGCAAATGACGGGCTGGGTTCGCGTGAAGAGACCCTTCTGGGGCGGATCGGTGAAGCGGTTTGGCCACTTGGGAAGGTGCTTAGCAATAGGTTGGACTCACAGGCGTTAAAAAAGCTTGTGGCGCGTGGTTTGGTTCAAGTCGCAGGCGTGACCCCTTCGGATGCCAGTCACGTGCTTGGTCGTGTTGATATCTGGGACCGTGAAGCCTCAGAAAAGGCGCTGGAGCTATTTGGGCGGCGGCGAACCGGATCGGGCAATGCTTTGGCCCGCGATCCAGCCGTATTGGCGCAGATAATCGTGGACCGTTTGACATATCAGACGGGATTGGCGCTACTGGAATGTGCTTTTGCTGAGGAAGAACAAGGGTTTGGCCTGCCAGAGGGGGAATTGGCTAGGCATGTTCTGACGCAACGCGGATTGATCGGACATCGCGGATTGACGCGCGTTGAGACGGGATTGGCAGTTGACGTGGTTGGGCTCGGGGCCTCGGCAGCGAGCTACTATCCTGCGGTTGGTGAGCTGCTTGGTTGCCGTATGATCCTTCCGGAACATGCTGGAGTTGCCAACGCAATCGGCGCAGTTGTCGGACGCGTGACGATGCGCAAAATGGGAACGGTCACTTGCCCGTCTGAAGGTCGATATCGAGTGCATTTTGAAGCAGGTCCCGAGGATTTCGGGAACAGTTCAGAAGCCCTTGCAGCTTTAGAAGCTCGGCTAAAGTCTGAGGCACTAGCGGATGCAATAGCCTCGGGTGCAGAGGATATTCATGTGCAAGCAAAGCACGACGTTCGAACGGCAGAAATTGAAGGCAAATCCGTATTCGTTGAAGCGATGATATTGGTCGAAGCTTCTGGCCGCCCGCGTATTGCAGTTTGATGCCACAAACGTGAGCGGTAAGGGGCTGGTAATCTGGCAGATAATCTCCATTTTCTGGGGAGCTTAGGAGGTCTCAATGGCAAAATACGAGAAATCACCAGACGCAATCGCAGCGCTTGATCCGGTCCAATACAATGTAACGCAAGAAAGCGGGACGGAACGACCTTGGACAGGTGCGTTGAATGGCAACAAAGAACCGGGGATCTATGTGGATATAGTCTCAGGCGAGCCGTTGTTTGCTTCCTCCGCGAAATTCGAAAGCGGGTGTGGATGGCCGAGTTTTACCAAGCCATTGGTAACGCAGCACGTGACTGAACACCGTGATGCTTCGCTTGGGATGATGCGAGTTGAGGTTAGAAGTCACCATGGCGACAGTCATTTAGGGCATGTTTTTCCGGACGGCCCCGCGGATCAAGGTGGGTTACGATACTGTATTAACTCTGCATCCCTGCGGTTCATTCATCGCGATGATATGGACAGCGAAGGCTATGGTGAATTTTTGACGGAGGTTGAAGATGTCTGAGGAACGGGCCGTACTGGCTGGGGGCTGCTTTTGGGGCATGCAGGATTTAATTCGCAAAATGCCCGGCGTTTTACGCACGCGCGTTGGCTATACTGGTGGCGATGTGGCGAATGCCACCTATCGCAACCATGGTACACATGCAGAAGGGATCGAGATTTGGTTCGATCCTGATGTGACCACCTATCGTCGAATTCTCGAAGTTTTCTTTCAGATTCACGATCCAACAACTGCGAACCGTCAGGGCAATGACAGAGGCATGAGCTATCGTTCGGCGATTTATTGGTGCTCTGAGGACCAACGCGCAGAGGCCCAGCGGACAATCGCGGATGTTGAAGCCAGCGGTAAGTGGCCGGGCAAGGTCGTAACCGAGGTCGAGCCCGTAAGTGACTTTTGGCAGGCCGAACCTGAGCATCAGGATTATCTTGCCCGCATTCCGAATGGGTATACATGTCACTTCCCACGGGCAGGTTGGGTTCTCTGAACGCCAATAAAGAAAGGAAGTTTGGTTGACCTTCCGAAGTTGGTGCGTCAGTTAAGGGCATCTCCACTTTGGAAGGTTATCTATGTCGCCGGTTCGGGGCATTCTCCTCAAAATATCAGCGCTTGCGTTTTTTACAGTCATGGCGGGCTTCGCCAAGGCCGCGATGGAGGTCGTGCCCGCAGGCCAAACGGTGTTTTTTCGGGCGTTCTTTTCGCTTCCGATCGTTGTGGTTTGGTTGATGATGCGTGGCCAGTTGTTGACGGGACTGCGCACAAAACGCCCGTTTATGCATGTTTCTCGTGGGCTTCTTGGTGGCACAGCGATGGGCTGCAATTTCCTAGCCCTAAGCCTGTTGCCGTTACCGGAAGTAACCGTCATCGGCTATATAACGCCATTTGTAACATTGTTTTTGGCGGTCGTGGTATTGGGCGAAAAAGTGCGCCTTTTCCGTTGGTCGATGCTCGGGTTAGGCCTTGTGGGCGTGTCTATCGTGATTTGGCCGCGCTTGGCGTTTGAGGGTGAGGCTGCGTCTCAGGCTGCGATGTGGGGCGTTATTTTCGTATTGATTTCGTCAGTCTTAAGGGGCGTTGTTCAAATCCACATTCGACGCATGGTGCAAACTGAAAACTCAGCCGCAATTGCCTTCTACTTTTTATTGACGGTCAGCGTGGTGTCATTGTTGACGATGCCATTTGGTTGGGTTTGGCCGGATAAAATGACGCTACTCTTCTTGATCGGTGCAGGTATCACCGGCGGCTTTGGCCAGTTGATGATTACGTCTTCGTTCAAATATGCCGAGGCTTCTGCGTTGGCGCCGTTTGATTACATCACGATCCTGTTTTCAATGATCATAGGGTACTACTGGTTTGGTGAAATCTCGACCACGCCAATGCTGTTGGGCGCTGCGTTGGTTGTGTTGTCTGGCGTTCTTATTATTTGGCGTGAACGACAAATCGGCGTGCGTTCACGGGCAGACAAAAACTCGCAAGTGCCGCGCGTTTAAGCGTACTGTTTTTCCAAAGCGATCAACTTTTGCTTTCTCCACAAACCTCCGCCGTATCCTGTTAGGCTGCCATCGGCGCCAATGACACGGTGGCACGAAATAATTAGCGCGATCTGATTTGCCCCATTCGCACGTGCCACGGCGCGGGTTGCTGTTGGACGATCAATAGATTTGGCGAGGTCGAGGTAGCTGCAGGTCGTTCCAGCTGGAATTTCCTGTAAAGCCCGCCAGACTGTGTTTGTGAAATCCGTGCCATGCAAAGCTAGCGGAATCCCGAAGTTGGCGCGTTTGCCGCTAAAGAACTCAGTCAGCTCTAGTTCAGTCTGATCGGTGATTTGTGTGCGACCAATGCCAAGGCTGCCTTTGGTATTTTTGAGGATTTTTTGCAGTTCAGTGGGCAGCGCCTTGCGGTCTGCGAATTCAAGCAGATGAAGGCAGCGTTGGTCGGCGACCATAATCATCGGTCCAAGCGGCGTCTCGATCCAATCGGCTTTGAGCATCGCGTCAGTCGCAAAGCTTCCGGGGGCCACGCCAAGTAATTTAGCAAATGCCGTGCGAAATGCCGCGGGAGAGTCAAAGCCAGCAGTTAGTTGGGCGTCGATGACGCGTTTGCCGTCTGCCAGATCGCGAAACCCATGCTTAAGGCGGCGCAGGCGCGCCATCTCAAGAAACGTGATGCCAAACTGACGCTTGAATGTGCGACGCACGGTCGATGGGTCCAAACCCATATCCGTCAAGTCGTCTTCCGACCAACGTCGCAGTGGATCAGTGTCCAATGCTTTCAGTGGCTTGGCAATTATCGGATCGTTGGATTGCCCAAGCGGGTGACAGCGTTTGCAGGGTCGAAATCCAGCCTCAAGACACTCTGCGGCTGTTTCAAAGAACCGACAGTTCTTTGGCAAAGGATTTCGCGCCGGGCACGTCAGACGGCAAAAGATACCGGTTGAAGTGACGCCAACCAAGGCACGTCCATCGTAGGCGCTATCTCGGGTTACGAGGGCCTGATAGAGCGTTTCATCATCGGGTAAAGCAAATAACATGACGCGATATTAGCGCCGGAATCAAAAAGTGCCGCCCTTTTTCGGGCGGCACTTAAAAATAGTTTAGGCCGGTTTTAGGCGCGCACAAGCTCTTCGTAAGATTGGGCGATATCGCGGGCGATGTCGCCAACCTCAAACGTGTAGTCACCAATCTGACCAACGGGCGTAACTTCGGCGGCCGTACCGGTCAGCCAGCACTGCTCAAAGTCACCGAGTTCGTCGGGCATGATGTGGCGCTCGTGTACCGTGATCCCCTTATCCTTAAGCATTTGAATGACCGTTCGGCGCGTAATGCCATCAAGGATCGCGTCTGGGATTGGGGTATGAACCTCACCGTCTTTCACGAAAAAGACGTTGGCACCCGTCGCCTCGGCAACGTAGCCGCGATAATCGTAGAACAACGCATCTGAACAGCCTTTGGCTTCGGCTGCGTGCTTGGACATGGTGCAAATCATATAAAGACCAGCGGCTTTGGCAGCTGTAGGAATAGTGTCAGGCGAAGGGCGGCGCCATTTGGCTATGTCTAGCTTGGCACCCTTCATTTTTGCGTCACCGTAATAGGCACCCCATTCCCAAACTGCAATTGCCATGCGCACTGGGTTGCGCGAAGACGCGACACCCATGTCTTCGCCAGCACCACGCCAAGCCACAGCACGAACATAAGCATCGGTCAGGTTGTTGGCTTTAAGCGTCGCCATCTTTGCTGCTTCAATTTCGTCAGCAGTGTAGGGGATCGGCATATCCAACAAATTGCCCGAATTTATCAGTCGCTCAGTGTGTTCGCGCGATTTGAAAATTTTGCCGTTATAGGCGCGCTCGCCCTCAAAGACCGACGAAGCATAGTGCATTGCATGGGACAGAATATGCACATTGGCATCGCGCCAAGGTACAAGTTTACCGTCTAACCAGATCAATCCGTCACGATCATCATATGTGCCAGCCATCGCCGTCATCCTTTTTAATTTGCATTTATTGCGCTAATTACGTCCGTTTCCGACATAAAGTTGCGCAAAACCTTCGATTCGGTACCAGTGGGCACTTGGAAAGTCAACAAGACTGACATATAATTTGGTTCAAACGGGCCGAAATCGCAAGATAAAGGGTAGAGATATGGAAGAATCCTCCTCGCGCAGCGGAGAGAATCTGCTGTTTCTGACGGATGAGCAATTGCGCAAAGGCATCGAAGCGATGTTTTTTGCGTACCGAGGCTTTACAGCGGACCCTGATCGCATTCTTGCAACCATGGCCTACGGCAGGGCCCATCACCGTGCCATGCATTTTATCAGCCATACACCTGGAACGACTGTGAACAATCTGTTGTCGATCCTAGGGGTGACCAAGCAATCGTTAAACCGTGTGTTACGAACGTTGATCGAGGACGGCCTAGTCGAAAGCAAAGTAGGCGCTCGCGATCGCCGTGAACGACACTTGTTCCTGACGCCCGAAGGGGTCTCGTTAGAGCAACGCCTTTCAGATGCACAAAGAAAGCGGATGCGCGCTGCGTACCGGAAAGCAGGACCGGAAGCTGTTGCAGGCTTTCGCACAGTCCTTGAGTCGATGATGGATACTAACCTTTTGCAACATTATCATGATGAGCGGAGTGTGAGACAATGAGCGACGTTCCTGCCCATTTGATGATTGTCGACGACGACGAACGTATTCGCGAACTTTTGAAGCAATATCTTAACCGCAACGGTTTCTTGGTATCGGCTGCACGTGACGCCGATCATGCACGGCGATTGCTGTCGATGCTAGAGTTTGATCTTATTGTGATGGATGTGATGATGCCCGGTGACGACGGTGTGACATTGACACGCGAGTTGCGCCAAAACTTGAGCACTCCCATCATGCTTCTTACTGCAAAAGGCGAAACTGAAGACAGGATTGCCGGGCTTGAGGCTGGAGCCGACGACTATTTGCCTAAACCGTTTGAGCCAAAAGAGCTTTTGTTGCGGATTAATGCGATCTTGCGACGGGTGCCCGAACCTGAGCCCGTTGATACTCGTCCAAAAGCGTTGAGGCTGGGGCCGCTGACATATGATATTGATCGCGCTGAGCTGTGGGAGGGCGAACAATTGGTTCGTCTAACCTCAACTGAGATGCAATTGATGAAGATTTTCGCCGCCAACACGGGCGAAGTTGTCAGCCGGACTAAGCTGGTTGAGGAGCTTGGACGGGATCGCGGTCAGGCCCAAGAACGCGCCGTTGATGTTCAGATCACTCGCCTTCGTCGCAAGCTGGAAGCAGACCCAAAGCAACCGCGTTATCTACAAACCATTCGGGGCGCTGGGTATATGTTGGTGGGCGACTAAGCGCTTTCGACGAAAGTTTCCGCCCGCAGGTGGCGCTCGCCGCGTTCTTTAGCCAAGTCGATCTGTTTTTGACGCTCGCGAAACCGGACTTTATCTTGGTCCGAGGTTTTTTCTGCGCATAAATGACACGAAACACCCAACTCAAACTCTGGGCGTTGCTTGTCTTCTGGCAGGATTGGACCTCGACATGCGTGGCAAAGTTCGTGCGGGCCTTCTTTCAAGCCGTGATCAACCGAAACTCGCCCGTCAAAGACAAAGCATGATCCGTCCCACGTGCTTTCCTCTTCAGGGATTTCTTCCAGGTATTTCAGGATACCGCCCTTCAGGTGGTACACGTCTGGAACACCCTGTCCGAGAAGATAGTTCGTTGATTTCTCGCAGCGGATACCACCCGTGCAAAACATCGCGATCCGTTTGTTGTGGAAGCGGTCCTTGTTGGCTGCCCACCATGCTGGAAACTCGCGGAATGTCGCTGTTTCAGGATCAATCGCGCCTTGGAATGTGCCGATAGACACTTCGTAATCATTGCGCGTGTCGATGGTCACTACATCATCAGCAAGGATCAGGTCGTTCCATTCCTGAGGAGATACATAGTGCCCGACGTTTGCGTTTGGATCGACGTCTGGTTCACCCATAGTTACGATCTCTTTTTTGAGTCGAACTTTCATGCGTGCGAACGGTTGATCCTCGGCTGTGCTTTCCTTCCACACAAAGTCAGCGCACCCCGGAAGCGATTTTATATGCGCAATCACCGCATCGATACTCTGACGGGACCCAGCAATCGTGCCGTTGATCCCTTCGTTGGCCAACAACAATGTCCCAGTCACTTTATTCTTGAGACATAGCTGTTTCAGTCTTGCCTGCTTGATAGGCAAGTCGTCCATACGGGTGAAGTGGTAGAGTGCAGCAACAGTAAACATACTATGCCTATAGGATCATCTTGATGTTGCCTTCAAGAGGTGGGAAACATTAGCGAAAATTAGCCGCAGGGGAATTTCCAATGAAAACGGCCAACGCAGCGCTGATAGTTGTGGATGTTCAGAACGATTTTTGCCCAGGTGGTGCGCTTGCGGTTGCTGGTGGAGACGAAGTTGTTCCACCGATAAATGCAATGATTCCGGAATTCGCTGCGTGTGTCCTGACACAGGATTGGCATCCATCTGATCACACATCTTTCGCAAGTCAGCACACGGGCAAAGCGCCTTTTGACATGACCAAAGTCGCCTATGGCGATCAAGTCCTTTGGCCGGATCACTGTGTTCAGGGAAGTACTGGCGCTGAATTTCATTCTGATTTGAATGCAGTTGCGGCAGAATTGATTATTCGGAAAGGCTTTCGTCGTGGGATCGACAGCTATTCGGCGTTCTTTGAGAATGATCAAACGACGCCGACGGGTCTTGAAGGGTATTTGCGCTCTCGTGGTCTTTCCTCATTGACCCTCACTGGCTTGGCAACTGATTTCTGTGTGCTTTATTCCGCAATGGATGCAGTGAAGCTTGGATTTGACGTGCATTTGGCACTTAATGCTTGTCGTGGAATTGATATGGATGGCAGTCTGAGCGCTGCTATGGAAAAAATGAAAGCCGCCGGTGTGGTCATTCTCGAGTGACCTTTCAGTGTGACCAAACGGTAATTCGGGAACAATCGAACCCGTAGAAGAATAAGGGGCATGTCGATGGATATTGCGACGCGCGTTCATAATCACAAGTGGAAGATTGACCCGATCGTTCGGTCATTGATCGACACAGATTTTTACAAACTACTTATGTGTCAGTCTGTGTTTCGCAATAATCGCGATACCCAAGTGACGTTTTCGCTGATCAATCGCAGCAAACATATCCGGCTGGCTGATTTGATTGACGAGGGAGAATTGCGCGAGCAGTTGGATCACATCCGCAATCTATCGCTATCACGCGGTGAAAGCACGTGGATGCGCGGCAATACTTTTTACGGCAAACGCCAAATGTTCCGGCCTGATTTCATGGACTGGCTAGAGGGCGTCCGCTTACCGGCCTATCATTTGGAAAAGCGCGATGGCCAATATGAACTGACGTTCGAAGGCAGTTGGCCAGAGGTTATGCTGTGGGAAATTCCGGCGCTGTCAGTTCTGATGGAACTTCGCGGCCGAGCGGTGCTGTCCAAGATGCGACGGTTCGAAATTCAGGTTCTATATGCGCAGGCCATGACCAAACTCTGGAAAAAGATTGAGCGCCTTCGCAAAGTGGACGGTCTGCGGGTTGCTGACTTTGGCACGCGACGGCGGCATTCGTTTCTTTGGCAGGATTGGGCCGTTCAAGCGATGATCGAAGGCTTGGGTGATAAGTTTGTTGGCACCTCAAACTGCCTGATCGCGAAACGTCGCGAGGTTGAGGCGATTGGTACCAACGCACATGAATTGCCGATGATTTATTCGGCTTTGGCTAAAAGCGATGCAGATTTGCAGCGCGCGCCTTACGAGGTTCTTGCCGATTGGCAGGAAGAACATGATGGCAATCTAAGAATTATCTTGCCCGACACCTATGGAACCGAGGGCTTCTTGCGAAATGCCCCCGACTGGCTGGCGGGTTGGACCGGAATTCGCATTGATAGCGGCGATCCCGTTGGCTCTGCAGAAATGGCAATCCAATGGTGGAAAGACCGTGGAGAGGATCCTAGGGACAAGCTGATCATTTTCTCTGATGGGTTGGATGTCGATAAAATGATTGAACTTCATCACCAATTCTCGGATCGCACAAAAGTGTCTTTTGGTTGGGGTACTTTGTTAACAAATGATTTCCGCGGTTTGGTTGGTGAAGATGCCCTTGCGCCGTTTTCTATGGTTTGTAAGGCAGTATCTGCCGAAGGCCATCCGACCGTTAAGTTGTCGGATAATCCAAACAAGGCGATGGGCCCTGCAGATCAAGTTGAACGGTATAAGCGGGTGTTTGAAGTTGGTGAACAGGTCGCGCAGGCGGTCATCGTATAAAACAGTTTTAGGGGCTGACCCAGATAACGCGAAAAAGGTGTTATCATGGGAAGCATGCGGAAGAGTCGCTTAAGTAAGTATAAACAGGGTCGCCTGGTCGAGCATTTTGTTGCCGGAACCACGGCTCGAACTGCGGCCAGTTTA
>JAQWQJ010000038.1 GCA_029244725.1 Paracoccaceae bacterium
ATTATGGCTCCCTAAAATGAAAGCCAACGGCCCTGAGCGGTCGTTGCCAACGGCCGTCCCTTGCTGCATTGCGGCCCGTGAGTGCGGACATTCGCTGCGTGCGCGAAATCAGATGATGGGCGAATTAACACAATGCGGACGGAGCAGACATTTGACAGCAAAAGTTGAACGTCGGCTATAGGGAATTGGCCTACTTACGCCCGGCCAATTGAAATCCGCCTTTGCCGTCCCACTGATCACTTTCAAGCGCATCAAAAAGAAACGCGGCGACATCCTCTTTGGCCATCGGTCGTGCGAACGTCCCATCGCCTTGGAAAACGCGGTATTTTCCGTTCCCAGGCTTTTCCTTCAGGGCGGCGGGTCTGATCAGGACATAAGGAACCCGCGTTTCCCGCGCGATCCTTGCATCGGCGCGCTCATAGTCTGTAAATCCAGCGCGATCATTGATCAATCGAAGGAGTTGTAAGACGATCCAAGACGTGCCGCCACACCCGATGCTGCTGACAAACAGGCATTTTGGCGGGTTTGATTGCGCGGCGGCGGCTTGCAGGATTGCCTCTGCCGCCATTTCCATGATCAGCGCAACTTTGACATTGCCAAGGCAACTGACCACGACGTCGGCCTGGTCAATAACACTTCGTACATCTGATGCATCCGTGACGTCCCCTTTCACGACCCTAAGATTGAGCTGTGCGCCCAGTTTTTCAGGGGAGCGGACAAGGGCAGTCACCTCATGACCGGCGGCCAGAGCCTTGTTCAGGAAAAAGCCACCGACTGCGCCGGTTGCGCCAAATAGTGCGATATTCATTTCGAAATTCCCGAACTCAAGTGCGAATGAACCAGTAGATGACGGCAAGAACGAGCAGTACGGCCGGCCGCGCCATTGCAGTGCCGGGCGCCCCACCACGCATCTGCATGAACAGGGTGGAGAGCTGTGAGACCCCGATACCGACCAAAGCCCATTTGACAAAGAACGCCGTCACGACCGTTGGCACCAATAGCTTTGTCACGTTAACTTAGGAGAACCCAACAGTCTGACGCGGTAATCGCGCGAAGGCTAGTTACTTGGTCCAGAGGTGCTTTCGCGTTTGATTAGCGTCACCGGGAGTATAATGGTGGGATTATCGCTTTTACCTTCAAGCCAATCCAAGACGATCTTGGCCGCGGTCTTTCCGAGCCGGGTGCGATCCTGCTGGATCGTTGAAAGGGGAGGGATGAACCGCTCAGATAGTTCGATGTCGTCGAAACCCATAACCGAAACATCTTTTGGCACTTTGAAATCGCAGCGAGATAATTCTGAAATGAAACCGAACGCAATTTGATCTGAGGCACAAAAAACAGCCGTTGGACGATCATGCATTGCGATCCAAGTTTCTGCTGCGATGCGCCCAGCATCAAGTGAGAAATCGCCAGATACTAGCCATTCGGGTTTTAGTTCTAGCTGTAGTGTTTTCATTTCAGCAAGGAAAGCGTCTTTGCGGGCATGCATAAGAACGTTGCCTTCTGGTCCAGCGATATGCGCAATCTTGGTATGGCCTAGGTCATAAAGATATTTAACTGCGGCTTTCGTCCCTCGGCGGTTTTCACTGCGAACAGATGGGAATTTTCCATTTTCAATCCACTCACACGCGAACACGACTGGTTTTGAGTCCGAAGCATTTTCAAGCGTTCCAACGACTTCAGGTGTCAGTCCGCCATCGAGGACGATCATGCCATCCGCACGCGCGTCGTCTAGGTAGTCAACTAACTGCTCTCCGCTTGCGTGCACTTGCTTCGTGCTTGCAATGAGCATCGAATAACCTTTGGCTGAAAGGCTAATCGAAATCCCTTCTAGGATGGCGGAAAAGAATGGATTGGCAAGGTCTGGCAATAAAACCAAAATTGAGTGCGCACGCTGGGTTCTCAGGTTTCTTGCGGCTCGATTTATGCGATACCCGCTCACCCTTACGGCGTTGGCGACCTTCTCTCGTGTTGATTCGTGCACGACTTTTGGGTTTGAAAGCGTTCTGGAAACGGTCGCTGTGGACACGCCAGCGATACGAGCAACATCTTGAAGTGTTGGTGTTTTTTGCACTTTCGCCATCTCCTATACGTATCCTTGAATGTAATCGATTGCAATAGTTGTTGACAAGCGTAACCTTATACTCGCTATACTGTAATCGATTGCAATAATTTGATGGATTGCGAAATGTAATCGATTGCATAACTTTGCAATTTAAAACGCAACGCGAACAATCGCGCTTTCTGGGAGGAAAGTATGTCTAATGTTTTGAAATCCCTTTTGGTAGGGACAGCGCTTACGTGCGCATCTACAGCTCAAGCGGTTGAGCTTGAAGTTACTCACTGGTGGACATCGGGTGGTGAAGCCGCTGCTGTGTCCAAATTTGCTGACGCTTGGAATGCGACCGGCAACACTTGGTTGGACGGCGCTATTGCTGGTTCCGGTGGTACTGCACGCCCAATCATTATCTCGCGCATTCTTGGTGGCGATCCGATGGCTGCCACTCAGCTGAACCACGGCCGTCAGGCGGAAGAGCTGATCGAAGCCGGTCTGCTTCTTGATTTGACTGACGTTGCAGATGCAGGCGGATGGCGTGACATCGTGAACCCAACCGCGCTTTTGGATTCTTGTACGCTTGACGGCAAAATCTACTGTGTGCCAGTGAACATTCACTCGGCTCAGTGGATTTGGCTCTCTCACGCAGCCTACGAAAACGCCGGTCTTGATGTTCCAACCGATTGGCATGAATTCGTGGCTTCGGCTGACGAATTGCAGGCCGCAGGCACTTTGCCATTAGCTATGGGTCAGCAGGGCTGGCAGCAGAGCATCGCGTTTGGCGCAATCACCATCGCGGTTGCTGGACTTGACGCTTGGAAAGGCGTGAATGTCAGCAAAGACGCATCGGTTGCACGTGGACCAGAGTACACAGCAGTCTTTGAAGCGGTTGTTGCAGCACGTGAATTGGCGCGCGGCTCAAACGTTCAGGATTGGAACCTTGCAACAAACATGGTTATCACCGGACAAGCTGGTGCGCAGATCATGGGTGACTGGGCACAGGGCGAATTCGCTGTGGCCGAGCAAGTTGAAGGCGTAGACTACTCTTGCCTACCAGGCCTCGGTCTGAATGCTGTATTGGACACTGGCGGCGACGCTTTCTACTTCCCAGTGAACGACGATCCTGAAATCACTGCCGCCCAGAAAGAGCTGGCTGCGTTGTTGATTTCTCCAGAAGTTCAGGTGTCGTTCAACCTTGCCAAAGGCTCGCTTCCAGTGCGCGGTGACATCGATATGTCTTCTGCAAACGGCTGTATGCAAAAAGGTCTTGGCATCTTGGCTGACGGAGGCGTTCTGCCTTCAAGCGACATCACGTTCTCAGCTGACACGCAGACGCAGATCGAAGACTTGATGGCTCAGTTCTGGTCTGGCGACATGTCAGCAGCAAACGCGCAGGCAAGCTACGCTGATCTGATCGAAAGCGCTGACTAATTAGCTAACCTCCCTCTGGCCCGGCGTTCCCTGTGCGTCGGGCCAGTTTTTTTGCCACCATCGTTTATCATTGGAGCATATACGATGACCGTGATTTCTGACCCGCCCTCGAAATCCGCAAAACGGCCTAACCGCTTGTTCCGGAACATAATGGCGAAAATCGCATCGATCCCTATGGTAGTGACCGCCCTTGTCGTCTTTGTTGGCTGCACAGCCTGGACGATAACTTATTCCTTCACCGGCTCTCGCATGTTGCCCAAGACCAAATGGGTCGGGCTTGATCAGTATGATCGCCTTTGGGACACGGACCGGTGGATTATCTCGATCAAGAACCTTGCCATCTACGGTGCGTGTTCAATGATTTTGACGCTGTTTTTGGGGTTTTGCTTGGCTGCGTGCCTCGACCGCAAAATTCGGTTTGAAAGCGCGTTTCGCACGATCTTCCTATATCCTTTCGCCCTGTCTTTCGTTGTTACCGGACTCGTCTGGCAATGGATCCTGAACCCAGATTTCGGCCTGCAAAGTGTTGTCCGCAATTGGGGTTGGGAGAGTTTTACGTTCAACCCGCTGAATGACCCTGACACCGTAATGTACGGCCTTCTTATTGCCGGACTTTGGCAGGGCACGGGCCTTATCATGTGCATCATGCTGGCAGGTCTTCGCGGAATTGACGATGACATTTGGAAAGCTGCAAAAGTTGACGGCATTGGAACAATTAAAACTTATGTGGTTGTCGTGATCCCGATGATGCGCCCCGTGTTCATCACCTCGCTCGTGTTGATCGCCGCTGGCATCATCAAACTCTACGACCTTGTCGTGGCACAAACAGGCGGTGGTCCTGGGCTATCGTCAGAAGTTCCCGCCAAATACGTGATTGAATATATGTTCCGCGCTCAGAACCTTGGTCAAGGCTTTGCGGCATCAACAATGATGCTTTGCTCAGTTGTCGTGATCTTGATCCCTTGGGCTTACCTAGAATTCGGAGGCCGGAAACGTGGCTGATCTTTCTGCAAACACTGCTTCCGGTCCGCGTGGCCCAAAGCCAAAGCGCACCTTTTCGCGCACCAACATCTTTCTTTACGGCACGCTTTTGCTGGTCGCATTCTACTACCTGCTTCCGCTCTATGTGATGATTGTCACCTCGCTGAAAGGCATGCCAGAAATTCGTATGGGCAACGTTTTTGGCCCACCTGTTGAGGTCACGTTTGAACCTTGGGTGAAAGCATGGTCAGAGGCCTGTACCGGTATTAACTGCGACGGCCTATCCCGCGGTTTTGGGAACTCGGTGCGCATCTTGTTGCCGTCAGTATTCATGTCCATCGTGATTGCGTCGATTAACGGCTATGCGCTGTCGAACTGGAAGTTCAAAGGTTCTGAGGTGTTCTTTACGATCCTCATCGTGGGCGCCTTTATCCCTTACCAGACGATGCTGTACCCGATCGTGATCTTGCTACGCGAGATTGGTCTGATGGGGTCGATAGGCGGGCTGGTTCTTGTGCACACGGTCTTTGGCATGCCCATTCTGACTCTGCTGTTTCGCAACTACTTTGCTTCCGTCCCTGAGGAATTGTTTAAGGCCGCACGCGTTGATGGGGCAGGCTTCTGGCAAATCTATTTCCAGATCATGCTGCCAATGGCGCTTCCGATCTTTGTTGTGGCGATCATTTTGCAAGTCACCGGAATCTGGAACGACTTCCTGTTTGGGGTCATCTACACCAAACCCGCGACCTATCCGATGACGGTTCAGCTAAACAACATCGTGAACTCGGTCCAAGGGGTCAAGGAATACAACGTCAACATGGCCGCGACCCTTCTAACCGGTCTGGTCCCACTCGTCATCTACTTTGCGTCAGGCAAACTCTTTGTTCGCGGCATCGCCGCTGGCGCAGTTAAAGGCTAAATTCGATGGAAAACTCTGTAGAAATCAAAGAATTGGATCTGAACTTTGGTTCGGTTCAAGTTCTCAAGCAACTCAACCTTGATATCAAAGACGGCGAGTTTCTTGTCCTTTTGGGCAGCTCAGGCTGTGGTAAATCCACATTGCTGAACTGTATTGCCGGTCTTCTGGAGGTTTCGGATGGTCAGATCTTTATCAAGGGCGAAAATGTTACTTGGGCTGAACCTTCTGAGCGCGGCATTGGCATGGTTTTCCAATCTTATGCGCTTTACCCACAGATGACCGTTCGCGGAAACCTGTCGTTTGGACTAAAAAACGCTCGGGTTCCGAAGGCAGAAATTCAAGAACGGGTTAAGCGCGTCGCGGATGTTCTTCAAATCGGACCTCTTCTTGATCGCAAACCGGGCGCATTGTCCGGCGGTCAGCGCCAGCGCGTTGCGATCGGTCGTGCTTTGGTTCGCGATGTTGATGTGTTCTTGTTTGACGAGCCATTGTCGAACCTTGATGCAAAACTGCGCACTGATCTGCGGGTGGAACTGAAGCGTCTACACAAGAAACTAAAGAACACTATGATCTATGTGACGCATGATCAGGTCGAAGCCATGACGTTAGCGGACCGAATTTCGATTATGAAAGACGGTATGATCCAGCAACTTGATGCGCCCGAGGTTATCTACGCCAAGCCTTGCAACAAATATGTCGCCGACTTTATCGGCTCGCCGGCCATGAACCTGTTTGAGGGCACTTTGACAGGCAATACTTTTAACGGTGAGGGTTTTAGCGTCGACGTAGAAGGCTACGATTTCGGTGAGGGTGCGCGCAGCGATGGAGGCGCGTGGTTGGGCATCCGCCCTGAGCACATCTTGACAGCAGATGCCAAGGAAACCACGTTCCGAGGATCAGCCGAAATCGACATTGTTGAACCCATGGGGTCCGACACATTGCTTTGGGTCGACTTTGCCGGTCAGTCTGTTCGCGTCAGAACCGAAGGGCAATCTGGCCTGCAATCCGGCGACAAACTGGAAATTGGCTTTGACGCCTCGCGCATGCATCTCTTTGATAAAACGACAGAGATCCGTCTCTAAACTGGATGAATACTATGACACTCTCACTTCAACTCTATTCGATGCGCGAATGTACGAACCAACTTGATTTGCTTGGGCAGCTTACGGCGATGGGGATCTCGTCCGTTGAGGGCTACGGCGGCGTTTATGATGATCCGACAGCATACCGCGCAGCAATGGAGGCCAACGGCATTACGATGCCGTCTGGTCACATGGGTCTTCACGAGATTGAGCATGATTTTGACGGCACAATCGCCATCACCAAGACGCTTGGCATGAACCGTGTATATGCGCCGTATCTTGAGGAAAGAGACCGTCCAACAACAGCGCAAGGCTATGAAGATTTGGCACACCGTTTGAATGCGGCAGCCAAAAAATTTGCTGAACACGGCATTTCATTCGGTTGGCACAATCACGACTTTGAGTTTTTTGCATTGCCGGATGGTAGCATTCCTATGGACATTTTGTTGGACAAGGCCCCCGATATTAAATGGGAAGCCGACCTCGCGTGGGTCGTTCGTGGCGGCTGTGATCCGATCGACTACATTGCCAAATACGGCAGCCGAATTTCGGCGATCCACGTAAAAGACATCGCGCCAGAAGGTGAAAACGTTGATCAGGATGGCTGGTCCGACCTTGGTGCAGGAACACTTGATTGGACGGCCTTTTTAAGTGCGTGCCGTGTACAATCTGATGATCTGATCTATGCACTGGAGCACGATAAGCCCAGCGATCCAGTTGGGTATGCTTCACGCTCTGCCGCTGTGTTCAAGACCCTTTGGGAGGCTTCAAATGTCTGATAATCTGGGTGTCGGCATCATTGGATGCGGCAACATCTCGGCGGCCTATCTGCAATTGGCCCCTTTGTTAAAAGGCTACGACATCGTTGCCGTGGCTGACATCAACATGGATAATGCCAATGCGCGCGCGGACGAATTTGGCGTCAGGGCGAATACCGTCGAAGACCTGCTGGCGTCGGACGATATTGATCTGGTGATCAACCTGACGATCCCTGCCGCCCACCTCGAAGTCTCCAAGGCAGTTCTGCAAGCTGGCAAGCACGTTTATTCGGAAAAGCCGTTTGTTCTTAGCCTTGCTGAGGCGCAGGAACTTGGCGAAGTTGCAAGAGCGAACAAAGTTCGAATTGGCTCTGCCCCCGACACATTCATGGGTGCCAGTCACCAATTGGCGCGTAGTTTGATTGATGATGGCACAATCGGAACTGTCACATCTGGCACGGCCATTGTCATGTCGCACGGTATGGAGCATTGGCACCCGAACCCTGATTTCTTCTTCCTAAAGGGCGGCGGTCCGATCCTAGATCTTGGCCCGTATTACATCTGCAATTTGGTTCAGATGCTTGGTCCCGTGCAGAAAGTGACTAGCTTCACTGGCGCTGCCAGCGCCACGCGCACGATCAGCAATGGCCCGAGAGAGGGCGAGGCTGTTCCTGTCGAGACGCCAACAACGATCCACGCGCTTTTGTCATTTGAAAGCGGCGCGATAATCACGCTTCTAGCCAGCTGGGACGTGTGGACAAACGACCACCCGATCATGGAGCTTTATGGCACCGAAGGTACAATGAATGTGCCTGATCCCAACTTCTTTGGTGGCGAGCTAAGCGTCACCGAACGCGATGGTGAAGCGGTCACAAAATCTTGGGATCATCCATTTGGCATCCCTAACTTCGAAGATGTCCACGCCAATTATCGTGGTGCAGGACTCGCAGATATGGCCTTGTCCATTCTGGCAGGCACCCCGCATCGCTGTAACGACGACTTGGCCACCCATGTTGTCGAAGTGATGACCGCAGTTCTTGAAGCTGGTGAAACCGGACAAGTCATGAACATGAAAACAACCTGCGACCGGCCTGCAACATTGGGTCCTGAGCAAGCCAAAGCCTTGTTGGCATAAGTGGCGAGGAAGCGCGTGATGAACGGTTCAATCAAAGGTCCTGCGATATTCCTCGCCCAGTTTATTGGTGACGAGGCGCCACTCAACTCACTGCCTGCCATCGTAAAATGGGCGGCTGATCTTGGGTACAAGGGTGTTCAAATCCCAACTTGGGATGCGCGGGTTTTCGATCTCGAACTGGCTGCTGAAAGCAATGATTACTGCAATGACATCAAGGCCATCTGTGCCGAACATGGTGTCACGATCACAGAGCTTTCGTGCCATCTTCAAAGCCAGCTTGTCGCCGTGCATCCAGCATATGACGTAGCATTTGACACGTTTGCACCTGACCATTTGCACGGAAATCCAGAGAAACGGCAGGCATGGGCTGTGGATCAGGTTCTAAAGACGGCCAAGGCTTCTCGTAATTTTGGATTGAAGACTGCTGTCGGATTTTCTGGCGCATTGGCTTTTCCATATCTCTATCCCTGGCCACAACGCCCAGAAGGTCTCATCGACGAGGCATTTTCAGAGCTTGCCCGACGATGGAAGCCGATACTGGACGCGTACGATCGGGAAGGTGTGGACTATTGCTACGAAATTCACCCAGGCGAAGACATATTCGACGGCACGACGTTTAAGCGGTTTCTTGAAGCACTCGACAACCATCCGCGCTGTAAGATCACCTACGATCCTTCACATTTCCTCCTTCAAGGGATGGATTATCTGGCCTTTATCGACATTTTTCACGACCGGATCGGCGCCTTTCACGTCAAAGACGCTGAGTTCAATCCATCGGGCATGCAGGGCGTTTACTCAGGCTATGCTGATTGGACCGAACGCGCTGGACGTTTCCGGTCACTTGGAGACGGGCAGGTGGATTTTAAAGGCATATTCTCACGTCTTACCCAATATGGGTTCGACGGGTGGGCCGTTTTGGAATGGGAATGCTGTCTGAAGCATCCAGAGCAAGGCGCGGCTGAAGGAGCACCATTTATTGCCGACCATCTGATCCGCAAAACAGACAAGGCCTTTGACGATTTTGCGGGTGGTCATATTGATCGCGCGGCACTTCGTAAGATGATGGGTTTTTAAGATGGGATTGCTCAAGCTTGGCATGGTCGGAGGTGGTCAAGGCGCTTTTATCGGCGGTGTGCACCGCATGGCCGCACGTCTTGATGGTCGCTGGGAATTGGTGGCTGGCAGCTTTTCGTCTGAACCGGTGCGTGCACATGCTTCGGCGACTGAGATCGGGGTATCTGCTGACCGCTCCTACGGCGACTTTCGCGAGATGGCTAGGGTTGAGGCTATGCGAGAGGATGGCATCGACGCAGTCTCGATCGTAACGCCAAATCACTTGCACGCCCCAATCGCCCAGGCGTTTTTATCCGCAGGCATACATGTAATTTGCGACAAGCCAATGACGGCCACGTTGGAACAAGCAACGAATCTCGTTAAAGTGGCCAAAAGCTCCAAAGCGTCGTTCTTTTTGACTCATAACTACACTGGCTATCCGATGATCCGACAAGCCAAAAAGATGGTCACCGATGGGCTATTGGGTGATCTGAGGATCGTCCAAGCCAATTATTTGCAGGATTGGCTCAGCGAGCCTCAGGGTGCCTCAAACAAACAGGCTGCTTGGCGCACGGACGCGACCCAATCTGGGGCGGGGGCCATAGGAGACATAGGAACTCACGCCTATAATTTGGCGAGCTTTGTGACCGGGTTAAGGGCCCTGTCGGTAAGTGCAGGCCTTCGCAGCCATCAAGCAAATATGACAGTCGATGACGATGCCCGTGTAGCCTTAGAACTTGAAAACGGGGCTAGGGGGCAAATATGGGCCAGCCAAGTAGCGATTGGCAATGAAAACAACCTATCTCTGGAAGTGTATGGCACCAAAGCTTCACTACGGTGGAGCCAAGAAGCCGCCAATGTTTTAATCTTCACAGAAATTGGGAAAGCACCTCAATTTTACACACGAGGTGGTGCGATGACAGGCCCCGAAGCAGCTGCTGTGACGCGAGTTCCGGCGGGTCATCCCGAAGGTTATTTGGAAGCTTTTGCAACGATTTATCGTGAGGCCGCCGACGAGATTAATGGTACATTGAGCCTCGACAGAATTGGTCTTGAGGCTGGCTTGGACGGCATGAAATTCGTTGATGCCTGCCAGAGATCTTCACGCGATGGTTCTGCATGGGTTGAAATGTAAACATCATATTTCCAGAAGCAGTTAATCCTCTTCGTAAAGCTCAAAAGGAAGATCGTCCGGGCCGACGTTGACGCGTTACCTTAAGCGGACCGCCAAAGTGGCAAGTTCCCACATTTATGCAGAAACGATTTCATTCCACGCCACATATGCTGAGGCGCGCGTTTGACGGAGAGTTTGGCGAGAGTTCAGATGGCGTTGCAAATTGAAATGATTGTAGACGGCATCGTGGGTGGACAGAAACCGTTGCATTGATCCGGGCGATTTGAACCTTCCCATCCGGCGTTCTCGCCGGCGCGTCGGTTGATGTGAAACTTCGGCCCGATTGTTCAATCGACCTCCTGTGATATGAAGGTGCTCCAGGCCAAGTTCTCGAAGCGCCGCGGAATATGAACCCAGCTTATCGGTGACAATCTTATCTGGAACGTATCCCAGTATTTTCAGAAGTTTTCGCACAAGTTTAAGGGCCGCACGTTTGTTTCGGCGTGATTGGGCCAGGACCTCAAGAACCTCTCCTTCATCGTCTACGGCTCGCCACAGATAAGTCCGCTTGCCCCCAATGCGGACAAATACTTCATCAAGATGCCAGACCCCAGA